>NZ_CP012946.1:2374904-3049872 GCF_001402875.1 Blastochloris viridis | reverse complement strand
CATGGCGCGGTCGGCCCGCGCTTCGGCCACCGCGGGGGTGTCGTCGCCGGTAATCATGGTCACCCCGACCGAGGCGCCGAGTTCGGGCTCGCCGGCTTCGTTGCGGCCCGCCGGCAGCGCCGCGATCATCTCCTCCAGCGCGCGCGCCTTGCGCTCGGCGTCGTCCGGACGGATGTTCCAAAGGATCAGTGCGAATTCGTCGCCGCCGAGCCGGGCGATGCGGTCCGACGCGCGGACGTGGGACACCAGCGTCGCGCTGACCGCGGTCAGCACCGCATCGCCGGCGGCGTGGCCGCGGCGGTCGTTGATGGCCTTGAAGCCGTCGAGGTCGATGTAGAACAGCGCCGCCGACGCGCCGTAGCGCTGGACGTAGGATACCGTCCGCGCCAGCTCGCGCGCAAAGCCGCGCCGGTTGGCGAGCCCGGTCAGCGGGTCTTCCTCGGCGCGGGCGGCGAGCGCCCGTGCCTCCGCACGCGCGGTGGCAAGTTCTCCCTCCAGTCGCTCCACCTCGGTCATGAGCTGCATCACCAGCGACTGGGTGGGTTGGGGCAGGCGGCGGGCATCCTCGGGCTGCGGCGCCTGACGGGCGGTGGAAACCTCCCGACGCGGCGCGCCGGCATCAAGGTCCCGATCCTGCTGGTGCAGTCTGTGCTGTTCGCTCTTGCCGCCGTCCATGGCCCGCTCCCGATCGGCCTGCTGCCGATCCCCGCCACAGTTTAACGTGTCGATTCGGTTTCGTCGCCTTGTCGGCGCGGGCCGGACCCGATAGGGTTCATTTTTCCCAATCTGGAACGCTTCAGTCGATTCGTCATGACCGTGCCGCCCGTCGCCATCATCATGGGCAGCCAATCCGATTGGGATACCATGCGCCACACCGCCGAGACGCTCGATGCGTTGGCGATTGCGCATGACACCCGTATCGTATCGGCTCACCGCACCCCCGAGCGGCTTTACGCCTTCGCCACGGGCGCCAAGTCCGCCGGCTTCAAGGTGATCATCGCCGGTGCCGGCGGTGCCGCCCACCTGCCGGGCATGACGGCGGCGCTGACGCCGCTGCCGGTGTTCGGCGTGCCGGTCGAGAGCCACGCCTTGCGCGGCGTCGACAGCCTGCACTCCATCGTTCAGATGCCCGCCGGCATTCCGGTCGGCACCCTCGCCATCGGCCGGTCCGGCGCGGTCAACGCCGCGCTGCTTGCCGCCGCCGTGCTGGCGCTGTCCGACCCCGACCTCGCCGGTCGGCTGGAGGCATGGCGCAGCCGGCAGACCGCGGCGGTGGCCGAACGGCCGCAAAACCCGGCATGATCAAGCGCGACCTGACAGACCCCGACGCGGCGGGCCCGGTCTCGCCGGCCGTCACGCTCGGCATTCTCGGCGGCGGCCAGCTCGGCCGCATGCTGGCGCTCGCCGCCGCCCGGCTCGGCATTGCCTGCCACGTCTATTCCGACGATCCCGACAGCCCGGCGTTCGAGGTGGTGCGGCGCTTCACCTGTGCCGCCTATACCGACGTCGCCGAGCTTGCCCGCTTCGCCGAAAGCGTCGACCTCGTCACCTACGAGTTCGAGAACATCCCGCCGACCGCGGTGTCGTTCCTGGAAAGCTGCCGGCCGGTGCTGCCCGGCGGCAAGGCCCTCACCATCACCCAGGACCGGCTGAGCGAGAAGCGGTTCGTCACCGGGCTCGGCCTCGTCACCGCGGCGTTCGCTCCGGTCGACTCGCTGGCCGATCTGGTCGAGGCGGTTCATGCCGTCGGCCGCCCGGCGATCCTCAAGACCCGCCGGTTCGGCTACGACGGCAAGGGTCAGGTCGCGATCGTGGAAGACAGCGACCTCGGCGAGGCTTGGCGGGCGATCGGCGAGGCGCCGGCCATTCTCGAAGCGTTCGTGCCGTTCGAGCGCGAAGCCTCGGTGGTGGCCGCACGCGGCGCGGACGGCACCGTGCGCGCCTTCGACCTCACCGAGAACGTCCATCGCAACCACATTCTCCACACCTCGACGGTGCCGGCCGGCGTGCCCGAGCCGGTGCAGCAGGATGCGCTTCGCATCGCCGCCAAGATCGGCGAGGGGCTGGATTTCGTCGGCGTATTTGCGGTCGAGCTGTTCGTGCTGCGGGCGGGGGCGACCTCGCGGCTGGTCGTCAACGAGATCGCGCCCAGGGTGCACAATTCCGGCCACTGGACGCTCGACGGCTGCACCGTCTCGCAGTTCGAGCAGCACGTCCGTGCGGTGTGCGGCCTTCCCTTGGCGATGCCGCGCCGGCTTGGCAACGTGGTGATGACCAACCTGATCGGCACCGAGGTCGAGCAGTGGCGCGAACTGATGGCCGAGCCCGGCGCCGCGCTCCATCTCTACGGCAAGCGGTGCGCGCGGGCCGGCCGCAAGATGGGTCACGTCACCCGCATCAGCCTCGGCGGCTGAGCTGCTGGCCGCCACAATGGTCGAAAATGCGCGCGGTACGAGCAAAACTGCGCCCGCGTTTTCACCGGCTGTCAAGACTTCGGGCGCAGGTTGTAGGCCTGAACTCTCGCGGTAGGCCCGCCCGGATTGTCCCCGGAGGGCGAACCCTGGTGTGGGGCCGCGCAGTTCCGGGGTGTCCTCATGAGTATTTCAGCCGTCTCCTCGAGTTCCGCGACACAAAGCCTGCAGTCGATTCTCGCCAAGGTCGATGGCGACCAGAGCGGCAGCGTCTCCCTGGACGAGATGCTGCAGGCCACGGAAGGCTCGAACCTCGATCAGTCGACCGTCACTTCGGTGTTTGCCAACGCGGACAGTGACAGCAACGGCGAACTGTCGGCGACCGAATTCCAGACCCTGTTCTCCAGCATGTCGACGGAAACGCGCGGCGAGTTGCTGACCGTCCAGGAAGAGTCGAGCGATGTCGTCGAGGTCGCCGAAGCGCTGGCCGGCTATGCCGCGGCCGCTGGCGAGAACAGCCAGGCCGGCGCATCGTCCGGCAGCAGCGGAAGCGGTGGCGGTGCCGGAGGGGCCGGCGGCGCCAGCAGCGAGTCGACCGATCCGGCCGACCTCAACGGCGATGGCCGAGTGACCGCGGCCGAGCAGGCGATCTACGACGCCACGCACGCCGTCTCTTCAACCGAGACCTCTTCACCCGAGGTCTCATCGGCGACGACGTTGGCCGGCGCGACGCTCGACCTTGCCGCCTGAGCAGCCGGACGCGGCGCCGGGACCGTCACCGGTGCCGCTGCCTCGGCGGGCGCGTCCGCCCGGCGATCAGGTGCGGTTATAGACGTCGTCGAAGCGGGTGATGTCGTCCTCGCCGAGATAGCTGCCGGTCTGCACCTCGATGATCTCCAGCGGGATCTTGCCGGGATTGGCGAGGCGGTGGCGCGCGGTCGAGGGGATGAAGATCGACTGGTTTTCCTGGATCAGCTCGACGGTGTCGTTGATCGTCACCTCGGCGGTGCCGCGCACCACCACCCAGTGTTCGGCGCGGTGAAGGTGGCGTTGCAGCGACAGCGTGCGGCCGGGTTGCACCACGATGCGCTTGACCTGGAAACGCTCGCCGCAGTCGACGCTGTCGTAGTAGCCCCACGGCCGGAAGCCGCGGCGATGTTCCGAGGCTTCGCGCCGGCCGTGGGCTTCGAGCTGGCTCACCAGCGCCTTGACGTCCTCGCAGTGGGCGCGGTCGGCCACCAGCACCGCGTTCGGCGTCGTCACCACCACCAGATTCTCGACCCCGACCAGTGCGGTCAGGCCGTGGCCGCCATGGACCAGGCAGCCCTTGACGTCGAGCAGTTCGGTCTCGCCCACGGTGACGTTGCCGGCCTCATCGTGGGGCGAGATCGCGAACACCGCGTCCCATGAGCCGATGTCCGACCAGCGGAATTGGCTCTCCACCACCGCCGCGGCGTCGGTCTTCTCCATCACGGCGTAATCGATCGAGATGCGCGGCGCGCGGCCGAACGCCTCGGCGTCGAGCCGGAGGAACGCGCCGTCCGCTGCGGCGAGGTCCACGGCCGCGGCGACCGCGTCGGAAAGCTCGGGCTGGAAGCGGGTCAGCTCGCGCGCCATGGTGCCCGCGCGGAACACGAAATTGCCGGAGTTCCACAGATAGCCCTCGGCGACGTAGCGCGCCGCCGTCGCGGCGTCCGGCTTCTCGACGAACGCCGCGATGCGGAACACGCCGTCCGCCGACAGCGCGCCGCCGCGCTTGATGTAGCCGTAGGCGGTCTTGGGCTCGGTCGGGCGAATGCCGAAGGTGACGATGTGCCCGGCGGCCGCGGCGGCGTGCGCCGCCTTCACCGCGGCGAGGAAGGCATCGTCGTCGAGGATGACGTGGTCGGCAGCCATCGCCAGCACCACCGCCTCGGGATCGAGCTTTGCCGCCACCGCGGCGCCGGCGGCGATCGCCGCCGCGGAATCGCGGCGCGCCGGCTCCAGCACCACCGCCGGCTCAAGCCCGAGTTCCGCGGCCTGTTGCAGCGCGAAGAACCGGAACGCCTCGTTGGTGACGATCACTGGCGGCGCGAACAGTGCAGGGTCGGCCACCCGCGCCAGCGCCTGCTGGTAGGTCGAGCGGGCGCCGATCAGCGGCAGGAATTGCTTGGGCATGCCGTCGCGCGACACTGGCCACAGCCGGGTTCCGGAGCCGCCGGCAAGAATAACGGGCGTCAACAACATTTCAGCCGATCCCGGTGCAAATCCTCGCGCGGCCAGCAAAGCAGATTCGGTAGCCGTGCCGGGACATAATAGCACCGGGCCGGGCTTCAGACGGTCTGTTATTCCACCGCTGGTCTGCCCTGTTCCTCGTGCAGGGTTCGCTTGAGCCGGTCGATCAGGAACGGCTCGGGCTGCGTCGCCGCCTCGTCCGGCGTCGGCGGCTGCGATCGCGCCGAGCTGCGCTTGGCCGGGCGTTTGGCCGCCGGCATCTCCTGCGGCCTGACCGGCGGAACCGGCACGGCCGTCGCGGGCATCTCGCCGGTCGTGTCGTCTGCGGTCTGGGGCGCCGCCGGCTCGGGCTTCACCTCGGGTTTGGCTTCGGCTTTGGTCTCGGCGGTGGCGTCGGCCGGGGCCGCGGCGGGCACCGCCGCTGGTGCCGCCTGCGGCCGGGGCGGTGGCAGCGGCACCAGTGCCGGGGTCCGCACCGGCGGCTCGGGCGGGATGGCACCGACGATGGCCTGCTCTTCGCGGGCCTTTTCCTCGCGGGCTTTTTCCTCGCGGACCTTGGCGGCGCGGTCGGCCGCCGCCTGCGTCAGGGCGGTCACCACCGCGGCGACGTCGAGGCTGCGGTCGGGCGCCGCCACCGGCCCGGTCCAATGCACGCCGATCTCCGGCGATCCCGGCAGCAGCTCGCTGCGCGGCGCCAGCGCGATGTCGCCGCGCAGCGTCATCGCGGCGAGGTCGATGGCGACGACGCCGCGCACGGCGACGTCCGTGCCGTCCACACGGCTCGGGCCGGCGCGGAGCTGGCCGCCGAGCACGGCGAGCGTGGTCTCGGCCTTGGCGAGGTTGAGCGCGCCGCCAGCCAACGCCGTGGCGACGGTGCCGCGCACCTCGCTCTCGCCCGGCAGCCGCGGGCGGGCAGCGAGGTCGGCCGCAGCGCCGAGCGCCGCCGGCGCCAGGCCGGGCCACGCCAGCGCCTCGACCCGTGCGGTGCCGCGCCCGGCCAATGTCCGAACCAGTTCGGCCGGCGCGCGGCCGGTGCCGGAGGCGCCGAGTTCAAGCCACAGCCGGCCGGTCGGCTTTGCCACGGCGCCCGGCAGCAGCAGGTCGAGGCCGGCATCGGCGAGCGCGAGGTGGAGGTCGGCGCCGACGCCGCCCGGGGCCTTGGTCAGCACCAGCCGGCCTTGTGCCGTGCCGCCGGCGAGCATGCCGGCGGTCAGCACCAGCTCGCTGCGCGGCGTGGCGTGGGCGAGCGCCAGCCTGGCGTCGGCGACACTCACCGCGTCGGACAGCACGAGGTGCGGCGTTGCCAGCCGGAGGTCGAGTTCAAGCGCTGGCAGCGCCGACTTGCCGAACGGCTCGGCCGACCACGTCTTCGCCGGGGTGCCGCCGGCCGGCGTGCTGCGGCCGACCAGCGCCGCCGCCAGCGTCGGCAGGTCGAGCCGGGCGACGTTGAGTTCGCCGCTAAGCTTGGACGCCGGCCCCGGTGCGTCCACCGCCAAGGCGCCACTCACCGCGATGCCGGCGACCGACCCCTCGATCGCCTCCGCCCGCAGCGTCTCGTCCTGGCGCACCAGCCGGAACACCGCCGAAACCGGCAGCGGAGTGCGGCCCAGCGCCGGCGCCAGCTCGGCGAGGTCGGCCTTCGCGACCGAGACGGCAAGGTCGGGGTCGAGCCGGCCGCTATCGAGGCCGAGCCGGCCGCGCGCCTCTGCCTCAAGCGTCGGAACGGCGAAGCGCGCCTCGAGCGCACCGGCCGGCCCGCTCCAGGCCAGGCTGAGCTGGCCGTCGCCGGCGTGGCCGTCGAGCCCGATCAGCGGCAGCAGCTTGGCGGCGCTGGTGGTCAGTTCGGCGCGGATGGTGGTAGCGGCGGGCTGGTCGAGCGGCACCAGCACCGAGAGGTCGAGCGGGCCGGCGGCGGTCTTGCCGCGGGCATCGGCCTTGAGCGCACGGCCATCGACGGTGGCGATCTCGGCGGTGAGCTTCGCCGGGGCGGCGATGCCGGCAAGCCGGTGCAGCAGCGCCGCCGGATACGCCCCGCCGCCGGCCAGCGCGTCGAGGCCGGCGGTGCCGTCGAGCGCGAGGCTCAGCTTGGCCGCGCCCTCCAGCCCGCCGTCGCGGCGGTTCATCTGGCCCTCGGCCTCGGCCGACAGCCCGCCATAGTCGGCGACCTTGAGGTGGTCGATCCGCACCGCGGCGGCATCCCAGCCCAACCTGGCCTCGACCCGGCGGGCGGAGACGCCGGCGTGCTGCAGGGCCTCGAAGGCAAGGTTCAGCCGGACGTCGCCGTCGAGCGCGGTGGCGGCGGTTAGGCCGGCGGTGCGGGCCAGCGATTGCAGCGCGTCGAGGTCGAGCCTTGCGCCGGTGAGGTCGGCGGCCAGTTGGCTGCGCCCGCCGAGCTGGGTCCAGCTCAGCCGGCCCGCCATCTCCATGCCGGCGCCCGCCAGCTTGACGTCATCGAGTTCGAACCGGCCGGGATGAAGGTCGACCTTGGCCTGCAACGTCAGCGGTTCACTGCGGGCGCCGGGCGCGGCGCCGCTGCGGTCGAGCCAGCGCATCAACTGGCCGGGGTCGTCCGCCTCCAGCGCCACCAGCCCCTGGAACCCGGCCTGGGCGCCGCCGTCGCCGGCGACGCGCAGGTTGGCCCGTCCCGGCAGATGGGCCTCGAAATGCTCCACCGTCCAGGCGGCGCGGCCGCCGGCGAGGTCGAGCCGCACGTCGCGCACCGCCTCGCCGCCGAGGGTGACGGCGTCCGCCGACAGGCCGAGCCGGATCGGCAGGCCGGCGGCCTCGGTGAGGTCGGCATTGGCCAGAAGCCCGGCCAGCACCGTCAGCGGCGGCGCCGTGACGCCGGCTTCTGAGCCGAACGCGCGGTCGAGGTCGAGCTGGCGGGCGCCCAGCACGGCGTCGAGCCGCGGCTTTCGGCCGAGGTCGAGCCGGGCCGAGCCTTCCAGCTCCAGCGCCCGCTCCTCCGGGCCGGTGCTGAGGGTGATGGTGTCGAACCGGACCGCGTCCAGCGTCGCCGCCACCTTGCCCGAGGCCAGCATCCGGCCGAGCAGGTCATCACCGGCGCGGCTGACCACGATCTGGCCGTCGAAGCGGGGCTGGCCGTCCTCGACATGCAGCGCGCCGTCGACGTCGATCGAGGGCCGCCCGGACTGCAGCGTCAGTCGCAACCGCAGCCCGGCCTCGGTCCAGCCGCCGGAGGCCAGGCGGAAGGCAGTGCGCGTGCCGTTGGCATCGGTCCGCCCCTCAAGGCGGAACGGGCCGGCGAGGCTGCGCAACTGGCCGGTGGCGTCGATGCCGGTGATGGTGAGGGTGCGGCCGGCGCGGCGCTGGTGGATGGTCAGGGTGGCGTCCTGGACCTGCAACTGCTCGACCGCGAGGTCCCCGGCAACGGCGCTGGCGGGCGCGAGCGCGCCGTTGGCGTCGAGTTCGACCTCGACCTTGGGCTCGACCAGCACCACCTCGTCGGCCTCGATCTCGCCGCGCAGCAGCGCGCCGAGGGCGAGGCTGCCGCGGGCTTCGGCCACGGTGACCAGCACGCCACCTCGAACTGCGGTCACGTTACGGAAGGTGAACTGCGGCGTCGGCAGAATGGCCGCGTCGATGCCGCCGGCGATGGTGGCCGGCGCGCCGAGCACGGCGCTGAGCCGCGCCTCGAACAGGTATCGATGCGCCGACCAGTCCACGAAAAGCGGCGCGGCCAGTGCGCTGATGATGGCAACGATCAGCGCAACAGCCAGACCGAGCAGCGTCGTCTGCATGGACCTCCCCGACCGACCTAACAGGAATCAACGCTGGCCGCGGCGAAGATATGGCGACGCGGCGAATGGGACTCAGGACGGCGAAAACGGTATCATATCAAGGGTGGCCGCCGTCGGGCCGGCGGTATGACGCCGGCCGATTTCCATGTGGGAAACGCGGTGCGGCAGCGAGCGGCGACGCCGCGGCCTCAACCAAAGGTCGCTGCCGGCGGCGGCATCGCGTGTCTTGCGGGCATTGCCCCTGCTTTTGCCATTTTGCGCTAAAGGCGGAAGATCTTGCCCGGGTTCATCAGGTTCAGCGGATCGAGCGCGCGCTTGACCGACCGCATGGCGTCGAGTGCGCCGAGCCCAAGTTCGCTCTCGATATAGCCCATCTTGCCCTGGCCGACGCCATGCTCGCCGGTGCAAGTGCCTTCCATCGCGATCGCCCGCTCGACCAGCCGGCCGAGGAACGCCTTGCAGCGTCCGACCTCGTCCGCATTGGCGTTGTCGAGCACCACCAGCGCGTGGAAATTGCCGTCGCCGACGTGGCCGACCATCGACACCGTGAGGCCGAACGCCTCAACGTCGCGCTTGGTCTCGGCGACGCAGTCGGCCAGGCGCGAGATCGGCACGCAGACATCGCCCGACAGGCCGGCGCAGCCAGGGCGCAGCGCCAGCGCGGCCCAGAACGCGTCGTGCCGCGCCTGCCACAGTTTCGAGCGGCGCTCGGGCTCGGTCGCCCAGTCGAACGGGCCGCCGCCGAGATCGGCGGCGATCTCGCCAAACAGCCGCGCCTGCTCGGCGACCCCTGCGCCGGTGCCGTGAAACTCCAGGAACAGCATCGGCGTCACCGGCAGTTCGAGCTTGGAGTAGCGGTTGGAGGCCGCCACCGCGACCTCGTCGAGCAGCTCGATCCGCGCCACCGGAATGCCGTGCTGGATGGTGGCGATGGTGGCCTCGCACGCCGCCTCGACCGAGGGAAACGGGCAGATGCCGGCCGAGATCGCGTCCGGGATGCCGGCGAGCTTGATGGTGAGTTCGGTGATGACGCCGAGCGTGCCCTCCGAGCCGACCAGAAGCCGGGTGAGGTCGTAGCCGGCCGACGATTTCTTGGCGCGGCGGGCGGTCGTCACCACCTCGCCATTGGCCAGCACCGCCTGCAGCGCCAGCACGTTGTCCTTCATGGTGCCGTAGCGCACCGCGTTGGTGCCGGAGGCGCGGGTTGCCGCCATGCCGCCGAACGAGGCGTCGAAGCCGGGGTCGATCGGGAAGAACAGGCCGGCATCGCGCAAATGGCTGTTGAGCGTGGTGCGGGTGACGCCGGGCTCCAGCACCACGTCGAGGTCTGCGGCGTGCACGGTGAGAATGCGGTTCATCTCGCGGGTGTCGATCGAGATGCCGCCGAACGGCGCGTTGACCTGGCCCTCGAGCGACGAGCCGGTGCCGAACGGGATCATCGGCACGCGGTGGGCGGCGCACAGCCGCACGATCTCCTGCACCTCGGCGGTGGTGCGGGGAAACACCACCGCGTCCGGCGGCTCGGGCTTGAGCCACGTCAGGGTATGGGCGTGCTGGTCGCGCACCGCCTGCGAGGTGACGCAGCGCGATTCAAACCGTTGCGCCAGCGCGGCGACGACGCTCGCCACCGCCTCGGGCGAGGGCCGGCTGTGGGTGTCGGACATAAGATTGCATCCCGTTGCAGAGGTCGGTCACGTCGGCGCCGGCGCCGAGGGCCGGCGGTTCGCTGTTGGCTTCGCCGCGCATCCTTGCGCAGGATCGCGGCAGGGGACGCGCCGCGTGGCGGCCCGTCCCGGCCACCGGCTCAGCCGGTGGAAGAAATGTCACCGGCGGGCGCCGCGTGGCCGCTGGCGACCTTCAGTCACCGCAGGCCGTTGCCGGCTGGTGCCGGCCAAAATGCTCGGAAATCGATAGCCGGCTTGGCATCATCGGCGACCCCGCCGCTGACATCGGCCCGAATGCGCACAATTTGATGAATTCTGAGCATGGCCACTTTCGTTCAATGGAAATAATGGCACACTATAACCTCAGACGCCGGCCTTCAGGATCGTCCGATGCTCGACCGTCTCGATTTCGAACCCGTTTTCTTCGCCCCCTTTGTCTCCTCGGTGATGACTGTGGAGCCTCAGTGGATCGATTACAACGGTCACCTCAACATGGCCTACTACAATGTGTTGTTCGACCGTGCGGTCGACGAGGTTGCGTTGCTGCTCGGTCTCGGCCCGTATTACGCTCGTCATCGCGGCGCGTCCTACGTGAGCGCGGAGGTTCACGTCCGCTATTTGCGCGAGCTGAAGGTGCATGATCCGGTGCGCGTCACGGTGCAACTTCTCGGCTACGATTTAAAGCGGCTGCACCTGTTCCAGGAGCTCTACCACGCCGCCGACGGCTGGATTTCGGCAACGTCGGAGCAGATTGCGCTGCATTTCGATCTCGAGCGCAAGAAGGCGGCGCCGTTCCCCGAGGATATTTTGACCCGGGTGTCGCAGATGAAGCGCGCCCACGGCCGGTTGAAGCCGCCGGAGGGTGCCGGCCGCGCCATTGCCATGTCGCCGGCGGCGTGAGCCGGCTTACCGGCCTCCCGGCAGTTCCATGTCGAGCGTCACCCAGCCCTCCAGCGTGCGGCGGCGCAGCAGGCGCAGGCCCTGGCCGCGATAGGCCGCCACCACCGCGCGGGCGTGGGCCGGCAGAAGCCCGGACAGGATGACGCGGGCACCGGGGGCGAGCTGGCGGCGGATTGCCGGCGCGAGGCCGATCAAGGGGCGCATCAGGATGTTGGCGAACACCAGTTGATAGGGGCCGCCGGCCATCACCTCGGCGCGGTCGAGCCCGCCGGCGTGCACCACCTTCACCAGCGCGCCCGCCTTGTTGAAGCGCACATTGGCGCGGGCGGTGGTCACGGCGTCGTGGTCGATGTCGGTGGCGATGACGCGCTGCTGTGCGGTGCGCGCCGCCGCCAGCGCCAGCACGCCTGTGCCGGTGCCGACGTCGAGCGCCAGTGCGGCGCGGCGCCGGGCCACGCTCGCGCGCCGGGCCGGTCGCGCCTTCCACCACCCGTCGAACCCGGTCAGGCAGCCGCGGGTGGTGCCATGGTGGCCGGTGCCGAACGCCAACGCCGCCTCGATCTCGATGCCGAGCGCGTTGGCGGGAACGCGGGCGCGATCGTGGGCGCCGTGGACGACGATGCGGCCGACCCGCACCGGCTTCAGCCCGTCCAGCGAGGCCGCCACCCAGTCCTTCGGCGACAGCGCCTCGAATTGCAGCGCCGCGGCGGCCTCGTTGCCGGCGGCGTGCGCCACCAGGTCGCGCACGGCGGCCTCGATCGGCGGGTTGGCGAAGTAGATCTCGACGGTCCAGCCGCTTTCGTCCGGCAGTTCGAACGCTGCGACCGCAGTTTCGGCCTCGTCGAAGCTCTCGCCGATCAGGTCGGCGACGCGGCGGGCGTCGCCCTCCCGGGCCAGCAGGCGGGCGATGGTGGAGGGGCTGACGGGCTGAAGGCCTTCGCGCATGAGCTTGGAGCGTCCGAAAAAGGGGGCGCGGGGTTGCGACGAAACCGCGGCCGGACCGGAGCCGGCGCGTTCCGATCCCGCGACCGGATCGGCACCGACTAAACCCCCTCGCCGTTGCCAGCAAGGCCAAACCACCGTCCCGGCAGGGCGATCGGGTGAAGAAAGGGGTGACAAAGGCCTGAAGTGCTGAATCTGTCGGTTCCTCCGATTCGGATGCGGAGGATGGGCGATGGAGCCAGCGGAACCGGACTTTGCCGCGCTTGGGGAAGCTCTTGTTTTCCTGGACTATTTCAAGGACATGCCCGACCCGCGCCAGCGCGGCAAGGTGATGTACTCGCTGGAGGAGGTGCTGCTGCTGTGCCTGCTGGCGGTGCTGGCCGGCGCCGAGACCTTCGTCGACATCGCAAGGTTCGGCGAGACGAAGCTCGACCTGCTGCGCCGGTTCCGCACGTTTCTCCATGGCACCCCCTCGCACGACCACCTCGGCGACATCCTCGCCACCCTCGATGCTGCGCAGTTCCAGCGTTGCTTCGTCGCCTGGGTGGCGGCGGTGACCGGGGCGCCCGCAGACGTGATCGCCATCGACGGCAAGACGCTGCGCCGCTCGGCTAAGAGGGACGCCAAGGCGGCGGTCCACATGGTGTCCGCCTTCGCGGCGCGCCAGCGCCTGGTGCTCGGCCAGGTCAAGGTGGCCGACAAGTCGAACGAGATCGTCGCCATCCCCCAACTGCTCTCCCTGCTGTCGATCGAGGGCGCCATCGTCACCATCGACGCCATGGGCTGCCAGCGCGCCATCGCCGCGCAAATCCTCGCCCAGAAGGCCGACTATGTGCTGGCCCTGAAAGGCAACCAGGGCAGCTTGCGAGAGGACGTCGAGCTGTTCGCCGCCGAGCAGAAAGCCAATGGTTTCAAGGACACAGCGATCAGCCGCCATCACAGCGTCGATGGCGATCACGGCCGCATCGAGACCCGCACCACCACGGTGATGCACGACGTGGCTTGGCTCCGAGACCGTCACGATTGGCCCGGCCTGACCAGTGTCGTCATGGTCGAAAGCATGCGCGAGATCGGCGCCAAGTGCGAGCAGGAGACCCGCTTCTACATCGCCTCGCTGGCGTCCCCGGCCGACCAGCTCGGACCCGTCATCCGCAGCCATTGGGCGGTGGAGAACAGCCTGCATTGGATCATGGACATGGTGTTCCGCGATGACGACTGCCGCGTCCGCACCGATCACGCCCCCGCCAATTTCACCACCCTCAAGCACATGGCCCTCAATCTCATCCGCAAGGCCCCGGGCAAGGATTCTCTCCGCCTCAAGCGAAAAGTCGCCGCCTGGGACGACGACTTCCTCGCAAGTCTCCTGGCAGCGTGATTTTTCACCCGATTGCCCTGACCGTCCCGGCGGCGGTGCCGCCGCCGGATCAGATTGCGGAACTCCCGCCCTCCCGGCGGATTGGTGGGGCGGTCCCGCCGCCCTGGCCGCCAACGTGGTGCGGCTGCAATGGCCGGCGCGGCTGGCTTGGTCGGAGAGCTGTGTAGGAGACATGCAGATGAGGGAATTGGTGCATTACGTTTCCCGCATCACCGAGACGGAAAACCACCAGTTCGCCGAGGCGTTCAAGCGGACGTTCAGCGCGTTTGTCATGATCGTGGTCCTCTCTCATTTGGTCGCGCTGGCCTGGAAACCGTAAAATTCGCAGCGCGCGCCGGCCGGTCGCAGGCTTTGAGCCCGGAAGAAGCCTGGCGGGCTTGGGAGAGAGGGTGGGTTTTGGCGTCGCCGGGGGCGGTATTGTCCCCAGCCCTCGCCATCGTGCCGTGACGGTGCCATTTTGTTCGCATCAGACAGAATCACCGCGCCGCCGTCGCGGCCGAGAGAGAGCATTTGACCGAACATCGCGACACGCCGCCTGGTTCCGCCCCGCCGGCGCCGCGGCCCGGCGGGCTTGCCGCCCGCGCCGTGGCTGCCGGCCGCCCGCGGCCCAGCTACCTCGACGGCCTCAATCCCGAGCAGCGCCAGGCGGTCGAGGCGCTGGACGGCGCGGTGCTGGTGCTGGCCGGCGCCGGCACCGGCAAGACGCGGGTGCTCACCACCCGCATTGCCCACATCTTGGCCTCCGGCCGCGCCTTCCCCTCGCAGATCCTGGCGGTGACCTTCACCAACAAGGCGGCGCGGGAAATGAAGGAGCGGATTTCCGCGATGGTCGGGGAGGCGGTGGAGGGCATGCCCTGGCTTGGCACCTTCCACGCCATCGGCACCAAGATCTTGCGCCGCCACGCCGAGTTGGTCGGGTTGAAGCCCAACTTCACCATCCTCGACACCGACGACCAGATCCGGCTCATCAAGCAGATCCTGTCGGCCGAGAACCTCGACGACAAGCGCTGGCCGGCGCGCACCCTGGCCGGCATGATCGATGGCTGGAAGAACCGCGGCCTGACGCCGGACCAGGTTCCGGCCGGCGAGGGCGCGGTGTTCGCGGGCGGCCGCGGCGTGGCGCTGTACGCCGCCTTCCAGGACCGGCTGAAGACGCTGAACGCCACCGATTTCGGCGATCTGCTGCTGGAGCCGATCCGGCTGTTCCGCCTTAACCCCGACGTGCTGGCCGACTATCAGCGCCGCTTCCGCTTCCTGTTGGTCGACGAGTATCAGGACACCAACGTCGCGCAGTATCTGTGGCTGCGGCTGCTCGCACTGGGCGGCAAGAACATCTGCTGCGTCGGCGACGACGACCAGTCGATCTATGGCTGGCGCGGCGCCGAGGTCGACAACATCCTGCGCTTCGACCACGATTTTCCCGGCGCGACCGTGATCCGGCTGGAGCGCAACTACCGCTCGACCGGCCACATCTTGGCGGCGGCCTCCCACCTCATCGCCCACAATGAGGGCCGACTCGGCAAGACGCTGTTCACCGACGACGAGCCGGGCGAGAAGCCGACCGTGACCTCGACCTGGGACTCCGAGGAGGAGGCTCGCGCTGTCGGCGAGGAGATCGAGAGCCTGCAGCGCCGCGGCCACAAGCTCGACGACACCGCCATCCTGGTGCGCGCCTCGTTCCAGATGCGCGAGTTCGAAGAGCGCTTCATCACCCTCGGCCTGCCCTACCGCGTCATCGGCGGCCCGCGCTTCTATGAACGCGCCGAGATCCGCGATGCCTTGGCCTATTTCCGCTGCGTGGTGCAGCCGGCCGACGACCTCGCGTTCGAGCGCATCGTCAATGTGCCCAAGCGCGGCCTCGGCGAGGCCTCGATCAAGCAGATGCACGACCACGCCCGCGCGGCCGGCATTCCGCTGATGCAGGCCGCCCGCGACATTGTTGAGACCGACGCCCTGAAGCCGAAGGCGCGCACCTCGCTCCGCGAGCTGTTGCAGTGCTTCGAGCGCTGGCGCGGCGACCTCGACGGCAAGCCCCACACCGAACTGGCCGAGATCATCCTGGACGAGAGCGGCTACACCGGCATGTGGCAGCAGGAGCGCACGGCGGAAGCCACCGGCCGGCTGGAGAACTTGAAGGAGCTGGTGCGCTCGATGGAGGACTACGCCAACCTGCCGGCGTTCCTGGAGCATGTTTCGCTGGTGATGGAGTCCGACCGCTCGGACGGGGTCGACGCCGTCAGCATCATGACGCTGCATTCGGCCAAGGGCCTGGAGTTCGAGACGGTGTTTCTGCCGGGCTGGGAGGAGGGGCTGTTCCCGCACCAGCGCGCGCTGGACGAGAGCGGCCGCGCCGGCCTGGAGGAGGAGCGGCGGCTGGCCTATGTCGGGCTGACGCGGGCGCGGCGCCGGGCGAAGATCTATTTCTCCGCCAACCGCCGCATCCATGGCCTGTGGTCGTCGACCATTCCCTCGCGCTTCGTCGACGAATTGCCCGAGGACCACGTCGAGGTCGAGGAGAGCAAGGGCAAGCCCGGCTGGGGCGGCGGCATGGTCAGCCGGTTCGACCGGGCCGACCCGTTCGCCTCGTCGAACTACGGCACGCCGGGCTGGCAGCGCGCCAAGGCCGGCGGCGGACAGGGCGGCGGCTTTGCCGAAGGCGGCGCCGGCGCGCTGGAGCGCGGCCGCTTCGGCGGATCAAGCCGCGGCGCGTTCGGCCATGCGTCCGGCGGCAAGGTGATCGAGGGCGAGCTGATCGCCAAATCGACCGGTGGTTCGAGCTTCTCGCGCGGCGACCGGGTGTTCCACGTCAAGTTCGGCTATGGCGAGATCATCGCCCTCGACGGCAACAAGCTCACCGTGCAGTTCGACAAGGCTGGCGAGAAGAAGGTGGTCGATAGTTTTGTCGAGAAGGTGTGAAGGACTTGGGGCTCGGGCTGGTTCGTGCCATCTACAAGGCGGCTGGTTGGCTGACCTGAGCGGGCGCGTCATGTCTCATTACCTCGCCATCGTCGAAGACGCTGGAGCCGAAACCGCGGTCGGGGTGTGGTTTCCGGACCTGCCAGGTTGCTTCTCGGCCGGCGACGACGTCGAGGCCGCGCTCGCCAATGCCCGCACGGCACTTGCACTTTACGCTGAGGAATTGGCCGCGAGCGGCCGCGCCATGCCGCCGCCGCGTTCGGTGGCTCAGCTTCGCGCCGATCCCGTCGTCGCCGCCGACCTCGCCAGCAACCTGATGGCGTTGGTGTCGTTCGAGCCGACCGGGGTGGCGGCCGAGTGAGCCCGCGCCTGCGCTGGAGCCACGCCGGTCGCGTTGCCCGCCGGCGGTGGGCCGGAGCGACCGTGCTCGCGCTCGTCGTTGCCGGCGGCGGAGCGGCGGCCGAGGACGGGCCCGACGGGCAGGGCGCCGCGCCGGCGGTGCGCCAGATCGCCCCCGGATTCATCCCGCACTACAATCTCGACGATCCCGCCGGCGTGGTGCAGAAGCCGCGCTTCGAGGTGGTGCTGCCGACCCGCGAGCGGCCGCTCGGCGGCTGCGAGTCCTCGCTGTCGCCCGCGGTGTTCGGCCGCTGCCTCGCCGCCACGCTGCAGCTCTCGCGCCGGACGCTGGAGGGCACGGTGATCGCCGCCCAGGCTGCCATCGCCGCCCGCGACGATCTTTCGGCCGGGCACCGCGCCCGCTGGAGCCAGGTGCTGGCGGAGGTTCACCTCGCCTGGAAAGCGGCGCGCAACCTCGAATGCGGCCAACTGGTCGTTCTCGAGCGCGGTCCCAACGCCAGCATCTTCGAGGAGCGCACCGGCTGCCTGCTCGCCGCCGAGCGCGACCGCATCGACGATCTGAAGCGGCGCTATGGCCTCGACTGAGATCGCCGGTGCGGCGGTGGAGTTTCGGGTTCGTGACCTTGACTTGGCCGGGGGCGCTGACTATCTGCGCCTTGCAGCCCGCTGGCACTCACTCAATTAGAGTGCTAACAAGGGCTGCGCGAGGGCGCCCACCGCTTCGGCGAGGTGCCTCATCCGTTTCACCGCTGCCGACCCAAGGTCGCGTGACGTCGGTTCGGCAGCGAAGGCCCATATCATTAAGGAAGCTTTCCATGGCGAGCACATTTCGTCCGCTGCACGATCGCGTCGTCGTCAAGCGCATCGACGCCGAGCAGAAGACCGCCGGCGGCATCATCATCCCCGACACCGCCCAGGAAAAGCCCCAGCAGGGCGAAGTGGTCGCGGTCGGGCCGGGCGCGCGCGACGAGGCCGGCAAGCTGATCCCGCTCGACGTCAAGGCAGGCGACAAGGTGCTGTTCGGCAAGTGGTCGGGCACCGAGGTCAAGATCGACGGCCAGGATCTCCTGATCATGAAGGAATCCGACATTCTCGGCATCGTCGGCTGATGCCCTTGCGGCCGCAGCCCTGCGGCCGCTCCCCGTTTGAAATTTGAGCCGCCGCCCCGCCGCCGGGGCCAAGGCGCTGAACTGTCAAGGAACATTCTGAAATGGCTGCTAAGGAAGTCCGGTTTTCGGGCGATGCGCGCGAGAAGCTGCTGCGCGGTGTCGACATTCTCGCCAACGCCGTGAAGGTCACGCTCGGCCCCAAGGGCCGCAACGTCGTGATCGACAAGTCGTTCGGCGCGCCTCGGATCACCAAGGACGGCGTCACCGTCGCCAAGGAGATCGAGCTCGAGGACAAGTTCGAGAACATGGGCGCGCAGATGGTGCGCGAGGTGGCCTCCAAGACCAACGATACCGCGGGTGACGGCACCACCACCGCGACCGTGCTGGCCCAGGCCATCGTGAAGGAAGGCGCCAAGTCGGTCGCCGCCGGCATGAACCCGATGGATCTGAAGCGCGGCGTCGACATCGCCGTGGCGGCCGCCATCGACGATATCGCCAAGCGCGCCAAGAAGGTGAAGTCGTCCGAGGAAGTCGCTCAGGTCGGCACCATCTCTGCCAACGGCGACAAGCAGATCGGCGAGATGATCGCCAACGCCATGCAGAAGGTCGGCAACGAGGGCGTCATCACCGTCGAGGAGGCCAAGAGCCTCGACACCGACGTCGAGATCGTCGAGGGCATGCAGTTCGATCGCGGCTATATCTCGCCGTACTTCGTGACCAACGCCGAGAAGATGGTCGCCGAGCTCGAGGACGTCTTCATCCTGGTGTTCGAGAAGAAGCTGTCGGGCCTGCAGGCCATGCTGCCGGTGCTCGAAGCCGTGGTGCAGTCCTCGCGCCCGCTGCTGATCGTCGCCGAGGACGTCGAGGGCGAGGCGCTCGCCACCCTGGTGGTCAACAAGCTCCGCGGCGGCCTCAAGGTCGCGGCCGTCAAGGCGCCGGGCTTCGGTGACCGCCGCAAGGCCATGCTCGAGGACATCGCCATCCTCACCGGCGGTCAGGTGGTGTCCGAAGACCTCGGCATCAAGCTCGAGAACGTCAACCTTCAGATGCTCGGCCGCGCCAAGAAGGTCATCATCGAGAAGGAGAAGACCACGATCGTCGACGGCGCCGGCCAGAAGGCCGACATCGAGGCCCGCGTGGCGCAGATCAAGGCGCAGATCGAGGAGACCTCCTCGGACTACGACCGCGAGAAGCTCCAGGAGCGCCTGGCCAAGCTCGCCGGCGGCGTCGCGGTGATCCGCGTCGGCGGTGCCACCGAGATCGAGGTCAAGGAAAAGAAGGACCGCGTCGAGGACGCCCTCAACGCCACCCGCGCTGCGGTGGAAGAGGGCATCGTCCCGGGCGGCGGTGTCGCCCTGCTGCGGGCCAAGCAGGCCATCCTCGGCCTGAAGAACGCCAACCCCGACGTCCAGGCCGGCATCAATATCGTGATCCGTGCCCTTGAGGCGCCGATCCGTCAGATCGTCGAGAACTCCGGTGTCGAGGGCTCGATCGTCGTCGGCAAGCTGCTCGAGTCGACCTCGCCGACCCAGGGCTTCGACGCTCAGAACGAGGCCTATGTCGACATGCTGGAAGCCGGCATCGTCGATCCGGCCAAGGTGGTGCGGACCGCGCTGCAGGATGCCGCCTCGGTGTCGGGCCTCCTCATCACCACCGAGGCGATGGTTGCCGAACTGCCGAAGAAGGAAGCCGCCCCCGCGATGCCGGGCGGTGGCATGGGCGGCATGGACTTCTGATCTTCAGATCAGAAGACCTGAATGCCGCCCATCACCTGGGTTCCGAAGTCGGCAACAGCCGACTTCGGGTGCGGCATGGCCTTCTGATCTTCGGATCAGAAGGCCTGAATGCCGCCACATCACCTGGGTTCCGAAGTCGGCAACAGCCGACTTCGAGTGCGGCATGGACGTCTGATCCTCGGATCAGAAGACCTGAATGCCGCCCCATCACCTGGGTTCCGAAGTCGGCAACAGCTGACTTCGAGTGCGGCATGGACGTCTGTCCATTCATCATCATCGGACTGCGGAAGAGGGGGCCTTGGCCTCCTCTTTTCGTTTGGGTGATCTGATCTCTGGAGTGCGGCATCCGGCCGATCAGGCCGGAGCTGCGCCAAGGCGCTCGCGCTGAGGTGATGCGAAATCCGCTCGATCGGCGCTACGTTTCGAGCGCTGCCGCCGCTGCGCCCCATCAATGCCGGCATTGCGGTCTAGTCGCGCCGCGAATGCGACCGCTGGCTGTGCGGTCGCCCCGCTCGCCGACCTTCGTTCGCCTGAGGAGACCGCTGCGTGTCCACCGTGTCTGAAACCCTGGCCGCGACCTGGCGGCTGGCCGCCCCTTACTTTGCCGCCGATGATGCCGGCGAGATTTCCTTCGGCCGGCTCGGCCGCCTTCGCGTGCGCGAGAAATGGGCGGGCCGCGGGCTGCTGGCGGCGGTGGTCGGCATCGAGCTGGCGATCGTGGCGATCACGGTGGCGATCAACACCTGGAACGCGCGGTTCTACGACGCCCTGCAGAACCGCAACTGGGACAGTTTCGTCGCCGAGCTCGGCTTCTTCTGCATGCTGGCGGCGGCCTTCATCCTGCTGGCGGTCTACCAAGTCTACCTGAACCAGTGGCTGCAAATCCGCTGGCGGCGCTGGATGACCGAGCGCCTGCTTCGCGAGTGGCTGTCGGACGCCAACCACTACCGCATGCAGCTGCTCGGCGAATACGCCGACAATCCGGACCAGCGCATCTCCGAGGACATCCAGCTGTTCGTCGGCAAGACACTGTCGCTCGGCATCGGCCTGCTCAGCGCCGTGGTCACGCTGGTCTCGTTCGTCGGCATCCTGTGGGGGTTGTCAGCCCAGGCGCCGCTGATGATCGGCGGCACCACCTTCGACATTCCCGGCTATCTCGTGCTTGCGGCGCTGATCTACGCCGCGGTCGGCACCGTGCTGACCCATTTGATCGGCCGCGCCTTGGTCCGGCTCAATTTCGACCAGCAGCGCTATGAGGCCGATTTCCGCGTCTCGCTGGTGCGGGTGCGTGAGAACGCCGAGCAGATCGCGCTGCTCGAGGGCGAGGCCGCCGAGCGTGCCCGGCTGATGGACCGCTTCGCCAATGTGATGGGCAACTGGTGGGCGATCATGAACCGCCAGAAGCGCCTGACCTTCTTCACCGCCGGCTATTCGCAGGTGTCGACGATTTTTCCGTTCATCGTGGCGAGCCCGGCCTATTTCGCCGGCGCGTTCCAGCTCGGTGGCCTGATGCAGACCGCCTCCGCCTTCGCGCGGGTCGAGAACTCGCTGGCGTTCTTCATCTCGGCCTATACCCAGTTTGCTGAATGGCGCGCCGTGGTGGAGCGTCTTGCCGGCTTCGAGGCCACCGCCCGCGCCGCGCGGAAAGTGCCGGTGACGCCGCCGATGGTGGCGGTCGAGCGCGGCTTGGGCAGCGCGGTAACCGCGCACGGCCTCACGCTCGCGCTCCCCGGCGGCCGGCCTCTGCTCACGGTCGAGGATTTCGCGGTGGCCGCTGGCGAGCGGGTGCTGGTCACCGGGCCGTCGGGCTCGGGCAAGTCGACGCTGTTCCGCGCCGTCGGCGGCATCTGGCCGTTCGGCGACGGCGTGGTGCGGGTGCCGCAGGGCGCCAACGTGATGCTGCTGCCGCAACGGCCGTATTTGCCGGTCGACACCTTGCGCGGCGCGGTGTCGTTCCCGGCGGCGCCGGGCACCTTCACCGACGCCGACATTACCGGCACGCTGCGCGCGGTCGGCTTGCCGGCGCTGGCCGAGCGGCTGGACGAGGTGGCGCTGTGGGGCCAGCGGCTGTCGGGCGGCGAGCAGCAGCGGGTTGCCTTCGCCCGCGCGCTGCTGCACGCGCCGGAATGGCTGTTTCTGGATGAGGCCACTGCCTCGCTCGACGAGGAATCGGAGGCGGCGCTCTACCGCCTGTTGATGGAGCGGCTGCCCGGCATCACCGTGGTGTCGATCGGCCACCGCTCGACGCTGGCCGAGTTCCATAGCCGCGGCGTCCGGCTGGTGCGCGATGGCGACCTCCACCGCATCAAGGCGGTGCCGCAGGCGGCGTGAGAGATCGCGCGCCGTCCGTGGCTTCAGCCTCGACGTTCGTCATCCTTGGGCGAGGCGGGATGCGCAGCATCCAGCCGAGACCCAAGGATCCATGATCCGCGACGTGGGCGGTTGGCCGCTGCGAGAGCCGCTGCGGAGATCGGGCAACCTCGCGGATCATGGGTCCCGGATCGCGCGGCTGAAGCCGCTTGTCCGGGACGACCTGTTGAGGCTCTTGCGCACCAATGTCCGGCGTTCAGGGCGTGTGGTGCCGGACGAGGATGTCGCGGATGGCGCCGGCCAATTCGGCCTCCGCCACCTCGAACTGGGCGAGGCGCTGGGCGCGGTATTCGGCGTTGGTCTCGATCGCTTTGGCCTGCTCGGCGCCCTCGATCAGGTCTTTCACCACGGCCTTGCCGGCCTCGGCCTCGCTCTCGCCGATCATGATGGCGACCACGCAGCGCCGCTTGTCGGCGTAGCGCAGGCCGCCCTTGAACGAGCCGGTGCCGAGATACATTTCCGCGGCGAAGCCGGGCAGCGCGCGCAGCGAGGCGTCCTCGCGGAGCTGCTGGACCAGGCGCATGCAGTGCGGGGCGAGTTCTTTGGTGCGCGGCACCACCACCACCGGGCCGGGCGGCTCGGCGGCGGCCAGCTTGCCGAGCTTCTGCAAGGCTGCGGCAAGGCGAGACACGCCGATCGAGAAGCCGGTGGCCGGCACCTTCTCGCCGCGAAAGCGCGAGACGAGGCCGTCATAGCGCCCGCCGCCGCCGACCGAGCCGAACCGCACCGGCCTGCCGTCATCGCCGGCGATCTCGAAGGTCAGTTCGGCCTCGAACACCGGGCCGGTGTAGTATTCCAGCCCACGGACGACGGACGGATCGATCATAATTCGCAAAGGGCAGGCTTCTGAGGTGTCTGCGCCTTCTATGTCCGCGAAGCTGGTTTGCTGGAAACAAACCTCCATATCTGCAAGTTCGCGGATGCCGGCAGCTAGTGTGTCATTGAGGGGAAAGAGCAGCGACAGCTCTCCCAAAATATCTATCCCAAAACTATATGGATAGGTCTTATTATCTGGGTTTACCTTTTGAACCTCCAGCGCCTTGGCTCGCATTCTTTCTGCGTCGCCAACATACGCGTCGGGGTCCCATGTCGAAGGGGGGGTAGTTAGAGGATTGGGGAAATGAGTGTCTACGTCTTCATAATTGCCCGTCTGTATTTTATCATATATTTCCTTAAACTGAAGCAAGCGAACAAGAAGGTCAATTTGGTTTTTCGAAAGGTTGGCGCCTTTAGTATAGTCCCCGCTATCGTCTTTTCGACCTTCACCCAACAGCGCTCGGACGCCGGCTTCTTCAAGCCGATCATATTTGTCTAACGCCCGCAGCACCGTCAGCCGCCGCCCGGCATTCTCATTGCCCGAGAGGCCGATCGCCTCCATCACCCCGTCGAGAACCTTGCGGTTGTTGACCTTGATGACGTAGTCGCCGCGCGCGATGCCCAGCGCCTCCAGGGTGTCGGCGGCCATCATGCAGATCTCGGCGTCGGCGGCGACGGAGCCGGCCCCCACCGTGTCGGCGTCGAACTGCATGAACTGGCGGAACCGCCCCGGCCCCGGCTTTTCGTTGCGGAATACCCAGCCGGTGCGATAGCTGCGGTAGGGCTTCGGCAGCCGGTCGAAATTCTCCGCGACAAAGCGCGCCAGCGGCGCGGTCAAATCATAGCGCAGGCTCAGCCACTGCTCGTCGTCGTCCTTCAGCGAGAACACGCCCTCGTTGGGGCGGTCCTGGTCGGGCAGGAACTTGCCGAGCGCCTCGGTGTATTCGAACGCCGGGGTCTCCACCGCCTCGAAGCCGTAGCGCTCATAGACGCGCCGGATGGTCTCCAGCATGTCGCGAGTGGCGGCAATCTCGGCCGGGCCGCGGTCGGCGAAGCCGCGCGGCAGGCGGGCGTTCAAGCGATGGGGCTTGTCGGGCTTGGTCATGGTTCTCTTTCAGGTTCCCGGCGTGCTAACCCACCGGGCGCGGCCGGGCAAGGCGGCGGGCGGCGTCCAACTCCGCTCGGCGGGGCCGGCGCCACTGGACAGCGTGCATCCGCGGGGCCATCTGAAGTGGCATGATACCGAAATCCGCCTTCGTCCTCGCCGTCGGTGTTGCGGCGCTCACCGCCGTCCCGGCCCTGGCACAGGTCTATGTGCCGGCCACCGGACCCAACGCCGCCACCTCGTCGCCCGGCTCAACCCTGAGCCGCAGCCCCAAGGTTTACGTGCCGGAAATGGGGCGGACCGGGCCGGGCTTGCGCTCTCCCGACCGCATCGAGGCGCAGCCGCCGCAGAACTACCGCAACCGCAGCGCCACGGTGCCCACGCCCAGGATGCCTCACGCGGGCCGGATCGAGGTGCCGGACCGGGTGCGGCCGGGCGAGACCTCGCAGGACCGCATCATCCGCTGCGACCATTACGGCGCGCTGTACGGCGCCAGGCCCGGCTATGGCCACACCTGCGCGTTCGGCAATTGACCGGAAGCGTTGTCATTCCGGGCGAGTTTCAGCGAGACCCGGAATCGTCGTGAGACTTTGCGCCCTTCTGCTGGCCGCCCCGGATCGCGCGAAGGATGCTCACCCGCCGGGTGTCCGGGCGACAGCTGGCCTCAATGGACGGCCGCCCAGCTCTGGCGCTTGCGGTAGATGGTGGAAGGCGCGATGCCCAGCGCCGCCGCCGCCTTGGGGATGTTGCCGTCGCAGGCCTTGAGCGCCCGCTCGATGATGCGCTGCTCCTGCACCGCGAACGGCTCGACGACGTCGGCGTCCGGTTTGGGCTGGCGCACCAGCGGCGAGCCGGAGGCGACGATCGGCAGCGCCAGCATCTCGGCCTCGACCCGGACGCCGTCGTGCAGCACCACCACGCGGCGGATCACGTTCTGAAGCTGGCGGACGTTGCCGGGCCAGTCGCAGACGGCGATCAGCCGCTCCGCGTCGGGGGCGAAGCCGGCGAAGCTCTTGCCCTCTTCCGCTGCGAAGCGGGCGAGGAAGGCGCGCGCCAGCAAGATTACGTCCTCGCCGCGCGCTCGGAGCGGCGGCAGATGGATCGGCAGCACGTGCAGGCGGTAATAAAGGTCCTCGCGGAAACGGCCGATGGCGACCTCGACGGCAGGGTCGCGGTTGGTGGCGCAGACGAAGCGGACGTCGACCGAGCGGGTGCGGCCGTCGCCGACCCGCTTGAGCTCGCCGGTCTGGATGAAGCGCAGCAGCTTCGATTGCAGGCCGAGGTCCATCTCGCAGATCTCGTCCAGGAACAGCGTGCCGCCGTCGGCGAGTTCGGCCGCGCCCGGCCGGTCCTCGTGGGCGCCGGTGAAGGCGCCCCTCACGTGGCCGAAGATCTCGCTTTCCATCAGATCCTTAGGGATGGCGCCGCAATTGAGGGCGATGAACGGCCCGCCGGCGCCCGGCGAGCGGGCGTGGATCGCCTCGGCGGTGACTTCCTTGCCGGTGCCGCTCTCGCCGGTGACGAACACTGGCGCCTTCGACGGGGCGATGCGGACGATCTGGTCGAACACCTCGCGCATCGCGCTGGATGCGCCGATGAAGCCCTCGAACGAGCGCTCGGGTGCGGCCGCGCCATGCCCGGCGGGGCGGCTCGCCGGCGCCTGCGCCACGGCCAGCAGCGTGGTGAGGCGACGCACCAGGTCGGCTGGCGCGAACGGCTTGACGACGACGTCGTCGGCGCCGGCGCGCATCGCCGCCACCGCCAGCGACACCGAGCCGGAGCGGCTGGCGGCGATCACCGGGCCGGTGAAGCCGGCGGCGCGAATCGTCTCGATCGGAACCGCATCGCCATCGAGCGCCACCACCGCGCCCGCACAGCCGCCAAGACGCGGCAACGCCAGCGCCAGCGACGCGGCGCCGTCCGCCACCAAATCATGGCGGTCGCCGAACGTGGTCAGGCACAACCGCCGCACCACCGGATCGTCGTCGATAACCAATACCCGCCGGGGCTCGGACGAGCCCCTCGCTTTCATGTGCATGCCCAGGCGACCCCTCGACCAGGACGATTCGCGCGGAGTACGCTCGCATTCGCCCCCGCAAGGCAGACCATCGCCAAACAGGGTAAAGAAACCGTTGGCAGTGCCGGCATGTGGTCGGAAAAGTGTTGGTCCACCCTAAGGTAAGGCCGGTTCGGCCAGGGCTCGCCGGTTTTGACAGCCGCCGGCGAGCGCTCCAGTGTGGCGGCGAATTTTGACCAGACCACAGGATCCATGATGCCCGCCTCGTCCGCCCGTGCCGGCTCGCCCAACGACCTCGAAGCCTTCTGGATGCCGTTCACGCCCAACCGTGCGTTCAAGGCGGCGCCGCGCATGATCGTCGGCGCCGACGGGCTCGACTACATCGCCTCGGATGGCCGCCGCATCATCGACGGCACCTCCGGCCTGTGGTGTTGCAATGCCGGCCACAACCGCGCGCCGATCGTCGAGGCGATCCGCAAACAGGCCGGCGAGCTCGACTACGCCCCGCCGTTCCAGTTCGGCCACCCCAAGGCGTTCGCGGCGGCAAGCCGCATCGCCGCCCTGGCGCCGGGCGACCTTAACCACGTGTTCTTCGCCAATTCGGGCTCGGAGGCGGTCGACACCGCGCTCAAGATCGCGCTGGCCTATCAGAACATCACCGGCAACGGCACCCGCACCCGGCTGATCGGCCGCGAGCGCGGCTATCATGGCGTCGGCTTCGGCGGCATCTCGGTCGGCGGTATCGTTGGTAACCGCAAGCTTTACGGCGGCCTGCTCACCGGCGTCGACCACCTGCCGACCACCTACAACCGTGAACAGCAGGCGTTCACCAAGGGCGAGCCGGACTGGGGCGCCCACCTCGCCGACGAGCTGGAGCGCATCGTCGGCCTGCACGATGCCTCGACCATCGCCGCCGTCATCGTCGAGCCGATGGCCGGCTCGACCGGCGTCCTGCCGTCGCCGAAGGGGTATCTGCAGCGGCTGCGGGCGATCTGCGACAAATACGGCATCCTGCTGATCTTCGACGAGGTGATCACCGGCTTTGGCCGGCTCGGCACCGCGTTTGCCGCCGAGCGCTACGGCGTCCAGCCGGACATCCTGACCTTCGCCAAGGCGGTGAACTCCGGCACCGTGCCGATGGGTGGCGCCATCGTGCGCGCGCCGGTGTTCGAGGCGTTCATGCGGGGGCCGGAACTCGCGGTCGAACTGCCGCATGGCTACACTTATTCCGGCCATCCGCTGGCAGCGGCGGCGGCGCTCGCCACGCTCGATCTCTACCGCGACGAGGGCCTGTTCGAGCGCGCCCGCGCCATCGAGCCGACCTTTGCCGACGCGGTGATGAGCCTGAGGGGCCTGCCCGGCATTCTCGACATCCGCACCATCGGGCTTGCCGCCGGCATCGACCTCGAACCGCGGCCGGGCGCGGCCGGGCGGCGGGCCTACGAGGTGATGGTCGCCGCCTATGAGGCCGGCGCCATGGTGCGCGTCACCGCCGACACCATCGCACTGGCGCCGCCGTTGATCGTCGACGAGGCCGCCATCGGCCGGCTGACCGGCATCGTGGCGAACGCGATCCGGACGGTGGGGTAAGGCAAGGTCTCGTCGTCCCGGACAAGCAGCGGGATGCGCCGCATCCGCTGCGCGCCCCGGGGCCGTCCTGCAATCAGCGCATTTTCTGCTGATGATCCCGGCTCTCGCTACGCTCGGCCGGGATGACGATGTGATGAGGTGTTCGCTGTTCTGCCCACGCCCCCGGCTCGCGCGGCGTCGCCGCTCGGCCGGGATGACAACGTCGCGACCGCTACTCGGCCGCCTCGGATGACGCCTCAAGCTCGAACGTCACGATCTTGAGCGAGTTGTCCTCGGCGTCGTCGTGCACATCGAAGCCGAGCTTCTGGCACATCGCGATCATGGTGGTGTTCTCGCGCAGCACCTGCCCCTTGACGCGCTTGAAGCCCTCGCTCTTGGCGTAGTCGATGATGCGCTGCATCAGCAGCCAGCCGAGCCCGCGCCCCTTCAGCTCCGAGCGCAGCAAGATGGCGTACTCGCCGGTTTCGTGGTTCGGGTCGGCGTGCAGCCGCACCACGCCCCACAATTCGCCGGTGTCCTCATGGATCGCCGCAAACGCCACCGCCCGCGCGTAGTCGAGCTGGGTCAGCTTGGCGATGAAGGCGTGGGTGAATTCCTTGATCGGCGCGAAGAAGCGCAGGCGCAGGTCGTCCGCCGTCACCCGGCTCAGGAATTCGGGATAGAGCGTTTCGTCCTCCGGCCGCACCGGCCGCACCAGCACGCGGGTGCCATCGCGCAGCACCTCGTGGCGTTCCCACTGCTTGGGGTAGGGCCGGATGGCGAGGCGCGGATTGCCGCCGTGGCCGCGCACCTTCTCGCACGGCGCCACCGCGATCTTGGCGTCGAGCACGATGACGCCGCGCTCGTCGGCGATCAGCGGGTTGAGGTCGATCTCGCGCACCTCCGGAATGTCGGCGGCGAGCTGCGACAGCTTCACCAGCACCAAGGCCACCGCCTCGCGGTCGGCCGGCGGCTGGCCGCGCCAGCCATTGAGCAGCTTGTCGACCTTGGTCTCCGCCATCAGCTCGGAGGCGAGCTTCATGTCGAGCGGCGGCAGCGCCAACGCCTTGTCGTCGAACAGCTCGACCGCGGTGCCGCCGCGGCCGAACACCACCACCGGGCCGAACACCGGATCGTCGGTGATGCCGGCGATCAGCTCCAGGCCGAACGGCCGGCTGATCATGGGCTGCACCACCACGCCGTCGATGCGGGCGTCGGGGCGCAGCTTCGCCACGCGCGCCAGCATGCCGTACGCCGCGTCTTCGACCGCGTCGGGCGAGGTGAGGCTGAGGCGGACGCCGCCGACGTCGCTCTTGTGCGGCAGGTCTTCCGACAGCACCTTGATGACGCACGAGCCGCTGACCTGCAGCAGACGCTCCGCCACCACCCGCGCCTTGGCCGGGCTCTTGGCGACGTCGGCGGTGACGCAGGGGATGCGGTAGGCTTCCAGCACCGTGGTCACCGCCTCGGGGTCGAGCCAGCGTCGCCCGGACGCCAGCGAGCTGGCCACCGCGGCCCGCGCCGCGGCGACGTTCGGCTCGAACTCCTCGGGCAGCGAGGGCGGCGTCTCGATCGCCGCCTCCTGGGCTTGGGAGTAGCGCAGCACGTGCATGAAGCCGTCGACCGCGTCGTGCGGGGTCAAATGCAGCGGGATCTTGGCGGCCTCGAACACCTCGTGCAGGTCGCTGCCCTGGCCGAGCCAGGCGGCCAGCACCGGCTTGGGCCGGAACGACGCCTTGCGGTGGCTCTCGACTGCGGCGACCACGCCGGCGGCGGCCTGCCTTGCGTCGCCAAGGGCGGTCGGCGCGTTCATCACCAGCACCGCGTCGACGCCGTGGTCGGCGAGAAGCGTCTCGACGCTGCCGCGGTAGAGATCGCCGCCGGCACTGGCGCCAAGGTCGACCGGGTTGTCGCGCGAGGCGCGCGGCGGCAGGATGGTGCCGAGCTTTGCCACGGATTCGGGCGACAGCTGCGCCGGAATGCCGCCGCGTTCGACCAGGCGGTCGAGCGCCAGGATCGCCGGGCCGACGCCGTTGGAGGTGACGGCGAGGCGCTTGCCGTGGAACGGCTTCAGCCGAGACAGCGTTTCGGCGGCGTCGAACATCTCGCCAAGGTCGCGCACCCGCAGCAGGCCGGCTCTCCGGAACGCCGCGTCATAGACCGCGTCCGCGCCGGCCAGCGAGCCGGCGTGGGAGGAGCGCCGCACGCAGTCGTGCGACAGGCCGGGCTTGATCACCACCACGGGCTTGGAGCGCGCCGCCGCGCGCGCCGCCGACATGAACTTGGCGGCGTCCTGGATCGCCTCGACATAGAGCAGGATGGCGCGGGTCTTGTAGTCGAGCGCGAACCAGTCGAGCAGGTCGGCGAAGTCGACGTCGGCCATGTCGCCGGTGGCCACCATCGCCGAGAAGCCGATGTTGTGGCGGTTGCCCCAATCGACAATCGAGGTGATGACCGAGCCGGACTGCGACACCAGCGCAAGGTCGCCGGCCAGGGCGGGCGCGGCGGCGATCGAGGCGTCGAGCTTGGCGCGCGGCACGGTGATGCCGATCGAATCCGGCCCGATGACGCGCATGCTGAACGGCCGGGCGGTCTGCTTCACCACCTCGCGCAGCCGGTCGACGCCCTCGGGGCCGTCGTCGGCGCCGGTGGTGATGATGACGCAGGTCTTGGTGCCGCGCTCGCCGAGCTGGCGCACGATGTCCGGCACGGTCGGCGTCGGCGTCGCCACGATGGCGAGGTCGGGTTTGTCGGGCAGCGCCGCCACCGAGGGCAGGCAGGGCAGGCCCTCGACCTCGGTGTAATTGGGGTTGACCAGCCACAGCCGGCCGCTGAAGCCGGCGCGCCGGAGATTGCTCAACACCACGTTGCCGACCGAGCGCGGCTGCGGGCTGGCGCCGATCAGCACCACGGACCCCGGGGCGAACAGCTTGTCGAGACGGTAGATGCTCATGCCCTGGCCCTTCTCGGGCGCGCGACGCACGCCTTGGCTAAAAACCTGCCGCAGTGCCGGCGGTGGCCGGTTTGTACTTTATGTCTTGGCGCCGGTAATCAGAGATTTCACGAAATCCACGACTAACGACGCCGCGCGGAAATCCACCTGGCGGTAAAACCGAGGCTTTTTGACGCCGCGAGGTTGGAACATTCTCGCGACGCCGGTGTTTTGGCGGCCGCTATAAGATGAAATTCTGCCGCATGGCGACGTCTTGCTTGAGCATGTCGGATTCGTCAAAGATATGAGTCGCGCCCGCATCCGCGGCGGGCAGTCAGTGCGACAGCAGCACCGGCAGCGTCATCGCGTCGAGAATGCCGCGGGTGGCCCCGCCCAGCACGAATTCTCGCAGGCGCGAATGGCCGTAGCCGCCCATCACCAGCAGGTCGCCGCCGGAAGCGGCGGCGTAGGACAGCAGCGTCTCGCCGATGCCGCCGGCGTCGGAGATTCGCTTGACGTCGACCTTGATGTCGTGCCGCGCCAGGTGCTGGGCGATGTCCGTTCCCGGCATCTTGCCGTTCTTCGCCGGCTCGCCCGTAACCATCACCACGTCGACCCGTCCGGCGCGCGTGAGCAGCGGCAGCGCATCGGCGCAGGCGCGCGCCGCGGGGCGGCTGCCATCCCACGCCAGCAGCACCCGGTCCAGCGCGATCGGCGCGGTCTGGATGTAGGGCACCACCAGCACCGGCCGGCCCGATTCGAACAGCGCGCCTTCGACCACCAGATCCTCCGCGCCGAGCGATTCGGGCTCGGCCTGGGTGACGATCGAAAGGTCGAATACTCGCGCCACCCGCCCGAACAGATCGCCGGAGGCGGAGACGCTGGCGTCGAGCAGCCGGGTTCCGCCCTTCAGGTCGGCGCGGCGCAGCCCCTCCTGGAAACGCGTCACCGCGGCCTCGGCTGCCTTCACGCTCTCCTGCTTCTGTGCGGCGATCAGTTCGGCCGGGATCGCACCGAAGATGCTGGGCGGGATGATCGGCTCGTAGGCGAAGGCGATCCCGGTGATGGATGCGCGGAACATTGTCGCCACCGAGATGGCGAACTCGGCGCCCGGATCGCGACGCTCTCCGGGCGACAAATGCACGAGGATATCCTTGATCATGTGGTCCTCCTCGGCTTGCGGGGCAAACAGTTCAGCCGAAACGGCCGAAGTCTAGCGCGGCGCGCGGCGGGAGGCATCATGATCGGTCCGCACCGCCGGCTGGCGCCGAGGATTGTCCGCGGAGTGCCCAAACGGAACGCGGCCGTCCCCGGGGGAGGACGGCCGCGACCGGCACCGCCCGAAGAGAGGAGCGGCGGGGGTCCGGGACAACGCCGTGAGGGGGGGGCGGCGTGGACTGTCCCGGGGCACTTAGATCACCTACGTGGGGCTTGGCCGTCCGGTTCACCAGACCGCGCACGATCACAGCGACGTGAAACGCACGTTGCGGTGGGCGGAAAGTCCACCGTCCACCCCGCGACAGCCGCAATGCTCCTTGATAAGGTCAGCCCAACGCCGCCAACAGCCGAACCCATGTCAACCGAACCCGCTTCGACCCCCGCCGCCTCGCCCGCCGCGGCGGGGCTGTCCATCATCGTCCCCGTCTACAACGAGGCGGCCAACCTGCCGCTGCTGCACGGCCGCCTGCTGGCCCAGGCGGCCAGCTTCGCCCGCAGTCGCGGGCTCAGGATCGAGCTGGTCTATGTCGACGACGGCTCGTGCGACGCGTCCTTGAGTGTGCTGCGCGGTCTCAAGAGCGACGGCGTCGACCTGCAGGTGCTGTCGTTCTCACGCAATTTCGGCAAGGAGGCGGCGCTGGTGGCCGGGCTCGACCACGCCCGCAACGGCGCCCTGCTGTTCATGGACGCCGACGGCCAGCACCCGCCGGAAATGGTGGAGCAGTTGGTGTCGCTGTGGCTCGACGACGGTTTCGACGTCGCCTACACCGCCAAGGCCCATCGCCGCAACGAGCCTGCGCTCAGGCGCTTCTTCGTCCGCGAATTCTACCGGCTGCTCAATTGGGGTGCGCGCCACCAGATCCCGCCCGACGCCGGCGATTTCCGGCTGCTGTCGCCAAGGGCGGCGGCGGCGCTGCGCCGGCTGCCCGAGCGCAATCGCTTCTTCAAGGGCCTGTCGAGCTGGATCGGGTTCAAGCAGATCTGCGTGCCCTACGAGCCGGCCGAGCGCCTGCACGGCATGTCGAGCTGGAGCTTCAAGTCGCTGGTCGGCCTGTCGATCGAGGGGCTGACCTCGTTCTCGGTGGCGCCGCTGCGGGTTGCCAGCGTGTTCGGTTTCATCTTCGCCGGCACCGCGCTGGTGTTCGGCCTGACCATCATGGTGGAGAAGCTGATTTGGGGCATCGCGGTGCCCGGCTATCCCTCGCTGATGGTGGCGGTCAGCATCATCGGCGGCGTTCAGCTCATCATGATCGGCGTGCTGGGCGAGTACATCGGCAAGATCCTGTCCGAGCTCAAGGCCCGGCCGATCTATTTCCTCGCCGAGCACGAGGTCCGTGCCGCGGCGCCGGCGCCGGAGCCCAAGCCGTGAGGAAAATCCGCCTGGTGGCCGACGACTACGCCCTGGCGCCCGGCCTGTCCGCCGCGATCCGCAACCTCGCCGGCGCCGGCCGGCTGTCGGCGACCTCGGCGATGACGGTGGCGCCTGGCTTCGCGGCGGAGGCCGCGCCGCTGCGTGCGCTCAATACCCCGCGGCCGTTCGGGATCGGCCTGCACCTGACCCTGACCGGGCGGCTCAAGCCGCTCACCGCCGCGTTCGCGCCGACCGCCGCAGAGGGCAGCTTCCTGGAGATCGGCGCGCTGATGGCGCGGGCGTTCACCGGCCGGCTCGACCTGGCACGGCTGCGCGCCGAGCTCGACGCCCAGTTCGACGCCTTCGTCGGCGCGTTCGGCCATCCGCCCGCCCATGTCGACGGCCACCAGCACATCCAGCTCCTGCCCGGCGTTTGCGACGTCGTGCTCGACCTCGTCGCCGCGCGCGCGGCGGGGGCGTGGGTGCGGCAGTGCGGCCCGGCGGGGGCCTCGCCGAGCCCGCTCCGCGACCCCAAGGGCGCGCTGCTGGCGTGGCTGTCCCGCGCGTTCCGGGCGCGGGCCGACGCACGCGGCGTCGTGGTCAACCCGGCGTTCGCCGGACCCTATCTCTACCGGCCGGGCGCCGATTTCGCCGCGCTGTTTCCGGCCTTCCTTGCCGGTCTGCCCGACGGCGGCGTGGTGATGTGCCACCCCGGCACGGTCGATGCCGAGCTGCTGGCGCGCGATCCGCTCACCACCCACCGCGCGGCGGAGTACGCCTTTCTTGCCGGTGATGGCCTGGCGGCGACGCTGGCTGCGGCCGGCGCCGAGCTGGTTTGACCCGGTATCTGGAGCGAGACCAAAGACCTTCCGGCGAGATTGTTTCCGGGTTCATGACCGGAAACCGTATGAATCGCGACACCCGCCGCAGCCTTCACCGTTGCCGAAATCTCATCCCGCCATGTCCGTCTTACCGCCGATGCCGCCGTCCGTTCCGCCCGCTCTCGCCGGCCTGTCCGCATGGGCGGGGCGCTACGACCTCGTGCTCAGCGACGTCTGGGGCGTGCTCCATGACGGCGAAGCCGCCCACCTTGCCGCCTGCACCGCGCTGCAGCGTTTTCGCGCTCGCGGCGGCACCGTGGTGCTGGTGTCCAATGCGCCGCGGCCCGGCAGCGCGGTGGCGGCGCAGCTCGCGGGGTTCGGGGTTCCGGCCGGGGTGTTCGATGCCATCGTCGCCTCCGGCGACGTCAGCCGCGGCCTTTTGGCGGCGCGGCCGGGCGTGCGGCTGTTCCACATCGGGCCGGACCGCGACCTGCCGCTGTTCGAGGGACTGGAGCTGCGCCGGGTGCCGCTCGGCGAGGCCGAGCTGGTGCTGTGCACCGGGCCGTGGAACGACGACGTCGAGACGCCGGACGACTACCGCGATGTGCTGGGCGCCATGCTGGCGCGGCGGCTGACGCTGGTCTGCGGCAATCCCGACCGGGTGGTCGAGCGCGGCGGCCGGCTGGTCTATTGCGCCGGCGCCATCGCCGACCTCTACGCCGAGATGGGCGGCGATACCGTTTACGCCGGCAAGCCGCACCCGCCGATCTATCGCGACGCCCTGGCGCGGGCGGCTGCCGTGCGCGGCGCGGCGGTCGGCCTTCGCCGGGTGCTGGCGATCGGGGATTCGGTGCGCACCGATCTGGCCGGCGCGGCGAGGCAGGGGATCGACTGCCTGTTCATCCTGGCCGGCATTCATGCCGGCGATCTCGGCGAGGCGGCGGCCGATCCGAGCGCGCAGGCGGGACAGGCGGCGCTGGCCGCGTTGTTTGCCGGCACACCTGCGCTGCCGGTGGCGGTGATGACGCAGCTGCGGTGGTGATACGAGACTCCGGCCCACACAGACGCTGCGCGCTGCGTCGCCGGAGGCAACGGGCGAGGGTGGCTCGCGGTGGTATCGAAGGCCGGCGTTTCGGCTGCCGGCCGCCGAGATGGACGCGACCGATCACGCGAACAGCTTGTCGATGTCGTCCTGGCTGTTGCGGTCCACCGGGTCGGTCGCCTCGGTCGGCGCCACCGGCGGCGCTTTGACCGCCGGGCTCGGCGCCGGCATGACGGCCGGTGCGGGCTTGGCCACTGCCGCAGCCGGCGGCGCGGCCGGCTTGGCAGCGGCCGGCGCGGGCTTGGCGGCCGGGGCCGGTGCAGGCTTTGCCACCGCTGCGGGCTGAGGCGCGACCGGCTTGGCCGGCGCAGCCATCGCAGGCTTTTCGGGCGCCGGAGCGGGCTTGGCGGCGACTGGCGCGGCGACAGGCTTGGCCGGGGCGGCGTCGTTCAACATGCTGTCGACGTCGGACTGGCTGACGCCCTGGCCGGCGAGCTGCGGCCCGTGCAGCAGCAGCCGCTCGGCGCGGGCCGCTCGGGTCGCCTCTTCGTCGGAGGCGAAGCCGCCGGCGTCACGGGTGCGGGTGGCCTCGGCGAAGCGGCCCACGCGCGATTCGATCGCCTTCAGCGTCTCGACCACCTTGGCGATGCGCTGGCCGGTGATGTCCTGGAACGAACAGGCTTCGAACACCGCCATCATGCGCTCATCGACGAACGCCTTGTAGGCGTCGGGGTCGGAGGCATCCGCGGACATGATTTCCTCAGCCGCGGTCATGATGCTGTTGGTGGCCGCCTCGGTCGCCTTGACGATGGCGTCCAGTTCCAGGCCGGCGGCGGGGATGCGCGTTTCCTTCAGGTCATGAACCTGCAGCGCGCCGATTTCTTCCTTCATCGACTGGATGTATTCGGCGATTTCGCGCAGTTCGCGATAAACCGCCTTGTCGAGTGTCACGAAAAACGCCTGCAGCGATTCCGCGGTGATCTCGGCAAGTGCCACGACGTCCGAGAGGGACACTTCCATCCCCTTTTTGTCTTTGAGGAAATCGACGATGCGGTTTAGGTGCGCCGTCTGATACGCGCTCACGGAACCTTCTCCTTAAGCGGTCTTCGTCGACCGCTTTCCATTGGTCAGCATTTCAACGGCCGACATCAGTCGGCGAAGACCGCCTCGATCTTCGTCTTCAAAGTCTGGGCGTTGAACGGCTTCACAATGTAGTTGTTGACGCCGGCCTTCTTGGCGGCGATCACGTTTTCGGTCTTGGACTCGGCCGTGACCATGATGAACGGCGTCCTGGCCAGCGACGGATCGCCGCGGACCTCCTTCAACAGCTCGTAACCGGTCATCGGCTCCATATTCCAGTCGGAGATCACGAGGCCGTACCGCTTTTCGCGGAGCTTGTTGAGGGCGGCCGAACCGTCGGAAGCATCATCGACATCTTCAAAGCCGAGCTGCTTCAGAAGATTCCGAATGATTCGAACCATTGTGCTATAATCATCAACAACCAAGATGGGCATCGAAAGGTCGATCGCCATTTCTTCCACTCCGTCGGCAATCCGGCGCTGTTTCGCCAATTTGGACTGGTCCGGAAGAGATCGTCTCCGCCAGAACGTCCCCCTGTACTTGGTCAAAATAACGAACAGCTTTGAACATCCGGTTAATCGCGCAAGCGTCCGGTCACTGCCCTCGAACGATTGCCGATGGCCGCGAGTAGCGGTAACGAGACACCAAATCCGGAGGCCCCCTTGTCAGATCTTCCAACCCGCCTTGGCTTGAAAAGCTTGTATTTCGAGGATCTTGTCGTCGGGATGCGCGAGAGCCTCCTCAAGACGGTAATGTCCGACGACATCGTCGGCTTTGCCGATCTGTCCGGCGATCATAATCCCATTCATCTCTGCGACCTTTACGCCGCCGGCACCCGGTTCGGCGGCCGCATCGCCCACGGTCTTTACACCGCCAGCCTGATCTCCGCGGTGGTCGGCACCCGCCTGCCGGGGCCGGGCGCAATCTATCGCTCGCAAACCCTGAATTTTCACGCACCGGTGCGGATAGGCGACGTGGTGGCGGTGAGCGTGGAGGTCGCCGAACTGGTGGAGAAGGGCCGGCGGGCGCGGCTGCACTGCGAGGCGACGGTGGACGGCAAGGTCGTGCTCGACGGCGAGGCCTGGGTCTCGGTGCCGCCGCGGCCGTCGCCGCACGCTTGACGGATGGGGTGGCGGGCGGCAGGTTGCCGATACGGTTCACCCTCATGTATTGGCGGGGATCGGCCCTGGCGGCTGCACCCGCAGACGTCAGGACACGTCGGCCTTGGGCGATATCTGAGTGTGTGAACGGCGTTTGTCGGCATTTGGCCGGCGGGCTCCATCCATCGAGGCTTCGACGCAACGCCGGGTCCGGTGGTGCGAACGAAACCGGTCTTGCGATAGAACGTGCGTTAAACCAAGAACTTGGAGCATCCGGCCTGACGCGGTCAGATCGGCGGAAGCTCTAGCCCCCGAGGTGTCGCGCAAGTCCGGCTCGCCGGTCGCGGCCCGCAGTCACCGTGCACTCCATGACTCCGTTCAATCCCCTTCTCGTGCCGTCCTTTCGGGTGGTTCGCGGTGCCGAGCCCGTGCCCGCCGACCTGATCGGCGCCGTCGTCGCCATCGGCAATTTCGACGGCGTCCATCGCGGCCATCGTGCGGTGATCGCAGCGGCGGCGGAGCGGGCGCGGGCGCTCGGCCGGCCGGTGGTGGCGCTGACGTTCGAGCCACATCCGCGCGCGGTGTTCGCGCCGCACGTGCCGCTGTTCCGGCTGACGCCCGAGCCGGTCAAGCTGGCGGCGCTCCAGCGCGCCGGCTGCGACGCCGCCATTGTGCTGACGTTCGATACCGCGCTCGCCGCCATCACCGCGACCCGCTTCGTCGACGAAATCCTGGTGGCGCGGTTCCGTATCGCGGGGGCGGCGGTCGGGTTCGACTTCCATTTCGGCAGCGCCCGCGGCGGCTCGCCCGCCTTCCTGGCGAATGCCGGGGCGCGGCGCGGCTTCGCCGTCGACATCGTCGGACCGCTGCACCACGCCGGCCGCGCGGTGTCCTCCAGCGCCATCCGCGAGTTGCTCGGCTCCGGCCGCCTTGAGGACGCCAACGACCTGCTCGGCTACCCCTGGTTCGTCATCGGCTCGGTGATCCGCGGCGACCAGCGTGGCCGCACGCTCGGTTACCCGACCGCGAACATAAGGCTCGATCCGGCCTGTGGCTTGGCGCATGGCATCTATGCAGTGCGCGTCGATGTCGGCGGCCGCCGTTACGACGGCGTGGCCAATTTCGGACGGCGGCCGACCTTCGACAACGGCGCGCCGCTGCTCGAGGTGTTCCTGTTCGATTTCTCCGGCGATCTCTACGGTGCGGAGCTGGCGGTCACTTTTCACGCCCGCCTGCGCGAGGAGCGCAAATTCGCCGACGTCGACGCGCTGGTGCAGCAAATGAATGCAGATACGGCCGCGGCGCGGCTGGCGCTCGCCGGCGATTCCACCGGCACTTCGTTGCCGTTACCAACGCAGGGGTAGCGGTAGCGCGCTGCCCCGACGGCCAAAACCGCAGGGTGTAACGGTCGCCGACAACGGGAAATAATTCTTTCTTTGGGGTTTTGTGGCAAAATTTTTTGCCACATCAGCGAACGCCAACTGATCCGCTTACCATCTCTTAGTCTTCTCGGTCGCACATTCCGCGCGATAAAAGGGGGGACAAATGAGGCTTCAAACCAGTTTAACGGTGGCAATGTGCGGCAGCCTTGCGGTGGCCGCAGTAGGTTTTTTCGCGACCAGTTGGTGGTTCACAGGAAAAATCGTCTCTGAAAGCCTGCATAGCCGGTTGTCCAGCGAGTCGGCGCGGTTCGAGAGCGAGGTTTCGGCCCAGTCGCTGCGGGCGCTGTCGCTGGCGCGGCTCACCGCCAATTTGCCGGATGCAACCGAGGCGTTTGCGAGCCGCGACCGGGCCAAGCTGGCGGCAATGTTCGGGCCGGCGTTCGAGCAGCTCAAGGTCGACGGCGTCGAACAGTTCCAGTTCCACACCGCCCCGGCAAACTCGTTCCTGCGGATGGACAAGCCGGAGGCGTTCGGCGACGACCTGAGCTCGTCGCGGCCGACCGTGGTCGAGGCCAACAAGCGCAACACCGAGGTCCACGGCCTTGAGCACAGTGTCGCCGGCGCCAGCATCCGCGGCGTCATCCCAGTTCAGCACAACGGCGCCGCGATCGGCTCGGTCGAGTTCGGCATTACGTTCGGCGAAACGCTGGCGATGGAGTTCACCCAGCGCACCGCGACCTGGGTGGCGCTGTTCATCGAGCGCGACGGCGGCTTGACCCAGCTCGCCTCGACCTTCCCCAACGGCTTTGCGCCGACCGCCGCCGAGCTCAACGGGGCGCGGGCGGCGCCGGTGCGCAACGATTACGTCGTGCTGGACGGCTCCTCGCTGGCGATCCAGTACGCGCCGCTGGCCGACCTCAACGGCAAGACCGTCGGCGTGGTCGCGCTCGGCGTCGACCGCACCGACCTCGATGTGCTGCAATGGTGGTCGAAGATGGTGTTCGGCGCGGTGTCGCTCGCCGTGCTGCTGCTCGGCTTCGGCCTCGCCTTCCGGCTCGACCAGGCGATCTCGCGGCCGCTCAAGGCGCTCAACGCTTGCATGAAGGAGCTGGCCGATGGCTCGACCGCGATCGAGATCCCGCGCAAGGCGGTGATCGGCGAGATCGGCGAGATGGCCAGCACCGTGTCGGTATTCCGCGACACCGCGCTCGAACGCGAGCGGCTGATGGCCGAGCGGGCGCGCATCCAAGCCGAGCAGGACCGCAACAACCGCCGGGTCGAGGCGGCGGTGGAAAGCTTCCGCGGCTCGGTTACCGACGTGCTGGAGGCGGTCAGCGCCAATACCGCCCGGCTGCGCGGCACCGCCCGCTCGCTGGAGGATATCGCCGGCAATGCCTCCCGCCAGGCCAACTCCGCCAGCGGGGCGTCGGACGAAACCTCCGCCTCGGTGCAGGCCGTCGCCAGCGCCGCCGAGGAGCTGTCGTCCTCGATCCAGGAGATCGCCCGCCAGGTGACGACCGCGAGCACGGTGATCACCAAGGCCGGCGCCACCACCGAGTCCTCGGTGAAGGAGATCGAGACCCTGGCCGCGGCCGGCGCCAAGATCGGCGCGGTGGTCGACCTGATCCAGGCCATCGCCGCCCAGACCAACCTGCTCGCGCTCAACGCCACCATCGAGGCGGCCCGTGCCGGCGATGCCGGCAGGGGCTTTGCGGTGGTGGCGAGCGAGGTAAAGTCGCTTGCCGCCCAGACCGCGACCGCGACCGAGGAGATCGCCCGCCAGATTGCGGCGATCCAGACCTCGACCAAGACCGCGGTCGAGGCCATCCGCGACGTGTCGCACGCCATGAACGACATCGAGGCGGTCACTGGGTCGATCGCCTCCGCGGTCGAGCAGCAGAGCGCCGCGACCCACGAGATCGCCGAGAGCATCCAGCGCGCCGCCAATGTCACCGGCGTCCTGAGCGGCAACGTCTCCGGGGTGTCATCGGCGATCGACGAGACCGGCCGCTCGGCTTCCGACGTGCTGGCGGCGTCCGACGACCTCGCCCGCCAGTCCGACCGCCTGGCAAACGAGGTGCGCGACTTCCTGCTCCAGTTGCGCAGCGAGGACGCCGAGCGCGCGGCGTGAGCGCATTGGCGGGGATTGCGACGTGATTGTCCGCCCCCCCCGGATCATCGCGTCGACCCCCGCAAAGGTTGCGAAATCCGGCCGCTCTGGCCGGATTTTCGTATCTGGCCTGGGCGGCCTGTTTGGCGCCGGCGCCTCACCGCTGCGCCGTCTGAAGCTGGCCGGCGGCTGGCCGCTCCCCCGCGCCGCTGGTTGCCCGACTTGCGGATTTTTTGCGGGTGCCGGGCGGCGGCGGCCGGCAAACGGCCGCCGGGACGCTTTATCCGCGGCGCCGGGCTTGCTAAGAGGAACGCCATGCAGCGCGCGCCCGTCGATAGTCTCTTTGCGGCACGAATTCGCCGCCCGGCCTCCGGCCGGGCCTGACGGTCCGTCGGGGGTCGGGATGATGGTCCCGCCCGAATTCGTCCCTTTGCTGCCCGAGCCCAGATCGCCATGACCAAGCTAGACGCCGCCGACGCCAAGGCCGCCTCGACCACGGCCGCCTCGGCCGATACCGCGTTCGATTACTCCCAGACCCTGTTCCTGCCGCAGACCGCGTTCCCGATGCGGGCCGGCCTGCCGCAGAAGGAGCCCGAGTTGCTCAAGGCCTGGGAGGAGGGCGACCTCTACGGGCGCTTGCGCCAGAGCGCCGCCGGTCGGCCGAAATTCGTGCTGCACGATGGCCCGCCCTACGCCAATGGCAACATCCACATCGGCCACGCGCTGAACAAGATCCTGAAAGACGTGGTGACCAAGTCCCAGCAGATGCTGGGCTTCGACTCCAACTACGTGCCGGGTTGGGACTGCCACGGCCTGCCGATCGAGTGGAAGATCGAGGAGCAGTACCGCGCCAAGGGCAAGAACAAGGACGCGGTGCCGGTGGTGGAGTTTCGGAAAGAGTGCCGCACCTTCGCCGAGCATTGGCTGGACGTGCAGCGCACCGAGTTCAAGCGCCTCGGCGTCATCGGCGACTGGGACCACCCGTACTCGACCATGAGCTTTGCGGCGGAAGCGCAGATCGCCTGTGAAATCATGAAATTCGCGGTGACCGGGCAGCTTTATCGCGGCTCGAAACCGGTGATGTGGAGCGTGGTCGAGAAGACGGCGCTGGCCGAGGCCGAGGTCGAGTACGAGGACCACGTCTCGGATACGATCTGGGTGAAGTTTCCGGTCCGGTACACAGCTGGCGGTGCTGTGGCGTGGACTGATGGCTCCGCGGAAGCAAGCGAAGCACTAGCTCAGAAAAGCCAAGAAAGCTTCGCCAAGCTGATCGGGGCCTCCGTCGTCATCTGGACCACCACGCCGTGGACCATCCCCGGCAATCGCGCCATCAGCTTCTCGTCCCGCATCGCCTACGGCCTCTATGAGGTGACGGAAGCGCCCGCGGACAACTGGGCGAAGGTCGGCGACAAGTTGGTCTTAGCTGACAAACTTGCGGATGAGGTTTTCAAACAAGCGCGTGTGTCCGCGTTCAAACGTCTGTCGGACGTTTCGCGCGCGGAACTTGCGGGTGTCCGCTGCGCCCACCCGCTCGCCGCGCTCGGCTACACCTTCGACGTCCCCCTGCTCGACGGCGACCACGTCACCGACGACACCGGCACCGGCTTCGTCCACACCGCGCCGAGCCACGGCCGCGAAGACTTCGAGATCTGGATGGCCTCCAGGCGCCTGCTCGAGGCGCGCGGCATCGATCCGACCATCCCCTATCCGGTCGACGCCGACGGCGCCTACACCAAGGACGCTCCCGGCTTCGAGGGCAAGCGCGTGCTCACCCACAAGGGCGAGCAGGGCGACGCGAACAAGGCGGTGATCGCGGCGCTGACCGACGCCGGCGCGCTGATCGCCCGCGGCAAGCTCAAGCACCAGTACCCGCACTCCTGGCGCTCCAAGAAGCCGGTGATCTTCCGCAACACCCCGCAGTGGTTCATCGCCCTCGACAAGCCAACCCCGTCTCTCGACGGTAAGACGCTGCGCGAGGTGGCGCTGCGCTCGATCAGCGAGACGCGCTGGGTGCCCGCCACTGGCGAGAACCGCATCACCGGCATGATTTCGAACCGCCCGGACTGGGTGGTGTCGCGCCAGCGCGCCTGGGGCGTGCCGATCACCGTGTTCGTCCACCGCGAGAGCGGCGAAATCCTCAAGGACGAGGCCGTCAACGCCCGCATTGCCGACGCCTTCGCCAACGAAGGCGCGGACGCCTGGTTCGCCGATGCCGACGGCGCGCGCTTCCTTGCGCCCGAGCATGACCCCGCGGCCTGGGAGAAGGTCACCGACGTGCTGGATGTGTGGTTCGATTCTGGCTCGACCCACGCCTATACGCTGGAAGACCCGGTGCACTTCCCCGGCCTTGCCGGCATCAAGCGCATCCGCGACGGCGGCCTCGACACCGTGATGTATCTGGAGGGCTCCGACCAGCACCGCGGCTGGTTCCACTCCTCGCTGCTGGAGAGCTGCGGCACCAGAGGCCGCGCGCCCTACGACGTGGTGCTGACCCACGGCTTCGTGCTGGACGAGGACGGCCGCAAGATGTCGAAGTCGCTCGGCAACACGGTGGCGCCGCAGGACGTCATCAAGGCCTCGGGCGCCGACATCCTGCGGCTGTGGGTGTGCGCCTCGGACTATTCCGACGATCTGCGCATCGGCCCGGAAATCCTGAAAACCACCGCCGACACCTACCGCAAGCTCCGCAACACCCTGCGCTGGATGCTGGGCTCGCTCGCCCATTTCCGCGACGAGGACCGCGTCGCCTTTGCCGACATGCCGGAGCTGGAGCGGCTGATGCTGCATGAGCTCGCCCTGCTCGATCCGGTGGTGCGGCAGGCCTATGCCGACTTCGACTACAAGAAGATCCACGCCGCGCTGACCGCATTCATGACCGCGGACCTGTCGGCGTTCTATTTCGACGTGCGAAAAGATGCGCTCTATTGCGAGCCGATCTCGTCAAAGAAGCGCAAGGCGGCGCTGACGGTGATCGACCGCCTGTTCGACACGCTGGTGACGTGGCTGGCGCCGGTGCTGTCCTTCACCTCGGAGGAGGCGTGGCTGGCGCGCTACGGCGCGGGCTCGGTGCATCTGGAGCTGTTCCCGGCTATCCCGGCCGAGTGGCGCGACGAGGCGCTGGCCGCCAAGTGGGAGCAGGTGCGGCGGGTGCGCCGCGTCGTCACCGGCGCGCTGGAGATCGAGCGGGCGAACAAGCGCATCGGCTCCAGCCTTGAGGCCGCGCCGGTGGTGTTCATCACTGAGGAGGCGCTCAGCGCCACCATCGCCAGCGTCGATTTCGCCGAAGCCTGCATCACCTCGGGCCTCAGGCTTGAGGCTGGTGCCGGCCCGGCCGACGCCTTCCGGCTCGATGAGGTGCCAGGCGTCGCGGTGGTGCCGGCCAAGGCGGAAGGGACCAAGTGCGCCCGCTCCTGGCGCATCACCGCCGATGTCGGCGCCGACCCGGCGTTTCCGGACATCTCCTTGCGCGACGCGCAGGCGATGCGAGAATGGCAGGCGGCGCAGGCGGCTTAAGCCGCCTGCGGGAGGAGAGGCAGATGGACGACGTCAGCGCTCGCGATTCCGATCGCGCAAAGGAGTTGGAAGCCGCGCTGGATGAATTCTATCGCGGGGACATGGCCGAAGTGGTCAATCTGACCCGCGGCGATCTGACGTTCTTGATAGCCCTTCACTTAAATAGTTCTACGCTAAATGCGGCGATGATGAACTATATAAACTCGATTCATCAGGATGGTTTAAGCGCGTCAGTCTCAAAGGGGCGTGAAATTCAAAATAGAATTAAGGAGCAGAATGCGGTTTTGATTGAATTTCTAAGGAAGTTCACATCGAAGGCAGCGGCATGATGGCGGACATTGTCCCTTTTTACCCGCGCGAGATGCTGCCTCGTCCGCCTGATGCCGGGTCGGGTGGCGGTGATGGGCCGGGATCTAGTGGCATGAATGAACGTCTTGCCAAGCTCGAAGTGCGTGCCGATTCCGTCGATCGGCGCCTCGAAAGCATCGAGGGAAAGTTGGATAGATTGGTGGAGAAGATCGTCGCTCTGCCCAGCCGCGAGGTCTTGGACGCCGTCGTTGCGGAGAAGACCGCCACCCTGCCCAGCCGCGAGTTCCTGGTCACCGTGGTGATCAGTTCGGTCGCGCTCATGTTGGCCGTCGCCTTGGCGATTGTGGCCATCACCTTCCAGATCGCCGATTACGCTGCCAAGCAGGCCGCCCCCACGCCGCAGCCTTCCACAGCGCCACAGTCGACCATCATCGTCGTCCCCGGTCCTTACGCCGCGCCGGCCCAAGGTCCTGCCCAAGTTCCGCAGGTCGCCCCGCCGACCGTTCCGTCCACGCCCGCACCGCCGGCCCGCCCGTGACCCGTCCTCGTCATCTCACCCTCGGCCTGATCGCCATCCTTTTCACCCTGGCGCTCGACCAGGGCTTCAAGCTGTGGATGCTGTTCGGCTTTGACATCGCCGACCGCGGCATCGTGTCGGTCGGGCCCTATCTCGATCTGGTAATGGCCTGGAACAAGGGCATCTCCTACGGCCTGTTCCAGCAGGACGGCGAGGTCGGCCGCTGGGTGCTGGTCGCCATCAAGGCGGCGGCCGCCGTGGTGTTCGGGGCCTGGCTGCTCAAGGCCGAGACCCGGCCCACCGCGCTCGGCCTTGGCCTTGTCATCGGCGGTGCACTCGGCAACGGTATCGACCGCGTGCTGTGGGGGGCGGTGGCCGACTTCTTCTCCTTCCACGTCGGCAGCTTTCGGTGGTATGTATTCAACTTGGCCGATGCCGCGATCGTGTTGGGGGTTATCCTCCTGCTTTATGACGCGCTGCTGGGGCCCGCCGCAAAAAAGCCGGCATGACTGGCAAGGGATAGGCCTTCAGCTTGTCCGCGCGGATCGCGGGTGCTGTCGAGCCGAGGGACCAGTCCTGAAGACGGCAGAATTTGAGGGAGTGTCGCGATGAAGACAGGTTTCGTGCGTCGCATTCTTCCTTTGGTCGTCCTGGCCGCGGTGGCGCTGCCGAACGGGGCGCGTGCCGAGGACGACGAGCCCTCCATCGAGCAGAAGGTCATCAAGAACCTGCTCGGTGGCGTCGGCCTGATCGAGAACAAGCCGCCGATCGATTATCGCGAGCGCGCGCCGCTGGTGGTGCCGCCCTCGACCGAGGCGCTGCCGCCGCCGCGCACCGATGACGCCGCGGCCGCCAATCCGGCCTGGCCGCGCGACCCGGACGTGGTGCGCGCCAAGGCCGCGGCCGAGGCCGACGTCAGCCGGCCGGTATTGCGCACCGACTCCGGCCGCGCCCTCGGCATCGACGAGATCCGCCGCGGCCGCACCAAGCAGGCCAAGGACGACGAGCCGCAGAAGTCGAGCGACTATTTCGAGGGCGCCAACGATCGGCTGTCACCGGGCCAGCTCGGCTTCACCGGCTGGGGCATGAAGAAGGACGAGAAGATCGTCTTCACCGGCGAGCCGGATCGCACCCGTCTGACCCAGCCGCCGCCCGGCTTGCAGACGCCTTCGCCCGATCAGCCCTACGGCGTGATCGGCGACGACAAGCTCGACGACAACTGGCTCAACCGGATCTTCTCGCCGGGACGCGTCGCCGCCGGCCGCGACAGCGGCGCCGACCGCTCCGCCCGCGACAACACCAAGTGACGCGGTTTTCGGGAGATCTCGTCAGACGTCCGGAAACCGCCTGACCTGGCCACCGGGATTCCGATCGGCCGTGGATGAAACCGCCGGGTCGCTCGGAACGGACACGTTTTGCGGTGATACGGAATCCGGCCGATCAGGCCGGATTTTCGTCGTCCGGTCGCCGGAAAATCTCTTTCCGATCAAGGATCTTTCGGCGTGGCTGTTTCCGGGATCACGAAGTGATCATCCGGAAGCCGTGGGAGAGCCATGCCGAACCGATCCAACGGAAGCCGCCCCGGAGCCGGGAAGCGGCAGGAGACCTCGCCACGGATCGTCTCGTCGAGCCGGTAGAAGCTCGGTCTGCGTCCGGTGAACCTCGCCGGGGGCCTAAACCGGTAGCGGCGTCAGCTGACAGTCGGCTTCGGGCGCAGGACATTGATATTATTGATTTTAAAAGAGAAAAGTGGCCAGCTCGCCACCGCCACCGATCTCGCGCCGTGGCTTTCCGCCATGCGGGGCCGCCTTCGCGTTATCGCCGTTCTGTAACCTGTTGCCGGCGATCTGCCTGGGCGGATGCGGAACTGTGCCGATAGCGCGGGGTTAGCCCAATCCTGGTGCCGCCGGGCGAGGCCATTATCGACGCCCGCATTCGGGCGTACTGCGCACACTGACGGAACGAGACGATCGGGCGGCCGGCGGCCAGGTACTCACCGACAGATGTCCCGCCGCCGCCGCGGAGGCAAGTTTGCAACTTAAGCGCGACAATTATCGCCAAGTCCTGCCATGACGGAAGACGTCACTCACGCGCTGACCCATGGTCACGGTCGCTGATCTTGAATAAAAAACAAGCTAAAGCAGATACTTGTAGAATTTAATGCCGCTGCGGTTGCTCCTGCAAACTGAAATGGAAATAACACAAGTTCGACATCGGCTGCATCCACAAGTTGACCATTTGCGACATTAACAATACGTTGAATTCAATTGGAGAGAGCAGCGATTGCCCTCGCGAGGGGCAGGCTTTGTCGGCTGGAGCGGCTCATGAACGCGAGCGTCACGGTTGCGCAATTGGAGGGGAGCCCGCCTGCGGCAGGCTCGAACCCGCAAGGTCAGCGCGTCCTGAAAGTTGTTAAGCCGGCAAGCGGTGAGGCTGTCGCAATTCGAGTTGAGCCGGGTGTAACGCTCGATCTTTCCGACATTGCGTTTGACAATATCACGCTCGTCCGCCTCGGCGAGCGGTTGGTTATTGTATTTCCGGACAAAGCGGCCGTTGCTCTACAGCCGTTTTTCGGTGCCGATGGCAAGCCGCTCCAGGACATTTCTCTTCAGCTTGGCCCCGATAAGACGCTGCCGGGGCAGGAATTCGCCGGCGTCTTTCCGATAGGAACCGATCCCTCGGCGATTCCCGCGACGGGAGCGATCGCCAGAGTCGTCGAAGTCCAAAGTGGCTTCGAATTCGGCTCTCCGGTGATCGATCCGCTAACGCCGTCGGGTCAGAGGCCGAATGTGGCCGCCGGCAGTTTGGCTGCCGGTGCGTCGGGCGATGAGTTGCCGCTGCCGACGCCGGTTGCGACCGAGGGCTCGCGCAACGTTGAAAGCAGAACGTCGGCGACGACGACCGCCGATGTGAACGACGCGCCGGTTGCGGTCGCGGTCGCGCTCGGGGCGGTCGCCGAGGACGGCTCGGTGACGATCACGGCGGCGCAGCTGCTGGCCGGGGTCTCGGACGTCGACGGCCCGGCGGCGACGATCGCGTCTTTGGTGCTGACCAGCGGTAACGGCACGCTGGTGCAGCTCGACGCGACGACGTGGCGCTATAGCGGGGCGCTCGACGACGACAGCGAGGCGAGGTTCGCCTACACCGCGACCGATGGCGCGTTGACGGCGTCGTCGGTGGCGACGCTGGACCTCACGCCGGTGAACGACGCGCCGGTTGCGTCCGCGGTCGCGCTCGGCGCGGTCGCCGAGGACGGTTCGGTGACGATCACGGCGGCGCAGCTGCTGGCCGGGGTCTCGGACGTCGACGGCCCGGCGGCGACGATCGCGTCTTTAGTGCTGACCAGCGGCAACGGCACGCTGGCGCAGCTCGACGCGACGACGTGGCGCTATAGCGGGGCGCTCGACGACGACAGCCAGGCGACGTTCGCCTACACCGCGACCGATGGCGCGTTGACGGCGTCGTCGGTGGCGACGCTGGACCTCACGCCGGTGAACGACGCGCCGGTTGCGTCCGCGGTCGCGCTCGGCGCGGTCGCCGAGGACGGCTCGGTGACGATCACGGCGGCGCAGCTGCTGGCTGGGGTCTCGGACGTCGACGGCCCGGCGGCGACGATCGCGTCTTTGGTGCTGACCAGCGGTAACGGCACGCTGGTGCAGCTCGACGCGACGACGTGGCGCTATAGCGGGGCGCTCGACGACGACAGCGAGGCGAGGTTCGCCTACACCGCGACCGATGGCGCGTTGACGGCGTCGTCGGTGGCGACGCTGGACCTCACGCCGGTGAACGACGCGCCGGTTGCGTCCGCGGTCGCGCTCGGCGCGGTCGCCGAGGACGGTTCGGTGACGATCACGGCGGCGCAGCTGCTGGCCGGGGTCTCGGACGTCGACGGCCCGGCGGCGACGATCGCGTCTTTAGTGCTGACCAGCGGCAACGGCACGCTGGCGCAGCTCGACGCGACGACGTGGCGCTATAGCGGGGCGCTCGACGACGACAGCCAGGCGACGTTCGCCTACACCGCGACCGATGGCGCGTTGACGGCGTCGTCGGTGGCGACGCTGGACCTCACGCCGGTGAACGACGCGCCGGTTGCGTCCGCGGTCGCGCTCGGCGCGGTCGCCGAGGACGGCTCGGTGACGATCACGGCGGCGCAGCTGCTGGCTGGGGTCTCGGACGTCGACGGCCCGGCGGCGACGATCGCGTCTTTGGTGCTGACCAGCGGCAACGGCACGCTGGTGCAGCTCGACGCGACGACGTGGCGCTATAGCGGGGCGCTCGACGACGACAGCGAGGCGAGGTTCGCCTACACCGCGACCGATGGCGCGTTGACGGCGTCGTCGGTGGCGACGCTGGACCTCACGCCGGTGAACGACGCGCCGGTTGCGTCCGCGGTCGCGCTCGGCGCGGTCGCCGAGGACGGCTCGGTGACGATCACGGCGGCGCAGCTGCTGGCCGGGGTCTCGGACGTCGACGGCCCGGCGGCGACGATCGCGTCTTTGGTGCTGACCAGCGGCAACGGCACGCTGGCGCAGCTCGACGCGACGACGTGGCGCTATAGCGGGGCGCTCGACGACGACAGCGAGGCGAGGTTCGCCTACACCGCGACCGATGGCGCGTTGACGGCGTCGTCGGTGGCGACGCTGGACCTCACGCCGGTGAACGACGCGCCGGTCCTGAGCGGACATGAAAACCTCGTGCCCGTGAACGAAGACAGTTCCGGCGATCCCGGAACCAGCGTCGCCACCATGCTGGCTGGGCACGCAACCGACGTCGATAGTGCGAGCATCGGGATCGCGATCGTCGCCATCGATGCAAGCCACGGCACATGGCAGTTCAAGTCGGCAGGCGGAGCCTGGACCAGTTTTACGCTTGCGGCCGGCGAAGCGCTGCATCTGGTCCCGACCGATTTGGTTCGCTTCGTTCCCGCCGCCAATGTGCAGACGACCTCGCCGACATTGTTCGACGTGAACGGAAATCCGGTTGCCGAGGCCAATCCGTCCCACATCTCCGCCCCGACGATCATGTTTCGCGCGTTCGACGGCGTTTCCTCCGTCCCGTCCGGAACGATCGCAGCGGTGTCGGCCGTCGGCGGCGATACCGCCTACAGCGCCACGACCGAGACGGCGTCGATCGCTGTCGTCGGCCAACTCGACCGCGTTTTCACCGCGACCAGCGACACCGTCGATCTCGGCGCGATCGCGAACGATCCGGCGGCCGATGCGAACTGGTTCGAGGATGGCAACTATTTCGATGCTGGCGACGGCGACGATCGGGTCACGCTTGCGGGTGCTGGGACGCCACTTTCCACATTGTATGCCGGAAAGACCCTCGCATTGGGTGACGGCGCCGATATGGCCGATGCGTCGTCGTCGACGATCGCGATCACGGTCGTGGGCGGAACTGGCACCGACCGGCTCCTGGCGTCCGCGGCAACGTCGAATGTCACGTTCGATGGCGGCAACAGCGATCTTGCCCTCGACGTTCTGCAGGTGACCGGTGTCGTCGGTGCGCTCATCGACAAGACCGGGGCGTCGTCAGGAGCGGGGTCGTTCGATGTCTTCGCCAACGGCGCGGCCACGGCGAATGTGTCCGCCACCCATATCGAACGTGTTGAGATTTCGGGGACGGGACCAAGCTCGGTCCTCACGGTTCTGGGCGACGATATGGAGGTCGATCCGATCTCGCCCGGGGACGAGCGGATCGTGGTGGCGGATCAGTCCGGCGGCTTCACCATCGATTTTCTTGATTACCTGGAGCAGGTGTCGGCGACCGACTATGGCCGGCTGGTTATCGACGGTCGGCAAGGCGACGACACCTTTGACCTGACCGGCCTGACTTCGGCGTCCGGCCTCAACAGCGGCATTGGCGCGGTGGAACTGCGCGGGGGCGCGGGTGAGGACCGCTTCACGTTCGGGTCGGCCAGTGCCGCAGCGACGGTTATCGGCGGAACGGAATTTGGCGTGCTGCTGTTCGGCGGCGATACGGTCGAAGCGGTGTCGGTCGGCGACGCCGAGGTGGTCAAGATCGCCGGGTATGCGTTCGACGTGAACTGGAACGGGTCGCAGCATGTTCATGCAACCGAGGTCGATCGCGTTGTGATTTCGGGCACGGGCCTGGGTTCGACGCTGACGGTTGCGGGGGAAGATGTTGAGATCGATCCGCTCTGGCCTGGAGATGAACGGCTTCAGCTGTCGGATCAGTCCGGCGGCGGTTTCACCATCGAGTTCCTCGATTACCTGGAGCAGGTGTCGGCGACGAATTACGGGCGGCTGGTTGTGGACGGCCGGCAGGGTGACGACACCTTTGACCTGACCGGCCTGACTTCGGCGTCCGGCCTCAACAGCGGCATTGGCGCGGTCGAACTGCGCGGGGGCGCGGGCGAGGACCGCTTCACGTTCGGGCCGGACAGCGTCGCGGCGACGGTTATCGGCGGAACGGAACTCGGCGTGCTGCTGTTCGGCGGCGATACGGTCGAGGCGGTGTCGGTCGGAGACGCGACCGTGACCAAGACCGGCGGGTTCGCATTCGACGTGAGCTGGAGTGGCGCGCAGCACGTTCAAGCGACAGAGATCGAACGAGTTGAGATATACGGGACGGGGCCGGGCTCGACGCTGACGGTTGAGGGAGAGCTTTATGTTGATCCGATTTCGCCGGGGGACGATCGGATATTGGTAGCGGACCAGATCGGTGGCGGTTTCACCGTCGATTTCATTGGAAACATGGAACAGGTGTTGGCGACGAATTACGAACATCTTGTGCTCGACGGCCGGCAAGGCGACGACATCTTTGACGTGGCTGGCCTGACCACGGCGTCCGGCCTCGACAACCTCAGCCTCGTCGGCGGCGCGGGCCGTGACAGTTTCATTTTTGGCACCGGCAATCCTGCGGTCGCAATCTCCGACTTCACGATTGGAAGTGGCGAAGTTGATACGCTTGATCTTTCAAAATTCTATGAGGCCGGAAAGGATTCGGCGGATATCATTCTCGACGACGGCATCACCCAAGTAACGCTCTCCGACCTTCTTGGTGGAGTGGGTTCGAATCTCGCTGGCACTGTTAGTGTCACGGATATTTCGAGTGGAGCGGGCGTGTCGATTGCTCAGCTGACAGTGGTGGGGGCTACGGCGGGCGACGACATTATGCGCGTCGTATGGAACGGCAGCCAAACGGCCTACGTCTGAAACGACGTCGTTCAGAGAAATCCAGGAACGTCCAATGGCGACCTACAATGGGACCAGCGGCAACGATACCATCAACGGCTCGCCGAGCGATGATGACATCTTCGGTGGTCAGGGCAACGATGCGCTCCGAGGCGCCGACGGCAACGACACGATTTACGGCGAGGAAGGCAGCGACTCGCTTGATGGCGGTGCGGGCAACGACACGTTGATCGGCGGTCTTGGTAACGACACGCTGACCGGTGGCGCACAAACCGACACAGCCGTGTTCTCGGGAAAATGGAGCGACTATACGATCGCGCGAGATTCGTCCGGACGCATAATTGTCTCGGATAATCGGGCTCCGAGCTCGAACTATGACGGTATCGATACCGTATCGAGCGTCGAGTATTTCCGGTTCGCCGATATATCCGGTATCGGAACGGTCGATGTCGCCTTGGCCAACATCCTGAACGTTGCGCCCCAGACCGACACCGTCACCGGTTCTGGTCTTGAAGATGCCGCCTCCGTCGCTGTCACGCTGTCTGCCAGCGATAGCGACGGCTCGGTGGCATCGTTCAGGTTGGTGAGCGTGCCCGTGGGCGGCACGCTTTTCAGCGACGCTGCGCTGCTCACGGTTATTTCGGAAGGCAGCACCGTCGGCGCCGTCGGCAACACCGCGATTGTTTACTTCAAGCCTGCCGCCAACTGGAGCGGCACCGCCACCTTCGAATTCGCGGCGGTTGATAATTTGGGCCGGGATGACGCATCGCCGGCGACCGCCTCGGTGACGATAGCCCCGGTGAATGACGCGGCGACGATCGCGGGCACGGTGTCTGGCGCCGTGACCGAGGATACCGTGGTGACGGCGAGCGGCACGTTGACGATCGCCGACGTCGACGCCGGCGAGGCCACGGTGCAGACGATTGCGGCGGGGACGGCGGGCGATGCCGGCTACGGCACCTTCGCGGTGTCGGCGGCCGGGGTGTGGAGCTACACGCTGAACAACGCCGCCCCGGCGGTGCAGGCGCTGGGCGCGGGCGGCACGCTTGCAGACACCATCACGGTGTGGTCGGCGGACGGCACCGCCAGCCAGCTCATCACCATCGCCATCGCCGGCACCAACGACGTGGCGACGATCGCGGGCACGGTGTCCGGCGCGGTGGTCGAGGATACCGTGGTGACGGCGACCGGTACGCTGGCGATCGCCGACGTCGACGCCGGCGAGGCCACGCTGCAGGCGATTGCGGCGGGGACGGCGGGCGATGCCGGCTACGGCACCTTCGCGGTGTCGGCGGCCGGGGTGTGGAGCTACACGCTGAACAACGCCGCCCCGGCGGTGCAGGCGCTGGGGGTGGGCGGCACGCTTGCGGACACCATCACGGTGTGGTCGGCGGACGGCACCGCCAGCCAAGTCATCACCGTCGCCATCGCCGGTGAAAATGACGCGCCGACTTTGGAGGCTCATTCCGCGGGGACAATCGTCGAGACGGCGAGCCAGGACGTCCACTTCGACCCGATCATTGGTCGGCTTGAAGGGTACGACGTCGATAACGACCCTCTCAGCTACATGGTGGTGAAGGAGGACGGCAGCACCGATGCGATCAAGGTCGGCACCTACGGCACCCTGACCGTGCACGAGGACGGCACCTACATCTACGATCCGAATGCCGCGGCGATCGACGCCTTGACCGAGCACGCCACGGACGTCTTCACGGTGGCGACGTTTGACGGGGTCGAGAGGACGGAAACGACCCTGACGATCAACATCGACGGCGTGAACGATACGCCGGACGATATCAGTTGGTCGCTCATGGGCGGCGTGGACGAGGATGGCGTCGTAACGAATCCGATCGTCGCGGAGTTCTCGCGCATCGGCTACGTGGTCGGAAAGCTCGATGTGAGGAACAATGGAGAACCGCAACAGGCATTGACGTTCGAACTGGTTGATAACGACGATGGTGTGATCTCGATCGACAGCACCGGGTTGGTTAAGATTCTGGATCCGACGAATCTCACCGTTGAGGGCTATGGCTATGATCCGGAAAACGAGGTCAGCGAAGTGGAGCCCGACGTTCTGGGATACTCCTTCTTTGTCAGAGTGACCGACGCTCTCGGCGCGAGTTTTATCGTCCAGCAGTATTTCACGATCGCCGAACAGATCAAGTTCAGCGGGGTCACGGTTCTCGAACGGCTGAACGGGTTTTCGAACACCTTCGATCTGACCGCCGAAGACGGGGAGAGTTCCGTCCTCGGTGGCATGTTCAGATATGGCAACAACTTCGTCGACGGCGGCGGCGGCAACGACACTCTGACGACCGGCGATCGCAATCCGGATCCGGCAATCTGGGCGGGTGGCAACGACGTGCTGGTCGGCGGCACCGGCAATGACACGCTCAATGCCGGCAACGGCAGCGTCAATCAGCTCGACGGTGGTTCCGGCGACGACAGTCTGACCGCAGGCTCCGGCGACGACTGGTTCGTTGGTGGCACCGGAAATGACATCATCGCCACGGGCGACGGTCACGACATCGTCCAGTACAGCTGGACGTCGGAGAGCGGAGCTTTGAGAAGCGACGTCTATGCCGTGTCGACCGCGGGCATCACCACGAGTTGGTCGGACACCATCAACGACTTCACTGTCGGCACCGACAAGATCGCGTTCACCGCGGGGACGGCGACGCACTCGTTCGGCCTCGGCGACGCCGGCGTGCTCGCCGGTGCCAAGCTCGTGGTTTATTCGAGCACCGGTGGCGACCACATCGCCGGAACCGCCGACGACGTGATCGCGTCTGGGACTGAGGCCGTCGGTTCTCAGCTCAAGTACTACGCCGAAACTGGTGAGCTTTGGTTCGACCGCAACGGTTCCGATGGCCTCGCCGACGCCTATAAAGTTGCGACCTTGAATGGCGATCCGGTGCTGACCGCGTCAGACCTCCTTCTGGTCTGATCGTCCACCGGCCACGATGGCGGGCCACCGCCCGCCATCTCACACGACGCAGGGAGGCTTGGGCCTCGCCGTCGTCCTGGGCGCTGGGGGCAGCCGGTCGAGGCCACAGGGATCCGGCGTCGCCGTTTCCGAAGGCCGTGCGCGCATGCAGACATCAAAGACGACGACGGCTCAAACGCTGCTCCAGCAGAGCCGATATGGCGTGGTGTTCGTTCTCGTCACCAGCTTCGTCATCAATATTCTGGTGCTCGCCTCGCCGCTGTACATGCAGCAGGTATTCGACCGCGTCGTTCAGACCCATCATTACGCCACGCTGGCTTATCTCACGCTGCTCACCGTTTTCGCCCTTGGGGTGTTGGGCGCGCTGGACGCGCTTCGCGGGATCGGCTTGGCGCGGATCGGCCACTGGATCGACGACTCCCTGCGCATGGCGGTCATGTTCACGGCCTTGCACCATGCGCGGACCGACGGGCGCCTGAACAACCAGGTGATCGGGGACCTGTCGACGCTCCGCGCCTTCGCCGGAGGGCAGCAGATCGTTCCCTTCTTCGACGCGATCTGGGTGCCGCTGTTCCTTCTGCTGATGTTCGTCATGCATCCCTGGCTCGGGGCGATCGGTCTGCTGGCTGCCGTTGCGCTGTTCGGGTTGGCGGTCTGGAACGACATCGGCATGCGCCGGCGGCTGCAGGGCCTGTCGGAGGCGCACAATGAGCTCGCAGCCTTTTCTGCAACCGCTTTGCGCAGCGCCGATGTCATCCATGGCATGGGCATGTTCGACGAGGTGATGGGGCGGTATCGGCGGAACGCGGTGAAGATCGCGGAGACATCGCAGGCCGCCGCCGACTTTGGTGCCAAGCTCGGCGGGCTGTCCAAGTTCCTCCGCATCACCGTGCAGGTGGCGGTTCTCGGCATTGGCGCGGTCCTGGTCATCCACAGCGAGATCACCAGCGGATCGATGATCGCGGCGTCGATCATTCTCGGCCGGGCATTGGCGCCGGTCGAGCAGTCGATGGCGAGCTGGCGCGCCTTCATCTCGGCGAGCGAGGCCTACAACCGTCTCAACGACCTCATCGCCAGGGCCGATGCCAATTTGGTCGCGCCGACGAAGCTGCCCGAGCCGCAGGGCATCGTGACGGTCGAAAACGCCTCGTTCAAGTTCAGTGGCGGCGACCGTCCGATCCTCAGGAGCGTTTCGCTGACGGTGCCGGCCGGTTCTGTGTTGGCGCTGGTCGGCCCGTCGGCGAGCGGCAAGAGCACGCTCTGCAAGATGATCGTCGGATCCTGGCTGCCGTCCGCCGGGCATGTCCGCCTCGACGGCGCCCAGATCCAGCACATCGATCGCGGTCAGATTTCCGAATGGGTCGGCTATTTGCCGCAGGCGATCGAACTCTTCAACGGGTCGGTTCAGGACAATATCTCGCGATTCAAGAACGCCGATGACGAGGCAATCGTCGAGGCGGCGAAGCTCGCCGGCTGTCATGACCTCATTTTGCGGCTGCCGAGCGGCTATGCCAGCGAACTCGGGGAGAGCGGCGGCAATCTCAGCGGCGGTCAGAAGCAGCGTATCGCGCTGGCACGAGCGGTATTCGGCAAGCCGCGGGTCGTGGTTCTCGACGAGCCCAACTCGAACCTCGACTCCGAAGGAGAGGCGGCGCTGGTTGGTGCGATCGTCGCGCTCAAGAACCGCGGGACGACGGTGATCTTGGTGAGCCATCGCTTGTCGATCCTGTCGCCGGTCGACGTCATCGCGGTGATGCGCGACGGCGCCCTCGACATGGTCGGCGAGCGGGAAGCGGTGTTGCAGGAACTGACCGGACGCGCCGCGCGCGCCGGTCAACAGACCCCAATGCCGGCTGCGGCCCGCGGTGCGGGGACGCCCGGAAGCGCATGAGGTTGACGGCGATGCAGGGGTTGCAGGACGGTGATCACGCAGCCGACCTGACCAGGCGGCTGCGGCCGGTGGCGCTGGCCGCCGCCGCTGTCATCGGCGTGTTCTGTTCGATCATCGCTGCTTGGAGTGTCGCGGCGCCGCTGTCGAGCGCTGCGATCGCCCCGGGGGTGGTCAGTCCCGACGGCAGCCGGAAGACCATTCAACATCTTGAGGGCGGCATCATTCGCGACATCCTCGTGCGCGAAGGCGACCGGGTGCAGGCCGGCCAGGTGCTGATGCGGCTCGACCTGACGCAGGCCAAGGCGAACTTCACCGCGCGGCGCGACGAGTGGCTGCGACTGCAGGCGATGAACGCGCGCTTTGAATCGCACCATCAGAACCTCGACCGGATGCGCATTCCACAAGGTCTGCTCGACGAGAAAAATGAAGAATTCGTGGCGTTTCTGGGCAACGAGCGCGCGCTTTTCGGCAGCAAAAAGAAAGAGCTGGCTGAGAGGGAAGTGATTTATAATCAGCAGATCAAGCAGATCGAGGCCGAGATAACGGGCAAGAATATGGAACGGGCCGGTCTCGAAAGGATGCTGGAGATCATCTCGGAGGAGATTGTCGACAAGAGTGCGATGCTCGACAAGAAGCTTGTCCGCAAGCCGGACGTGCTGGCCTTGCGCCGGACCGAAGCGGATTTGACCGCCCGCATCGGCTCGAATATCGCCGATGTCAGCCGCGCCGAGCAAAAGATCAAGGAGATACAGTCGGCAATCAGCACGTTGCGGACGAAATATTATTCAGATAACGCCGATCAGATTATGAAGACGACGCGGGAGATCGCACAGATCGAGGGCGCTCTCACCAACGCCGGCGACATTCTGGCGCGCACCGATGTGGTCGCCCCGGTGGCCGGAACCGTTCTCCAGCTTCGCTTCAAGACCGTCGGTGGGGTCGTCAAAGCAGGAGAACCGATTCTTGATGTGGTCCCCGACGACGACGACTTGGTGATCGACGCCAAACTCTCGCCGTCCGACATTGATGTGGTTCGCGTCGGTCTGCCGGCGGAGGTGCGTTTCGATTCCTATGTCTCGCGCCGGACCCCGATGTTCGAAGGTGTGGTGATACACGTCAGTTCGGATGCGATCGTCGACCAAAGCGCAACAGGTCCGCTTCAGCAGCGCTATTTCCAGGTCAAGATTAAAGTCGATCGTAATCATATCGATAAGCACAAGCACGTCGTTCTTATTCCAGGCATGCTGGCGGAAGCCTACATCATGACTGGGGAACAAACGGTGTTCGATTACATGGTTGCCCCGATTGCGACGTCCTTTCGGAAAGCGTTTCGAGAAGATTACAACTGACAACGCCGCGGATATCGGCACCGCCGCGACGGCGGGCGAGTCTGATGCGGTTTCCGGCGGATCAAGCCGGCGCCCGTGCGCCGGTCGTGGAAACGTCGCCCGAACAAGGGGTCGCGACGCGGCGATCGCGTCGTCGTCGCAGTCGCCGGTGCCGCCCAGGGATTCCAGCGGGCTCGACCACCGGTCGGCGTCGGCTGAAAGGGCGGCGTCGGAGTGGTCATAACCGCGCTCGCGCCGGCCGCCGAGATAGGTGGAAGCGGCTTGATCAGCGCTCGCGAAGCGCCTCGTCCCAGACTTTGTTGACGGGCTTCAGCACGTAGTGGAGCACGGACTTGCGGCCGGTTAGGATTTCGACGGTCGCCACCATGCCTGGGATGATCGGCAGCGCGTGCTCGACCGAGCCCAGCGAATTCTCCTTGGTGCGCACGATCACGCGATAGAACGTGTTGCCCCTGTCGTCGGCGGTGGTGTCGGCGGAGATGCGTTCGACCTTGCCCTTGAGGCTGCCATAGACGTTGGCGTCGTAGGCGGTGATCTTCACCACGGCGTCCTGGTTGGCACGGATGAAGGCGATGTCCTGGGGACGAACGCGGGCTTCGACCAGCAACGAGTCGTCGAGCGGAACGACGTCCATGATGCTGGAGGCCGGCTGCACCACCGCGCCGACGGTGGTGACATTGATCTTGTTGACGATGCCGTAGACCGGCGAGCGCAGCTCGGTGCGGCGCACCTTGTCGGCGGCGGCTCGCACCGTTTCGTCGAGCACGGCGAGCTCGCCGCGGCTTTTGGCGAGGTCCTCCTCGGCCTGAGCCCGGAACGTGCCGATGGTGGTGTCGCGGCGGGCACCGACCTCGCGAATGGCGCCGAGCGCCTTGGCCAGCGAGGCCTTCACCACCTCGCGCTGACCGCGCACCTCGGCGGCCTGGCGCTCCAGCCGGATCATCTCGATCTCGGGGACGACCTTCTGCTGGTAAAGCTTGCGGGTGAGGTCAAGCTCGCGGGTCATCAGCTGGAAGGTCTCGGCCAGCTTCTTCTCCGATGCCTGCAACTCGTCGAGCTCGCGCATTTTCTGGTTTTCCTGCTGGGCAATGACATCGAGGTCCTGCGACAGCTTGCGCGCCCGCGCTTCGAACACGTTCTGCTCCGCCTGAACGGCATTGGCGGCGAGACCGGCCGGGAAGGCGGGAGGCGTGCCCCGCGCTTCGGCCTCGAGCCGGGTGACGCGGGCCAGCAGGGCGGCCCGGCGCTCGCGAACCTCGCCGAGCTGCGAGGAGAAATTGGTGTCGTCGATGCGGGCGAGAGGATCGCCGTGCTTCACGATATCGCCTTCCCGAACCAGCACGGCTTCGACGATGCCGCCCTCCAGCGACTGCACCACCTGAATCTGCCGCGAGGGGATCACCCGGCCGTCGCCGCGCCGGACCTCGTCGAGGATGGCGAAGTGCGCCCATAGCAGCATGGTCGCGAACAGAGTGGCGGTGGTGACGAGGAACATCTTCGCCGTGCGCGGCGTCCGCATCTCGGCGGCGGCGCGAATGTCGTTGGCGAAGGAGAAGTCACTGTGCATGGCTGCTTACCGGGGCTTCGGCGGCGGGTGCCGGCCGCAGCCTTGCCAGCACCGCATCGCGCGGGCCGTCCATCACCACATGCCCTCTGTCGACCACCACCAGGCGCTCGACCAGCACCAGCAGCGAGAAGCGGTGCGTCGACACGATCAGGGTCAGGCGGCGCTGCCTGAGGGCTTCGATCTGCTTGACGAACTCAGCCTCCGATCGCACGTCGAGATGGGCGGTCGGCTCGTCCAGGAACAGAATGCGTGGCTCGCGGATCAACGCCCGCGCCAGCGAGATCGCTTGGCGCTGCCCGCCGGACAGGCTGCGCCCGCCTTCGGCGATCATCATGTCGTAGCCGGACGGATGGGCCGCGGCGAACGGCTCGACACCGGCGAGCCGCGCCGCGTGGAGCATGTCGTCGTCGCTCGCCCCGGCGCGCCCGATCAAGATGTTGTCGCGCAGGGTGCCGAAGAACAGGTCGCAATCCTGCAGCACAAAGCCGACGCCGGCACGAAGGTCGGCGGGATCGTATTGCCGGCTGTCGACGCCATCGATCAGGATGCGGCCCTCGGATGGGTCATAGAGCCCGCAGGCGATCTTTCCGAGCGTGGTCTTGCCCGAGCCGACGCGGCCTATGACCCCGACCCGCTCGCCCTCCTTGATACCGATGCTGACCTTGGTGAGGGCCTTGGTCATTGCGCCGGGATACTGGAACGACACCTCGTCGAAGACGATGCGGCCGTGCTGAATCGCGCGGCTGACATAGCGCCTGCCGCGCGGCCGCTCACGTTCGAGCCGCATCAGGCGGTCGATCGACCTGAGCGCGGTGACGGTCTGGGTCGCGCGCGTCATCAACGCGGCGATGCCGGCAACCGGCGCCAGCACCCGTCCCGACAGGATTGTGGCGGCGACCAGTGCGCCGACCGTGAGGGTGCCGTCGATCACCAGGAACGACCCGATCACCAGGATGGCGAGGGTGGTGAGTTGCTGCGCGGTCGAGGCGATGGTGAGCGCCAGCGAGGCCCAGAAGTGAACGTCCTCGCCGGAACGGGCGGTCGCGGCGACCGCGCGTTCGTAGCGCGATTGAAAGCGCCCCTCGGCACCGGCCGCCTTGATGGTTTCGATGCCGGCGAGGGATTCGATCAGCACGCCATGGCGGGCGGCGGTCTCGGCCTGGTTCTTCCGAATCGCGCGATCGAGCGGGCGCTGCAGCAAAAATCCGATGCCGAGCATCAGGGGCAGCATGATTAGCGGCACCCAGGCCAGCGGCCCGGCGATCATGAACAGCACCCAGATGAACAGCAGCGCGAACGCAAGGTCGGTGATCGACACCACCGTTCCGGAGGTGAAGAACTCGCGCACCGAGTCAAAATCGCGCAGCTGGTTGGCCAGGACGCCGATCGAGGTCGGGCGGTTGGCGAGCTTGAGGCCAAGGACGTGATCGTAGATGTCGGCGGCGAGCAACACGTCGACCTGCTTGCCGGTCATATCGATGATCAGGCTGCGCACCGTGCGCAGGATGAAATCGAAGATGATGGCGAGACCGAGCCCGATGGCGAGCGCCACCAGCGAGGGCACCGCGCCATTGGGCAGCACGCGGTCATAGACGTTCATGGTGAACAGCGGCGCGGCCAGTGCCAGCACATTCACCAGAAATGCCGCAACCGCGACATGCGCGTAGTTCTGCCAGAACTGCGCCACCACGGCCCAAAACCAGTGGCGCTCGGGAATGTCGAAAGTGCCTTCGACGCGGGGGTCCAGCGCGGTTGCCGGCTTGGCGAACAGCGCATAGCCGAGATAGGCGCGCTCAACCGTGGACAGCGGAACGGTGACGGCCGGCGCGGTGGTGGAGGGATTGACGAGGCGAGCCTCGTCCCGCCCCCGGTCGAGGCCGACCAGCATGCGCAGCTTGCCGCCGGCCAGGAAGATGACGCAGGGCAGAACCAGGGCCTGGATATCCTCGGCCGTGCGTTTGACCAGTTTGGCTTCGAGCCCGGCGTTCGCGGCGGCGCGTTCGATCAGGCGAACCGGCAGCTTGTCGTCATCGATCGGCAGGCCGGCGAGCAGGGCGCCGCGGCTGATGCTGCGGCCGTTGAACGCCGCGAGCCAGATCACGGCGTCGGAGATCGGGTCGTGGGCGGGGCCATCGTCCAGCCACGCCGGGACCGGCTCGTGGGCGCGCGAGCGCTCGCCTGCCGAGGGGGGTGGCGTGGTGGGTTGCAGCTCGGCTGCGGCCTCGTCCTGGCCGGGCGACGATTGGCGGCGGGCCGCGGGGTCGGCGGGTGCGCGTCGTTGGAGGGGATCGCCCGGCGCGACGGTCATCGGCGCAGCCCGGCGCGATGCGCAGAACGCCAGCCCCTTTGCGGCGTTGGCGCCGACAAATGACCGGACGGAACTGAGAATGCGGGTTGCACCGGAGACGATCTCCTTTGCGTTGGACAACATCGCTGGCACGTCAGTCCGTCGCCCTGAACAGGAAGTGTCCGAACCAAGCCGCACCTGGCTCCGCCGTCACCGAGCTGTCATCCCCGGTGGGGCCGGAATTCCGGCGGCCAACTCACCCCCCCCCGCCCTGCAACGCATCGCAAGTCTGCGAAAGCGGTCTTCTCGATCAGCGAACGGAACTGACGCAGGTGCCGGTTCCGCACATCGGGGCCGAACGACCCGGCATTGAGAGAATGACCGACGGCAGACCGGCTCCCGCCGTCGATTCACCCCACATCGCGGTGACCGGCGACGCAGCCGAAACTTCCTTCCCCGTCGTGGCGGGGAAGGCGAACGGCGCGACGGCCACGGTGGCGCTCTGCCGCCCGGCATCGGAGGCGTAGCCCAGACGGGTGACCACGGTGTCGTAAAGCACTGCTGGATCTTGGCCTCGCGACACCTCTTCGATCCAGTCGGGCGGAACCAGCCCGACGGTAAGGTCCGGCGGCAGGGTTCGGGGTTCGAACCAGGTCGGCTGCAGTATCGGGGTGGTCAGGGCGAAGGCGTTGTCCAACGGCGCCATCTCCACCGGGACCGCTGAGGTGACATAGGACAGGATCTTTCCGGTGGCGGCGAGCAGCTGGTAATCGGCAAACACCGCGACGCCGGAGGTCGAGACCAGCGAAACCTGGGCAATGAACAACTGGTTCTGGGCATCGAGCAGGTCGATCAGCGTACGCTGACCAAGCTCGAACTCGCTGCGGTAGGCCACGAGCACGCGCCGGCCCGCGGCGATTTCGGCGCTGAGGGCGCGCATGCGGTCGGAGGTGAGGGTTCGCGCGGCCCAGGCCCGATCGATCGATTCCACCGCGCCGCGCTGCAGGCTGGCTTCCCGGTTCAGCGACTCCGCCCAGCGCTCGCCCAGTTCGGTGCGCCGCCAGGTATCGATGCCGCCGGTGAAAATGTCCCAGCTCATCACCACCTTGCCGGCGGCGTCATCGCGGGAGCCCCAGATGAAGTCGATGTCCTCGCCGCGGGTCACGCGGCCTTCGAGCGCGACCTTCGGCACCAGATTGCCTTTCGAGGCGTCGAAGTCGTAGCGCGCGGCGCGGGCGTCCGCGGTCGCGGCTCTGATCGTCGCGTTGTCGACGAGGGCGGTTTCGAGCGCCACCTGCTTGGTCGGCGGAAGGCCTCGCAAACGTCCGGGGAAATAAAGGTTTGAGGGCGTGTTGCCGACGACCTTCTTGAAGCGGGCCCGTGCCAGATCGAGCTGCAGCCGGAATTCCGCGAGCGTGGCTTCCGCCGCCGCGACCCGCTCGATGGCCTGCTGACGGTCACCCTCGCCCGAGCGGCCTCCGCTCACCCGCGCGTCGACATCGCGCGAAATCCGGCGAAGGGCGAGGAGATGTTCCTCCGCAAGACCGATCAGCCGGCTGAAGCGGGTGACGTCGATATAGGCTTCGGCGGCGTCGAGCGCGAGCGTTTCGGTTTTCTCCCGCACGCGGTAGGCGGCGGCGTCCACCCGGGCGGCCTGGCGCCACAATTGGTTCACCGAGGCGAATCCGTCGAACAGCAGCTGGCGCACGACGATTGAGCTGTAATGGCCAAATCGCCATTGATCATTGCCGGGAAACGCCTTCTCGAGGCCGATATCGCGCCGTTCATCGCCGAACCCGACCTCAAGCCGCACCTGCGGCAGCAGCGTTCCCTGCTGCTGGTGCCATTGCGCTTCGGTTGCGCGACGGTTGGCGGTGGCTTCGCCGACGCCGGGATTGGTTCTTATGGTTTGGCGGATCGCATCATGAATGGAGACGCGATTCTGCGGCCAAGCAATGTCCGTCATGCACACCCAAGCCAGCGCCACAGCTCCGACGGCGTCAACAATCTGGGCACGCATGCGGATTCCCAATGCCAAAATACACGCTATAAGTGTAGCGTGAAGAGTACAACCAAAATATTGATTTCCGCCGGAGGCGCGACCGGAGATTGATAATGGGTTGGTGCACCGGCAACATAAAGGTTGCAGAATTCCTGACGTTTATCAATCTAGGGTAGAGCAAAGGGCGCCGCATTGCCGCCAAAGGGCAACATGCCACGTCATGCGGATTGCGGGCGATCACGTCCGACTCCGCAATCCGGGTGAGGCGACGTCCGGGCGATTGCCCGGACCTTAAGAAAATGCCTTCGTCCGCTTCGACGTGACCGGGGCGCCCCGCCTGGCGCAAGATTTCGTGCGTTCCGGGCTTACGACGGAGTCTCGCGCGAATCGGATGAGACGGGGATTTTCACCGACCGGCCGAGGTCGCTGCCGGTGTCGGCGTTTTCTGCAATCGGTTCGCACAAACCCCATGTTCAAAGCGGGATTTTCGGCCGAAGGTGATTGAGACCGCCGCCATCGTGCCGCCGTGCGCGATCCGGCCTGGATGGCCGGGGGCGGATGAGCCTCTGTGGCTCCTTGTAGGCTGCTCGCGATAACTGGACTGTGACGTTAAGTCCGGTGGCGCTGCCCGATTGCCACCCCATTTCGTGAAAAGTCAGGCTGAGTCCGTAGCCGAGACGGAGCCGATCTTGCTGAAAGCCGTGATGAGCACATTTGTCGCCGCCGCCACCGCCGCAACCCTCGTCGTTCCCACGCCGGCTCCCGCCCGGCAGGCCCCCGAAATCTCCCATTTCAGTCTGGCCAACGGCCTTGAGGTGGTGGTGATCCCCGACCACCGGGTTCCGGTGGTCACCCATATGATCTGGTATCGGGTCGGTGCGGCGGACGAGGTGCGCGGCGAATCGGGCATCGCCCACTTCCTCGAACACCTGATGTTCAAGGGCACCGAGGCCAATCCCGGCGGGTTCTCCGGCCTCATTGCCGAGGTTGGCGGCCAGGAGAACGCGTTCACCTCCCACGATTACACCGCCTATTTCCAGCGCGTCGCCAGCGGCGAGCTGGAGGCGATGATGCGGCTCGAGGCCGACCGCATGACCGGCCTTCAGCTCACCGACGAGGTGGTGCTGCCCGAGCGCGACGTGGTGCTGGAGGAGCGGCGCTCCCGCACCGACAACGACCCCAGCGCCCAGCTCGGCGAGGAAGTCGCCGCGACGCTGTTCCGCAACCACCCCTATGGCGTGCCGGTGATCGGCTGGGAGCACGAGATCCGCCAGCTCGGCCGGCAGGATGCGCTCAAGTTCTACCGCCACTTTTACACCCCCAACAACGCGGTCCTGGTGGTGGCGGGCGATGTCTCTGCCGGCGAGGTGCGCGCCATGGCCGAGCGCACCTACGGCAAGGTGGCGCCGCGCGCCGAGATCGAGCCGCGCCAGCGGCCGGCCGAGCCCGAACCGCGCGCCCATCGTCTGGTGACGCTGGCCGATCCGCGCGTCGCGCAGCCCTCGATCCAGCGCCATTATCTGGTGCCGTCCTATTCGCGGGCGGCGCCGCGCGCGGCCGAGGCGCTCGACGTGCTCGCCCACGTGCTCGGCGCCGGCCAGACCAGCCGCCTGCACCGCAAGCTAGTGGTGGATCAGAAGCTCGCCACCTCGACCATGGCTTGGTATCACGGCTCCACCCTCGACCAGTCCAAGTTCGGGCTGTGGGCGAGCCCGCGGCCGGGCGTCGAATTGCCCGCGCTCGAAGCGGCGATCGACGCCGTCATCGCCGAGATCGCCGAAACCGGCGTGAGCGAGGACGAGATCGTCCGCGCCAAGACCGGGATGGTCGCCGACACCGTCTACGCCCAGGACAGCCAGTCGGCGCTGGCGCGGATTTACGGCGTTGCCTTGACCACCGGCTCGACCGTCGAGGACGTCCAGTCCTGGCCGGCTCGGATCAAGACCGTCACCGCCGCCGAGGTCCAGGCCGCCGCCCGCACTTGGCTGGAGAAGCGGCGCGCCGTGACCGGCTATCTCATCAAGGCCCCGTCTCGGGAGAACCGGTCGTGACCTTGCTGTCCTCGTTCGGGCGCCGTTTCGGTGCGCCAGTGGTTGCTGCCATGTCCGTTGCCTTCGTCTCCGCCTCCGAAAGCCCCGCCGCGACCCGCATCGAACGGGTGGTGAGCCCGGGCGGCATCGAGGCTTGGCTGGTGCGAGAGCCGGCGGTGCCGCTGATTGCCTTCGAGTTCGCCTTCAAGGGCGGCGCCACCCATGACGTCGCCGGCAAGGAGGGCACCGCCAATCTGGTGAGCGGCCTGCTCGACGAAGGTGCCGGCGACCTCGACGCCGCCGCCTTCCACGACCGGCTCGACGCCAAGGCGATCGAGCTGCGCTTCAGTGCCAGCCACGACAATCTGCGCGGCAGTCTCAAGACGCTGGTCGAAAACCGCGACGAGGCATTCGAGCTGCTGGCGCTGGCGGTCAACCGGCCGCGGTTCGACGCCGAGCCGCTGGAGCGGGTACGCCAGCAGGTGCTGGCCGGCATCCGCCGCAAGTCGACCAGCCCCAACACCCTGGCCTCGGAGATGTGGTGGGCGACCGCCTTTCCGGGCCATCCCTACGGCCGGCCGGTCGAGGGCTCGGCCGACAGCGTCGCCGCGGTCGGCGCCGACGACCTCAAGGCTTTTGTCGGCAAGGTGGTGAGCCGCGACACCCTCAAGGTCGCGGTGGTCGGCGATATCGACGCCGCCACGTTGGCGCAGCTGCTCGACCGCGTGTTCGCCGGCCTGCCGAAAACCGGCCAGCCCGTCGCGGTGGCGGACGCGGTGCCGCAAGGGCTCGGCCAGCGCCAGGTGGTCGAGCTCGACGTGCCGCAATCGGTGCTGACGTTCGGCTGGCCGGGGCTGTTGCGTTCCGACCCCGATTTCATGCCGGCCTTCGTGCTCAACCATATCCTCGGTGGCGGCACGCTGTCGTCACGGCTCTACCAGGAGGTGCGCGAGAAGCGCGGGCTGGCCTATTCGGTCTACAGCTATCTGATGTCGATGGACCACGCCGGTTTGATCCTCGGCGGAGTCTCCACACGCAACGACCGCGCCGCGGAGTCGCTGGCGGTGATCGAACGTGAAGTCGGCCGGCTGGGCAAGGACGGGCCGAGCGCCGAGGAACTCGACAAGGCCAAGAAATACCTGATCGGCTCCTACGCGCTCAGGTTCGATACCTCCGGCAAGATTGCCGCCCAGCTGCTGCAGATCCAGCTCGATGAGCTCGGCATCGATTACATCGACCGCCGCAACGATCTGGTGGCGGCGGTAACGCTGGAGGACGTCCGCCGTGTCGCCGGGCGGCTGCTGTTGCAGGACATGCTGGTCACCACGGTCGGCCGGCCGGTTGGATTGGGCAATGTCGGCCAGGGTGGCTGAACGCAGTTCATAAAAAATCCTCAGCGCTGCTATAACGCGGCCATTGCCGGCGCGGGAGAACTGCGCGGGCTGTGGAGAAGGGGCAGCCATCGACCCGGCCTGCAATGGGTCTGGCGCTCTTGGTTGCTGTTTTGACGCATTTTCTCGGCAAAGCGGGTATCCGCTTTTGCGTGGAATGCGCGGGGTCGTTGGGGTGGCTGTCATGACGACGTGGGCACGAAAGATCGTGGGCAGGGCCGGGCCGCTGGTGCTCGCGCTCGGATTGGTCGGCTGCGGCACCACCGATCAGCTCGGCGGTGCCTCCGCCGCCGGCGGCAATTCGTTCGCCGACCGCGTCGGCCGCATGTTCGCCACCCACGCCCCGACGCCGGAGCCCGCGGCCGAGGACAAGCCCAAGGAAAAGGACGCGGTCGACTACGAGTGCCCGTCGGTCACGATCCGCACCGGGGCTGCGGCCTATCCGGTGTTCGCCACCTCGCGCGATCAGGGCCAGACCTTGCGCTACCAGGCGACCATCGGCCAGACCGCGCGCGAATGCGCCGCGCTCGGCGCGATGATGACGATGAAGATCGGCGTCGAGGGCCGCCTGCTGGCCGGGCCGGCCGGCGGGCCGGGCAAGGTCGACATTCCCATGCGCGTCGCCGTGGTGCACGAGGGCACCACGCCGAAGACGATCTGGAGCAAGTTCTATCGGGTCGGCGCCCAGATGCCGGTAGGGCAGGCCCAGACCGCCTTCCTGCTGATCGACGAAGACGTCAGCTTCTCGCTGCCCAAGGCCGACGATCTTGAGAACTATGTGGTCTATGTCGGGTTCGACCCGAACGGCCAGCCCGAGAAAACCGGTCGACAATCGCGCAACGCGAGCCACGGCGGTTGACGGCGGCTACCGCGTCCGTACGCTCCCGATCGGGCCACGTCGAACCCGCACCGTCCCGCCCCGCACGAACGGCAGCGTTCGCGCCGGGGACCTGTTCATTTCCCCGAGGTTTCGTTTCATGACCGAGCTGACGCCGCCCGCCGAGCCCGCCGTCGAGCTGAAGCGCACGCCGCTGCACGGCCGGCACCTGGCCCGTGGTGCGCGGATGGTTCCGTTCGCCGGCTATGAGATGCCGGTGCATTACGCCGCTGGCATCCTGGCCGAGCATACCCACACTCGCGCCAAGGCCGGCCTGTTCGACATCTCGCACATGGGGCAGGCCTTCCTGCTCGGACCCGACCACGACACCGTCGCCCGCGCGCTGGAAGCGCTGGTGCCGGCCGACATCGTCGGGCTCGCGCCGGGCCGCCAGCGCTACACCCAGCTGCTGGGCGAGGATGGCGGCATCCTCGACGATCTGATGGTGACCCGCTCGGCCGACCCGGCCGAGGACGGCGCGCTGATGCTGGTGGTCAACGCCGCCACCAAGCACGCCGACTTCGCCCATATCGAGCAGCGCCTGCCGGCCGGGGTGCGGCTGATGCGCGCCGATCATCGCGCCCTGCTGGCGCTGCAGGGTCCCGCTGCCGCCGAGGTGCTGGCGCGGGTGCTGCCGGACGTTGCCGGGATCACCTTCATGACGGCGGTGACCCTCCGCTTTGGCCGCGGCGAAGTGCAGGTGACGCGCTCCGGCTACACCGGCGAGGACGGCTTCGAGCTCTCGGTTCGCGCCGACCGCGTCGCCGAATTGTGGGACACGCTGGAGCGGGACGGCGACGTGCTGCCGGTCGGGCTCGGCGCCCGCGATTCGCTCCGGCTCGAAGCCGGGCTTTGCCTCTACGGCCACGACATCGACCCCGCCACCTCGCCGGTCGAGGCGGGGCTGGCCTGGTCGATCCAGCCGCGCCGGCGGGTCGAGGGCGGCTTTCCAGGCGCCGAGCGCATCCAGCGCGAGCTGGCCGAGGGGCCGGCGCGGCTGCGGGTCGGCCTCCTGCCGGAGGGCAAGGCCTTGGCTCGCGACGCCACCGAGATCGTCGATCTGGAGGACCGCCCGATCGGTCAGGTCACCTCGGGCGGGTTCGGCCCCACCGTCGGCGGCCCGATCGCGATGGGCTATGTCGGCCGCCGCTTCGCCGAGCCGGACACCCCGGTGCGGCTGATGGTGCGCGGCAAGCCGCTGACGGCGCGGGTGGTGCCGCTGCCGTTCGTGCCGCATCGCTATGTCAGGGGATCGTGAGCTTTCGGCGCGCGCGGTGCAAGCAAGGCCGCTTTTGCGACACCTTCGTATCCAAAGAACACTCGAGTCGAGGCGGCCGATTCGACCGGGGCGCAACGGACGCTGGAGCAGGCCCAAACCCGATTGGCCGGGAGCGGACGCTCTAGAGCATCCGCCGTTCTGATTGCGCCGGGCGGTCGCTCTAAGCCTTTGAGTTATTGCATTCTCTTTCGCAAAACCAGTATCCACTTTTGCGGCGAATGCTCTAGGTTTCTCGGTATCGCGCTTTCGTCTGTAGAATCGGTTTTCGGAGACTTGGTTTCCGGGTGACGGAAAGCGCTCTGACCGGCGCGGACACGGGATCGGGCGAGCCGCAGGCCGGATATTGCGGCGGCGAGGATCGAGACGAGAGGTATTTGAATGTCACAAGTCCGCTACACCAAGGACCACGAGTGGATCCGGCTTGACGGCGAGGCCGCGGTGGTCGGCATCACCGACTACGCCCAGTCCCAGCTCGGCGACGTGGTCTATATCGAACTGCCCGCCACCGGCACCGTGCTCGCCCAGGGCGACGAGGCCGCGGTGGTCGAGAGCGTCAAGGCGGCGAGCGAGGTCTATGCCCCGGTGGCCGGCGAGGTGATCGCCGTCAACGACCGGCTGGTCGAGACCCCGGCGCTCGTCAACGACGATGCCGAGGGCACCGGCTGGTTCCTCAAGCTCAAGATCACCGACGCGGCTGCGCTCGATGGCTTGATGAGCGCCGAGCAATACAAGCACTATCTCGAGACCGTCAATTGAGGGGCACCGAGTCGCGCGGCGCCTTTCCCCCGAAGCTGCGGCATCGTGGCCGGAGCCACTGAAAGACGAGGACATGCGTTATCTGCCGCTGACGCCCGAGGACCGCGCCGTGATGCTGGCGCGGGTCGGGGTCGAGGGCATCGACGAGCTGTTCGCCGACGTGCCCCAGGGCAAGCTGCTTGCGGCGCTGCCGAATCTTCCCCGTGCCAAGTCCGAGATTGAGGTCGAGCGGCTGATGGGCCGGCTGGCGGCTGAGAACGTCGCCGCCGGTTCGGTGCCGTTCTTCTGCGGCGCCGGCGCCTATCGCCACCACGTGCCGGCGACGGTCGACCACCTGATCCAGCGTTCGGAATTCCTGACCAGCTACACGCCCTATCAGCCCGAGATCGCCCAGGGCACGCTGCAATATCTGTTCGAGTTCCAGACCCAGGTCGCGCTCATCACCGGCATGGAGGTCGCCAACGCCTCGATGTACGATGGCGCCACCGCCGCTGCCGAGGCGGTGCTGATGGCCCACCGCCTGACCCGCCGCAAGAAGGCGGTGCTGGCCGGCAACCTCCATCCGCACTACCGCGAGACCATTGCCACCCTTTCCCGCATGGCGGACGACGAACTGGTGGTGGCGCCGCCGGTGCCGAGCGGCGCCGAGCGGCTCGCCGCCCTGATCGACGACGACACCTCCTGCGTGGTGGTGCAGACGCCGGACGTGTTCGGCCACCTGCACGACCTCCACACCATCGGCGCCGCCGCCCACGCCAACGGCGTGCTGGTGATCGCGGTGGTCACCGAGGCGGTGTCGCTCGGCCTGGTCACCTCGCCCGGCGAGCTGGGCGCCGACATCGTGGTGGCCGAGGGCCAGTCGCTCGGCGGCGGCCTCAATTTCGGCGGGCCCTATGTCGGGCTGTTCGCCACCCGCCAGAAGTTCGTGCGCCAGATGCCGGGCCGCCTCGCCGGCGAGACGGTGGATGCCGAGGGCCAGCGCGGCTTCGTGCTGACGCTGTCGACCCGCGAGCAGCATATCCGCCGCGAGAAGGCCACCTCCAACATCTGCACCAATTCCGGCCTGTGCGCGCTGGCGTTCACCATCCACCTCACGCTGCTGGGCGAGGGCGGCTTTCGGCGGCTGGCCGAGCTGAACCATGCCAGCGCGGTGGAACTGGCCGAGCAGCTCGCCGCCATTCCCGGCGTTAGCGTGCTCAACAAGACGTTCTTCAACGAGTTCACGGTGAAGCTGCCCAAGCCCGCGGGTGCGGTGGTGGAGGCCCTGGCGGCGCGCGGCGTGCTTGGCGGCGTGCCGTTCTCGCGGCTCGACCCCGCCCACCCGGAGTTCGCCGACCTTCTGATCGTGGCCGCCACCGAGACCACCACGGCGGACGACCGCGCGGCGCTGGTCGCGGCGCTGACCGAGGTGCTGGGCGACCGGGAGGGTGCGCGATGCTGAACCGCCAGGGCCGCCCCACCGAGGCCGGCGAATCGAGCGAGGCATTGGCCGGTACCTTCACCGGCAACCGTGCCCTCATCATCGAGGAGCCGCTGATCTTTGAGATCGGCCGCCCGGAGGTGTCGGGCGTCGATTTGCCGGAGGCGCCGAAGGTGGGCCATCGGTTGGGTGCGCTGGAGCGCCGACGGCCGGTCGGCCTGCCCGGCCTCGCCGAACCGGAGGCGATGCGCCACTACGTGCGGCTGTCGCAGAAGAACTTCGGCATCGATTCGGGCATGTTTCCGCTCGGCTCGTGCACCATGAAGCACAATCCGCGCCTCAACGAGAAGATGGCGCGGCTGCCCGGCTTTGCCGACCTCCACCCGCTGCAGCCGCGCGCGACGGTGCAGGGCGCGCTCAAGCTGATGGACATGCTGGCGCAGGCGCTGCTTGAGCTCACCGGCATGGAGGCGGTGGCGCTGTCCCCGAAGGCCGGTGCCCACGGCGAATTGTGCGGCATGATGGCGATCAAGGCGGCGCTGGCGGCCCGCGGCGAGGGGCATCGCTCCACCGTGCTGGTGCCGAACTCCGCCCACGGCACCAACCCGGCCACCGCCGCGCTGATCGGCTTTCATGTGGCCTCGGTGCCGGCGCGGCCGGACGGCACCCTCGATCCCCGCGACGTCGCCGACCACCTCAATGCCGACGTTGCCGCCATCATGCTCACCAACCCCAACACCTGCGGGCTGTTCGAGCGCGACGTGGTGCGCATCGCCGAGGCGGTGCACGAGGCCGGCGCGCTGTTCTACGCCGACGGCGCCAATTTCAACGCCATCGTCGGCAAGGTGCGGCCGGGCGATCTTGGCGTCGACGCCATGCACATCAACCTGCACAAGACCTTCTCGACGCCGCACGGCGGCGGCGGGCCGGGGGCGGGGCCGGTGGTGCTGTCGAAGGCGTTGGCGCCGTTCGCGCCGGTGCCGTTCCTGCGCCGCGACGGCGAGCGGCTGGCCCTGGTCGAGCACACGGCCGAGGCCGGCGCCGCGCAGCCGTTCGGCCGCATGGCGTCGTTCCACGGCCAGATGGGCATGTTCGTGCGGGCGCTGGCCTACATCCTGTCGCACGGTGGCGATGGCCTCAGGCAGGCGTCGGAGGACGCTGTCCTCAGCGCCAACTACCTCAAGGCCGCGCTCGCCGACGTGATGTCGGTGTCGTTCCCCAACCGTCCGGCGATGCACGAGGTACTGTTCGACGACGAGTGGCTGAAGGACTCCGGCGTCACCACGCTCGACGTTGCGAAAGCGCTGATCGACGAGGGCTTTCACCCGATGACGGTGTATTTCCCGCTGGTGGTGCGCGGCGCCATGCTGATCGAGCCGACCGAGAGCGAATCGAAGGCGTCGCTCGACCTGTTCATCGCCACCTTGCGCGACATCGCCCTCTCGATCCGCGCCGGCGAGACCGCGCGCTTTGCCGGCGCGCCGTACTTCGCGCCGCGGCGGCGGCTCGACGAGACGCGGGCCGCGCGCAGCCCGGTGCTGCGCTGGGTGAAGCCGGCGGCGGAGTAGGCGAGCTGTCACGACCTGACGGACGGACGAGCGAAGTGCAGTCCGCCAGGGAAAGTGTGTTGTCCCGGGCAAGCGGCATCAGCCGCGCGACCCGGGATCGTTCGCAAAAAAGCGCGCCCGTTCTGCAAACAGTCCCGGCTCGCGCGCCGGGTGCTCCGCTTCCCGGCGGCTTGGCCGGGACGACGAAATGATGCCAAAAGCCCTTACGTTTGACCTTCGGCCGGCGCTGCTCGCCTCATCCTGAGGAGCCCGCGAAAGCGGGCTCCTCAGGATGAGGCGAGCTGGCGTTGGTGGAAGGTTCGGCTCAAAGGCGGCGAGCATAACGCGGAGGCGATGACGCCGGCGCAACAAAAAAGGCCGCTTGCGCGGCCTTTTTCGTTCGGAGATGTCGGCGAAGCTCAGTTCATCCGTGCCTTGACGTCGCCGAGGCCCTTGGCGATGAGGTCGTCGGCGAGTTGGCCTTTGACCTCCTTGACCAGGATGCGCTCGGCTGCCTTGGCGGCCGCGTCGGCGGCGGCGGCGCGAACGTCCGCCATCGCCTGGGTTTCGGCCTGGGCGATCTTGGCCTCGGCCAGCTTGGTGCGGCGGGCCACGAACTCCTCGACCTTGACCTTGCCTTCGGTCGCTAGACGCTCGGCCTCCTGCTTGGCGTAGGCGATGATGGCGTCGGCCTCGGCGTGGGCTTCCTCTTCGCGGCGCTTGTAGTCGGCCAGCACCTTGTTGGCCTCCTCGCGCAGCCGGCGGGCTTCGTCGAGTTCGCTGCGGATGCGGTTGGCGCGCGAATCGAGCGCGTTGCCGATCAGCTTGTGAACGTCGAAGTAGCCGAGGATGCCGAAGAAGATGAAGAACGCGACCGCGACCCAGAACTCGGGAGCGTTGATCATGCGCGTCCTCCCTCGGTGGCGTCGGCCACGGCGGCGCGGACGGCATCGCTCGCCGGCGCCTTGCCGATCAGTTTCTCGACGATGGCCGAGGCCGCATCGGCAGCGATGGCCTGCACATTGGCCATGGCCTTGGTCTTGGTCTCGGCGATGAGGGTCTCCGCCGCCGCCAGCTTGCCGGCGAGTTCGGCCTCAAGCTCCTTGCGGCGCACGTCGGCCTCGGCGTTGAGCCGGTCGCGGGTTTCGCCCGCGATCGTCTGCGCCCTGCCGCGGGCGTCCGCCAGCGCCTTCTCATAGGCGGCGATCGCCGCCTCGCTTTGGCGCTTGAACGCCGCGGCCTCGGCGATGTCGGTGTCGATGCGCGTCTTGCGCTCATCGAGGATCGAGCCGATGCGCGGCAGCGCCACCTTCGACATCATCACATAGAGAAGGATGAAGGTGATGCCGAGCCAAGCCAGCTGTGTGGGGAATGTTTCCTTGTCGAACGGAGGAAACACGCCCTTTTGCCCGCTCGGCACTTCGGTATGCGCAGTGGTCTCAGCCATCGGCCGACTCCCGGATCACGGCGACGCGATGCACGTGCTGTTCTTAGAGGGCGAACAGCAGGAGGAGCGCGATCAGCAGCGAGAAGATGCCGAGCGCTTCGGTCACGGCGAAGCCGAAAATCAGGTTGCCGAACTGGCCCTGGGCGGCGGACGGGTTGCGCAGCGCGGCAGCAAGATACTGACCGAAGATGGTGCCGACGCCGACGCCGGCGCCACCCATGCCGATGCAGGCGATACCAGCGCCGATGTACTTCGCGGCGATCGGGTCCATAACGCAGCTCCTTCTTGAGGTTGAACCGGCGCCTCAGTGGCCCGGGTGGATCGCATCGTTGAGATAGATGCAGGTGAGGATGGTGAAGACGTAAGCCTGGAGGAACGCCACCAGGAATTCGAGCGCGGTCAGCGCCACCACCAGCGCCAGCGGCAGCGTGGCGCCGGCCCAGCCGATCGCGCCGAAGCCGCCGAGCATGACGATGAAGCTGGCGAACACCTTCAGCGTGATGTGGCCCGCCAGCATGTTGGCGAACAGACGGACGCTGTGGGAGATCGGCCGCGACACGAACGACATCACTTCGATGAACACGATCAGCGGCATGATCACCACCGGGATGCCGCTCGGCACGAACAGCTTCAGGAAGCGGAAGCCGTGCCGCCAGAAGCCGTAGACCAGCACGGTGCCGAACACCAACAGCGCCAGGGTCGCGGTGATGATGATGTGGCTGGTGACCGTGAAGCCGCCGGGGACCATGCCCAGGAAGTTGGCGACCAGGATGAAGGTGAACAGCGAGAACACCATCGGGAAGAACCGCATGCCTTCCTTGCCTGCGGTCGATTGGATGGTGTTGGCGATGAACTCGTAACTGACCTCCGCGACCGACTGCAGCCGGCCTGGCACCATCGCGCGCGAGGCGGTCGACAGCATCAAAAACAGCACGATGATCGTCGTCGTGGCGATCATGAAGGCTGCGGAGTTGGTGATGCCGATGTCGGCGCCGCCGAAATTGGCGAAGGGAACGAGAGTGTGGATCTCGAACTGGTGGATCGGATCGGCCATCGCCCGTCCCGGCTCCTCAATGCGGGCGCTGCGGCCCATCCCAAGCTAGCGGCCCGGAGAGCCCGGACCAGGTCCACCCTGGGTCCCCGCCCCGCGGATCACGTTGACCACGCCGGCCGCGAACCCGAGCAATACGAATACGATCATTCCCAGCGGCGAGGTGCCGAGGAAATAATCCGTCAGCCAACCGAGGCCGCCGCCGACCAGAATGCCGCCGACAAACTCGCTCGACAGGCGGGTTGCCCGGCCGTAGATGCCCGAATCCGCGGGGCGCTCGCCGTTGGTGGGTTCGGGCGCCTCCTTGCCTTTCAGCAAGTCGATCTTCCGGCCCAGCCGTTCGAGGCGCGCCGCGAGTTCGGCCTCGCTCGGCCGCTTCCCGTCGCCGTCAGGTCTGTTGCCGGTGCCGTCCGTCATGGCTTGGCACTGCTCCCGACCCGATGTCCATTCGGATGGTTCTTGCGAGAGGTCTCGGGGCCGGTTCAACCCCTCCCGAAACACACAACTTTCACGCCGCCGGAAACGACGGGATCCACCCCCTGAAAGCCGGGCCGGACCATAGAGAGGGGTCCCGAACGTGTCAAGAATTGAGCCGGCGTCTGAAGTCTTTGAAACGAAAGTCGGAACAACCGGAGCAGAACCTGATGCATGGATGTGCAGGACTGTGGAAAAACATGGCGGTTCGGGAGGCAGATGCCTGTCTGTGGCCGTGGTGCGATCGCCCTCATGCTGGGGAGGTGCGAACGCGCCGTCTCGAAGCATGGGGCGATTCCCGTGCCAGCCGGATCATCCTGCGAGACGCGGCTCACCCGGCGGGCCGCTCCGCTGGATGAGCCGAGACTGTTGGACGCGAACGCTCGAGGGCATGCGGGAGCGTCTCACGCCACGTCCAGGTAGCTCTGGGCTTCCTCAAGGTCGACCGCGACCAGCTGCGACACGCCGCGCTCGCCCATGGTCACGCCGAACAGCCGGCTCATCCGCGCCATGGTGATCGGGTTGTGGGTGATCACCAAGAAGCGCGTGTCGGTCGAGGACGCCATTTCGTCCAGGAGATTGCAGAAACGGTCGACGTTGTGGTCGTCGAGCGGGGCGTCGACCTCATCCAGCACGCAGATCGGCGCCGGATTGGTGAGAAACACCGCGAAGATCAGCGCCATCGCCGTCAGCGCCTGCTCGCCGCCCGACAGCAGCGACAGCGACTGCGGTTTCTTGCCCGGCGGCTTGGCCAGAATGTCGAGCCCGGCCTCCAGCGGATCGTCCGAATCGGTGAGCTGGAGCTCGGCGACACCGCCGCCGAACAGCTTCTCGAACAGGGTGCGGAAGTGGCCGTCGACGGTGGCGAACGAGGCGGCCAGCCGCTCGCGCGCCTCGCGGTTGAGGTTGGCAATCCCGGTCCGGAGCCGGCGGATCGCCTCGATCAGGTCGTCGCGCTCGCGCACCAGGCCGTCGTGCTGGGTCTGGACCTCGGTCAATTCGTCGTCGGCGCGCAGATTGACCGCGCCCAGCCGCTCGCGTTCCCTGCGGGCGCGGTCAAGGTCAACCTCCAACTGCGCCGGGTCGGGCAGCGGCTTGCCGGGCTTGAAATCGGCGTGAGAGGCCGCCTGCTCCGGGGTGCAGTCGAGCGCTTCGGCGATGGCCTGGGTCACCGCGGTCAGCCGCTCCTCGCTTTGGACCAGCCGCTCCTGGCCGCGCACCGCGTCCTCGCGCACAGCCGACATCTCGGTCAGCGCGGTGCGGGCGCGCTTGTCGGCGTCGGCCAGCGCGCTTTCTGCCTCCGCCAGCCGGTCGGCGGCCTCGCGCCGCGTTGCCTCGGCCGTAACGATCTCGCTCATCAGCGCCCGGCGCTGCTCGGCGAATCGGTTCGGCAGGTCGTCGAACTCGGCGCGCTCGGTGGCGGTGTCGTCGCGCCGCGCCTCGATGTCGGCGATGCGGGCTCCGGCGCCGGCCGAGCGTTCGATCCACTGTCGCCGCTCCTCGGCGATCGCCTTGAGCCGGCGTGCCGCGGCGTCGCGCTCGCGCTCGATGGTCTGCACCTCGGCGCGGATTTCGGCGAGTTCGGCGCGGTCCACCGCGAGCTGGGTGCGGGCCTCGTCGAGTTCGCGGTCGAGCTCCGGCGAGGCGGCAAGCTCCATCTGCATGGCCTCGGCCTCGGCGAGTTCGGCCGCCGCGTCCTCGCGGGCCTCGCCGAGGCGGGCCTTGGCTTCGGCCAAAGCGGACAGGCGCTGGGCGCGTTCGGCGGTGCGGCGCTCGGCGGCGGCCAGCGCCTCGCGGGCCTGGTCGAGCTGGCGGCGGGTGGCGCGGGCGGCCTCGCGCGCCTGGGTCTCAGCGGCGGCGGCGGTGCGCAGCCGGGTCTCGGCCTCGTCCAGCGCCGCCTTGAACCGGGCGGCCTCGCGCCGCGCCGTCTCCAGGGTGTCGTTGAGCTCGCCGAGCCGATTCTTCTCCGCCAGCCGCCGCGCGGCGGCGGTGGGGGCGTGGGCGGCGGCGGTGAAGCCGTCCCAGCGCCACAGGTCGCCCTCGACCGACACCAGCCGCTGGCCGGGCTTGAGCAGTCCCTTCAGGCGCGGCCCGTCGGCACGGGCGACCACGCCGACCTGGGCGAGGCGCCGTGCCATCGCCGCCGGCCCCTCGACGAAGCGCTCCAGCGGCTCGGCGCCGTCCGGCAGGGCCGGGTCGGCCGGGTCGATGGCGGCGCCGCCCCAATGCACCGGCGCGCTGGGCGCGGCCGAAACTTCGAGGTCGTCGCCGAGCGCGGCGCCGAGCGCGGTCTCATAGCCCTTGGCCACCACCAGCTGCTCCAGCACCGGCGGCCACAAATCGCCGGTGGAGGGCGCGAGCAGCTTGGTCAGCGTGCGGACCTCGGCGTCGAGCCGCTGCGCTTTGGTTTCGGCGTCGCGTTGCGGCTTGCGCGCGGCCTCGATCGCGTCGCGGGCTTCGGCGTGGCCGGCCTCGGCCTCGATGGCGCGCTCCTCGGCGTAGGCGAGGGTTTCCAGCGCCTCCTCGACCGCGGCGCGGTGGTCGTCGATGTCATCGCCGCCGTCCCCGGCCATGCGGGCGAGGTCGGCCTCGACGCTCGCCATCTGGCTGGCGAGCCGCGCCAGCTTGTCGCCGTGCTCCTTGATGGTGCGCTGGAGCTGGTTGCGGCGGGCGGCGATGTCGGCAACCGCCGCGGTGGCGACGGCGAATCGCTTCTCGCTGGCGGCCAGCGCATCGGCGGCCGCGGTGAGCCGCGGCCCGGCGGAGAGCGCGCCGGCCTCGTGCTCGGCGCGCGCGGCGGTCACCTCGGCCTCCTCGGCCTCCAGCCGCGCCAGCACCGCGTCGGCGTCGGCGGCCAGGGTCTTTTCGCGGGCGATGTCGTGGGCAAGCTGGGCGAGCTGGCGGTCGAGTTCGCCCCGGCGCTGGCCGGCGCGCTGTTCCTCGCGCTCCAGCGCGTCGCGGGCGGCGGAGAGCCGCGCCAGCGCCGCGCCGGCCTTGGCCTCGGCGTCGCGCAGCGGCGGCAGGGTGTGGGCGGCGATGGCCTGGTCCTTGGCGGCCTCCGCCTGCAGCCGGGTCTTTTCGGCGACGGCGCGCTCGGCCTCGCGCAGCGACGCCTCGGCGGTGGCGAGCGCCTTGGTCGCCTCGATCCAGCGCAGGTGCAGCAGGCCGGCCTCGGCCTTGCGGATTTCCGCCGACAGCGCGCGATAGCGCACCGACTGCCGCGCCTGGCGCTTCAGCGCGTCCATCTGGCCGGAAATCTGGCCGATGACGTCGCCAAGCCGGTCCAGATTGGTCTCGGCGGCCTTGAGGCGGATTTCCGCCTCGTGGCGGCGGGCGTGGAGGCCGGCGACGCCGGCGGCCTCCTCCAGGATGCGGCGGCGTGCCGAGGGCTTGGCGTTGATGATCTCGGCGATCTGGCCCTGGCGCACCAATGCCGGCGAGCGCGAGCCGGAGGAGGCATCGGCGAACAGCAGCGTGACGTCGCGCGCGCGCGCCTCGCGGCCGTTGATGCGGTAGGCCGAGCCGGCGTCGCGCTCGATGCGGCGCGACACCTCGATGACGTCGTGCTCGTTGAACGCCGCCGGCGCGGTGCGGGAGGCGTTGTCGACGGTGAGAAGGACTTCGGCGGCGTTGCGCGGCGGCCGGCTGTTGGTGCCGGAGAAGATCACCGCTTCCATGTCGTTGGCGCGCATCGCCTTGTGCGAGGACTCGCCCATCACCCAGCGCAGCGCCTCGACCAAATTCGACTTGCCGCAGCCATTGGGGCCGACCACGCCGGTCAGGCCCGGCTCGATCGGCACGTCGGTCGGCTCGACGAAGGTCTTGAACCCGATCAGGCGCAGCCGCGTGAACTTCATGCACCCCTCCGGCCGCGAGCCGCCATTCGGCCCGAGCCAGCATCCGCTCCGGTCGCCGCCTGCCACCGCCGCCGAACCGGTCGAACGCGATGATCCCTGTCGAGCGTAAAGCCGGCCCGCGCCGGCTCATCGCTCACCTCGAGCGTCAGCGAACCAGGGGATCGAGGATCTTCGACAGCTCCTCGAAGGTCATGCCGCCGACGTGCTTTTCACCGTTGATGAAGAAGGTCGGGGTCGAATTGATGCCGAGCACGTCCGAGCCGCGCTTGCGGGAGGCCTCGATGTCGCTCAGGAGCTTCTGGTCCTTCAGGCAGGCGTCGAACCGGTCCTTGGTGAAGCCGGCCTGCTTGGCGATGCGCAGCAGGCCGCCGTAACGGTCCTCGGTGAAGGCCCAGCCCTTCTGGCTGGCGAACAGGGCGTCCACCAGCGGGAAATACTTGTCGTCGCTGGCGCAGCGCGCCAGCATCGAGCCGGCGGCGGCGACCGGATCGAGCGGATACTCGCGCAGGATCAGCCGCACCTTGCCGGTGTCGATATAGGCCGACTTGAGCTTGGGATAGACCTCGGCGTGGAAGTGGGCGCAGTGCGAGCAGGTGAGGGAGGAGTATTCGATGATGGTCACCGGCGCGCTGGCCTTGCCGAGCACCTTGTCGGGCAGCGGACCGGGGGCGAGCAGGTCGGCGGCGCTGTAGCTCTGCGCCGCGGCCGGGGAGGCCGGCAGCAACCCGAGCGGCGCCAGCGGGCCGAGGGCAAGCACGGCGACGCCGGCCGCCATCATCGATCTGCGCGTCACGGACATCTCACTCTCCATCGGTTTCCAGTTCGGGTAGCGTGATCGGCCGACCGTGGCAAGGTTGCGACCCCCGCAGTTCACGCCTTCGTCAACCGGCTGTGGGCGGCTGTGGGTAACCCGCCGCAGCAGGCGCGAGCACATCATCGGTTGCGCCACCTGCCGCTCGCAACCGGATGCCTCAGCGTTTGCCGCGCACGAAGGCGCCGAGCCGCGCCAGGCTCTCCTTCAGGCCGTCGTCGGCGATGGCGTCGAGCCGGGCGCGCTCCTCCGCCACCAGCCTGGGGTCGGGCTCGGGCGGCGGCGGCGCGCGCACCGCCCTCGGCGTCACCGGCCCCTGCTTCAGCGACAGGCGGCTGACGCAGGCCCAGCCGAAGGTGCGGTTGATGCGCTCGATCACCACCGGCGCGGTGAACTGCAGGTCGAGCGCGTGGGTGCCCTCGACCCGCACCACCAGCGTGGCGCCGCGGCGATCGGGGTCGTCCTTGGGCGGCCACACCAGCTTGACCGGCTCGCTGGCCGACGCCAGTTCCTCGCCGACGATCTCCGGCCAGTGGGTGACGATCTCGATCACCGCGAAGCCCTGGGCGCGCGCGGCCTCGCCCAGCGAATCCGGGATCAGGTCGGCGAGCGGTCGCAGACGGCGTGGTTTGGCCATTGAGGTTTGGATTGCGCGGGCGGCGATCTATGACATCCGCATGATGTTTAGGTATCCTTTACCATCCGCGAGTCGCCGCGAAAAGAGTCCCCCGCCCGATCCCGCCGATCTGCTGGCCTGGTACGACCTCAATCGCCGCCGGCTGCCGTGGCGAGCCGAGCCGGGCCAGGCGCCCGACCCCTACTTGGTGTGGGTGTCGGAGATCATGCTGCAGCAGACCACGGTGAAGGCGGTCGGGCCTTATTTCGCCAGCTTTCTTGCGGCGTTTCCCACCGTTGAGGCGCTGGCGGCGGCGCCGGTGGAGGAGGTGCTGCGGCGCTGGGCCGGGCTCGGCTACTACGCCCGCGCCCGCAACCTGCACGCCTGCGCCCGTGCCGTGACGGAGCGCTGCGGCGGCCGCTTTCCCGACACCGAGCCGGGGCTGCGCGAGCTGCCCGGCATCGGCCCTTACACCGCGGCGGCCATAGCGGCGATCGCGTTCGATCGGCCGGCGGCGGCGGTCGATGGCAATGTCGAACGGGTAGTGACGCGGCTGTTCGCACTTGAGGCGCCGCTGCCGGCGGCCAAGCCGGCGATCCGGGCGCTCGCCGCCGGGCTGGTGCCGTCGGTGCGGCCGGGCGATTTCGCCCAGGCGCTGATGGACCTTGGCGCCACCGTCTGCACCCCCCGCGCGCCCGCCTGCGCGCTGTGCCCGTGGCTGGCGCCGTGCGCAGCGCGGGCAGACGGCACTCAGGAGACGTTTCCGCGCAAGGCGGCGAAGGCGGTGCGGCCGCTGCGCCGCGGCGCGGCGTTCTGGCTGGTGCGGGGCGGGGCGGAGGTGCTGCTGCGCCGCCGCCCGGCCAAGGGCCTGCTCGGCGGCATGGCGGAGGTGCCGGGCACGGCGTGGCAGGCCGGGTTCGACCTCGACGCGCCGCCGCCGGCCACGGTGCCGCTGGAGGTGCGGCTGCGACGGCTGCCCGGCGTCGTCCGCCACGGCTTCACCCATTTCGAGCTGGAGCTGGCGGTCTATGCCGGCGAGGTGGCGGCCGACACGCCGGCCCCCGCCGGCGCTTGGTGGCAGGCGCTGGGTGGCCTTGGCCAGGCCGGCCTGCCGACGGTGATGAGAAAGATCGCCGCCCACGCCGGCGGATGACGGCGGCGGCGCAGACCTCGGCCGGCACCGGAACGATGCCGCGGCCGTTTGCGCCGCCAGCGGGGCAGCGCCGAGCCGGTGCCGGCGGCGTGCGCGGATCGATCCGCTTCCGGGCCACGCGGCGGCGATCGCCGCAGGGAAATACAGGCAGAAGCCTATTTTTGTAAATCAAGGGTTGAATTCATGCTGGGCCGCCGGCAGCGCCCGCGCGTCCTCAAGTAACAGAGACGTAATCGAATCGCGTCAAATATAACGGGCGTCCTGGAGTTTACGTAACGTAGTCTGACGCAAGGTTACTGCTTCTCGGACGAGGGTTATGTCCCTGGGCTGCCGTAACGATCAGAAAGCGCGGTTTCGGTGACTGTAATTTAACGAATTGTTTTATATGAAACCAAGATACCCCAAGCCGGAGTTACGCCATGACCCCCCTCGGTTTCCGCACCGCAGCCGCCCGGCGCATTGAGGCGCTCAACCGGTCCCAGGCGATCATCGAATTCAATCTCGACGGCACCATCGTCGAAGCCAACGCCAACTTCCTGGCCGCGCTCGGCTACAGTCTCGACGAGATCAAGGGTCGCCATCATTCGATGTTCGTCGAGGCGGCCTATCGCGACAGCGCCGACTACACCGCGTTCTGGGCGGCGCTGCGGCGCGGCGAGTTTCAGGCCGCCGAATACAAGCGCATCGGCAAGGGCGGCCGCGAGGTGTGGATCCAGGCTTCCTACAATCCGGTGCTCGGCCGCGGCGGCAAGCCGGTGTGCGTGCTCAAGATTGCCACCGACGTCACCACGCAGAAGCTCGCCGCCGCCGAGGTGCAGGGCCAGCTCGACGCCATCCACCGCGCCCAGGCGGTGATCGAGTTCGACCTCGACGGCACCATCCTCGCTGCCAACGCCAATTTCCTGGCGGCGCTCGGCTACAGCCTCGACGAGATCAGAGGCCGCCATCATTCGATGTTCGTCGAGCCGGCCGGTCGCGCCAGCGCCGACTACACCGCGTTCTGGGCGGCGCTGCGGCGCGGCGAGTTCCAGGCCGCCCAATACAAGCGCATCGGCAAGGGTGGCCGCGAGGTGTGGATCCAGGCTTCCTACAATCCCATTCTCGATCTGAACGGCAAGCCGTTCCGGGTGGTGAAGTTCGCCACCGACATCACCGCGCAGGTCGAGGAGCAGACGCGGCGGGCCACGGTGCAGCGCGAGATCGACGGCGATCTCGGCCAGATCATGCAGGCGGTGTCGAGCGCCAACGAGCAGGCCGCCTCCGCCGCCAGCGCCTCGACCCAGACCACCGCGAACGTGCAGGCGGTGGCGGCCGGCGCGGAGGAGCTGGCGGCCTCGGTCGGCGAGATCAGCCGGCAGGTGACGCACGCCCGCGAGATCTCCGAAAAGGCGGTCGGGCAGGCCTCGGAGACCACCGGCATCGTCGCCGGCCTCGCCACCACCGCGCAGAAGATCGGCGAGGTGGTCGAGCTGATCAACTCCATTGCCTCGCAGACCAATCTGCTGGCGCTCAACGCCACCATCGAGGCGGCGCGGGCGGGCGAAGCCGGCCGCGGCTTTGCAGTGGTGGCCTCGGAGGTGAAGAGCCTCGCCAGCCAGACCGCCAAGGCCACCGAGGAGATCGGCAACCAGATCTCCGCGGTGCAGGGCAACACCCAGAAGGCGGTTCAGGCCATCGAGGGCATCACCTCGACCATCTCGACCATCAACGGCATTTCCTCGGCCATCGCCACCGCGGTCGAGGAGCAGTCGGCGGTGACGCGCGAGATGTCGCACAACATGCGCACTGCCGCCGAGGGCGTCGACATCATCAGCCGCGGCATGAACGAAATCGCCGGCGCGACGCGGCAGGTCGAGGCCTCGACCCGCAAGGTGAAGGACGCCTCGCGCGCGCTGGCCTGATCGCAGCGATCGCCGCAAAAACGACAGTGGCCGGGACGATGCCCGGCCACGACCACCTCGAGCCTCCGCGCGGCGTCCGCTACGCCGCGAGCTCCTGCCGCACGATGGCGCGCAGATGGTCGATCGCGCGCAGGCGGCCACCATCGGCGTAATGCCAGAACGTCCAGCCGTTGCAGGCTTCGGCACCTTGCACCAGCGCGCCGATGCGGTGGATCGAGCCTACCACCTTGCCGAATTCCACCGTGCCGTCGGCGCGAACCAGCACCTCGCAGTCGCCGTCCTTGTCGGTCAGCGTGGCGCCGGGCTGCAGCAGCCCGCGCTCGATCAGCGCCGAGAACGCAACCCGCGGCGCATCGCGCTTGGTGGCGAACGGCGCCAGCGAGGCCTCCGGCAGCGGCGTCACCGCGTCGATGCGGGCCTCGGCCGCGGCGGCATAGCCGGCGTCGCGCTCGATGCCGACGAAGCGGCGGCCGAGCCGCTTTGCCACCGCGCCGGTGGTGCCGGAGCCGAAGAACGGGTCGAGCACGACGTCGCCGGGCTTCGACGACGACAGCAGCACCCGCGCCAGCAGCGCCTCGGGCTTCTGGGTCGGGTGAAGCTTGCGGCCGTGGGCGTCCTTCAGCCGTTCGGCGCCGGTGCAAAGCGGGATGGTCCAGTCGGAGCGGACCTGGGTGTCCTCGTTGCCGGCCTTCAGCGCCTCGTAATTGAAGGTGTAGCCTTTGGCCGACTTGTCGCGCGCCGCCCAGATCAGGGTCTCGTGGGCGTTCTGAAAGCGCGTGCCGCGGAAGTTCGGCATCGGGTTGGTCTTGCGCCACACCACGTCGTTCAGAATCCAGAAACCAAGATCCTGCAGCGCCGCTCCCACCCGGAAGATGTTGTGGTAACTGCCGATCACCCACAGCGTGGCGGTCGGCTTCATCACCCGCTTCGCTGCGAGCAGCCAGGCGCGGGTGAAGGCGTCGTAGGCCTCGAAGGAGGCGAACTTGTCCCAGTCGTCGTCGACGGCGTCGACCACGCTTTCGTCGGGACGCTTCAGCGCGCCTTCGAGCTGAAGATTGTAGGGCGGGTCGGCGAACACCACGTCGACCGACGCCGGCGGCATGCCGGCGAGGATGGGGATGCTGTCGCCGACGTGAATGCGATCGAGATGGCTCTCGATGGCGGCGGAGGAGTCGAGTGAAAAGCGGGACGCCTGAGCGGACGTCCCGCGACGCAACTGACGCATACTGGTACTCGGGTGACGCGACGCAACGCAACGTCGTGATCATGCCGGCATCAGGGTAAAAAAAGAGTTGAACGTCGCGGCCGCATTGTCTGCGGCGGCGCGCTGCTGCGCGCGCGCTCGGCGCCGGCGCGGGACGGTTCATGATCGCGTGTCCAGCGACGGCAGGGGCACGCCAACGCCGGGACGATTCAGGGATGTGCCGCGCCGTCGCCCGTGCAACGCTGCCCGCAGCCACCCGCGCGCACCGCCCCGCATTCGGCGCATGCGCCGACAATGCCGGATGTCGGTGGTGACAGCCGCGCATCAAATGCGCGGCGGGCCTCATCCGTACGATACCGAATGCAGCTACGTCATGCCGCGTCACGCCGACCGGCTGGCAACCGCATCAGCGGCAGGTCGCCAAACAGCGACAGCTGCTCGTTATGACGGGGCGGCCGCACGAACAGGTCGGTGCGCAGCCTGAACGATCGGCGATTGAGGCCGAGGCGGGCGCAGGTGGTCTCGAAGCGGCGGCCGATCATCCAGGCATAGGGGCCTTCGCCGCGCCCGCGCTTGCCCCATTCGGGGTCGTAATCTTTGCCGCCGCGCATTTCCCGTACCAGCGACAGCACGTGGCGATAGCGGTCGGGATAGTTTTGCACCAGCCACTCGCGGAACAAATCCTTCAGCTCGTGCGGTAGGCGCAGCATGACATAGCCGGCCTCGCCGGCGCCGCCCGCCTTGGCGGCGTCGAGGATGCGCTCGATCTCGCCGTCGTTGAGGGCCGGGATGATCGGCGCCACCAGCACGGTGACCGGAATGCCCGCTGCCGCCAGCGCCTTGATGGTCTCCAGCCGTTTCGCTGGCGCCGCGGCGCGCGGCTCCAGGGTGCGGGCGAGACGGCCGTCCATGGTGGTGAGCGAGATCGCCACCTTGGCGAGGCCCTTCGCCGCCATCGGCGCCAGGATGTCGATGTCGCGCCGCACCAGCGCCGACTTGGTGACGATGGCGACCGGGTGGTCGGCCCGTGCCAGCACCTCAAGGATGCCGCGGGTGATCTGGTAGTGCCGCTCGATCGGCTGGTAGGGGTCGGTGTTGGTGCCAAGCGCGATGGTCTTGGCCTGGTAGCCGGGCGCCTGGAGCTCGCGCGCCAGCAGCGCCGCCGCGTCGGGCTTGGCAAACAGCTTGGATTCGAAATCGAGCCCCGCCGACAGCCCGAGATAGCCGTGGCTCGGCCGAGCGAAGCAGTAGACGCAGCCGTGCTCGCAGCCGCGATAGGGGTTGATCGAGCGGTCGAAGCCGATGTCGGGGGAGTCGTTGCGGGTGATGATGCGCCGCGCCTTCTCCTCGATCACCTCGGTTCGGAACGGCGGCAGGTCGTCCAGCGACTGCCAGCCGTCGTCGATCTCGGTCCGCGCCTGGACTTCGAACCGGCCGCTCGGATTGCTCGCCGCCCCGCGGCCGCGGCGGCGGTCGATGTCGAGGCTGGTGCGCTGGGCGCGCGCACTGTCGATGGCCAGATCGTTGGTCCAGGCCGGCTCGGCGGGGCGCTTTCGGGCGACTCGGTTCATATTGAAATCATAACGCGGAATTTCGAACAAACAAAGAACAAACGGAGAGCAGACCGCGCGCAAGCGGTACTGTGGTGCGACAGAGCGGCGCTTGAGCGGCGGGCTGCGCTGCGGCGGCTGAGCGGGCGCCTGGGCGATCCATTCGGGCGGTGGCGGCGGCGTGGCCGGGCCGGGGTGGCCCTCCGCCGCGATCCTGGCTAGATGGGACCCGCAACCGAGAGGCAGCGCGCCGTGATCAGCGTCATCATCCCGACCCACAACAACGAACGCACGCTGGTGCCGTGTTTCGCCGCGCTGGTGCCGGCGGTGTCGACCGGCGTGCTGCGCGACGTTGTCGTGGCCGACGGCGGCTCGCACGATGATACCGTAGCGGTTTCCGATGCCGCCGGCTGCACCATCATCGCCGACCCGGCGGCGCGCGATCTCGGCGTCCGGCTCAGGCGGGCGGCCGCCGAGGCGCGGGCGGACTGGCTGTTGTTCCTGCGGCCGGACATCGTGCTGGAAGACGGCTGGGGCGCCGCGGTCGAGGCGTTTGCGGCCGCTGCCGGCCGTCGCGGTTCGGTTGCCGCGGCGGCTGCGGCGTTCCGCTACGCCGTCGACGCCGATGGCGCCCTGCCGCGGCTGGCGGAGTGGCAGGCCAGCGTCGCCCGTGTGGTGCGCGGCCGCGTCCGCCCGGAGCAGGGCCTGCTGGTTCATCGCCGCCTCTATGACGCGGTCGGCCGCCATCCCGACGGCGCCATGGCAGATCACAGGTTGCTTTCAAGGCTAGGCCGCAAGGTTGGGTTGTTGCGGTCGCGGGCGTTCGTGCAGCACGGCGGCTAGGTTCGGTCAGTCCTATGGCGCGGCGGCCGTGTAATGGTTGGTATTTTGGATTATTCTCAACAGCGCGCGACGTCAGAAAACGTTTATAATTGACGCTTCGACAGCCGAATTGGCGAAGGTAGCCGTAAGGTAACCACCAGGCACGAAACAATCGTCAAATTCTGGCGTTGATATACGCGGGATGCTATTTCGGGCACAGGCCGCGCTCACGGCGCCCCGCCCCTGGCCGAAGCTCATCTAACGTCACGCCAAGAGCTCGAGGGACATGTTTTCAGAAACGACTTCATCGGAACTGTCGGCATCCGACCGTCTGGTTTCGATCGCCGAAATGATCGCGGCCCATGACCGGACGCTTTTGATCGACGCCGCCGATCACATGCTCGGTATCGCCGAGCACCTCGCCGAACTCGGCGATCAGTCGGGCGCGGAGCGGATTTTTAATGCGCTCGAGGACATGGTTGCGGCGGCCCGCCGCAATTGAGCCGCGGGCGCGGCTGTGGCCGGCCTCGGGCCGCACCGCCGGACGGCTGGGACGGCTGTCGCGGCAGGCGAAGGGACGAAAGATTGGGGGCGGAACGCGGCCTCGCTGGTTGTCGGACCATGGCGCAAGGTCCCCAATGGGGTCGGCCGGCCTTGGACGCCAGACGGAACGGCGCCGTGGCGCGTAGTGCGCATAGTTTCTGAGGCCAATTTCGGGCCGGTTGCGCCTGCCCGGATCCCACCCGCGCGGAAAATGGTCTAGGTGTTGGCCGCAGCCGCCGTCGCCGCGCCCGGCGTTGACGGCGGCGACCATCTCCACCCGTCCGCGGACCGCGACCAGACCGTTATGACCGACGCCACCACCGACGACGCCGTGCTCGGCGGACGGCTGCGGCTGCTGCAGCCGGCGCGCGGCCATCGCGTCGGGCACGATGCCATTTTGCTGGCGGCGGCGGTGCCGGCGCTGCCCGGCGAGCGCGCCGTCGACCTCGGCGCCGGGGTCGGCGCCGCCGGTCTGGCGGTGGCGGCGCGGGTTCCCGGCCTGTCGATGGTGCTGGTCGAGATCGACCCCGGCCTCGCTGCGTTGGCGGGGGAGAACGCCGCCCGCAACGGCCTGGCCGGTCGCGTCACGGTGGTGGCGGCGGACGTCGCCACGGTCGGCCGCGCCGACGGGCCGCCGGCCGCCGGCGCCTTCGACCAGGTGCTGTGCAACCCGCCGTTCCTCGATCCCAGCCGCCACGCCGCCTCGCCCGATGCCGGCAAGCGCGGCGCCCACATGCCCGACCGCCCGCGCTGTCATTGGATCGCCGCCGCCGGCCGGCTGCTGCAGCCCGGCGGCACGTTGACCCTGATCGACCGCGCCGACGCGCTGGCCGGCGTGCTGGCCGACCTCGGCGACCGCTGGGGCGCGGTCGAGGTGGTACCGGTGCATCCGCGGCCGGACGCGCCGGCCAGCCGCGTGCTGGTGCGCGCCCGCAAGGGCCGCCGCACCCCGCTGTCGCTGCGGCCGCCGCTGGTGCTGGCCGAGCCTGACGGCCGGCCCTCCACCGCGGCGGAGGCGGCGCTGCGCCGCGGCGACGCCTTGGCGGTGTGAGATTTTTCGGTCCGGGCTTGGGCTCTGAACGAGGTGCGGGCAGCCGCGGCGCAGCCGGGACCTTGAGATGGCCGGTATCCGGCTCTATCTATTGGAAATGGCTGCATCTCTTTCGGAACGTCTCATCTATCGCATCCGCCCCTTGCTGCCCGCGTCGCTGCGCCCGCCCGAGATGCCGGTGGTGCCGGTGGTGCGCCTCACCGGGGTGATCGGGTTCAGCACGCCGCTGTCGCCGGGCATGACCATGGCCAGCGTGGCGCGGGTGCTGGAGCGGGCGTTCGCGGTACGCGACGCCAAGGCGGTGGCGCTCATCATCAATTCGCCGGGCGGCTCGGCGGTGCAGTCGCACTTGATCCACCGTCGCATCCGCCTGCTGGCCGAGGAGGCCAAGCTGCCGGTGCTGGTGTTCGTCGAGGACGTCGCCGCCTCCGGCGGCTACATGATCGCTTGCGCCGGCGACGAGATCTTTGCCGATCCGTCCTCGATCGTCGGCTCGATCGGGGTGATCGGCGCCTCGTTCGGCTTCGACAAGCTGATCGAGAAGATCGGCGTCGAGCGCCGGGTCTATACCGCCGGCACCCGCAAATCGATGCTCGACCCGTTCCGCCCCGAGGACCCCGAAGACGTCGAGCGGGTGAAGACCATCCAGCGTGCCATTCACGCCAAGTTCATCGAGCTGGTGAAGGGCCGGCGCGGCGCCAGGCTTGCCGCGCCCGACGACAGCCTGTTCACCGGCGAATACTGGGAAGCCGAGCGGGCCAAAGCGTTCGGCCTGATCGACGACATCGGCGAGACGCGCACCGTGCTGCGCCAGCGCTTCGGCGACAAGGTGCTGATGCCGCTGATCTCGGCCGAGCGGACGCTGTTCGGCCGCCGCCTGCCGGGTTTCGGCCAGGCCGCCGAGGTCGGGCCCGGCCTGGCCGCCGACGTCGTCTCGGCCATCGAGGCGCGGGCGCTGTGGTCGCGCTACGGGCTGTGAGATCGGTCGTCCTGCCCCGCGCTCACCGCGGCGAGGTGAGCTCGTGGCCGAGACCGGCGGCGATCACCAGCCGCCGCGCCGCGTCCAACTGCTCGGACGGTACCAGGATGCGACGCGGGAAGGCGCCGATCGAGCCTTCCACCGTCGCGATGTTCTGGTCGGCCACCAGCAGCGGGATGCCGGCTTCGCCGAGCAGCGCCTCGATTGCGGTCACCAGCACCGGGTCGATGGTACGCATCAGCTCTTCCATGCCGGGTTGGTAGCATATCGCGCGCTGGCTGGCGCGGCGGCGACGCGATAGCATGGCTGGCCTTGCGGATCGCACGCCATGCTGCTCGCCCTCGTCATCCTCGTTCTTGCCGGCGCGCTCGCCCTCGGCGCCGCCGCTGCGCTCACCCGGGCGCAGACCGCGCGGCTCGAAACCCGCTTCCCGCCCGCCGGCGATGTGGTCGCGGTCGATGGCGGCGCCATCCACCTCGTTCGGCTCGGCGCCGACCCGGCGGCGGCCGACCGGCCGGCGGTGCTGCTGCTGCATGGCGCCCCCGGCTGTGGCGCCGACCTGAGGCCGCTCGGCCAGCGGCTGGCGGCGCGCCTGCCGGTGCTGATCGCCGACCGGCCGGGCTCAGGCTGGAGCCGCCGGCTGGGCGGCGACGGCGACGCCGCGCTCGGCCGCCAGGCCGAACTGATTCGCGGCGCGGTGCGCGCGGTCGGCGCCCGGCGGCTGATCGTGGTCGGCCACTCGTTCGGCGGCTCGGTGGCGCTGCGCTATGCGCTGGACTACCCCGGCGAGGTCGCGGGGCTGGCGCTGATCAACCCGGCGACTCACCCCCGCCCGGGCGGGCTCAAGTGGTTCCAGGCCGCTGCCGAGGTGCTGCTGACCGGGCCGCTGTTCACCCACACCCTGGCGACGCCCCTCAGCCTGGCAGCGCTGGAGACGGCGACGGCGCGGATGTTCGCGCCCGAGCCGCTGCCGCCCGGCTATCTCGGCACCAGCGCCCTGGCCTTGGCCATGACTCCCGACCGTTTCCGCGACACCATGCAGGATTTCAAGCTGCTGCGCGGCGAGCTGGCGGCCCAGGCGCCGCGTTATGCCGCGTTGGCGGTGCCGACCGTGCTGGTGGTGGGCGAGGCCGACGCCACCGTGCCGGCGGCGATCCACGGCGAGGTTTTGGCGCGCGATGCGCCGGCGATTCGCGTCGTCCGCATTGCCAAGGCCGGCCATATGCTGCACCACGGGCATGTCGACCGCGTCGCCGAGGAGGTGGCGCGGCTGGCGGAGGCGGCGCCTGCGCTGTCGTCGGCGGTCGGAAGCGGCCTGTGATCAAGCTGGCTCTTGCCCCCGGCGAAGGTCGCCTCTAAATGCTACGGTTCGATCGCGGCCGCGGACGGTCGTGGTCTGGTCTCGGCTGGGAGCCTCCTTTGGCCGTCGTCTTACCGTTCGAATCCGCGCCCGAAGCGTCGATTGAGGGCCTCGTGCGTCTCGTCCAATCCGACATGGAGCGGGTGAACGCTACGATTCTCTCGCGCACCGGCTCCGATGTCACCACGATCCCCGAGGTCGCCAACCACCTGATCTCGTCGGGCGGCAAGCGACTGCGGCCGATGCTGACGCTCGCCACCTCTCAGCTGTGCGGCTTCCAGGGCGAGGGTCACACCAAGCTCGCCGCTGCGGTCGAGTTCATGCACACCGCCACCCTGCTCCACGACGACGTCGTCGACGAGAGCGAGCTGCGCCGAGGCAAGGCCGCCGCCCGCATGCTGTGGGGCAACGAGATGAGCGTGCTGGTCGGCGACTTCCTGCTCGGCCAGGCCTTCCGCATGATGGTCGAGGTCGGCAATCTGCGCTGCCTGGAGATCCTCTCCACCGCCGCCGCGGTTATCGCCGAGGGCGAGGTGATGCAGCTCGCCGCCGCCAAGAACACCGAGACCACCGAGGACGAGTACCTCGCGGTGATTCGGTCCAAGACCGCCGAGCTGTTCGCCGCCGCCGCCGAGCTCGGCCCGGTGCTGGCCGGCCGCGGCAAGGCGGAGGAAGCGGCCTGCCGCTCCTACGGCATGAACCTCGGCATCGCCTTCCAGCTGGTCGACGACGCGCTCGATTATGGCGGCCGCGCCGCCGATCTCGGCAAGAATGTCGGCGACGACTTCCGCGAGGGCAAGATCACGCTGCCGGTGGTGCTGGCATTCCGTCGCGGCACCGATGACGAGCGGACGTTCTGGCGCAAGGCGCTGGAGCAGGGCGAGGTCGACGACGCCGCGCTCGAAACCGCTGTCGGGCTGATGCACAAGCATCGCGCCATCGAGGACACCTGCGAACGCGCCAAACATTATGGCGCCATCGCCACCGATGCGCTCGGCATCTTCCCGGCCGCGCCGATCCGGCGCGCGCTGGCCGAGGCCGTGGCATTCGCCATCGCCCGCGCGCACTGAGGGCGGGCGGGCGGGAGATCGCAGGCGCTGGCACCAGCCGCGCCGCGGTCGGCCCGGCTGCCTGGCAACGGTCGCCGGACCGCCCGGTCGCGGTCGCGTGCCCCCGGTTCGATGCGCCCCCGCTTTCCTTGCCGGCCCGGGCGGCCCATATTTCCGGCATGTCCTCGCCCGCGAACCCCTCCCAGCCTCCCAGCAAGCCCGCTAAGACGCCCCGTGCCCGCAGCCGGGCGGCGCGCCCGCCGTCGCCGGCGATGGACCCGGCGCTCGCCGCGCTGCTCAACCCCGGCCTCGCCGACGGCACCGCCGGCCACGGCGCCATGACAGGCCAAGGCGACGCCGGATTTGCCGAAGCGCCGCAGGCGGCGTTCGACGGCACGCCGCTGGGCTCCTCCGCCAGCGCCGAGGCGCTCGAGCAACTGATCCGCGACGGCAACCCGCTGCTGCGCGACCAGCCGTGGACGCCGCATCGCCCGCCGCGGCCGGACAAGAGCGAGGGCGGCCGGCCGTTCGTCCTCAGCAGTCCGTTCGAGCCGCAGGGCGACCAGCCCGCCGCGATTCGCGAGCTGGTGGCCGGCATCCAAGCCGGCGACCGCGACCAGGTGCTGCTCGGCGTCACCGGCTCGGGCAAAACCTTCACCATGGCCAAGGTGATCGAGCAGACCCAGCGCCCGGCGCTGATTCTCGCCCCCAACAAGACGCTGGCCGCGCAGCTCTACGGCGAGTTCCGCAGTTTCTTTCCCGATAACGCGGTCGAGTACTTCGTCTCGTACTACGATTATTACCAGCCGGAAGCCTACGTCCCCCGCACCGATACCTATATCGAGAAGGATTCGGCGATCAACGAGCAGATCGACCGCATGCGCCACGCCGCAACGCGATCGTTGCTTGAGCGCGACGACGTCATCATCGTCGCCTCGGTGTCGTGCATCTACGGCATCGGCTCGGTCGAGACCTATACGGCGATGACCTTCGCCATCCAGGTCGGCGACCGCATCGACCAGCGCCAGTTGATCGCCGACCTCGTCGCGCTGCAATACAAACGCAGCCAGCTCGAGTTCGCCCGCGGCATGTTCCGGGTGCGCGGCGACACCATCGAGCTGTTTCCGGCCCACTATGAGGACCGGGCGTGGCGGATCTCGCTGTTCGGCGATGAGGTCGAGCGCATCGACGAGTTCGACCCGCTCACCGGCGAGACCAAGGGCGCCCTGGGGTTCGTCAAGATCTACGCCAATTCGCACTATGTGACGCCCAAGCCGACGCTGCAGCAGGCGGCGGCCTCGATCAAGGCGGAGCTGAAGACCCGGCTCGACCAGCTCAATGCCTCGGGGCGTCTGCTGGAGGCGCAGCGGCTGGAGCAGCGCACCACCTTCGACCTGGAGATGCTGCAGGCCACCGGCTCCTGCGCCGGCATCGAGAACTATTCGCGCTACCTCACCGGCCGCCGGCCCGGCGAGCCGCCGCCGACCCTGTTCGAGTACATCCCCGACAACGCCCTGATCTTCATCGACGAATCGCACGTCAGCATCCCGCAGATCGGGGCGATGTATCGCGGCGACTTCCGCCGCAAGGCGACGCTGGCCGAATACGGCTTCCGCCTGCCGTCCTGCCTCGACAACCGGCCGCTGCGCTTCGAGGAATGGGACGCCATGCGGCCGCAGACGGTGGCGGTGTCCGCCACCCCGGCGGCGTGGGAGCTGGAGCGCGCGGGCGGCGTGTTCGTCGAGCAGGTGATCCGCCCGACCGGCCTGGTCGACCCGCCGGTCGAGGTGCGGCCGGCCCGCACCCAGGTCGACGATCTGCTGGGCGAGGTCCGCGCCAATGCCGCCGCCGGTTATCGGGCGCTGGTCACGGTATTGACCAAGCGCATGGCCGAGGACCTGACCGAATACCTGCACGAGCAGGGGGTGCGGGTGCGCTACATGCACTCCGACATCGACACCATCGAGCGCATCGAGATCATCCGCGATTTGCGCCTCGGCGCCTTCGACGCGCTGATCGGCATCAATTTGCTGCGCGAGGGCCTCGACATCCCCGAATGCGCTTTGGTCGCCATCCTCGACGCCGACAAGGAAGGGTTCTTGCGCAGCGAAACCTCGCTGGTCCAGACCATCGGCCGCGCCGCCCGCAACGTCGACGGCAAGGTGATCCTCTATGCCGACCGCATCACCGGCTCGATGGAGCGGGCGATGGCCGAGACCACCCGCCGCCGCGCCAAGCAGCTGGCGTGGAACGCCGAGCACGGCATCACCCCCGCGAGCGTCAAGAAGGGCATCGCCGACATTCTCGACAGCGTCTACGAGCGCGATCACGTCCGGGTCGACGCCGGGCCGGCCGCCGCGGCGGCGACCATCGGCCACAATTTCACGGCGGTGATCGCCGATCTCGAATCGCGCATGCGCGCCGCCGCCGCCGACCTCAACTTCGAAGAGGCAGCGCGGCTGCGCGACGAGATCAAGCGCCTTCGGGCCGCCGAGCTGGCGGTGTTGGACGATCCCGGCGTGCCGGTGAAGCGCGGCGCCTCGTCTGCCTCCCCGATCGGAGGAGGGTCGGCGGGCGGCGGGGGCGGGGCAAGCGCCGCTGGCGGCGGCTCTCGCGCCCGCAAGCCGACGCTGGATGAGATGGGCCCGCACAATCGCGAGCTGCCGCTGCAGCCGGACGACTTCCGGCCGGGGCCGAAACCCGCGTTCGGCAAGGCGCCTGGCAAGGGCGGCCGCCGCCGCGGGTGAAGGCGGCCTGGCCGCGCCGGGTCCGGTCGCCGGCGATGCGGGCCGGCCGCCGGCGCCTCACCGCGGCAGCAGCGCCCAATAATCGAAGTCGAGGATCACTGAGGGGTCGTAGTCGTCGGCGAGCTTGTCCGGGAACAGCGTCGCCGGCTTGTCCTTGGTCGCCACGGTGCGGATGCGCAGCGCGCCGACGTCGCTGCGCGCGGCCAGCGGCTGCTTGTCGACAATCTCCGACCACGCGAACACCGTCTCGCCGGCGAACAGCGGCGCGACGTGACGCCCGCCATTGATGGCGGCGATGTGGAAGGCGTTGGCGAGGCCGTTGAACGACAGCGCGCGGGCCAGCGACATGACGTGGCCGCCATAGATCAGCCGCTTGCCGAACCGGCCCTTGCTCTCGGAGTGCTGGTTGAAATGCACCTTGGCGGTGTTCTGATAGAGCCGGGTCGCGATCTGGTGCTCGGCTTCCTCCACCGTCATGCCGTCGACGTGGTCGATCTTCTCGCCGACCTCGTAGTCGTCGAAGCGGAACGGGCTGCCGGCCAGCGCCTCGTTCCACTCAGCCCCGTCGATACGCGGGCAGGCGGTGCCGAGGGCGCCCGGCGCCAGCGCCTTCGGCAGCGTCGGCACGCCCTGCTCGATGATCGGGGCGTTTTCGTCGCGCTTGCGCACCATCACCCAGCGCACATAGTCCAGCACTTCCTCGCCGTGCTGGTTGAAGCCGGTGGAGCGGACATAGACGACGCCGGTCTTCTTGTTGGAGTTCTCCTTGAGCCCGATCACCTCCGACACCGCGTGCAGGGTGTCGCCGGGATAGACCGCCTTCAGAAAGCGGCCGCCGGCGTAGCCGAGATTGGCGATGGCGTTCAGCGACACGTCCGGCACGGTCTTGCCGAACACAATGTGGAACACCAAGAGATCATCGACCGGGCTCTCCGGATAGCCGACCGCGGCGGCGAACGCGTCCGACGACTGAACGGCAAAGCGCGTGCCGTAGAGCGCGGTGTAGAGGCTGACGTCGCCGACGGTGATCGTGCGCGGCACGGCGTGGCGGATCACCTGGCCGAGGCGGAAGTCCTCGAAGAAATTGCCGCTGGAGGTCTTCTGGAGCATCGTCGTTCCCCTTCGGCCGATGTGCGCCCGGCCTTTGTCGGTCGGTTGCGGCCAGCCGCGGGCGGCCGCGCGGTTGGCGTGGTCAGGCGGCTTCGCGCGCGGCGATGGTCGCGGCGATCGCCACCACCCGCCGCGCCATCTCGGCGTGCAGGCGCTCGACCATCTTGCCCTCGACCTGCAGCGCGCCCTTGCCCTGCGCCTCCGGCGCGTCGAACGCGGCGATCACGGTGCGCGACCACGCCACCTCCTCCGCCGTCGGCGAGAACGCGGCGTTGCAGGGGCCGATCTGGTTCGGGTGGATCAGGGTCTTGCCGTCGAAGCCGAGGTCGCGCGCCTCGTTGCACTCGCGCTTGAAGCCGTCGTCGTCGGACAGCGCGTTGTAGACGCCGTCGGCGATGTCGAGGCCGTTTGCCCGCGCCGCGGCGAGGCAGGCCATCAGCCACGGCAGCATCGGCGCCCGGCCGGGCAGCCAGCGGGCGCGGGTGTCCTTGGCGAGGTCGTTGGTGCCCATCACGAAGCCGGCAAGGCGGGTCGCGGGGTCGTGCGCGGCGTCGGCGATCTCCAGCGCCGCCAGCATCGCCCGCGGCGTCTCCATCATCGCCCACACCCGCGTCGTCTCGGGCGTGCCGGCGTCCGCCAGCATCGCGCCGATCCGGCGCAGGTCCTCGGGGTCCGACACCTTGGGCACCAAGATGACGTCGGGCGCCGCGGTGGCGGCGGCAGCGAGGTCGGCCGCGCCCCACGGCGTGTCGAGGCCGTTGATGCGGACGAACACCTCGCGCAGGCCGAAACCGCCGGCCTTGACCGCCGCCGTCACCTGGTCGCGGGCGATGTCCTTGGCGTCGGGCGCCACCGCGTCCTCAAGGTCGAGGATCACGCAGTCGGCCGGCAGCGTGCGGGCCTTTTCCAGCGCGCGGGCGTTGGAGCCCGGCATGTAGAGCACGCTGCGGCGGGGGCGGAGGGAGGTGGCCATGGCGAAAAGTCCCGGTCGGTCGTATCGGTCGGGCGACCCTACCTTCGCCCAGCCCGATCGCAAGCCCTCCTTTGGAGCGACGGCGAGGGTCAGCCCGGCGGATTCGGCACCACCCGGTAGAGCTGGAAGCGGGCGCCCTCATAGACCAGCGACAGCCACGCCGGCACCGGGTTGTCTTTGCCGCGCTCGGTGTAGAGCAGGTAGACGTAGTCGAACCGGCTCGGCCAGTCGTCCCAATACTGCTCGATGGTCTCGACGCTGCGCATCGAGGTGGCGATCAGCTGGCTGGCGGAGGGCGGCGTGCCGTCCTCGGTGTCGGCGTGGTCGCGCCACGCCGGCTTCAACTGCAGGATCTGCTTGCCGCGCACCGCGAAGGCGGTGGTCACCAGCGCCGACCTCTCGATCATGGCGAGGCAGGCGGCGTGGGCGAGGCCGAGGTCGCGCACGTCGTCGGCCTGGGCGTTGTCGTCGAACGCCACCAGCACCTTGGCGCCGCGGTCGATCAGTTGCACCGATTGCTGGAACGCCGAGGTCCATTTGGTGAGCTGCCGCCACGTCAGCTGGACTTCGAACACCCGCACCGCCAGCAGCGCCACCAGCACGATGCAGAACGCCCGCATCGTCCAACGCCGGTGCAGATCGAGGTCGGCGAACGCCACCGCCATGAAGGCCAGCGCGACCGGCAGCCGCTGGTCGGCGAAATAGGAGCCGAACAGCACCCGCGGCAGCGCCAGATAGACCACCGCGCCGACCGCAAACACGATCCAGGCGGCAGGGTGCAGCTTGAGCAGGCCGTGGCGGGCGGCCCAGCCGGCGGTGATCGCCACCGTCGCAGTGAGCCCGAACGCCACCACGTCGGAATAGACCTCGATCACGGTGATGAGACCATCGATCTTGCCGCGTGGCTCCCACTCGTTCTGGCTCGCCAGCCCCCAGGTCGGGCTGCCGACCAGCAGCACCGGCACCACCAGGAACGGCAGGCCGCTCAGCACGAAGTCGAGCACGCGCCGGCCGCGAGGCCCCTCCTGGGTGGTCAGCCGCCAGATCTCGAAGCCGAGCAGGCCGATGGCATAAAGGCCGACCGCGAACAGGTGGCAGACATAGAGCAGCGCCACCATCGCGGTTGCCAGCACCAAACGCAGCGGCAGCCACGTCTCACGCCAGTGGATCCAGGCAGCAAGGCCCCACAAGGCGAGGCCGATGCCGAACAGGTAGTTCATCAGCCCGAGCAGGAACACTCCGCTGTAGAGCAGCGGAAAGGCGATGAACGGCCACGCCGACCAGCCGCCGAACAGCACCCGGTTCAGCACCACGGTGCCGGACATGATCAGAAGGAAGGTGAGGACGGTGAAGACCTGGCCGGCGGTATAGATGTCGACCGCCCGATCGATCCACGGCACCACCAGGTCCATCATCAGGTTGGGCAGGATGTGCCAGTCGAGCTCGTAGTAGCGCGAAAGATCCGGGTCGTGGTCGAGCACGGCGATGACGTGCATGCGCGCCAGGTGGTTCGGATAGTCCGACAGTGGCGGCACCGGGTGGGTGGCGATCGGGATCGCCGCCAGCACCGCCAGCGCCAGGAACAGCACGAGCAGCTGCGGGCGCGTGAAGCGGGAGGCAGTCGGGCGGGAAGGGGGCTGTGTCATTTGGAAGGCTGGTCGGTCGAGGGCGGCGGCGTCCACGCCGGCGGGGGGGGCGGATTGCACGCGCATGTGTCGGGGTGACCGCCCCGGCGCCGCAGATCCGCAGTCTGGCGCCGCCTTAGCATTATCGGCGGCGGCGGGACAGCGCCGTCTGCGGCGGTATTGTCACGCCGCCGTGCGTCGGGCCGGCGCCGGGCGCTTCGAACGCCTCCAACCCGGCCGCAGGGCACCGAATCCGGGTTAACGCGCCCTGTGTCCGAGGACTTGAGCACAGTATTCGGGGTCCCAGCCAGCGCGCTTTCGCCTGAGCCTGAGGCTTTTCTTGTCGGTGACGGCGCGCAGGAGATTGAAGGCGAAGTGGCGGACGACGGCCATGTTCCTGGCGCCGTGTCCCGTGCGCAGGCGGGACTGGTCGTCGCCGAAGGTGACGTCGAGGACCCAGTGCAGGCTGTTCTCGATCGCCCAGTGGCTTCGCACGGCCTCGGCGGCGGCGGTTGCCGAGAGCGCGGCCGAGGAGATGTAGTATCGGGTCTCGAAGCGGCCGCGGTCGGCGAGTTCGGCGTGCGATGCGACGCGCACGATGGTGGCGACGTCGGGCAGCCGCAATTCGCCGGGAAAGCGCCGATCACCCTTCAGCCAATCGACCTCGCGGGCAACCGTGACGGTGCGGCTCTCGATGCGGCCATGGCCCTTGTCGAGGTCGGTGACGCTCTCGGTCTCGGCCGCGGGCGCCTCGGCGAAGAAGCTCTCGATCTCGGCCCGCAGGGTCGGCTGGTTGGCCTTCACGGCGAGCAGATAGTCGGCCTTGGCGCCTCGGATGGCGGTGGCGATGGTCGGATTGGTGGCGATGGCGTCGATCGAGATCAGGGTGCCGTCGAGGCCGCCGGCGGCGGCGAGCCGCTCGATCAGGAGGGGGATCGCCGTGGTCTCGCTGCTCTTGTCGGCGACCGCCTCCTGGCCGAGCACCAGACGGCGCGTGGTGGCGAAGGCGGAAACGAGATGCAGCGGCGCCTTGCCGGCCCCGCGGTCGTGGCTGCGCCGCGAGGTCTTGCCGTCGATCGCCACCAGGTCCGGGCGATCCGGCCAGCTCTCCCGAACCCACGCCGTGAACGCCGCCGCGAACAGGTCCGGGTCGATGCGGTTCATCAGCAAGGTCAGCCAGCGCGCCCCCGGAACCCCGTGGTGGTAGGGCAGGAAGCGGCGCAGAAACGACAGATGCGTCTCGCCCCACTCGGCGATCCCCTCGTAGTCGTCGCAGTCCGCCAAGGTGCCGCACACCACCAAAAGCAGCACCTCCGGCAGCGGGTGAGCCACCCGCCACGCCTCGCGTGGGTCCTCGATCACCGACAGGTGGTCGAGCAGCACCTTCAGGCGCGACTTCTCGGGGACGAACAGGCCATCAAGGCTCAGGCCATCAAGGCTCATGGCGGGGCTCCGAATCGAGGCCCCTCATCGAATCAGACCTTCCGCAACCCCGAAACCGCCGTTAACCCGAGTTCGGCGCCCTGAACCCGGCCGGCGCCGGGTTGTCGCCGCAGTGTCGACCCGATATAGACCGACCGTGCGCAGCGTCTTTTTCCCCACACCCGACCAGCGGTATGCCCGCCGCATGGCTCGTATCGCCCGCTGGACCCGTCCGATCGCCGGCCCGACGGCGCGCGCGGCGGCGTGGGCCAATATGCTGATGGCGGACCACGGCCTGTTCCGGCTGGTGTGGAAAAACCGCCACCGCGTCTCCGACAAGCTGTGGCGGTCCAATCAGCCAGCGCCGCCGGACATCGCCGCCTTCGCCCGTCTCGGCATCAGGACGGTGGTGAATTTGCGCGGCGGCCGCGAGTTCGGCAGTTATCCGCTGGAGGTGGAGGCCTGCGCGCGCCATGGGCTGGCGCTGGTCGACCTGCCGATGCGCTCGCGCGAGCTGCCGCCGGCCGAGGACGTGTTCGCCGCCGAGCGGCTGTTCGCCGGCATCGAATATCCGGCGGTGATCCACTGCAAGTCGGGCGCTGACCGCGCCGGCTTCGTCGCCGCGCTCTACCTCATCTTGCACGAGAACCGCCCGGTGGCCGAGGCGATGGCCCAGCTCAGCGCCCGCTACGGCCACATCCGCCAGTCGCGCACCGGCGTGCTCGATGCCTTCTTCGACAGCTATCTCGCCCGCAACCAGGCCGCGCCGATCGCGTTCCGCGACTGGATCGCCACCGACTACGACCCGGACGGCATCCGCCGTGCCTTTCACGAAGACCGGCTGGCGGCGTTCGTGGTCGACAAGATCCTGCGGCGCGAATAGTCCGGGCCGCGGCCCGCGGGAATCGGTCCAGTCAAGGTCAAGTCTATCATCGTTAGTATGGATTTAACCTAGGCTAAACGGTTTCTTGAAGCCGCCTCGGAACCGTAATGCAACATCATCGGCGGATCGCCCCGACCGACACCACCTGCGGGGCCACCCTCCCTGACCTCGCAAGGGAGAAAAACATGCGCATTGCAGGGTGTTGTTGCTCTGCCGCGGCGCGGGGCAGGCTGCCCGCAGCTCTGCTCGGGCGGGTGGGTTATCCACTGGCACAGGAGCCGGCATGATGCCGAGACCTGGACGGCGATTCACCAGATCCGTATTATAGAAAGATTATATGAATTCCGGCCGATCAGGCCGCAGTTCTGGACGCGGATTTCCGAAAAATCGTTTTAAATCAAGTGCTTTCCGGCGAGGGTGTTTCCGAATCACACAGGGATCACCCGGAAATGCGTATTGCGTCGCCCGCAGGTCCGCGACGTGATCGGCCGCCAGTCTATCAGCCAGCCTGGCGCGCGACCTAGGTAATTTACATACAGGTCGCGGTGGTAAATTAATGCCAAAATAGCGCTTTTTTCCAAATCGCGGGGAACCCGACGCCTGTGCTGGCGTTGGTCGCATTGTTCTTGAGGGGCGCAAATTTTCGCGATGCCGGCTTCTGTCCAACAGACGAGCGAGAGTTCGCGCCGTCGGTCTCTTCGACGTCCGGGACACTTTCTCGCTGTGGCCTCAGTGCTGCTACCGCTCTCCATCTTTCTGGTCGGGGCGGTGGTCGACTATCGGCAGACCCACGGTCATCTTCGCGAGGAGGTGCTGGCGAAGACCGAGTCGCTGGCCGAGCACGCCACCGCGGTGCTGCAGATGATCCGGGTGGTACTGGCGCGGGTCGAGGAGCACATCGACGGTCGGACCTGGCCGGAAATCCGCCAGTCGCAGGAACTCTACGGCGTGTTGAAGTCGCTCGCGACCGAACTGCCGGAAGTCGAGGCGGTGTTCCTGGTTGGCCCCGACGGCCACGTTGCGGTAACCAGCCGGGGGTTCCCCTCGCCTTCGATCGACATGTCCCGTCGCGACGACTTTCTCGCCATGCGGGATGACGCGGGGCTCTATGTCAGCGTGCCGTTCAAGGGCGACATCAGCGGCGTCGTCGCCTTCACGGTGAGCCGCCGGCTGTCGCGCAGCGACGGCACGGCGCGCGACGGCGGCTTCGACGGCGGCATCGGGGTGGTGGTCCGCCCGCGCTATTTCGAGGGCTTTTTCCGCGCCGTGCTGAGCCGCGACGAGGATTCCGTCGCGGCGCTGATCCGCACCGACGGCACCGTTCTGGTCCGTTACCCGATAAGCGAAGAGGCGTCAGTGCCGGCGTCGGAGGCGCTGCTTGCGGCGTTGGCGAGCGGGCGTCGCGCCGATGTGTTCGCCGGCCAGCGGCCGGCCGACCTCGCCAGCCGCGTGGCGGCCTATCGGCGGATCGAGGGCTTGCCGCTCGCCGCGGTCTATTCGGTGGAGTCCTGGGCGATCTACCGCCCCTGGCTGCGGCGGCTGGCGGCGCTCGGCTCGTTCGCGCTGCTTACCGGGTTTGCGCTGTTCTGGGCCAGTCGCCGCGCCTTGCGCGACGCGGAGTCCGAGCTCGACCTCGGCCGTGCCCGGCTGGAAGGTGTGGTGCGGGCGATGCCGATCGGGGTGATCGTCGCCGAGGCGCCGAGCGGGCGGGTGCTGCTGGCGAACGATCAGGTCTCCGCCATCCTGCGCGGCCCGCTCGATCCCACTGGCGGCATTGATGCCTACGCCACCCTGGTTGGCTTCCACGCCGACGGCCAACGCTTCGAACTCGACGAATGGCCGCTGGCGCGGGCGCTCTGCTATGGCGAGACGGTGACCGAGGTCGAGATCGACATCGTCCGTGGCGACGGCAGCCGTGGCACCATCGCCGTCAGTTCGGCCCCGGTGCGCGACCGTTCCGGAACGGTGGTGGCCGGGGTGGTGGCGTTCTACGACATCACCGCCCGCAAGGACTCCCAGGCCCGGGTCGAACTGCTGATGCGGGAGACGCTGCACCGCGCCAAGAACCAGCTGGCGGTGGTGGAGGGCATGGCGCGCCAGACCGGCCGCATCTCCACCGGCATCAACGATTTCCTCGACCGATTCTCCGAGCGCCTGCAGGGGTTGTCGCTGACCCAGGCGCTGCTGGTGGAGCGGCAGTGGGCCAGCATCCGGCTGCGCGATCTGCTGCTGGCGCAGATGAAGCCGTTCGGCGTGATGGCGGACGAACGGCTCGTGCTCGACGGCCCCAATGTCGAGGTCGCGCCGGAGCCGGCGCAGAACCTCGGCCTCGCCTTCCACGAACTGGCCAGCAACGCCACCCGGTTCGGCGCGCTGTCCAACGGCAAGGGCCGGGTGGTGGTGAAATGGGGCGCCAGCGCCGACGACCGCTTCCAGTTGGAATGGCTGGAGGAGGGCGGGCCGCCGATTGCGGCGCCACCCGCCGCGCGCGGGTTCGGCTCGATGGTGCTGACCCGCATCGCCGGCGCCGCGGTCGACGGCACGGTGACGATGGAGTTCACCCCCAGCGGCCTGGTGTGGCGGCTCGACGGCAACACCCGCTATTTCCACTGAAGCAGTTCGCGGCCGATCGTGCGGTCCAGCCGTCGGCCGTTCGCCTAACGCTGCGGGTCCTCGACGCCCTTGAGGTGCTCCACCAGCCGGCGGCTGTAGGGCGGCAGCTTGTCCAGGCCGCGCACGCAAATGGTGAGCTCGCGCTGGGCCCAGGCGTCGTCGAGATCGACGGTTCTGATCGCCATGCTGCGCATCGCCCGCAGCGCGGTGCTCTGCGGCACGATGCCGAGCCCGACCTTGCACTCGACCATGCGGCACACCGCATCGAAGCTGCGGAGCTGCACCCGTAAGCGCAACTGGCGGCCGATGCGCGCCGCCTTGTCAGCCAGGAAGCGCTGCAGCGCCGAGGCGCGGTCGAGCCCGACGAAATCGTGTCCGAGCACGTCGGAGAAGGTGACGCGGCTCAGCTCCGCCAGCGCATCGTCCGTCGCCACCACCAGCACGAACCGGTCGGAGCGGAACGGGAAGGTTTCCAGCGAGCCGGTGTCGACGGTGCCGGCGACAATGCCGATATCGGCGACGCCCTCGGCCACCAGCACCACGATCTCGTCGGACAATCGCTCCTCGATGTCGACGCTGATCTTGGGGTTGGCGGTGAGGAAGGCGCTCAGCGCCTCGGGCAGGAACTCGGTCAATGCGTTGGTGTTGGACAGCACCCGCACCTGCCCGGCCATGCCGCCGGAATAGGCCGCAAGCTCGGCGTTCATGCGCTCGGTCTGGGCCAGGATGGCGCGGGCGTGCTGCAGCAGGGTGCGGCCGGCATTGGTCGGCGTCACGCCCTGGCGGCTTCGTACCAGAAGGGCGGCGCCGAGCGAGGCCTCCATGTTGCGGATGCGAGTCGATGCCGCAGCCAGTGCGAGGTTGACCCGCGCCGCGCCGGCGGTGATGCTGCCGGCGTCGGCGACGTGGCGGAACAGGTCGAGGTCAGTCAGATCGAATCGCATAGAATGTCGCCGCTACCTTCGCGAACCGAGAAGGTACCTTAGACAAAAAACAGATTGCGTGGCGAAATCGGATCGGTCACCTTCGCAACTGACGAAGTCATACACCTTTTGGTTGCGATTTATACAACCAGAGGGCGGTTTCGGCTGGGTTGGTCCTCCCGGTCGGAGCTGGAAAATCGGCGGATGGCGCCGAACAATGTCATCGGAGCGACCCGCAGCGCGGCGATACTGCGCATGCCGGGGTGGCGCGCCGGCCTGGACGATCGTTTCATCCCGCCGCGCGCCGGCAGCCGAGCAGCAGCCAGGAGTGAAGGAATGGCAAAGGTGCAAACCCGCGTCGAACGGCCGTTGTCGCCGCATCTGATGATCTACCGGCCGATGATGACGATGATGAGTTCCATCCTGCACCGGATCACCGGGGCGGCGCTGTATTTCGGTACGCTGCTGCTGGTGGTGTGGCTGGTGGCGGCGATCACCTCGCCGGAGGCGTTCGACCTCGTCAGCTGGGCGTTCGGCACCTGGATCGGCCAGCTCGTGCTGGTCGGCTACACCTGGGCGCTGTTCCAGCACATGGCCGGCGGCCTTCGTCACTTCATCTGGGATTTTGGGCGCGGCTTCGGTCCGGTCGAGCGCGAGCTCCTGACCTATGGCTCGTTCGCTTTCTCCGGCGCCCTGACCGTCGCGGTCTGGGGCGCGGCCTACCTCCTGCTTTGAGAGAGCCGATGTCGAACGCCAACACCTCGATCCGCACCCCGATGGCCCGCGCCCGCGCGCTGGGCTCGGCCAAGCACGGCACCCAGCACTTCTGGGCCGAGCGCATCACCGGCGTCGCGCTGATCCCGCTCACCCTCGTCTTCGTCGGCGCGCTGGTGTTCCTGCACGGCAAGGACCACGCCACCGTGCTGCACTGGATCGCCAATCCGCTGATCGCGATCCCCTTCGTCCTGGTGATCGCCACCGGCGCCTATCACATGAAGATCGGCATGCAGGTGATCATCGAGGATTACGTGCACGGCGATCTCATCAAGTTCGCCACGCTGATGGCGAACAGCTTCTTCTGCTACATCGTCGGCGCGGCCGGGGTGTTCGCGGTTCTCAAGATCGCTTTCGGGGGTTGAGCTTAATGGCCACGAACGGCTCCAACGGCGCGACGGCGCCTTCGATCAACGGCAAGGCCTATCCGATCACCGAGCATAAGTACGACGTGGTGGTGGTTGGCGCCGGCGGCGCGGGCCTTCGCGCCGTGGTCGGCTGCTCGCAGGCCGGGCTGCGCACGGCGTGCATCACCAAGGTGTTCCCCACCCGCTCGCACACCGTGGCGGCGCAGGGCGGCGTTGCCGCCTCGCTCGGCAACATGGGCGAGGACGATTGGCGCTGGCACATGTACGACACCGTCAAGGGGTCGGACTGGCTCGGCGACCAGGACGCCATCGAATACATGGTGCGCAACGCCCCCGCCGCGGTCTACGAGCTGGAGCACTGGGGCGTGCCGTTCTCGCGCACCGAGGACGGCAAGATCTACCAGCGCCCGTTCGGCGGCATGACCACGCATTTCGGCAAGGGCATCGCGCAGCGCACCTGCGCCGCCGCCGACCGCACCGGCCATGCCATGCTGCACACCATGTACGGCGCGGCGCTGAAGCACCGCGCCGAGTTCTTCGTCGAGTATTTCGCGCTCGACCTGATCATGGAGGGCGGCGCCTGCCGCGGCGTGATCGCGCTGAAGCTCGACGACGGCACGCTGCACGCGTTCCGCTCGCACAAGACCGTGCTCGCCACCGGCGGCTACGGCCGCGCCTACTTTTCGGCGACCAGCGCCCACACCTGCACCGGCGACGGCAACGCCATGGTGCTGCGCGCCGGCCTCGCCCTGCAGGACATGGAGTTCGTGCAATTCCACCCGACCGGCATTTACGGTTCGGGCTGCCTGATCACCGAGGGCTCGCGTGGCGAGGGCGGCTATCTCGTCAACGCCGCCGGCGAGCGCTTCATGGAGCGCTACGCGCCGTCCGCCAAGGATCTCGCCTCGCGCGACGTGGTGTCGCGCTCGATGACGATCGAGATCAGGGAAGGCCGCGGCGTCGGCAAGAACAAGGACCACATCTACCTGCACCTCGACCATCTCGATCCCAAGGTGCTGGCCGAGCGCCTGCCCGGTATCTCCGAGAGCGCGATGATTTTCGCCGGCGTCGACGTCACCAAGGAGCCGATCCCGGTCATCCCGACCGTTCACTACAACATGGGTGGCATCCCGACCAATTTCCACGGCGAGGTGCTGACCAAGGCGGGCGGCAATCCCGACCAGGTGGTGCCGGGTCTGCTCGCGGTCGGCGAGGCGGCGTGCGTGTCGGTGCACGGCGCCAACCGCCTCGGCTCGAACTCGCTGATCGACCTCGTGGTGTTCGGCCGCGCCGCCGGCGCGCGCTGCGCCGAGACCATCGACAAGCGTGGTCACGACGACCTGCCCGGCGACGCCTACGACGCCGCGCTGGGCCGGCTCGACACCCTGCGCCACGCCTCGGGCTCGACCCCGACCGCCAAGCTGCGCCTTGAGATGCAGAAGGTGATGCAGTCGAACTGCGCGGTGTTCCGCACCGGCGAGGTGCTGGCGGAAGGCAAGGAACTGATCCACCAGGTGTGGCAGACCTCGGCCGATCTCAAGGTCACCGACCGCTCGCTGATCTGGAACTCCGACCTGATCGAGACGCTGGAGTTCGACAATCTGATCGCGCAGGCGGTGGTGACGATGGAGGCGGCCGCGAACCGCACCGAGTCGCGCGGCGCCCACGCCCGCGAGGATTTTCCGGACCGCGACGATGCCAACTGGATGAAGCACACCTTGCTGTGGGCAGACCCGGTCAAGAAGTCGGTCACGATCGACTACCGGCCGGTGCACACCTACACGCTCTCCAACGACGTCGAATACATCGAGCCGAAGAAGCGCGTCTATTGAGGGCTTTCAGATGGCTACAGCGGTCGGCATCGGACACAATAGACCAAGGGGGGGGCGAGTGTACGCGATCGTGTTCGATTTCGACACCGAAATCTTAAAGCAAACTTACCCTAACCAGTCCTGGAACAATGCTTACGCTGATGTCAGGAACTATTTGACGTCGCGAGGCTTCGAATGGAAACAGGGAAGTGCGTACTTCGGAGACGAAACCGTCGACGCTGTGAAATGCGTTCGGGTAGTACAACGGTTAGCGAAAAAATTCCCGTGGTTCACACCGGCTGTTCGCGACATCAGGATGCTGCGCATTGAGGAAAACAATGACCTCAAAGTAGCCCTTGAAGATGAAGATTAAGTCGCGATCTAAATAGGTTTGATGATGGTCCAGTTCACGCTGCCGAAGAACTCCAAGGTCAAGCAGGGCAAGGTGTGGCCGCACCCCAAGGGTGCGGTCAACCTCACCGAGCTGCGCATCTACCGCTGGGATCCCGAGGACGGCCACAATCCGCGCATCGACACCTATTACGTCGACCGCGGCGATTGCGGGCCGATGGTGCTCGACGGGCTGATCTGGATCAAGAACAAGGTCGACCCGACCCTGACCTTCCGTCGCTCATGCCGCGAGGGCATCTGCGGCTCGTGCGCGATGAATATCGACGGCGTCAACACCCTGGCCTGCACCAAGGGCATGGACGAGGTGAAGGGCGTCATCAAGATCTATCCGCTGCCGCACATGCCGGTGGTGAAGGATCTGGTGCCCGACCTCACCGCGATCTACGCCCAGCACGCCGCCATCGATCCGTGGCTGAAGACGGTGACGCCGGCGCCGGAAAAGGAGTGGGAGCAGACCCACGACGACCGCGCCAAGCTCGACGGGCTCTACGAGTGCATCCTGTGCTTTTGCTGCTCGACCTCGTGCCCGAGCTACTGGTGGAACGCCGACCGCTATCTCGGCCCGGCGGTGCTGCTGCAGGCCTATCGCTGGATCATCGACAGCCGCGATGAATACACCGGCGAGCGGCTCGACCACGTCGAGGACCCGTTCCGGCTCTATCGCTGCCACACCATCCTCAACTGCTCGAAGGCATGCCCGAAGGGCTTGAACCCGGCGAAAGCGATCGCCGAGATCAAGAAGCTCCTGGTCGAACGGCAGACCTGAACACAAAACGGTGCGCGCTGGCCACGGCGCGTCCTCACATTGGCGGTGCGATGCGCGAGCGGGCTCGGCCTGCCGCATCCGGTGGAACCCGGTCGTGCCGCGCCGGTCGGAACCTCGGTCGCAGTCGCCGGTTATCGCGGCGGTGCCCGGCCGATCCGGCTTGGCGCCCAAGCGGCGGCCGGGAACCCGATCACAGCACGATCCCATCCTGCGGTCCCGGTGAGCCGGGCACCGCTTAGGGAGGCGACAATGGACGAAACCGATCGTATCGGCTGGAGCGCTGAGGCGGTGCATCAGCTCCGCGAGCTGGCCCATGAGCGGGTGCCGGTCCACATGATCAGCCTGCGGCTGAAGCGGCCGGTCGAGGCGGTCAACGCCAAGCTCAACGAACTCGGCCTGTCGACCGCGCTCGCCGGCGAGGAGCATTGAGCTATCCAGCCTGGAACGGACGGAGTCTGTCGTACGCTTGCAGGGCGACCCTGGCTCCGTCGCTCCGAGCCGCTGACGGGTGCCTTACTCGGCCTCACGGTGAGGCGGCTGCGAAGCAGCCGTATCGAACCATGGGGCCGACCTCAGCAAGGTCCGCCTCCTCCTTCGAGACCCCCGCTGTCGCTGGATCCTCAGAGCTTGCGAATCTCGCTTCCCGCCGAATTTTGTCTCAAAATCAATGAATTAGCTGGATCGACGCGATGCGCGGGCACCACGTGGAACGCCGGCGCCACACCGCAAACGGACATCCGCCGTCCTACGAACTCCGGCCGACCAGGCCGGAGTCCGTTCCTGTTTCGGGGATCACGACTTGATCAACCGAACACGGCATCAACCAAAGGTGAGGCCACGAGGGAGTGCCGGCGTTCGGCTCGGCCGGCGATGCGATGCTTGGCGTCCTCGGTGTCAGTCGACCCGCATCGCGCGCATCTGGGCGTCGATCAGGCTGGCGGCGAGGCCGCTGCCGTCGGCCACCATTTCCCGCCACAGCGAGATCGGGGTGGGGCCCGGGGTCTTCAGCTCGCCGATGACGTCGGCGAGATTGTAGCGGATCTTGGCCTCGAACTTTTTGGCCAGCGACTGCATCGGCCGGTTGGACGGCAGGCAGTTCATCGTCACCGTGGCGACGCCGCGGTTGCGCGCGACCAGCAGGGTGCGCCCGAACAGCGCCGAGCCAATGCCGGAATTGCGGTACTCCGCCTCGACGCTGAAGGCGAGTTCGCCCTCGACCGGCGGGGTACGGCTGAGGACGTGCAGCTCGGCGGCGCCGCGCAGCACCCCGTCGATGAAGAAGCCGTGCACCACCGCGCCGGTGTCGAAGGCGGCAAGAGCATGGGCGGCAATGCTGTCGTCGGTAACCTCAAGGCCGAAGCGCTGGCGACGGTCATCCGCCGCCAGCCGCAGCAGATGATCGCGGTAGAGCAGCGCTTCGCTCGACCAAAGTTTTCGAATGACCCCACCGACGACCAAGGGCTCATGCATCATTGCCATTGCGCTCCACACGCTGGGATCGACTGAACTCCCGGCAGGAATCGATCTAGTTACGCGACCGAAAAGTTCTGTCATGTGTATGCTGCAATGCACAATGTTTAGCAATGCAAATGGTTGCATCGCGACAACGGGAGCGTCAAGCTGGAAAAATAACATTACGTTAATCGATATGACGAAATTCATGTAGCGCGGACTGAAGGCGCAGAAAAAGGTGGGAATTCCCAGGAGTGGCGGCAAATTCTGGGACTTTATGCGGAAATGGACGGCGATAGGACGATTGGGATTCAGTGCAAAATTCCGCCGAGGCTGCGTCGCCGGTAGCGGAATATTTCGGTATCGCTGACGGTGATGGCCAAGGTCGCCGCCGCGGCGGCGGCGTCCTTGTGCAGCGCATAAGTCATGGTTAAGTCCTGGGCCGGACCCGGCAGGGTCAGGGATGATTTCAGCTTGGCCGGGCAAGGATCGCGCTCCGGCTTCGGCTGAAAATCGGGTGGCACGGTGAAGCTTCGGCATGGCGTCGCACCCAGGCCGCCGCGGCGCCGGCGTGGCAGCGGTCGGTCCGGTGGGGCGAACGCCTAGCGGCGCGATCACCCTGCGGGTCGGCGCCTCATGCTGCCCCATCATCCCCGTCCTGGTCCGCGCTCTGCCCAGCCGCGCGCCGCCGGCGCCGCCCGAAGTTCGCCCAACCGGACCAACCGATCAGTTCGCTCGATGCAGCCCTCCATTCTCGACCGCTACCAAGGCCTCGTCGATCTCGGCGAGATCGAGCATGACCCCGCCCAGGAAGACATTGCCGGCCGGCTCGATGCGCTGGGCCACCAACTCGCGGTCTACCGGCTGGCGCTGAAGTCGTCGGCGCTCGGCTGGCTGTTCGCCCGCAAGGCGGTGGCGCCGCCGCGCGGGCTGTATGTCTGGGGCGAGGTCGGCCGCGGCAAGACCATGCTGATGGACCTGTTCTTCGAGGCGGCGCCGCAGGTTACCAAGCGGCGGGTCCATTTCCACGCCTTCATGCAGGACGTCCACGCCCGCATCCACGATTGGCGCCAGAAGAAGAAGCACGGCGAGGTCAAGGGCGACGAGCCGGTGGTGCCGGTGGCGGACGCGCTGGCGGACGAGGCGGTGCTGCTGTGCTTCGACGAGTTCCACGTCACCGACATCGCCGACGCCATGATCCTCGGCCGGCTGTTCAGCCGGCTGTTCGCCCGCGGCGTGGTGGTGGTCGCCACCTCCAACGTGCCGCCGGAGCGGCTGTACGAGAACGGCCTCAACCGCGCGCTGTTCGTGCCCTTCCTCGGCCTTCTCGCCGAGCGGATGGAGGTGGCGCAGCTCGCCTCGCGCACCGATTTCCGCATGGAGAAGCTGGGCGGCGTCAAGGTCTGGCACGTGCCGGCCGACGACAGCGCCCGCCACGCCCTCGAATCGGCCTGGCGGCGCATCGCCGGCGAGACTGGCGGCGCTCCGGCCTGCCTCCGGCTGCTCGGCCGCGAGCTCAAGGTGCCGAAGGCAGCGCGTGGTGCCGCCCGGTTCGGCTTCCATGAGCTGTGCGAGGTGCCGCTGGGCCCGGCCGACTACCTCGCCATCGCCGAGGGCTTCCACACCGTGATCGTCGACGGCGTGCCGCAGATGGACGAGGCCACCCGCAACGAGGCCCGCCGCTTCATCACCCTGATCGACACGCTCTACGACAACCGCGTCAAGCTGCTGGTCTCCGCCGCCGCCGAGCCCGACGCGCTATGGACCGGCAGCGACGGCTATGAGAGCTTCGCCTTCGCCCGCACCGCCTCGCGGCTGATGGAGATGCGCTCGGCCGACTACATGGCGCTGCCGCACGGCCGGCCGGACTCCGCCGCCAGCGGCGACGCCACCGGGCTGGTGGAGACCTGACGCATTTTCAGCAAAAGTGGGAACCGGTTTTGCGTCAGAACATGCGGTGGCTCAGGGTGCATTTTCCGCAAAAGTGGGAACCGGTTTTGCGTCAGAAAATGCGGTGGCTCAGGGTGCATTTTCCGCAAACGTGGGGACCGGTTTTGCGCCAGAACATGCGGGACCGAGCGAGATCACAGGCACCCGGTCTGACGACGTCAGATCGGGCTTGGCGCTGATCATGCCGGCGGCGCGCGCCACCGGTCCGCGCGGCGATGCGTTGCTCGACGTCGCCACCGAGCACGTCCGCCGCCATGGCATCGAGCGCACCACGGTGGTGGCGGTCGCCCGCGACGCCGGCATGACCCACGCCAATGTCTACCGCTACTTCCCGTCCAAGGAGGCGCTGGTCGACGCCATCACCGGAGCGTGGCTGAAAGAGCTGGAGGCGGCGCTGCAGGGCGTCACCGACGCCCCGGACCCCGCCGACGACAAGCTGGAGCGGCTGATCCTGGCCTATGCCCGGCTGTGGCGCGACCGGGTCGAGAGCGAGCCCAACCTCGCCGCGCTGCATTTGGCGGCGTTCGCCGCCGGCCGCCTCGTCGCCCGCCGCCATCGCCAGCGGCTGCGCACCCTGATCGACCGCATCCTGGAGGAGGGGGTGAGCGCCTCACTGTTCCGGCTGCGCAGCCGGGATCGCACCGCGACGGTGATGCTCGATGTCCTCCATCGCTTCTTCGACCCCGCGGCGGTGGCGGCGGACGGCGCGGTGCCGCGCGAGGAGATCGACGCGCGGGTGGCGGCGGCAACGCGGCTGGTGCTGCGGGCGCTCCATGCCGGGCTGTTGTAGGCAGATTGTCGCACGCGGGCCGTGTGTTTCAACTTACAAAATTTGAAACTTGTCAGCTTCGCCTTTGGAATGAGGCGGGCGGCGCGGTGGAGTCGGGTGTTTTGATACCAAGAAGCTGTTTCCGCGACGCTTTCCCGGGCCAACGCCGGCTGCCAACGCCGTCGCCTGCCCGGTAAAACGGCATTTTCGCTGAATCCGTCGCGGCTTGATGCCGGCCGGACGGAGCGATATTGGAACGGCGATAGGCCGGCTCCGCTGGCCGCCTCACGTTCACCAGGACGAGGTCCCCCATCCGAGGACTCCGCCCGTCCACCAGGAACTGCAGCACATGGCGCGCAACAAGATTGCCCTGATCGGCGCCGGCCAGATCGGCGGCACCCTCGCCCATCTCGCCGGGCTCAAGGAGCTCGGCGATGTCGTCCTGTTCGACATCATGGAAGGCATTCCGCAGGGCAAGGCGCTCGACATCGCCGAGTCCGCGCCGGTCGAGGGCTTCGACGCCAAGTTCACCGGCACCCAGACCTACGAGGCGATTGAGGGCGCCGACGTCGTCATCGTCACCGCCGGCGTGCCGCGCAAGCCCGGCATGAGCCGCGACGACCTGATCGGCATCAACCTCAAGGTCATGGAGCAGGTTGGCGCCGGCATCCGCAAGTACGCGCCGAACGCCTTCGTCATCTGCATCACCAATCCGCTCGACGCCATGGTGTGGGCGCTGCAGAAGGCCTCCGGCCTGCCCAAGAACATGGTGGTCGGCATGGCCGGCGTGCTCGACTCCGCGCGCTTCCGCCACTTCCTGGCGGAAGAGTTCAACGTTTCGGTCGAGGACGTCACCGCCTTCGTGCTCGGCGGCCACGGCGACACCATGGTGCCGCTGTCGCGCTACTCCACCGTCGCCGGCATTCCGCTGCCCGACCTGGTCAAGATGGGCTGGACCAGCCAGGACCGGCTCGACAAGATCATCCAGCGCACCCGCGACGGCGGCGCCGAGATCGTCAATCTGCTCAAGACCGGCTCGGCGTTCTACGCCCCGGCGACCGCGGCCATCGCCATGGCCGACGCCTACCTCAAGGACAAAAAGCGCGTGGTGCCGTGCGCCGCCCACCTCTCCGGCCAGTACGGCCTGAAGGACATCTATGTCGGCGTGCCGGTGGTGATCGGCGCCAAGGGTGTCGAGCGCGTCGTCGAGATTCAGCTCGACAAGGACGAGCGCGCGATGTTCGAGAAGTCGGTCGCCTCGGTGCAGGGCCTGATCGAGGCCTGCATCAAGATCGCGCCCGATCTCGGCCAATAATGGCGTGACGCCATCAACGACCCGGGCCTCGAACCCGGGCACACCACCTCGGCCGCCGGGGCTGGCGTTTCAGCCCCGACGTCTCGGCCCGGCGCCCGCGCTCAGCAGGCGCCGGCCGGCGCGGCAGACAGCCATCAACAAGACACGCGGAGCCTCCGGCGCGTCAGTCGCGGGCATCCGCAAGCGACGTTTCGCCTGACCGCGTTCAGCGGACGCCGGTGGGGGAGGGCAGGGAGCACATGAATATCCACGAATACCAAGCCAAGGCGGTGCTGAAGGAATTCGGCGTGCCGGTGTCTCACGGCAAGGCGATCTTCAAGCCGGAGGACGCCGCCGCGGCGGCGAAAGAGCTCGGCGGGCCGATCTGGGTGGTGAAGTCCCAGATCCACGCCGGCGGTCGCGGCAAGGGCACGTTCAAGGAGCCCGAGGCCGGCGACAAGGGCGGCGTCCGCCTCGCCAAGTCGGTCGAGGAGGTCGAGACCTTCGCCAGGCAGATGCTCGGCAACACGCTGGTGACGGTGCAGACCGGCCCGGCCGGCAAGCAGGTCCACCGCCTCTATATCGAGGACGGCTCCGAGATCGCGACCGAACTCTACGTCTCGATCCTGGTCGATCGCTCGACCTCGCGCATCTCGTTCGTGGTGTCCACCGAAGGCGGCATGGACATCGAGGCGGTGGCGCACGCCACCCCTGAGAAGATCATCACCTTCGCGGTCGACCCGGCCACCGGCATCATGCCGCACCACGGCCGCACGCTGGCGCGCGCGCTCGGGCTCACCGGCGATCTGGCCAAGCAGGCCGGCACGCTGACCGAGCAGCTCTATACCGCCTTCGTCACCAAAGACATGACGATGCTCGAGATCAACCCGCTGGTCGTCACCAAGGACGGCAAGCTGCGCTGCCTCGATGCCAAGATCGCGTTCGAGGGCAACTCGCTCTATCGCCACCCCGACATGGTGGCGCTGCGCGACCTCACCGAGGAGGACGACAAGGAGATCGAGGCGTCGAAGTACGACCTCTCCTACGTCGCCCTCGACGGCACCATCGGCTGCATGGTCAACGGCGCCGGCCTTGCCATGGCGACCATGGACATCATCAAGCTCTACGGCGAGGAGCCGGCCAACTTCCTCGACGTCGGCGGCGGCGCCTCCAAGGAGAAGGTCACCGCGGCGTTCAAGATCATCACCGCCGATCCCAACGTGAAGGGCATCCTGATCAACATCTTCGGCGGCATCATGAAGTGCGACGTGCTGGCCGAGGGCGTCATCGCCGCGGTCAAGGAGGTCGGCCTCAACGTGCCGCTGGTGGTGCGCCTTGAGGGCACCAACGTCGACAAGGGCAAGGCCATCATCAACGCGTCCGGCCTCAACGTGATCTCGGCCGACGACCTCGACGATGCCGCCCAGAAGATCGTCAACGCCGTGAAGGGGGCCCGCTGATGTCCATTCTCATCACCAAGGACACCAAGGTCATCTGCCAGGGCTTCACCGGCAAGAACGGCACCTTCCACTCCGAGCAGGCCATCGCCTACGGCACCAAGATGGTCGGCGGCACCTCGCCCGGCAAAGGCGGCTCGACCCACCTCGGCCTGCCGGTGTTCGACACCGTGGCCGAGGCGCGCGAGAAGACCGGCGCCGACGCCTCGGTGGTCTATGTGCCGCCGCCGGGCGCTGCGGACGCCATCTGCGAGGCGATCGACGCCGAGATCCCGCTGATCGTCTGCATCACCGAGGGCATTCCGGTGCTCGACATGGTGCGGGTTCGCCGCGCGCTGGAAGGCTCCAAGTCGCGCCTGATCGGGCCGAACTGCCCGGGCGTGCTGACGGCCGGTGAATGCAAGATCGGCATCATGCCCGGCAACATCTTCAAGCAGGGCTCGGTCGGCGTGTTGTCGCGCTCGGGAACCCTGACCTACGAGGCGGTGTTCCAGACCTCGCAGGTCGGGCTCGGCCAGTCGACCGCGGTCGGCATCGGCGGCGACCCGGTCAAGGGCACCGAGTTCATCGACATGCTGGAACTCTTCCTCGCCGACCCCAAGACGGAGTCGATCATCATGATCGGCGAGATCGGCGGCTCGGCCGAGGAAGAGGCGGCGCAGTTCCTGATCGACGAGGCCAAGCGCGGCCGCAAGAAGCCGATGGTCGGCTTCATCGCCGGCGTTACCGCCCCGCCGGGCCGCCGCATGGGCCACGCCGGCGCCATCATCTCCGGTGGCAAGGGCGATGCCGGCAGCAAGATCGCGGCGATGGAAGCGGCCGGTATCCGCGTGTCGCCCTCGCCGGCCCGCCTCGGCAAGACCTTGGTCGAGGTTCTCAAGGGCTGATGGCTCAAGACCAGCGGCGCCGGCACCAAACCGGCGCCGCTGCCCTATCATTCCGGGTCCGGGCGATCGCACGCGATCCCGGCTCCGGACCGGCCGGGCACCTGCCGGTGCGGCACTTGTTGGTGCGGCACCTGCCAGCGCAGGGCCGGCGACCCGAACGGCGGACGGCCGGTGGCTGCCGGCGTCCGTGCAACGACAACGAGGCCGCCCCCCGCACGGTGGCCCAGGTTTCGGGACCACTGCAAACCGGGGGCTGATCGCCCCTTGGAGGTGTCGCATGGCACGCCAAGACGTGAACAGACTGCTCGCCCAGACCTCGTTCCTTGCCGGCGGCAGCGCTGGCTATATCGAGGATCTCTACGCGAGGTTCCAGGCCGACCCCGGCAACGTGGAGGCCCAGTGGCGCGACTTCTTCGCCGAACTCGATGAGAACCGCGGCGAGGCGACGCGCAGCGCCCGCGGCGCGTCATGGACGCGCACCGACTGGCCGGTGCCGGCCAATGGCGAATTGGTGTCCGCGCTCGACGGCAACTGGGCGGCGCTGGAGAAGACGGTCGGCGAGCGCATCCGCACCAGATCCGCCGAAGCCAGCCGCGGCGCCGAGATTTCCGAAGAGCAGATCCTGCGCGCCACGCGCGACTCGGTGCGCGCGATCATGATGATCCGCGCCTTCCGCATGCGCGGCCACCTTCACGCCGATCTCGACCCGCTCGGCCTCGCGGTGCGCCAGGACCACGGCGAACTCGATCCAGTCAGCTACGGTTTCACCGAGTCGGACTACGACCGCAAGATCTTCATCGACCACGTGCTCGGCCTCGAATTCGCGACCGTGCGCGAGATGCTGGTCATCCTGCGCCGCACCTACTGCCAGACCCTCGGCGTCGAGTTCATGCACATCTCCGACCCGATGGAGAAGGCGTGGATCCAGGAGCGCATCGAAGGCCCCGACAAGGAGATCCACTTCACCCGCGAGGGCAAGCGCGCCATCCTCAACAAGCTGGTGGAGGCCGAGGGCTTCGAGAAGTTCCTCGACGTCAAATACACCGGCACCAAGCGCTTCGGCCTCGACGGCGGCGAGGCCACCATTCCGGCGCTGGAGCAGATCATCAAGCGCGGCGGCCATCTCGGCGTGCGCGAGATCGTGCTCGGCATGGCCCACCGCGGTCGCCTCAACGTGTTGGCGCAGGTGATGGGCAAGCCGCACCGCGCGCTGTTCCACGAGTTCAAGGGCGGCTCGTTCGTGCCCGACGAGATCGAGGGCTCCGGCGACGTCAAGTATCACCTCGGCGCCTCCTCCGACCGCGAGTTCGACGGCAACAAGGTCCACCTGTCGCTGACGCCGAACCCCTCGCACCTGGAGATCGTCGACCCGGTGGTGCTCGGCAAGGTGCGCGCCAAGCAGGATCAGCTCCACTGCACGCCGGACGACCGCAGAGCCGTGCTGCCGCTGCTGATCCATGGCGATGCCGCCTTCGCCGGCCAGGGCGTGGTGGCCGAGTGCCTGGGCCTGTCGGGCCTGCGCGGCCACCGCACCGGCGGCTCGATCCACTTCATCGTCAACAACCAGATCGGCTTCACCACCGATCCGCGGTTTTCGCGCTCATCGCCCTATCCGTCGGACGTGGCGAAGATGGTCGAGGCGCCGGTGTTCCATTGCAACGGCGACGACCCCGAGGCGGTGGTCTACGCCGCCAAGGTCGCGACCGAGTTCCGCCAGCGCTTCCAGAAGCCGGTCGTCATCGACATGTTCTGCTACCGGCGCTTCGGCCACAACGAGGGTGACGAGCCGGCCTTCACCCAGCCGTTGATGTACAAGCGCATCCGCTCGCACCCTTCCGTGCTGCAGCTCTACGGCCGCAAGCTGGTGGACGAGGGCATCGTCACCGACGGCGAGATCGACAAGATGCGGGCCGACTGGCGCGCCCGCCTCGACGCCGAGTACGAGGCCGGCCAGGCGTTCCGGCCCAACAAGGCCGACTGGCTCGACGGCCGCTGGGCCGGCATCCGCGCCTCGAAGGAGGCCGAGGACCCGCGTTGCGGCGACACCGGCGTCAAGGCCGACACGCTGAAGGAAGTCGGGCTGCGCCTCACCGAGGTGCCCGCCGGCTTCCATGTCCACCGCACCATTCATCGCGTGCTGGAGGGCCGGCGCAAGATGATCGAGAGCGGCGAGGGCGTCGACTGGGCCACCGGCGAGGCGCTGGCGTTCGGCACGCTGCTGGCGGAAGGCTTCAACGTTCGCCTGTCGGGCCAGGATTCCGAGCGCGGCACCTTCTCGCAGCGCCACTCGGTGCTGACCGACCAGGAGACGGAGGCGCGCTACACCCCGCTCAATCACATCCGCGACAGCCAGGCCCATTACGAGGTCATCAACTCGATGCTGTCGGAAGAGGCGGTGCTCGGCTTCGAGTACGGCTACTCGCTGGCCGAGCCCAACGCGCTGGTGGTCTGGGAGGCGCAGTTCGGCGACTTCGCCAACGGCGCGCAGGTGGTGTTCGACCAGTTCCTGTCGTCGGGGGAGCGCAAGTGGCTGCGCATGTCGGGCCTCGTCTGCCTGTTGCCGCACGGCTATGAGGGCCAGGGGCCGGAGCATTCCTCGGCGCGGCTGGAGCGCTATCTGCAGCTCTGCGCCGAAGACAACATGCAGGTCGCCAACTGCACCACGCCCGCCAACTACTTCCACATCCTGCGGCGGCAGCTCAAGCGCGACTTCCGCAAGCCGTTGATCCTGATGACGCCGAAGTCGCTGCTGCGCCACCGCCGCGTCACATCAAAGCTCGGCGACATGGCGGCCGGCACCTCGTTCTGCCGGGTGATCGGCGACGCCACGCCGAACCTGCCGGACGACCGCGTCCGGCTGGTGTCGGACGACAAGATCCGCCGCGTCGTGATGTGCTCGGGCAAGGTCTATTACGACCTCTTTGAGGAGCGCGAGAAGCGCGGCATCGACGACGTCTACATCCTGCGCCTCGAGCAGCTCTATCCGTTCCCGGCGAAAGCGCTGGTGCACGAGTTGCAGCGCTTCAAGCACGCCGAGATGGTGTGGTGTCAGGAAGAGCCGCGCAACATGGGGGCGTGGTCCTTCGTCGAGACCTACATCGAGTGGGTGCTGGGCCAGATCGGCGCCAAGACCAAGCGTCCCCGCTACGCCGGCCGCCCCGCGGCGGCGGCCACCGCCACCGGCCTGATGTCGAAACACCTCGCCCAGCTCCAGGCCTTCCTCGACGAAGCCCTGGCAGCCTGACGGCAGCATACTTTGGGAGGCGCCCGGCTGCGGGCGAAAGACACCGATGACGATGGAAATCCGCGTCCCCACCCTTGGCGAGTCGGTCACCGAGGCCACCATCGGCCGCTGGTTCAAGAAGCCCGGCGAGGCCGTCAGCGCCGACGAGCCGCTGGTGGAACTGGAAACCGACAAGGTCACCGTCGAGGTGCCGGCGCCGGCCGCCGGCGTTCTGGCCGAGGTGCTGGCCAAGCCCGGCGACACCGTCGGCGTCGGCGCGGTGCTCGGCCTGCTGCAGGAAGGCGCCGGCAGCGCCAAGCCGGCCGCAAAGCCGGCAGCGGCGGCTGCGCCCGCTGCTGCGCCGGCTCAAGCGGCGGCGCGGCCGCTCAGTGACAGCGGCCCGGCGGTGCGCCGCATCGCCGCCGAAAGCGGCATCAACCCGGCTGCCGTCGCCGGCACCGGCCGGGACGGCCGCGTCACCAAGGGCGACATGCTCGCCGCGGCGTCGGCACTGGCGCCAGCCCGTGCCCCCGCGCCGACCCCGGCCCCGGCTCCGGCCGCGCCGATCAAGGTGCGCGCGCCGGCTGCGGCCGACGACAGCGCGCGCGAGGAACGGGTGCGGATGAGCAAGCTGCGCCAGACCATCGCGCGGCGGCTGAAGGAGGCGCAAAACACCGCGGCGATGCTGACGACGTTCAACGACGTCGACATGAGCGCGGTGATGAACCTGCGCAACGAATACAAGACGCAATTCGAGAAGAAGCACGGCGCCAAGCTCGGCTTCATGGGCTTCTTCGTGAAGGCGTGCGTGCAGGCGCTGCGCGAGATGCCGGCGGTCAATGCCGAGATCGACGGCGACGACATCGTCTACAAGAATTACTACCACATCGGCGTCGCCGTCGGCACCGACAAGGGCCTGGTGGTGCCGGTGGTGCGCGACGCCGACCGCCTCACCATTGCCGAGATCGAGAAGGTGATCACGTCTTACGGCAAGCGCGCCCGCGACGGCCAGCTCACCATCGAGGAGATGCAGGGCGGCACCTTCACCATCACCAATGGCGGCGTCTATGGCTCGCTGATGTCGACGCCGATCCTCAACGCGCCGCAGTCGGCCATTCTCGGCATGCACCGCATCGAGGAGCGTCCGGTGGTGCGGAACGGCCAGGTGGTGGTGCGGCCGATGATGTATCTCGCCGTCAGCTACGACCACCGCATCATCGACGGCAAGGACGCCGTCACCTTCCTGGTGCGCGTGAAGGAAGCGCTGGAGGATCCGACCCGGCTGGTGCTGGACGTGTGACGGCATCGATGCCGACGATCGCCATCGTTGACGGTGTGGTCCTCATGATCCATCTAAGGGATCATTTGCCGCCGCACCTTCACGCCAAGATCGCCGGCTTTGAGGCGCAGATTTCGATTGCCACGGGCGACGTTCTCAACGGATCGCTGCCCCCGGCCAAGCGAAAGCGGGTGCAGGACTGGCTGGCCACCCACCGCGGGGAAGTGGCGTTCGTTTGGTCGGAAATTCGGGCTGGGCGCTATGCGGGAGGAATGATCGAATGACCTATTCGATCCGTAGCGTCGAGGTCGTCCGCTATCCGGTGCTGCGGGTGACGTTCGACGATGGTTTTTCCGGCGATTACGACCTCGGCGATCACATCGAGAGCGGTCCGGTTTTTGCGCCGCTGAAGGATCCCAAGGTGTTCGGCGAGGTTGCGGTGGCGCCGGGCGGGCGCACCTTCGGCTGGTTTCTCGACCGCGAGGGACACGAGCTCGATTTCTGCCCGGACTCAACGCGGATCCGGCTTGAGACCGAGTTTGTCGAGCGTTTGGCCGAGCAGCACCGCTCCAAACGCCCGGCGGCGGAGTAGCGCGGCCATCCCAGAACTCTTCCATCCCTCTGACGCGCCCGCCGGCCTGGCGGCACCAGCGAGCGAAGCATGGCAAACTACGATCTGATCGTCATCGGCACCGGCCCGGGCGGCTATGTCTGTGCCATCCGCGCTGCCCAGCTCGGCCTTAAAGTGGCGGTGGTCGAGAAGCGCAAGACCCATGGCGGCACCTGCCTCAATGTCGGCTGCATCCCGTCCAAGGCCTTGCTGCACGCCTCCGAGCTGTTCGACGAGGCCGGCCACGCCTTCGAGAAGATGGGCATCAAGGTCGGCAAGCCCAAGCTCGATCTCAAGACCATGATGGCCTTCAAGCAGGAGGCCATCGACGGCAACGTCAAGGGCATCGAGTTCCTCTTGAAGAAGAACAAGATCGACGCGGTGTTCGGCCTCGGCACCATCCTCGGCCCCGGCCGCGTCCAGGTCACTGCCGACGACGGCTCGGCCCAGGTGATCGAGGCGACCTCGATCGTCATCGCCACCGGCTCGGACGTGGCGCAGCTGCCCGGCATCGCCATCGACGAGAAGCGCATCGTGTCCTCGACCGGCGCGCTCGCGCTCGACCACGTTCCCGGCAAGCTGGTGGTGGTCGGCGCCGGCGTGATCGGGCTTGAGCTCGGCTCGGTGTGGCGGCGGCTCGGCGCCGAGGTGGTGGTGGTCGAGTTCCTCGACCGCATCCTGCCCGGCATGGATTCGGAGGTGTGCCGCCAGTTCCAGCGTATCCTGGAGCGCCAGGGCGTCACCTTCAAGCTCGGCTCAAAGGTTGCCGCCATCGATGCGTCCGGCAAGCAGCTCAGCCTCACCGTCGAGCCAGCGGCGGGCGGTGAGGCCTCCAAGATCGAGGCCGACGTGGTGCTGGTGGCGATCGGCCGGGTGCCGTTCACCTCGGGCCTTGGCCTTGAGGCGGTGGGCGTTGCGCTCGACGCCAAGGGCCGGGTGGTGGTGGACGATCATTTCGCCACCAGCGTGCCCGGCATCTTTGCCATCGGCGACGTCATCGACGGGCCGATGCTGGCGCACAAGGCCGAGGACGAGGGCGTGGCGGTGGCCGAGCTGATCGCCGGCCGTGCCGGCCACGTCAATTACGGCATCATTCCCGGCGTGGTCTACACCGCGCCGGAGGTGGCCTCGGTCGGCCGTACCGAGGACGGGCTGAAGCGCGACGGCATCGACTACAAGGTCGGCAAGTTCCCGTTCACCGCCAACGGCCGCGCCAAGGCCAACCAGCAGACCGAGGGCTTCGTGAAGGTGCTGGCCGACGCCGCCACCGACCGCGTGCTTGGCGTCCACATCATCGGCTCGGATGCCGGCAACATGATCGCCGAGGCCGCCATTGCCATGGAGTTTGGCGCCTCGGCCGAGGATATCGCCCGAACCTGCCACGCCCACCCGACCTTGCCCGAGGCGGTGAAGGAAGCGGCGCTGGCGGTGGACAAGCGCGCACTGCACATCTGACCGCTGCCGGCGGACATCGGCGTCTGTCGGGTGCCGCCGTGGTCGGGCGTGCGCCGACATACGTCTTTGACCGGAAAGGGAAAGTTCGGCCGTGCGCCGCGTTTGGCGCGCGACCGCGCCCGCCGTGCTGAGACGATTGGCCCGGCTCTCTCCGGTAAAGACGCCATGGACAACCCGGCGCTGTTTTGGTAAGGGCGCCTCCTCGACGGCAGTCCGCGCGCGGGGCACTCGCGCGGCGGTGCCGTCGTTTCCGCCAGATCCTTTTGACTAGGACCCGAAAGGCACACGCGTGCAGGTCATCGTTCGCGACAATAACGTCGATCAGGCTCTCAAGGCGCTGAAGAAGAAGATGCAGCGCGAGGGCATTTTCCGCGAGATGAAGCTTCGCGGCCACTACGAGAAGCCTTCTGAGAAGAAGGCGCGGGAAAAGGCCGAGGCGGTGCGCCGCGCTCGCAAGCTGGCGCGCAAGCGCGCCCAGCGCGAGGGCCTGCTCCCGATGAAGCCGCGTGTGGTTCGCCCCGGTTTCGGTGGCGCCGGCGGCATGGCGCGCCCGCCGCGTCCGTGAGCGGACAGGCGGCTTCGGACGCCGTACGCCCGGCGATGGCGTGATACGGCGTTCGGCGGCTTAAGCCTCGGACTCCGGCTTCCGGACGCTACCGCGTGATCCTCCGGAGACCGGCGCGCGCGGGCGTCGGGCCGTCGCGCGCGATTTCGCCGCGATGGCCGGGGGCGTTTTTGCACAACCGATGGCCCGCCGCCCCGAGATCGCCGCATTGTCAACCGAACACGCCCCGATGAACACGGCGATGGATCAAGGTCTGCGCACCGGATGGCAGCGGCTGCTCGCGATGGCGGCGGCTGCGGTGGTGCTGGCGGGGTGTCAAACGCTGGGTGTCGGCGGCGGCGGCACCGACGACGACGAGCTCAGATACGCGGCTGCGACCAACCTGCAATCGTTGAGCGAAGTGGTGCAGCGCAACCCCAACGACCCGCAGGCCTACAACATGCGCGGGTCGGTCTATGGCCGTGCCGGCCAGTCCCAGGAGGCGCTGGCGGACTTCAACCGCGCCATCCAGCTCGACCCCAATTTCGCCCAGGCGTACGCCAACCGTGCCCTGGTGCATCAGAAGATGCGGCGGCCGGACCAGGCGCTGGCCGACTACAACGCCGCGATTCGCATCGATCCGTCCTACTCGGCCGCGTTTGTCGGCCGCGGCACGGTCTATCGCCAGCAGGGCCACGCCGAACAGGCGCTGAGCGACTTCAACAAGGCGATCGAGCTCAAGCCCGACAACGCCCAAGCCTATCACAACCGCGGTCTGGTCTATCAGGCGCAGGGCATGCACAAGTTCGCCATCGACGACTTCACCACCGCGATCGGGCTGGCGCCCAACGTGTCGGAGCCGTTCGTGGCGCGCGGCCTGTCCTATCTGGCGCTGAACGACCCCAAGACCGCGACGGACGATCTCGACGAGGCCGTGACCTCAGACCAGAACAACATCGACGCCTGGGTCGCGCGCGGCCAGGCCTACGAGCAGCTGGGCGACAAGGAAAAGGCGGCGGGCTCCTACGCCAAGGCGCTGAACCTGAACCAGAACTATCCCGCGGCGCGGGATGGCTTCCAGCGCGTCGGCGGCTCGTTCGGCCGGCAGTACCAGCTGTTCAACTGACGCCACATGTCATCCCGGACGGCGCGGCGCGCGGGTCCGGGATCGTCAGCAAAACGGTCACCCGCCGGACGGGCCCGGATCGCCGCTTTGCGGCGTCCGGGCCGACGCGCAGCCTCACACCCCGATGATCCGGTGCGCCTCGCCCAGCACGGCCAACAGGTCGGCGCCGACGAAGACGAAGCCGGCGACGCCGGCCGCCTTCACCGGGCCTTCCAGCTCGGCGGCGAGCCGCCCGGCCAGCCACAGGTGCTTGGCGCCGGCCGCGGTCAGCGCCGCCGCTGCCGCCGCGGCCTCTTCGGCATAGATCGGGTCTGACGAGCAGATGCAGGCCACCGGTGCGCCGCTGGCCTGGAACGCGGCAACCAGCGCGGCGAGGTCGGTGGTGCCGTCGGTGGCGAAGCCGTCGTTGGAGACGGTCTCGATGCCGCCGGTCTCGAAGAAGTTCTTGGCGAAGGTGGCGCGGGCGGTGAACGCCGCGATCGGGCCAAGATTGGCCAGGAACAGCCGGGGCCGCGCGCCGGCGGTGGCCAGCGCCCGGTCGGAGGCGTCGCGCAGCGCCTCGAACGGCTCGGCCAGCCGGCCGGGGTGGAGCGGCTCGAACGTCACCGCCAGCGTCGCCTGCGGCAGCACCACCGGCTCGACCGCCGGCACCGCCACCTCGTTCTCGGCGATCAGCGGGAACTCGGACACGCCGGTGATCGGCTCCTTGCGGCGGGCGACCGCCTTGTGGTGCTCGGCGCGGGTGAGGCCAACCTTGTCCTGGATCAGCCCGGTCTCCAGCGCCTTGGCGAGGCCGCCGGCCGCCTCGATCTGCTGGAACAGCGTCCAGGCGTGGGCGATCAGCTCGTCGGTCAGCGCCTCAAGGCCGCCGGCGCCGGCGCCGGGGTCGGCCACCGCGTCGAGATGGGATTCCTCGATCAGCACCACCTGGGTGTTGCGCGCCATGCGGCGGGCGAACGGATCGGCCAGCCCGAGCGCCGAGGTGAACGGCAGCACGGTGAGGTCGTCGACCCCGCCGGTGCCGGCGGCGAAGGTGGCGACGGTGCCGCGCAGCAGGTTCACCCACGGGTCGCGCCGGGTCATCATCCGCCACGCCGTCTCGCCGGCGATGCGCAGCGGCAGCGGGGTGAGGCCGCAAGCGGCCTCGACCCGCGCCCACAGCCGGCGCAGCGCGCGGAACTTGGCTTGCGTCAGAAACTGGTCGGCGTCGGCGACGAGGCGGGCATAGACGAAGCGGCGGGCGTCATCGAGCGGGATGCCGCCGGCCTCCAGCGCGCGCAGATAGGCGACGCCGGCGGCGAGCACGAACGCCAGCTCCTGCGCCTCCGAGCCGCCGGCATCGTGCACCGGGCGGCCGTCGGCGACCGCGAACGGGCCGCGGAAGCCGGCGCTCGCCAGCGCGGCCACCTCGGCGGCGAATGCCGGCGCGAGCTGCGGCCACGGTTTGGCGAGGCCGCCGCGCACGGCGGCGGAGCCGAGCGGATCGAGGCCGAAGCGGACGTCGAGCGCAGCCGGGGCGACGCCGAGTTCTGCGACCAGCGCGGCGAACGCGCCGGGCACCGCGGCCGCCTCGGGGCCGAGGTCGAAGTCGAGCGCGATGGCGTCGAGCACCACCGCGCCGAGCGCGGTCGAAATCGCCTGGGGCGTCGGCGGCAGGCCGAAGCCGCGGGCGCCGATGGCGCCGGCGAACACCAGCGTCAGGCCGGTGGCGCCGTTCTCCAGATCCTCCAGCGCCTGGGCGTTGGCCTTGGCCGGATCGGGATGGTCGACGCGCTGCACCACCCGCCAGGCGGTGCCGGCGGTGCGGCCGGCCAGCGCGGCGCGGTCGGCCCGGCGCGGAAAGACCGGCTCGATGCGGATGCCGTCGGCGGTGAATGAGACCAGCTTCTTGTCGAACGGCGCGCCCTTCAGCACGGTCTCGACCAGCTTCATCCAGTCGTCGCGGGTGGGGGTGGCGAACTCGGACGCGAGCTTGAGGTCGGCGTCGGTCATCGGGAGAGGCTCCTGAACCGGATCGATGCGAAAACGGATGCGTCGGACCCTACCCAGCGGGGCGGAAAGGGCAATAGGCAGACGCCGAGAGTCGGCAGGGCGCACTTGCGAGGCGCATTGCGCCACCGGAGTTGGATCGGTGCAACACGCTTCGCGTTTGCGCCCTACCCCGCCCGCGTCATGCCGCTGCGGTCGATCGTCGCCGCGGCGTCGGCAATGCGGCGGCCGTTGATGACGCGATCGGGGGCGATCTCGGCCAGCGGCACCAGCACGAACGCCCGTTCGAACAAATGGGGGTGCGGCAGCACCAGGCCGGGCTGGTCCAGCGTCAGGTCGTCATAGCTGAGAATGTCGATATCGACCGGGCGCGGCCCCCACCGCGTGCCCGCTTCGCGCACCCGGCCGAGCCGGCGCTCGACCTCGAGCGCCCGTTCAAGCAGCGCCCGCGGCGACAGCGTGGTCTCGATCAATGCGCAGCGGTTGACGAAGGCAGGCTGGTCGGTGACGCCCCACGGCGGGGTGATCCAGTCGGACGACACCCGCACCACCGCGACCTCGCCAGCCTCGGCCAACAGCGCCAGCGCGCGGTCGAGCGTCGATGCCACGTCGCCGAGATTGCCGCCGAGCCCGAGCAGGGCCGAGGCGGCGTCAGGCGGCGCCACGGCGGCGCACCAAGGTGACGCCGACTTCGGCGAACACCGCCGTCAGCGGCGCGTTGGGCTTGCGCACCGTGACCTCGATCGCCTCGATCGACGGGAAGGTCGCGAACAGCGCCTCGGTGAGGGCGCCGGCGGCGGCCTCCACCAGCTTGTAGCGGCGGCCGAGGAACGCCTCGCGCGCCACCGTGACGATGGCGTCGTAGGACACTGTGGCCGACAGCCGGTCGGTCGCCACCGCGGCGCCAAGGTCGAGGTCGAGGGTGATGTCGAGCGCGAAATGCTGGCCGATCTCGGCCTCGAACGCGTGGCAGCCGTGAAATGCGTGCAGCATCAGGCCCTTGACGAAAATACGATCGCTCATCGCTCAGACTCGATCGCGCCACGCACCTTCAGCGCCTGCACCGTTTCGAACACGTCGTGCACCCGCACGATCATCGCTCCCGCCGCCACCGCGGCGAGGTTGCCGGCCAGCGAGCCGGCCAGCCGCTGCAGCGGCGGCGCCGGCGACACCGCGTCGATGAAGCGCTTGCGCGACAGCCCCATCAGGATCGGCCGGCCGAACAGCGACAGCTCGGCCAGGCGGGCGATGGCGATGATGCTCTGCCGCGGCGTCTTGCCGAAGCCGATGCCGGGGTCGAGCACGATGCGCTCCGGCTTCAGCCCGGCGCGGGCGGCGATCTCCAGCGACCGCTCGAAGAAGCGCTCGATGTCGGCCATGATGTCGATGTCGGGGTCGACGCTGTCGCGGTTGTGCATCACCACCACCGGCACGTCGTGCTCGGCGGCGACGCGCGCCATGTCGGGGTCGCGTTGCAGGCCCCACACGTCGTTGAGCATGGCGGCGCCGGCTTTCAGCGCGCGGGCGGCGACCGTGGCCTTCATGGTGTCGACCGACACCGGAATGCCGAAGCTCACCGCCGCCGGCAGCGTCTCGGCGAGCCGCGCCCACTCCTCCTCGGCCGAGACCGGCGCGGAGTCGCCATAGGGCCTGGTCGATTCGGCGCCGATATCGAGGATGTCGGCGCCCTCATCCCGGATGGCGCGCGCGCGGGCGAGCGCCGTCGCCGGGGCGTCGAAGCAGCCGCCGTCCGAGAACGAATCGGGCGTGACGTTGAGGATGCCCATCACCAGCGGCCGGCGGGCCTGAAGCGCGCGGTCGAGCCAGCGGGAATCGGCCATTCGAGGCGGCGGCGTTGCGGAGAGGCTGGAAGCGGCGAGCGACATTACGCCGCTTTGCGGCGCGGCCGCCGCGGAGTCAAGCGGCAAGACCATCGGTGGCGGCAGGGCGCTGCCATGCGCAAAGCGGTTTCCAGTTTTCCTCAAACCCTCTAAGCCGAAGGCATGACGAACGCTGCCTGCTACCCCACTTCCAGCCTGTCTCCCGCCCTCGCGGCGCTGGCCAAGGCCGTACGTGCCGGCCAGCGCGCCGCGGTGGCCCGCGCCATCACTTTGGTGGAGTCCAAGAAGCCGGCCCACCAGGCCGACGCTCGGGCTCTGCTCGCCAACCTTCTGCCCGACACCGGCCGGGCGATCCGGGTCGGCATCACCGGCGTGCCCGGCGTCGGCAAGTCGACCACCATCGACGTCCTGGGCAGCCACCTCACCGCGAAAGGCCACCGCGTCGCGGTGCTGGCGGTCGACCCGTCCTCGACCCGCACCGGCGGCTCGATTCTCGGCGACAAGACCCGCATGGTGAATCTCGCCGCCGACGACAACGCCTTCATCCGGCCCTCGCCCTCGGCCGGCACGCTGGGCGGCGTCGCCGCCAAGACCCGCGAGACCATGCTGGTGTGCGAGGCGGCCGGCTACGACGTCATTCTGGTCGAGACGGTCGGCATCGGCCAGTCGGAAACCGCGGTGGCCGATCTCACCGACATCTTCGTCGCCTTGATGCTGCCCGGCGCCGGCGACGAGCTGCAGGGCATCAAGAAGGGCTTGCTGGAACTCGCCGACCTCATCGCCGTCAACAAGGCCGACGGCGACAACCTCGCCCGCGCCCGCATCGCGGCGGCCGAGTACAAGGCGGCGCTGCACATCCTCACCCCGGCGTCCGAGGTGTGGCAGCCGCCGGTGATCACCTATTCGGCGGCGACCAAGGACGGCATCGAGCTGCTGTGGTCGCACGTGCTCGACCACCGCACCAAGACCACCGCCGCGGGCGAATTGCAGGAAAAGCGCCGGGCCCAGCAGGTGAAATGGATGTGGGCGATGGTCGACGACCGGCTGAAGTCCCGCATCCACAATGACCCTTTGGTGCGGGCGCGGGTGCCGGCGCTGGAGCAGGCGGTGGCCGAGGGCTCGCTGCCGGTGTCGCTCGCCGCCGACGAGATCGCCGAGCTGTTGGGGTTCTGAAGGGACGAACCCCACCCACCTCACACGGTTTCCGGAGGATGACCTCTGAACAGCCTCGGTGGGGAGCCGCTCTTCACCCTCTCCCCTTGCGGGAGAGGGTGGCAAGGATGAGCGAAGCGAAATCCGAGCCGGGTGAGGGGGCATTTCACGGCGGCTCGGTTTTACTCCTCACCCGCCTCGCGATCTAAAGATCGCTCTTCACCCTCTCCCGCAAGGGGAGAAGGAAGAAGAGCCCGAGCTGATCAATCGGAAACCGTATCACCCCTTCACATACGCGCCCGGCGCCGGGCCGAGCGGCACCAGGCCCTCGCTTGGCGCGCCGACCGGCGGCGGCGCCACCCGATCGGCGGCGCTGCGCGCCGCAAGCCAGCCCGACCACGCCGGCCACCACGACCCGGCGGTGGCCGGCGCGGTGGCGAGCCAGCTGTCGGGGTCGACATAGGCGTCGTCGCCCTTGGCGGTGGCGATGCGGTGGCGCCGGCCGCGATGGCCAGGCTCGGACACGATGCCGGCATTGTGGCCGCCCGAGGTGAGCACGAACGTCAGCTCGCTCTCGGTGAACAGATGCAGCTTGTAGACCGAGCGCCACGGCGCGATGTGGTCGGTCTCGGTGCCGACCACGAACAGCGGCACCCGGATGTCCTTCAGCGCCACCGGCCGGCCGTCGAGCACGTAGCGGCCGGCGGTGAGGCGGTTCTCCAGGAACAGCCGGCGCAGATACTGCGCGTGCATGCGGTAGGGCATGCGGGTGGCGTCGGCGTTCCAGGCGGCAAGGTCGCTTTCGACGTCGCGCTCGCCGAGCAGATACGACTTCACCATCCGCGACCACACCAGATCGTTGGAGCGGAGCAGCTGGAAGGCGCCGGACATCTGGCCGCTCTCCAGCACGCCCTGGTCCCACATCAGGTCTTCCAGGAAGGCGATCTGGTTCTCGTCGACGAACAGCATCAGCTCGCCAGCCTCGGAGAAGTCGGTCTGCGCCGCCAGCAGCGTCACCGAGGCGAGGCGCTCGTCGCCGTCGCGCGCCATCTTGGCGGCGGCGATGGCGAGCTGGGTGCCCCCTAAGCAATAGCCGCAGGCGTGGATCTTGCGGTCGGGCACCACGGCGCCGACCGCGTCCAGCGCCGCCAGGATGCCGCGGGTGCGGTAGGCGTCGAACTCGACGTCGCGGTCGGCGTCGGTGGGGTTGCGCCAGGAGATCGCGAACACGGTGTGGCCCTGGCCGACCAGCCAGCGGATCAGCGAGTTCGCAGGCGACAAATCGAGGATGTAGAACTTCATGATCCAGGCCGGCACGATCAGCACCGGCTCGGCCAGCACCGACGGCGTCGCCGGGGTGTACTGGATCAGCTCCATCAGCTCGTTGCGATAGATGACGGTGCCGGGCGTGGCGGCGACGTTGACGCCGACCTCGAACGCCAGCGAGGTCGGCCGCTCGGCCTTGGCGAGGGCGGCGGCAGCGTCGTCGGCGGCGTTGGCGAGGCCGCGGGCGAGGTTGGCGCCGCCTTCCTCCAGTGTGCGCCGCACCACGGTCGGGTTCAGCCACGGCAGGTTGGAGGGCGAGGCGGCGTCGAGCAGCTGGCGGGCGACGAAGGCGGCGCGGTCGGCATTGATCTTGGCAACGCCGCGCACCGGCTGGGTGGCGCGCTCCCACCATTGCTCCTGGGCCAGGAACGCCTGCTGCCACAGCACGTAGGGCAGGCCCGCCCAGGCCGGATCGTCGAAGCGGTGATCGTTGCGCGAGGGCGCGACCGGCGGCGTCGCCATCTCTCCGGTGACCGTGCTGGACATCGCGGCCGTGGCGAAGCGGGCATAGGCCTGGATGCTGTCCGCGGCGTCGAACGCCAGCGCGAGCTGGCGGCCGGGAGCGGAGGCGAAATGCACCGCCCAGTCCTGCCAGGCGGTATAGAGCGCGAACGGCGACAGCCCGCCGGTCAGCCGCGCGGTGGCGGCGCGCAAGGCGCGGTCGATGGTGTCGAACGGGTAGCCCTCGTCCGCGCTGGCCGGGGGCGTGGCGGGCGCCGGGCTCAAGACGGGGCCGGTGGTGGCGTCCATGTCGACTCTCCGAAGCCTGTTCGCCGCAATTCGTCCCGGGCCGCGCCGGTCGCCGGCGCATGGCGAAGTCGAGCCGGCGCCCGGGCGGCCATGGTCGAATGCGAAATCTGGCCGATCGGCTCGGCGTTTCGTCGGCTCGGCGGAAAAACCCTTCCGATCAAGGAGTTCTCGGCGGATTTGTTGTCACGATCACGACGTGATCATGAGGGAACCCTATAACGGAGCGCGGGGTTCGGTCGAAACCGTAGTTTCCGCGACCGGGATGAACGGAAACGCTTCGATGCTGTCGATCATCGTGCCGGTTTTGGACGAAGAAACCAGCATTGCCACCGCGCTGTTCCGGCTTCGGCCCTTCCTCGCGCGCGGGGCGGAACTGGTGGTGGTCGACGGCGGCTCGCTCGACGGCACGGTGGCGGCCGCCCGGCCGTACGCCAGCCGTGTCGTCATTGCGCCGCGCGGCCGCGGCGCCCAGCTCGCGGCGGGGGCGGTGGCGGCGGCCGGCACGGCGCTGGTGTTCCTCCACGCCGACACCGAGCTGCCGGACGACGCCGACCGGCTGATCGCTGCGGCGCTGGCGTCGCGGGCGTGGGGGCGGTTCGACGTCGCCATCGCCGGCGGCCATCCGGTGCTCGCGGTGGTGGCGGCGATGATGAACCTGCGCTCTCGCCTGACCGGCATCGCCACCGGCGACCAGGCGATGTTCATGACCAAAGCCGCCTATGCCGCCGCCGGCGGCGTGCCCGACATCGCGCTGATGGAGGACATCGCGCTGTCGAAGCGCTTGAAGCGCATCGGCCGGCCGGCCTGCCTCAAGGCCAAGGTCACCACCTCCGGCCGGCGCTGGCAGCGCCACGGCGTGGCGCGGACGATTTTCCTGATGTGGTCGCTGCGGTTTCTCTATTGGGCCGGCGCCCCGCCCGACCTGCTGGCGCGCTGGTACGGCTACCGGCCAAGGGGGTAGGGCGTTGGCGGCGCTATCAGGAAATGATATTTCTGTAGCATGCCGTCCAGTTACACCCTTGGCGAACACTTCGAAGGACTGGTCCGCGGTTTGGTGGACAGCGGGCGCTATGCCTCCGCCAGCGAGGTGGTGCGCGATGCGCTGCGGCTGCTCGAGGAGCGTGAGCAGCTGCGCCAAGCCAAGCTCGGCGCACTCCGTGCTGATATTGCCGCCGGGCTCGACAGCGGGCCAGCCGCTCCGCTCGACATGGCCGAGATCAAGGCCGCGGCGCGGCGACAGCGGGCGCAGCCTCGCGATTAGCCGATGTCACACGCCGTTGTTCGCCGTCCGCGTGCCCGGCTCGACCTGATCGAGGCGTGGAGCTACGTCGCAGGCGACAGCGAAACAGCCGCCGATCGCCTGCTTGAACGTATCGAACGTGCATTGGCAATGCTGAGCGAAAATCCATTCGCCGGCCGCGCCCGACCGGAACTGGCCGCTGACCTCCGCAGCTTTCCGGTCGGAAATTACGTGCTGTTCTATCGGCCGCAGCGGTCTGGCATCGAACTGGTTCGGGTGCTCAGCGGTTATCGCGACATCGGGCCCGACGACACTCGTTGAATATCACCCCAACTCCACCACCACAGCCCCGATCAGCGCGGCGAGGCGGGCGGGCGAGATCTCGATCTGCAGGCCGCGGCGGCCGCCATTGACCAGCACGGTGGCATGCGCCATCGCCGCGGCGTCAAGAAACGCCGGCACCCGCTTCTTCTGGCCGAGCGGGGAGATGCCGCCGACGTGGTAGCCGGTCAGCCGCTCGGCTTTGGTCGGCGCCATCATCGCCGCCTCCTTCACCTTGGCGGCGGCGGCGAGCTTCTTGAGGTTCACTGTCCTGTCGGAGGCGATGATGGCCACCGCCGGTTTGCTGCCGATCTCGACCATCAGCGTCTTGAGCAGCTGTGCCGGCGGCATGCCAAGCGCCTCGGCCGCCTGCATCCCGATGCGGTCGGCGTTGGGATCGTAGGCGTACTCGTGCAGCGTGAACGGCTCGCTCGCCGTCTCCAGCGCCACCGTGGCCGGCGTGCCCTTGGCCATGACGTCCTCCCGCAAGTCCGACGGTCCGTAGCATAGCCGGTGCCGCCCGCACCTGTATCGCCGCGCCGATCGGTGTCGCGGCGACGACAGGTCGAGCCCAGCGCTCCCCCTCGACGCGTCATCCTCGGGCGAGCCCAGCGCGCCAACCTCAACACGTCGTCCGCGGGCGAGGGACCCTCAACCCGTCATCCTCGGGCGAGGCTTTGCCGAGACCCGAGGATCCATGATCCGCGACATAAATGCCCGTCGCCGCCACGCCGGCCGCCGCGCATTCCCCGCGCATCACGGGCTTATGGGGCGCGGCCGTTGGATCACTGCGTCGGCGCTGCCAGCCGGACCAGCGCGCCGTCGGCGCGCAGGCGCTGGGCGATGCGGTCGGCCTCCTCGCGCGGCAGCGTCTCGGCCGACACCTTGAGCTTGAACAGGCCGCCGGCACGCGGGCCGTCGACGATGACGGCGTTGTTGGCCTTGAGGAATTCCAGCATCTTGCCGGCGGTGGCGGTGTCGGCGAAGCCGACCAGCACGAAGGTGCCGGCGGGCCGATCGGCCGTGGTGAAGGAGGCGGTGGTGAAGGTCGGAGCCGTCTCGCCGATCAGCTGCGCGACGATGATGCCGGCCTGGGCCAGCACGACAACCAGTCCGGCGACGGTGGCCAGCGCCAGCGTGCGCGGCGCGCGGCGCGACAGCCACTCCGACAGCCGGGCGGTCAGCCCGCCCGGGCTGACGACGATCGCGCGCGGCTCGGCGTCGATCTTGGCGAACAGCCGCTCGATGACATGGGGGGAGGGCGCCCCCAGTTGCTCGTTGACGCGGATGGTCTCGGCCAGCTCGTCGCGGACGAGGTCGAGCCGGCGGCCGAGCGCGGGGTCGGCGGCGAGGGCGACGTCGACCTGGGCGGCATCGGCCGGCGCCAGCCGCCCGGTGGCATACCACGGCAGCAATTCGTCGATGACGCGCTCGTTCTGGTTCTCGGTCATGGCCACCCCCTGTCGACCCCAGCCGCCTGCAGCATCTCGGAGAGTTTCCTGCGCGCGTAGAACATGCGCGTCTTGACGGTGTTCTCCGGAATGCCGACGATCTCGGCGACCTCCTCGATAGACTTCTCGTGGTAATAGACCAGATCGATCACGTCGCGATGATCCACCGACAACCGCTGGATACACTCACGGATGAGACCGCTCTTGTCCCTCTTCTGGGCAATGATTTCGGGATCGTCGACGGTATCGACGATGGATTCGGCCTTGTCGTCGGCGAGCTGTTCGCTTCTGGGGCGTCGGAGCACCGAGTAGGCCTTGTTCCGGGCAATCGCGAGCAGCCAGGTCGACACGCTGGAGCGCGCCTCGAACCGGCCTGCGTGCCGCCATACGTCGAGAAACACCTCGCTGATCACGTCCTCCGCCGCCGCTTCGTCGCTGATCAGCCGCACGACGAACCGGAACACCTTGACCTGATGCCGCGCGAACAGCACCTGCATGGCCATCCGGTCGCCTGTGGCGATCCTGAGGATGAGCGCCTCGTCCGAACTCGCCGTCATGCAAGCTCCGATGTCGTCCGCTCGCAGATTGGTCGCGCGAGCCACGGCGTGGGTTCGAGCACCCGACGCATATTTTCATGCGGCGAAACCCGCAGCGGCAACTCTAGCGCATTCTCGGCAAAAGTGGAGGCCGGTCGCGCAAGAGACGCGATAACTCAAAGGGTTAGCGCCGCTCGCCGGGTCGGCCGGATTGGCGGACGCTCAAGCGCACGCGGCGGTCGCGACGGCCACGGCGTCAGCTCGCCTCGACCGGTTGTCACCGCGGCGGACAAAAAATGGCCGGGACGCGGCCCGTCCATTGGGAGCCGGCGACCCGAATACGGAACTCCGGCCCGATTGGCCGGAGCTCGGATCAGGCCTGGGTCCTGAGCTGGAAGCGGGCGCCCGGCACCGCGTGCAGGAAGCCGTTGGAGATCGGCGCATTGCCGATCAGCGCCTTCAGCGCCTCGGCCGCCTCCGCGCCGTCGTGGGCGCCGTCCATCACCGCGCGATAGAGTTTCGCCACCGCCACCATGTCGCAGGAATGCGGCGACAGCCGCAGCGCGTCGACGCCGGCTGCCTTGAGCGCGGGGATGTCGGCCAGGAAGTCGGCATAGGTCTGCGACATGGTCTGGATGCCGTTGACGCTGAGGAACTTCTCGCCATCCAGGGTGTCGACGTTGAGGCCGTCGAGGTCCTGGGCGCAGACGAACTGGCAGGAGTCCTTGTGCAGGCCGTGGATGCGGGCGTGGTAGCAGCGCGCCGACACCGCCAGCGGCACCCGACCGAACGCGAACAGCTCGGTTTCGACGCCGAGCCCGGCGGCGGCCGTGGCGATCACCGCGATCGAGGTCAGCGGCAGCTCTGGCGGCAGGCACACCGTCTTGGCGCCGAAGCCCGCCAGCGCCTTGAGCGTGCCCTCGTTGTAGACGTTGACCAGCGGACCGACCGCGAACGGCCGCCCCGCCAGCGCCGCGACGGCGGTGACGTCGTTGGCCTCGACCAGGCCCGGCCAGTCCTGGGCGGTGGCGAACACCTTGTGGCGCTCGCGCGGCAGCGTCACCAGCGCCAGCGACGACACCACGACCTCCTTGCCGCCGCGCTGCAGGCGCTCGACGGCGTCCCCCATCGCCTGCTCGCGGAACGGCTCGCGCTTGGAGCACACCACTTCGCCGATGTAGACGCGCTCGACCGGCATCTCGTCGGCGACGCGGGCGTAGAAGTCGCTCCAGATGTCGTTCGGCCAATTGAACAGCACCGGCCCGAGGACCAGCTTCATTTGATTGGTGCTCATGATGTCGAAGCCTCACTCACCGCCACGTCTTGCGATAGGCGCCGCCGGTGGTGGCGCCGCCCTCGGTGAGCGCGGCGAGCGCGCCGGCACGGATTTCCAGGCCGCGGTCGAGCGAGTCGACCGCCGCCCGGAACGCCTTCACCACCGCGTCGGCATAGGCGCGGCTCCGCTGGCGGCCCTCGATCTTCAGCGCCTTGACGCCGGCGGCCTTGAGGCCGGGCAAGAGCTGGGAGGCGTCCAGGCTGGCCGGGTCCTCGAACACGTGGCTGGCCTTGCCGTCGATCATGAATCGGCCCTTGCACAGCGTCGGGTAGGCGGCCGGCTCGCCCTTCTTCACCCGGTTGATGGTGAAGTCACCGAGGCGGGAGACGAAGTTCGGCCCCTCCTCGGTGTAGGAGATGGCGCCAGCCGGCGAGCAGGCGCCGTGCATGTTGGGCGACTTGCCGGTGGCGTAGCTGGAGAGCAGGCAGCGGCCCTCGGCCATCACGCACAGGCCGCCGAACACGAACACCTCGGTCTCGCAGGCGATCTCGCGGTGGATCGCGGCGATCTCCTCGACGGTGACGACGCGCGGCAGCACCACCCGCTCGACGTCGAACTGCTTGACGTAGAACTGGATGGCGTCGGGATTGGCGGCGGCGGCCTGCACCGACAGATGGAGGCGCAGATCGGGGTGCTTTTCGCGGGCGTGGGCGAGCAGGCCGATGTCGGCCAAGATCACCGCGTCGGCACCGGCGGCCTCGGCGTCGGCGATGGCGCTGTGCCACAACCCGACATTGCCGGCGCGCGGGAAGGTGTTGATCGCCACCAGAACGTTGCAGCCCCTGGCGTGGGCACGGGCGATGCTCTCGCCGAGTTCGACGCGCGAGAAGTTAAGGCCCGGGAAGTTGCGGGCGTTGGTCTCGTCGTTGAAGCCGCAATAGACGGTGTCGGCACCGGCGGCAACGGCGGCGTCCAGCGCCGCCGGGGTACCGGCGGGGCAGACCAGTTCGAGCGATCCTTTGGCGGGCCTCATGGCGTGCTCTCCCGGGGGGGCGTCGCCGGCTGGGACGAGCTGGCGACCAGGAAGGTGCGGGCGAAACGCTCGGCCATGTCGACGCTCTGCGTGACGAGGCCGGACGCCGGGCCGAAGGCCTCGGCGGTCTCGGCGACGATGTCGACCGCCTCGGAATCCAGCGCATTGCGCAGCGCCACCACCGCCTCGACGTCGCCTTCCACCACGATGTCGCGGGAGAAGAACAGCGCGTCGCCGTCGAGCCGGCCGCGCACCATGTCGAGCAGCACCAGGAACGGCCCGGCAATGCGGGCGTCGACCACGCGGTCCTTCAGGCTGCGCACCGCCTCGATGCGCGGACCGTCCGGGTCCGGCGTCAGGATGAAGGCGAACGGCAGGTCGGTCGGCTCGATGCCGAACCTTTTGTGTGCATTGTCGCCCAGCCGCTCGAACATGCGGCTGTGGCGGGCAAACACGCGCTTCATGGTGGTCGCGGCGCCCCACTCCAGGGGAGACAGCGGCAGCGGCCGCGCGAGCAGCCGGACGAGAGGGTGCAGAACGGGCAGGTCTGTCACGGGCGTTGTCACATGGGTGGTTGGCGGGTGGGGGGGCTTTACCCGCAAACGGCAGCGCGCGGTTTGGCACAGATCAATCCCCCTCCGCCATTAAGGGATTTTCCGGGGGGTCCGGTTTTACCCGAACCGGGCCGGTTGCCAATCCCGAAGGCGCGGCCTAATACCCCGGCACAGAGAACAGGCGGTCCGCGGCTCTTTGAGATGACCGCGGCGAGCGCCTCAGCTCTCGTCATCCCGGGCAGGCGGCAATGCCGCGCGACCTGGGATCGTTTGCCAGGAACGCGTTTTGCCGATTTTCCTGCGAGCGGTCCCGGCTCTGCGCACCGGCCGGGACGGCGGGAGGTCATTGACGATTGCCGCTCGCTCCGGGCTGCGTCGATTGAGAGGGTGACCCGTGCCCGTCCGCAGCCTGCCCGCGTTCCGCGACCTGCCCGCATTCCTGACGTTCCTGGAAGGCAAGGGCCAGCTCCACCGCATCAAGGAGCCGGTCTCGACCGTCCACGCCATCACCGAAATCCACCGCCGGGTGATCGAGAAGGGCGGGCCGGCGCTGGTGTTCGAAAAGCCGCTGCTGCCCGACGGCACGGTGTCCGATATTCCCTTGGTCACCAACGTGTTCGGCACGGTGGAGCGGGTGGCGCTGGGGTTCGGCATCACCCCCGATCAGCTGGCGCCGCTGGGCGATGCGTTGGCCGAGCTGCGCAGCCCCTCGCCGCCGCAGTCGCTGCGCGACCTTCTCGACCGCCTGCCGCTGGCCCGTGCCGCGCTGCGCACCCGCCCGGCCGAGACCTCCTCGGCGCCGGTGCAGGAGGTGATCCTCACCGGCAAGGACATCGACCTCACCCGGCTGCCGGTGCAAACCTGCTGGCCCGACGAGCCGGCGCCGCTGATCACCTGGCCGTTGGTGATCACCTGCCCGCCCGGCCAGCTCGACGCCAACCACGCCAATGTCGGGGTCTATCGCATCCAGATGCTGGGGCCGGATCGGCTGATCATGCGCTGGCTGGCGATGCGCGGCGGCGCCCAGCATTTCCGCCGCTGGCAGGCCATCGGCCAGGACATGCCGGTGGCGATCGCCATCGGCACCGACCCCGCCACCATGCTGTCGGCGGTGATGCCGCTGCCGGAGAACGTGTCGGAACTCACCTTCGCCGGCCTCGTCCGCGGCGAACGGCCGCGGCTCGCCAAGGCCACCACCGTGCCGCTGATGGTGCCGGCCGATGCCGAAATCGTGATCGAGGGCATGGTGTCCGCCACCGAGACCGCGCCGGAGGGCCCCTACGGCGACCACACCGGCTATTACAACTCGGTCGAGCCGTTCCCGGTGATGCGGGTCACCGCCATCACCCGCAAGTCGAAGCCGCTGTACCTGTCGACCTTCACCGGCCGCGCCCCCGACGAGCCCGCGGTGATGGGCGCGGCGATGAACGAGATGTTCATTCCGGTGGTGAAGCGGCAGTTCCCGGAGATCGTCGACGTCTGGCTGCCGCCGGAGGCGTGCTCCTACCGCATCGCGGTGGTGTCGTTCAAAAAGTCCTACCCCGGCCACGCCCGGCGGCTGATGATGGCGCTGTGGAGCGTGCTGCCGCAGTTCACCATGACCAAGCTGATCATCGCGGTCGACGCCGACATCAAGGCGCGCCAGTGGTCGGATGTGATGTGGGCGGTGGCAACGCGCGCCGACGCCTCGCGCGACCTGCTGGTGCTCACCGACACCCCGATCGATTACCTCGACTTCGCCTCCCCCAAGGCGGGATTAGGTGGCAAGCTCGGCATCGATGCCACCACCAAGATCGGCACCGAGACCGAGCGCGAGTTCGGCAAGGTGCTGGGCATGTCCTCCGACGTCGAGGCGGTGGTGGATGCGATCTGGCCAAGGTTGGGGTTGAAGTAGCGGCTGGCCGCGCCGCCGTCGTTCCCGACGAGCGTCGTTGACGCGAGATCGGGAACCCATGATCCGCGAGGTCTGCCCGATATCGCTGCAGCTTGCGCTGCGGGGGCTTGCCGTCGTCGCGGATCATGGGTCCTCGATCGCGCGGACGCTGCGCATCCGCTTGTCGAGGACGACCGGTCGAGGAACCCTCACCACCGCCACCCTCGCCCTGAGGAGCCCGCGAAGCGGGCGTCTCGAAGGGCGATCCAGAGCGCGCCGGATGCGGCTCCAATACTGCGCCTCGTGCTCGGCCCGCGAACACACGAACACTACGTACCAGCCGAAGGGCGTCTCGCTCACCGCCGCGATGGGCAGGGCGGCACCTCGCGGCCGAGGTCGAGGGCGGCTTCGATCCAGGCGCGGATGGCGTCCTGAACATTGACGATCGCCTCTTCCGGCGTCTCGCCGTCGCTCATGCAGCCGGGCAGGTCCGGCACGATCGCCGCGAAACCGCCGCCGTCCGCCTCAGGCAGCGGCTCGACCACCACCGGGTATTCAAGACGGGTCGGGTCATTGCGGGTCATGGGCCTTCCTCACGGTGTCGACGAACCGCCGGCGTCGCTCAGGCCGTCTTGAGGAACTCGGTTTTCAGCACCAGGCCCTTGACTTGCTTGGTGTTGCACTCGACCTCGCCGGGGGTGTCGGTCGGGCGGATGTTCTTGACCAGCGTGCCGCGCTTGATGGTTTCCGACGTGCCCTTGACCTTCAGGTCCTTGATCACCGTGACGGAATCGTCGTCGGCGAGCTGGTTGCCGTTGCTGTCTGTCAGGATGCCGTCGCTCATGCCTGTTCCGTCTTGAGGCGCACGCCAAGCCCGCCGCCGTTCTCGGCGTTGAAATCAACGCCACGCTGCATGGGCTTTACGCCGCCGACTGGCGACTCGACAACATGGCCGCCCGCGTCGCCGAGGCACAGCTGCCGAAGCCGGTCGTCATCCGATCGAAGTTCTTGGCGTAGCGGCGGCAAAGACAAATGCTAATGAGCGCAATTCTCTCGTCTAAAATCTAAACGGATAATTTGGCGAAATGGCATTTCTGATGCCTGTCGTACTGCGCGCTCTATCCAAGGTCAGAATTGGAACTACTTACCTGCAACTTTGCGATGCATTCAACGCATTTGTCATAATCGTCAAAAAGTATAATTGCCCACTGAGCACAAAGGAGGGCCCCCATAATGTGGGAAAACACACTATTACGATCCCTCTTCGTTCTGCTAAATGTAACCACAACACGCTCTCTATCCAAAGTAGAGTAGAATTGACTTACGCCCTGCGAATTTGGGTGACAAATTTCGGATATTCTCTCATAAAAATCTCGCGTCCTCGGAATTTTTTTGGTCATAACGTCAAGAGCTTTTAATACGTTTATAGCTTCAAGGCCGTTCAGCTTCCAATGTTCGTGTCGTCCTCCAAAGTGCGCAATCATTATGTTTTTATCAAGGGCATCAATATCATTCAAAAGCAATGCCTTTTCTGCATGGATCAGGATATAATGCAAGAAAGCAACAGTCTCAATAAATGCTCGCGCAATTATAAGTGCAGAAAGAGTATTGTTGTCTGACCACTCACGAATTGCTGCCTCACCAAGATCAACAATTCTATAAGTTATCGCTTGCCGTAAGGTTGCATACTTCCATGCAATCTTTGATTTTTTTAGTACTCCTATCGCTTCAATTTTTGAAACTCTACTAGAAGAGAGTTGATCGAGGGCCTGGTTGCATGCATGACCGTCCGACCATTCGCCACCGGCCTCTTCGAACATCCGCTGCTCAAATCTAATCGCCATTTCCGTTCCGTTTGGCTAACCGAACACCAGCCCCGCTGCCATTCTCCGGGATGAACTCGACGCCTGCTTCCTCAAGCACCTGCCGTAGGACGGTCAAGGTAGCCGGGTTCGTCCGTGTCCTATCCGTGCTCGCCGAGGCCGCCATCGACGCCCTCATGAGATCTGAATGGCCAAGGCCCAAACCAAGTCGGGGCAGCGGGCCATTACCTGCACGAGTTCTTGGCATACGCCTCGGGCGCTGAGCCCCAGCCGCGGATCTCTTCGGCGCGGGCGATGGCGTCCTCGCGGTCCTTCGGCCCGTCGGCGACGCAGAACCAGCCCGGTGCGAAATTGGGGGTGTCCGGCCCGGTCTTGACCACGACGCCCGGAATGGCCTCGTGCTGGTCGTACCAGTGGGTCGCCTCGCTCCGCTCGCGCGAGCACATGTAGATCACGTACCAGCCGCAGGGCGTGTCGTTGACCGCCACCACCAGCGGCACGGCGGGTGGTTTCATCTCCCGCTCGGCGGCGGCGGGGAGAACCATCGTGCTGGCGATGCCGGCCAGACAGATCAAACGTGCTGCGTGCCGCATCCGTCCCCTCCGATTCGGCAATTAAAGCGATCATAGCGCAACCGCGCCCAAGCGGGAGCACGGCCGCAAGCCGCGGGCTTGCCCGCTTCCCCGTCGCGGTCCGGCGCGGTAATCGTCCGCTGCCATCAAACGGGTAGGGGAGAGCGACATGAGCGCGGGCGTGGTGATCATCGGCGGCGGGCAGGCCGGGTTGCAGGTTGCGACCAGCCTGCGCCAGGGCGGCTATGGCGAGGCCATCCGCATCATCGGCGCCGAGCCCTACGCCCCCTATCAACGCCCGCCGCTGTCGAAGGCGGTGCTGTCGGGCGAGGCCGGCGTCGACACCGTGCCGCTGCGCGGCCAGGTGTTCTTCACCGACAACCGGCTCGACCTCGTCACCGGCCGCCGGGTCGAGGCCATCGACCCCGGCTCGAAGACCGTCACCGCCGGCGCCGACACCATCGCCTATGACCACCTGATCATCGCCACCGGCGCCGACGTGCGGAAGATCCCGGTGCCGGGGGCCGATCTGCCCGGCGTGCTCTATCTGCGCGGGCTCGACGACGCGCTGAAGCTGAAGGAAGCGCTCACGACGCCGCGCAACGTGGTGGTGATCGGCGGCGGCTTCATCGGGCTGGAGGTGGCGGCCTCCGCCACCAAGCTCGGCTCAAGCGCGGTGGTGGTCGAGGCGCTGCCGCGCGTGCTGGCGCGCTCGACCGCGCCGGCGATGGCGGATGCGATCGTGCGCCGGCACACCGAGAAGGGCGTCAAGATCATGACCGGCGCCGGCGTCGCCCGCATTGAGGGCGAGGGCAAGGTGTCCGCCGTGGTGCTGTCGGACGGCACCACGCTTGCCGCCGACCTCGTCGTGGTCGGCATCGGCGTGGTGCCGGCCGCCGGCATCGCCAAAGCCGCCGGCATCGACACCGACCATGGCATCGTCGTCGATCCTCTGCTGCGCACCTCGGCGCCGGATGTATTCGCCATCGGCGACGTTGCGCGCTTTCCCACCCGTTTCGCGCCGCGTCCGGTGATGGTGGAATCGGTGCAGAACGCCATCGACCAGGGCAAGGCGGTGGCGGCGACCATCCTCGGCAAGGGCGCGGCCTATGATGCGGTGCCGTGGTTCTGGAGCGACCAGTTCGACATGAAGCTGCAGACCACCGGCCTTGCCTTCGACATCGACGAGACCGTGGTGCGCGGCGACGCCGACAGCCTGGCGTTCTCGGTGTTCCAGCTCAAGGGCGGCCGGGTGATCGCGGTCGACAGCCTCAACAAGCCGGCCGACCACATGATCGGGCGGCGCCTTGTCGCCGCAGGCGCGCAATTGCGGACGGAAGATCTGGCCGATCCGAGCTACGATCTCAAGCGCGCCGCGATGGCAGACGCGCCGCGCCGATGAGTGTTGGGAGGGCCGATGGCCGCTGAGAGCTCGGTCGCCATCGCCGTCATGGCCAAGGTGCCGGCGCCGGGTCGTGCCAAGACCCGGCTGTGCCCGCCCTTGACGCCGGACCAGGCCGCCGCGCTGGCGGCGGCGTTCCTGGCCGACATTGCCGAGCGGGTGGCGGCGCTGGCCGCCCGCATCGATGCTGCGGCCTATGTCGCCTACACCCCGCGCGCCGACGCGGTGGTGCTGGATGCGCTGGTGCCGCCGGGAATCGGCCTCGTGGTGCAGCCGGCGGGCGATCTCGGCGCCCGCATGGCGGGGGTCGCCGCCGAGCTAATGCGGCGCGGCCACCGCGGCGTGGTGCTGCTCGGCGCCGACGCGCCGACGCTGCCCGGCGCCATCGTCGAGCAGGCGGCGGCGGCGGCCGCGGTGCCCGGCCGGGTGGCGATGGCGCCGATGCTGGATGGCGGCTACGGCGTGCTGGCGCTCGACCGGCCGCATGGCGCACTGTTCGACGCCATGCCGTGGAGCACCGGAGCGGTGGCCAAATTGACCCGACGGCGGGCCCGCGCCGCCGGCATCGACCTGATCGAGCTGCCGGGCTGGTACGACGTCGACGACGCACCGTCGCTGGCGCTGCTCGCCGCCGAGTTCGCCGGCAGCCCATTGCCGCTCGGTCATGGCTTGCCGGGCGCCGACGCCGCTCGGACGCGGGCGTTGGTGTGGACGCTGTCGCAAATCGTGCAATCGGGAACGGACGAATGACACATCGGATTTTCGGCCGCGCCATCGTCGCTGCCATCGTCGTTGCGCTGGCGGCGCTGCTGTCCGCGGCGCCCGCCGGCGCCGCTGATCCGGCGTTCCAGGCCTGGCTGAAAGGGCTGTGGCCGGAGGCCGCCAAGCTCGGCGTGTCGCGCGCCACGTTCGACGAGGCGACCCGCGGCATCGAGCCCAACCTGTCGCTGCCCGATCTGGTGGTGCCCGGCCGTCCCGAGGCGCCGCCGCGCGGCCAGGCCGAGTTCGTGCAGACGCCGGCGGAATATCTGCGCGAGTCGACGCTGAGCAATCTCGCCGCGCAAGGCCGCAAGCTCTTCCTCCAGCACCGCGACACGCTGGCGCGCATCGAGCAGCGCTATGGCGTGCCGGGCGCCGTGGTGGTGGCGATCTGGGGCCGCGAAACCGCGTTCGGCACCTACAAGCTGCCGCATGACGCCATCACCGTGCTGGCGACGCAGGGCTATTACGGCAAGCGCAAGGACTTCTTTCGGAACGAGCTGCTCTACGCCTTCAAGATGCTGCAGGACGGCGTGCCGCGCGCCGACATGCGCGCCTCGTGGGGCGGCGCGATCGGCATGACGCAGTTCCTGCCGTCGGAATTCTATCGCCATGGCGTCGACTTCGACGGCGACGGCCACGTCGACATCTGGCATTCGGTGCCGGACGCGCTGGCCTCGGCGGCGCAGCAGCTCGCCCATAAGGGCTGGCAGGCCGGCCACCACTGGGCCTACGAGGTCAAGGTGCCGGCTTCGCTCGACTGCACCATCGCCGATCCCGAGCACTTGAAGCCGCTGAAGGACTGGCTCGGCAGCGGCTATGTCCCGGCGGCAAAGACGCCGCTGGCCTCGGACCTCGGCGAGCGCGCCTCGCTGCTGATGCCGGCCGGCCGCTACGGCCCGGCCTTTCTGATCCTGAAGAACTACTACGTCATCAAGGACTACAATTTCTCCGATCTCTACGTGCTGTTCGTCGGCAATGTTGCCGACCGCATCGCCGGCCTGGGTCCGTTCGCGGAACCGTGGGGCAAGGTGGTGCAGATGCGCACCACCGAGCTTGAGGAGATGCAGCGCCACCTCGCCGCGCTTGGGCTCTACCGCGACAAGATCGACGGCAAGGCCGGCATGCGCACGCGGCTGGCGTTCGGCGCCTACCAGAAGGCGAGCGGCCTCGCCCTCGACTGCTGGCCGACTCGGGCCGTGCTCGACCACATGCGCGCGCGGGCGGCACGGTGAGGCGCGTCAATGATAGCCCTGGCCCGGCCGCATCTTGCCGCGGAAGGTCCAGTACACGAACACGGTGTAGGCCAGCACCATGGGCAGCGTGATCATCGCGCCGATCAGCGAGAACATCTGCGAGGCCGGCACGGCTGCGGCGTCGTAGAGCGTCACCGACGGCGGCACGATGAAGGGATAGCTGGAGATCGCAAGGCCGAGCAGGCCGAGCAGGAACAGCGCGATGGTGCCGGCGAACGGCGCCATCTCGCCGCCTCTTTCCAGGCTGCGCCACACGCCGAACCCGACCAGCGCGGTGACCAGCGGCACCGGCGCCAGCCAGACCAGGTTGGGAAGGCTGAACCAGCGCTCGGCGATGCGCTCCGACGACAGCGCGGTCCAAAGGCTCACTGCCGCCATGAACACCAGCACCGCGATGATGAGGCGCTTGGCGATCTGCCGGGCGTGGTCGGCGATCCGGCCCTCGGTCTTCATCACCAGGAAGGTGGCGCCGAGCAGCGCGTAGCCGGTGGTGACCGCGCAGCCGCACATCAGCGCGAACGGGCTCGCCCAGTCGAACGGGCCGCCGGCGAACGCGCCGTTCGCCACCGCCACCCCCTCGACCAGCCCGCCGAGGATGACGCCCTGGCAGAACGCCGCCACCAGCGAGCCGGCGAAGAAGGCGATGTCCCACGGCAGATGGCTGGGCTTGGCCACCCAGCGGAATTCGAAGGCGACGCCGCGGAACACCAGGCCGAGCAGCATCGCGATCACCGGCAGATAGAACGCCGGCATGATGATGGAATAGGCCAGCGGAAACGCCACCCACAGCCCGCCGCCGCCGAGCACCAGCCAGGTCTCGTTGCCGTCCCAGAACGGCGCGACCGAGTTCATCATCTGGTCGCGTTCGGCCTCGTCGCTGGTGGTGGGGAACAACAGGGCGATGCCGAGGTCGAAGCCGTCGAGGATGACGTACATCGCCACCGCGACCACGATCACGCCCGCCCAGATCACCGGCAGATAAGGTTCCATCACGGCTGTCCTTCGCGCGCGTCGATGGCATCGCGCCCGCCCGGCAGCGCGGCCGCGATCGGACGGTTGGTGAGCGGCTCCTCGGCCGCGGCGGTGGTGCCGGGCGTCGGGCCGCGCACCAGCAGGCGGTTGACGTAGAAAATGCCGATGCCGAACACCACGGCGTAGATGACGAAGAACGCCGCCAGCGTGCCGGCGATGCTCTCGGCCACCACCGGCGAGGTGGCGTCGGCGGTGCGCAGGATGCCGGTCACCACCCAGGGCTGGCGGCCGACCTCCGTCACCGTCCAGCCGGCGAGAATGGCGAGGAAGCCGGACGGCCACATCCACGATTGCCAGACCAGATACCAGCGCGCCTCGAACAGCCGTCGCCGTGCCATCAGCCAGGCGCCGACCAGTCCGGCGGCGATCATCACCACGCCGATGCCGACCATCAGCCGGAATGCGAAGAACGGCATTAGCACCGGCGGGCGATCCTTGGGTTCGAACTCCTTGAGGCCGGGATAGCGGCCGCCCCACTCGTGCGCGATGATGAGGCCGCCGAGATTGGGAATCGCCACCTCATAGTCGTTGCGCTCGGCCGCCGCGTTGGGGATGCCGAACAGCACCAACGGTGCGGCCTTGCTGCCGTCCCAGTGACCCTCCATGGCGGCGAGCTTGGCCGGCTGATATTCGGCGGTGTCGAGGCCGTGATGGTCGCCGATCACCAGCTGCAGCGGCGCGACGATCGCGATCATGCCAACGCCCATCTTGACCATGATGCGCGCGGCCTCGACGTGGCGGCCGGCCAGCAAATGGCGGGCGCCGGTCGCCACCACCACGAACGCGGTGGTCAGATAGGCGGCGGTGAGCATGTGGGCGAAGCGCAGCGGGAAGGTGGGGCTGAACACCACCTTCAGCCAATCGACCGGATAGGCGATGCCATCGCGCACCTCGTGCCCGGTCGGGTAGTGCATCCAGCTGTTGGCGGAGAGGATCCAGAACGCCGAGATCGCGGTGCCGAGCGCGACCAGCGACGCGGCCACCAGGATCAGCCGCGGCGGCACCCGGTTCCAGCCGAACAGCATGATGCCGAGAAACGTCGCCTCCAGGAAGAACGCGGTCAGCACCTCGTAGCCGATCAGCGGCGCCACCACGTTGCCGACCGCGACCGAGAACCGGCTCCAGTTGGTGCCGAACTGGTAGGACAGCACGATGCCGGACACCACGCCCATGGCGAACGACACCGCGAACACCTTGGTCCAGAATCGCGCCAGGCTCTCATAGACATCGCGCCCGGTGCGCAGCCATAGCGCCAGCAGCACGGCGATATACGCCGACAGTCCGATGGTGAACGCGGGAAACAGGATGTGAAATGCCAGCGTGAGCGCCATCTGGACGCGCGCCAGCAGCAGGCCATCGAGTTCCATCCCAAGCTCCGCCGTAGTAACGACACGTTTGCGCCTTAGTGGACGACTCCAGACACTTGGAGGCCACTTGGCTTGCGAGTGTCAGAGTATCGCGTGTCGGAGGGATTTCATCCACAGATGCAGCAGGTTTGTGGTCCGGCTTTTTCCAGGCGTTTGTGCCTGCGCGGGTTCGGTCGGACCACAGTGAACGAACCACGGCGGAGTCCAAGTTGTTCCATCGCCCGCGTACAAACCTGATGAAGCGCCGCTCGGTCTTCATCGCTTGTGGCGAGCCCTGGTGGGGACATTGCCAGTGACGCGCGGGGTCCAACCGGATGCGACGGGATTCGCTGACACAGACGGGAGGATCAACCGATGTCGCTCACTGTCCAACCAGCGTGGTTTCGCGGCGTGACCGCTCGCGCGGCCGGTGCGATCGGCCGCCTGATTTCAAGCGTGTGGGAGACATCCCGCGCCCGGCGTTCGCGGCCGCTTCTTTACATCGCCGTCGGCGCGGTTGCCGGCGCCGCGGTGCTGCTGATGGTGTCCTCGCTGCTCGGTGCGGCGGTGGAGACCTGGAGCCGCGGCGACGTGCAGCTGCGGGCGCGAATCGTGCTGCTGTCGGCCAGGGATCAGATCGAGCAGCTGGCGCGCGATCCCTCGCCTGAGGCCGCCACCAAGCTCCAGGCGCTGTTCACCCGCCTGATCACCGACGAACGGCTGCAGGCGGTCGGCATCTGCGACCCCGACGGCAAGATGCGCACCGCGACGGACACCATGCCGGCGCGCCTGTTGTGCGCCTCGATCCGGCGTAGCAAGGCCGAGACCACCGTGCCGATTCGGATCGACAGCCAGGACCTCCTGGTGTCGGCGTTTCCGCTCGCCGAGGGCAAGGAAGGCCACGTCGTGATCGTGCACGATCTGACCTACGCCAAGGCGCGGTCCGATCACGCCCAGACCTTCATCATGGTGACGACCATCATCGCCGCACTGCTGGCAAGCGGCGCGGTGGCGGTGGCAATGCTGATGCTGGTGCGCAACTGGCGCGCCGCGCTGCGCGCCACGCTCGACGATCTGCGCGCCGGGCGGCTCGAAGGGGCGGGCCCGGTCACGACGCTGCCGGCCGAGCTGCGCGAGGCGCTCGACCAGTACGACCTCGTTCGCCGCACCATCGACGGCATCCACATCGACTGGACGCCGGACACGCTGCAGCGCGCGCTCGGCAGCGAGCTGCCGGGGGCCGAGGTGCTGGTGGTGTCGAACCGCGAGCCCTACATCCACAACCACACCGACGCGGGCATCACCGTGCAACTGCCGGCGAGCGGACTGGTGTCGGCGATCGAGCCGGTGATCAGGGCGTGCGGCGGCACCTGGATCGCCCACGGCAGTGGCAGCGCCGACCGCGACAGCGTCGACGCTGCCGATCGCATCGCCGTGCCGCCGGATGCGCCGAGCTACACCCTGCGCCGCATCTGGCTTACCGACGAGGAGCAGGACGGCTATTATTACGGCTTCGCCAACGAGGGCATGTGGCCGCTGTGCCATATCGCCTTCGTGCGGCCGACCTTCCGCGAGGCCGACTGGCGCTATTACCGCGAGGTCAACCAGAAATTCGCCGACGCGGTGGTGCGCGAGGCCAAGACCCACGATCCCATCGTGCTGGTGCAGGACTATCACTTCGCGCTGCTGCCGCGCATGGTGCGCAAGCATCTGCCCAAGGCCACCATCATCACCTTCTGGCACATCCCCTGGCCGAACGCCGAAACCTTCGGCATCTGCCCGTGGAAGGAGGAGATCATCGAAGGCCTGCTCGGCTCCTCGATCCTGGGCTTCCACACCAACTTCCACTGCAACAATTTCTTCGAGACCATCGACCGCTTTGTCGAGAGCCGCATCGACCGCGAGCGGCGCTCCATCACGCTGGGCGGGCAGGAGACCATGGTGCGGGCCTACCCGATCTCGATCGAATGGCCGCCGTCCGCGTTGGCCGGCCAGGCGCCGGTGCCGGCCTGCCGCGCCGCGGTGCGCCAGCGCTTCGGCCTCGGCGAGGGCGTCCGGGTCGGCATCGGCATCGAGCGGTTCGACTACACCAAGGGCATTCTCGACCGCCTGCACGGCGTCGACGTGCTGCTGAGCCGCCATCCGGAGTGGCGGGGCGCGGTGACCTTCATCCAGGCCGCGGCGCCGACCCGAAGCAAGATCGCGTCCTACCGCGCGCTGCAGGACGAGGCGGTGGCGCTGGCCGAGGAGATCAACAACCGCTACCGCACGCCGGACTGGCAGCCGCTCATCCTGTCGATCCGCCACCACCAGCCGCCGGAGGTGTTCGAGCTGTTCCGCGCCGCCGATTTCTGCGTCGTCTCCAGCCTGCACGACGGCATGAATCTGGTGGCCAAGGAGTTCGTCGCCGCCCGCGACGACGAGCGCGGCGTGCTGGTGCTCTCCACCTTCGCCGGCGCCTCGCGCGAGCTGGCCGAGGCGCTGATCGTCAACCCCTACCACGCCCACGACATGGCGGAGGCCATCCACCGCGCGCTGATGATGCCGGTCGACGAGCAGGAGGCCCGCATGCGCCAGATGCGGGCGCTGGTGCGCACCCGCAACGTCTACCGCTGGGCCGGGCAGATGCTGCTCGACGCCGCGCAGCTGCGCCGGCGCGAGGGCATCGAGCGGCTGGCGGCGGCGAACCTGCCCGCGGTGCCGCGGCTGCTCGGCCGGCGGCTGGCGTGACGGACGATCAGCGTCTCGGCCGCACCAATTGCGGGCCATAGGCCAGGGCAAAGCCGGCGAACGCCGCGATCCAGGCAAAGGCGGCGATGTGCAGCAGCACGGCGCTCGACGCCGGCGCCAGCGCCGCCGCGATCCGTGCGGCCGCGGCAACCAGCACGAAGGCGTAGATCGCCACCGTGGCCGGACCTGCATGGAGCGCTCTGCCGGTGTGGCCGAGGCTGGAGCGGCTCATCACCGCCAGCGTCATGGTGCCGAACGCGCCGACGCCGAAGGCATGAAGCCCGGCCGAGGCCGGCACGCCGAGCCCGAGCGCGGTGGCGGCGATGAGGAGAAAGCCGAGCGGCACGAAGGCGTAGGCGAGGTGGAGGATCAACACCAGCGGCTCGGCCGCGGTGCGCTCGCCGGCCCAGCGCAACAGCCGCGCCGCCTGGGCGAGGCCGGCGATGGCCAGCGCCACGCCCACCGCGCGAGCCTCCGGCCACATGATCCAGCCGAGCAGCGCAAGGGCCGTGACGGTGACGACGACAGCGTCGAAGCGGTCGAACGGCGCCGGCATCCGGCCGGGCGGTCGGCGCGCCAGCCAGTTGCGGGTGAAGCTCGGCACGATGCGCCCGCCGATCAGCACCACCAGCAGCACCACTGCGGCAAAGCCGATGCGGATGCCGAACGCCGCGCGGCCGCTCGCCGCCACCTCGACATGGAACGCGACATTGCCGGCGATGAACAGCACCAGCGGCAGCAGCACCTTGAGGTTCCGCCAGTTGCGGCCGGCGACGATCTCGCGGGCAATCGCGGCGGCCAGCAGCACGGCGAAGGCAACGTCGACCACCGCCGTGCCCGCGGCGCCGAGCCAGCCTGAGGCGAACACCGCTGCGCGCCCCGCTGCCCACACCAGCACCAGCGCCACCAGCGGCGCGCCCGCCAGCGGCAGGCGCCCGGTCCAGTTGGGCACCGCGGTGAGCAGAAAGCCGGCGATCACCGCGCCGAGATAGCCGTAGAGCATCTCGTGAACATGCCAGTCGACCGGGGTGAACACCGTCGCGAACGACCATTCGCCGAACGCCTGCGGCAGCCACAGCAGGATGGCCAGCGCCGCCCACAGCGCGCCGAACAGAAAGAACGGCCGAAAGCCGTAGGTGAACAGGGCCGCGCGCTGGGCGCGCCGCGTCTCGGCACGGGATTGGTTGGTCATGGGGATCATGATAGCGCGGATACGCGGCCCCTCCAGCCCCACGCGCGCGGAGGCAAACGCGGCGGGTGTGCGGTCAGCCGTTGTCGCGTTCGGCCTTGGCGCGAGTGCGCCTGTCGATGAGCGCGGCGATCTCGCCGACGATGCCGCGGCGGAACAGCAGCACCGCCAGCACGAATACCAGCCCCTGCGCCACCAGCACCCACTCGCCAATGCCCGACAGGTAGTTCTGCATCGCCACGATGATGCCGGCGCCGACCACCGGCCCGAATATCGTGCCCATGCCGCCGACCAGCGTCATCAGCACCACCTCGCCGGACATCTGCCAGGCGACGTCGGTGAGCGAGGCGAGCTGGAACACCACCGTCTTCATTGCGCCGGCCATGCCGGCGAACGCTGCCGACAGCACGAAGGCGAGCAGCTTGTAGCGCTCGACGCGGTAGCCGAGCGAGATCGCGCGCGGCTCGTTCTCGCGGATCGCCTTCAGCACCTGGCCGAACGGCGAGTGGACGATGCGATAGAGCGCCAGGAAGGCGGCGCCGAACAGCGCCAGCACGATGTAGTAGAGCGTCAAATCGTCGGTGGTCGGGATCAGCCCGAACAGCGGCCGGCGCGGAATGGCCTGGATGCCGTCCTCGCCGCCGGTGATCGGCGTCTGCAGGCAGACGAAGAAGAACATCTGCGCCAGCGCGAGTGTGACCATGGCGAAGTAGATGCCCTGGCGGCGGATGGCGAGCCAGCCGACCGCGGCGCCGAGCAGGCCCGCGAACGCCATGCCGGCGAGAATGCCGAGTTCCGGCGTCAACCCCAGCGTCTTGATCGCGTAGCCGCAGGCATAGGCGGCGCCGCCGAAAAACATGGCGTGGCCGAACGACAACAGGCCGACATAGCCGATCAGCAGGTTGAAGGCTGCCGCGAACAGCGCAAAGCACAAAACCTTCATCACGAACACCGGATAGGCGACGAACGGCGCGACCAGCCCGAACGCCATCATCGCCGCGAACAGCCACCCGAACGCCGCGCTCCGCCCGGCGGGCAGCTTGGCGGTGCCCGTCGCGGTGCCGTCGGCGGGCGTTTTCGCCGGGTCGGCCGCCTCGTCCATCCTGACCAGCATCGGCTTTGTCCTCACCTCCAACAACCCGCGAAGCTATTTCGGCGTTCCGAACAGGCCGGCCGGCTTGATCAGCAGCACGATGGCCATGATCACGAAGATCACCGTGTTCGAGGCCTCGGGATAGAACACCTTGGTCAGGCCCTCGACCAGGCCGAGGCCGAACCCGGTGACGATCGCGCCCAGGATCGAGCCCATGCCGCCGATCACCACCACCGCGAACACCACGATGATCAGGTTCGAGCCCATCAGCGGGCTGACCTGATAGATCGGTGCCGCCAGCACGCCGGCCAGCGCCGCGAGCCCGACGCCGAAGCCGTAGGTCAGCGTCACCATGCGTGGCACGTTGACGCCGAACGCCTGGACGAGGTCCGGCCGCTCGGTGGCGGCGCGCAGATAGGAGCCGAGCTTGGTGCGCTCGATCATGAACCAGGTCGCCAGGCACACCGCGAGCGAGAACACCACCACCCACGCCCGGTAGTTCGGCAGGAACATGAAGCCGAGGTTCTGCCCGCCCGGCAGCGGGTTGGGGTAGGGCTGGCCGCCCGAGCCGAACTGGCTGCGAAACACCCCCTCCAGGATCAAGGCGAGGCCGAAGGTGAGCAGCAGGCTGTAGAGGTGGTCGAGGTGATAGATCCGCGACAGCAGCAGCCGCTCGAACGCGATGCCGGTGAGGCCGACCAGCACCGGCACCGCCACCAGCGCCGCCCAATACGGCACGCCGGCGAGGTTGAGCAGCATCCAGGCGGCGAACGCGCCCATCATGTATTGGGCGCCGTGGGTGAAGTTGATGACGTTGAGCAGGCCGAAAATCACCGCCAGCCCGAGCGACAGGATGGCGTAGAACGCGCCATTGATCAGGCCCAGCAGCATCTGGCCGAACAGCACCGACGGCGCCACGCCGATCAGCTCGAACATGCGGTCTGCTCCTCAAGGCGGCGCTGCGGCAGCGCGTGCTTGGCGCCACCCTCTCCCCTCGCGGGAGAGGGTGGCGAGACCGAGCGAAGCGAGGTCGTGCCGGGTGAGGGGCGGTTCAAGCTCATTGCCAAGTTCCCCGTCACCCGCCTCGCGATATTTGCGATCGCTCGGCACCTTCTCCGACAAGGGGAGAGGGAAATAGTCACTCAGCTAGCTGCGGGTGGCCAGCGGGCAGCCGCCCTGCTCCAGCGGGCGGAACGCCTCCGCGGCCGGGATGGTGGCGCGCAGCTTGTAGTAATCCCACGCGCCCTTCGATTCGGCCGGCGTCTTGACCTCGAACAGATAAAGGTCGTGGATCTTGCGGCCGTCGGCGCGAACCGAGCCCTTGCCGAACAGCTTGTCGTCGGTCGGCAGCTCCTTCATCTTGGCGACCACCGCGGCGCCGTCGGCGTCGCTGCCGAGCGCGGCGACCGCCTTCAGATAATGCGTCACCCCCGAATAGACGCCGGCCTGCACCATGCTGGGATGCATGCCGCCGTTTGCCTCGGCGAACGCCTTGGCGAAGGCGCGATCGTCGTCGGTGAGGTCCCAGTACCACGCCTCGGTGAACACCAGCCCCTGCGCGGTCTTGAGCCCGAGCGAATGGACGTCGGTGACGAACATCAACAGCGCGGCGAGGTTCTGCCCGCCTGCGGTGATGCCGAATTCGGCCGCCTGCTTGACCGAGTTGATGGTATCGCCGCCGGCATTGGCGAGGCCGATCACCTTGGCGCCGGAGCCCTGCGCCTGCAGCAGGAACGAGGAGAAGTCCTGGGTCTGCAGCGGGTGGCGCACCTTGCCCAGCACCTTGCCGCCGTTGGCGAGCACCACCGCCTCGGTGTCGCGCTCCAGCGCGTGGCCGAAGGCGTAGTCGGCAGTGATGAAGTACCAAGACGAGCCGCCGGTCTTCACCACCGCCTTGCCGGTCGAGTTGGCGAGCCCCCAGGTGTCGTAGGTCCAATGGATGGTGTTGGGCGAGCACGCCTTGCCGGTCAGATCGGAGCTCGCCGCGCCCGAATTGATGAACACCTTGTTCTTCTCGCGGGTGATCTGGTTGACCGCGAGCGCCACCGAGGAGTTCGGCACGTCGACGATCAGGTCGACGCCGTCGCGGTCGAACCATTGGCGGGCGATATTGGAGCCGACGTCCGGCTTGTTCTGGTGATCGGCGAACACCACCTCGACCTTGAGGCCCTTGGCGGTCGGGCCGAAGTCTTCGATCGCCTTGCGCGCCGCCCACACCGAGCCCTGTCCGGACATGTCGGCGTAGAGGGCGGACTGGTCGTTGAGCACGCCGATCTTGATCACGCCGTCGCTCATGTCGGCGAGGGCGGGCGTGGCGGCGAGCGCCGCAACCGTTGCCAAAAGGCACGTCTTCCTGCGCATGTGGTCTCCTCCGATGGTCCGTCGTCGCGGTGCTTTTCGTGCTTGGTGCGGCGCGCCGTGATGCGGCGTTTGGTTGAATGAGTCCTCCGCCGATTTCGGTCGCCGAACATCTTGGCTTCGAACAACGATTGTCGGCGACATTGGCTCCGATCACGGCGTGCTCGCCGCCGAGCCGGATTAGATGCCGAGATAGGATTTGATCTTGTCGCGGCTCGCTCCGATGTCCTCGTTCAGCATCATGTCGATCACCCGGCCGTGCTCGACCACGTAGTGGCGGTCGGCGACGGTGGAAGCGAAATGGAAGTTCTGCTCCACCAGGACGATGGTGAAGCCCTTGCGCTTGAGGGTGCGGACCAGCGCGCCGATCTGCTGCACGATCACCGGCGCGAGGCCCTCGGTCGGCTCGTCGAGCAGCAGCAGCTTGGCGCCGGTGCGCAGGATGCGGGCGATCGCCAGCATCTGCTGCTCGCCGCCGGACAGCTTGGTGCCCTGGCTGTCGCGCCGCTCGAGCAGCCGCGGGAACAGCTCATAGACCTCTTTGAGGGTGAGCCCGCCCGGCTTCACCACCGGCGGCAATTCAAGGTTCTCACGCACGTTCAGGCCGGCGAAGATGCCGCGCTCCTCCGGGCACAGCGCGATGCCGAGCCGAGCCACCTTGTTGGAGGGCAGCCCCGCGGTCTCGACGCCGTCGTAGCGGATCGAGCCCTTGCGGCTTGTCAGCATGCCCATGATGGCGCGCATGGTGGTGGTCTTGCCGGCGCCGTTGCGGCCGAGCAACGTCACCACCTCGCCCTCCGGCACGGTGAAATTCATGCCGTGCAGCACGTGGGATTCGCCGTAATAGGCGTGGAGATCTTCGACCTCGAGCAGCGGCCGCGGCGCGGGCGTTCCCCGGTCAGGCATGGCCGGTTCCCATATAGGCTTCGATCACCTCGGGATTCTCCGACACCTCCGAATAGGGGCCCTCGGCCAAGATCTGGCCGCGTGCCAATACGGTGATGGTGTCGGACAGCCCCGCGACCACCGAGAGATTGTGCTCCACCATCAGCACGGTGCGGTTGTTCGCCACCCGCCGGATCAGCGCGGCGATGCGGCCGACGTCCTCGTGTCCCATGCCGGAGGTCGGCTCGTCGAGCAGCAGCATCTCGGGGTCGAGCGCCAGCGTGGTGGCGATCTCCAGCGCCCGCTTGCGGCCGTAGGACAGTTCCACCGCCGGCACCGCGGCGAACTCGGCAAGGCCGACGTCACCGAGCAGCGCCATGGCGCGGTCGTTGAGCCGCGCGAGGCTCGCGTCCGACCGCCAGAACTGGAACGAGGTGCCGAGCGGGCGCTGCAGCGCCACGCGCACGTTTTCCAGCGCAGTGAGGTGGCCGAACGTGGCGGAGATCTGGAAGCTGCGCACCATGCCGAGGCGGGCGACGTCGGCCGGCCGCAAGCGGGTGATGTCGCGGCCGTTGAAGGTGATCGCGCCGCGCGAGGGCTCCAGGAACTTGGTGAGCAGGTTGAAACAGGTGGTCTTGCCGGCGCCGTTGGGGCCGATCAGGGCGTGGATGGTGCCGCGGCGGATCTTCAGCGACACCGAATCGACCGCGGTGAATCCCTTGAAATCCCGCGAAAGCCCGTCGGTCTCGACGATATAGTCGGTGACGATATGGTCGGTCATGTGCTGCCCACGCTTCCCGCTGGCGTCTTTTTGCGCCGCTGACGGAAAGCCCGCGTGTCGTCCCATCCGGGAGAGTACCACCGGGGACGGCGGCAAGGTCAAGCCTGTTGCCGGTGAAACCATCGGAATGTGACGAAGTGACTAGGCTTGGCGGAAAGTCGCCACGGCCTCGGCCAAGCTGAGCGCGAGCAACCGCTTGAGCGCGGCCGCGGATCGTCGTTCTTGCACTGCGGCGTAGCTCGGCGCGATTGGCGCAAGACGGCGGCAAAACGGCCCGAACCCCCAAATCAGACGGTCTGCCGGCGGTTTTCTTGGGCATGGACCGCCGAAAAGCACCGCGGACGATGTGTTCATTTTGCAGTGCGCAATCCGCAAAGTGTCGGTTTCGACCAAAGACGGCGTTGGCTAGGTTGCGGTGCAAAATTAACAAGCGACCGTCGCCCGCGCTGGCGACGGAAGGACTGCTGATGACCTGGCTTGAGAACAAGACCTATGACGAGATCGCGATCGGTGACGAGGCGCAGCTCAACCGCCGCCTGACGATGCGAGACATTGAGATGTTTGCGGTGCTGTCCGGCGACGTGAACCCGGCCCACCTCGATCCCGAATACGCCAAGGGCACCATGTTCGGTGGCCTGATCGGCCATGGCATGTGGGGGGCCGCGCTGTTTTCCACCCTGCTCGGCACCAAGCTGCCGGGGCCGGGCACCATCTACCGCAGCCAGACCCTGTCGTTTCGCAAGCCGGTGCGGGTCGGCGACGAGCTGACCATCAAGGTTCGCGTCATCTCCAAGAACGACGAGAAGAAGCGGGTCGGCTTCGATTGCACCGCGATCAACGAAGCTGGCGAGACGGTGCTGGAAGGCGCCGCCGAGGTGGTGGCGCCCACCTTGAAGGTGCGGCGAGCGTCGACCGAGCTGCCGGCGGTCAGGCTGGAGCACCGCCGCCCCTTGCTGCGCCGGCTGGCCGGTTTCGCCGGCGATCTGCGCCGCTCGGCGCGCGCGCACTTCGCGGCGCGTTGAGGCGGCGCGGCGAATTCTCGCCGCGCCGGGCGTCGTCAGCCCGCGTGTCCGCAACAGGCGTCGAACCGCTTGAGCGGTGCGGCTGCCGTCGGCCCGGCCGCCGCTCGCGAGGCGATCGGCCTGGTGAGCGCCGCGGCGAAGGCCGCGTCGGCGGCCCGCCGTGCCGGCTGGTCGAGGTGGACGAGGCCGGTGTTGAGCGCCTGCGCCATGTCCTCCAGCACCTTGAGGACGTCCGCGCTGGCCGCGTTCATCTCGCCGAGCGCCGACAGCGCGGTGTCGAGATCGCCGCTCTCGTAAGCGGCGAGCGCGCGCCTGCCGGCGGCGTGGACGCGCTGGTGCGGCGCGACCAGCGCGGCATAGGCCGGCAGCGCCTTGATCTCTGCCGTGCTGATGGCGTCGTACCATTTGCCGAGCCGGCAGTTGTGATGGTCGGGCACCTCGGTTGAACGCCAGGCGTCCCGACCCATCAAGACTTCCATGATGCGCTTCTTGAACAGCACATGGTCGATCTTGGCCATCTCGACCAGCGAGCGGTGCGAGGTCGGCTTGAACCAGGCCTTGGCGTTGTCGGCGAAACGGGCGTTGCCGCTGCCGAGGTGGGTGGCCATCGAGCCGAGCAGACCCTGGGTGTCGCCGGCGATGTCGGCGACCTTGTCGATCGAGGCGGCGATCTCGGCGGTTGCGCCCTTCTGCTGGTGCAGGATGTCGGAGATGCCCTGCATCCGCGTGCTGACGCTGCCGACCTGATCGGCGACCACGCCCATGGTGTCGGCGGCCTTGGCGATGGCGGTCTCGCCCTCGGCCACCGCGGTCTTGGAGCGCGCCATCGTGGAGAGGATCGCGCCCATGCCCTCGCGCAGCGAGACGATGCGGCGGGCGATGTCCTCGGTCGATTTGGCGGTCTGGTTGGCGAGGTTCTTCACCTCCGCGGCCACCACCGCAAAGCCGCGCCCGGCCTCGCCGGCCCGCGCCGCCTCGATGGTGGCGTTGAGGGCGAGCAGATTGGTCTGCCCGGCGATGCCTTCGATCACCGTCAGGATCTGGCCGATCTGCTCGGAGGCGGCCGACAGTTCGTCCACCGAGCGCGCGGTTTCCTCGACGGTGGCGGCGATGTGCGAGATCGCGGTGCTGAGCTGGTCGACCGCGGCGCGACCGGTCTGCACGGTCTCATTTGTCTCGGCGGCGTCCTTGGCGGCGCCTTCGCTGTTGCGCGAAATGTCCTCGACCGATGCCACCAGTTCCGCGGCGGCCGAGGCGATGGTTTGGGCGCCCGACGACAGGTGGCGGGTGTTGCGCGACAGGTGGGCGAGGTCGAAGGCGACGTTGTTGACGTCGGCCACGGTGCCGGCGAGGTTGCGGAGATTGCCGAGGTCGCTTTCGGTGGCGAACGCGCCGGTATGGACAGCGATGGTCTCAGCCTCGGTGGCGGCGGTGGCGAGGATCATGTCGCCGAACACGCGGGCGAGGAGCGCGGTCATGGCACGGTCGAGCCCGCGCTTGCTGAAGCGGTGCCTGGCGCTGAGGCGCGGCACCAGCCGCATCAGCAGCCAGCCATAGGCGGCGGTGCGGACGGCGGCGGGCAGCGCCGCGCGCCGGCCCTCGGCGGTGGCCTCGCCCGCGCCGGCCGGACCCGACAGCAGCGCCTGCCAGTGCCCGAGCTGGGCTGCGATCGCCGGGTCGTCCTCGCCGAGCAACGGTGAGAACTCGGGAATGCGGCGAAGTTCTGCGACGAACGCGCGCAGGTCGTCGGCGAGCGCCGCGCCGCTCCAGATCCCGGCAAGGGCGTTGTTGTCCGCACCAAGAGTGCGGATCAACGTCGCAAGTCGTTCGGTCGCGGCGTCCGATGCCGCGGCGGTCTTGGCAGGTGCTGAGCCTGTCACGCGTCGTTCCCCTTCAAGCCGATGAATCGAACCCACTTCTAAGGTGGGCTGTGGGTACGGTCCGGTTACCGGGCGCACGGCCGCGCCGCTGACGCAACGGCGCAGGATCGAGGCCACCGTGCGCTACGGCGTCGCGACCGCCTCGACTCAAGGTGTCAGCAAATTGCTAGGAGACAGTAAAAGCGAAACGGAAACGGCGCCGGAAACGTCAATGTGACGGCACCCGGTTAAAAACGCAGAGAAGAGCGAGAATCGCGGCGTTACGCCACAGATTGCGACCGTTCAGCCGCCGCCGCCCGCAATAAAAGTTTGGCGCGGCCAACACGGCATGACATTGAGATGGCATGTTGCAACGCAAAAATTGCAGCTGGCACGTCAGAGTTGACCTTGCGCTTCCGCGGCGGCACCGGTTGCCGCGCCCCCCGTACGCAGTCAGCCCCGCCGGCGGGGTCCGTTCGGGACCAGCGCAGTCGCGGGACCGCGCCCGCGGAGGGGGGCGCTATCCACTGGGACTCCGGCTTCGAGGGCCGGAGTTTCGTACTTGGGTCGCCGAAAATGCCGTCCGCGAACGGGATTTCCGGCGAAGTGCATCCGGGATCGCTCACCGATCGCCCGGAAGCTACGTCAGTTCGCCCGCAGCGGCTTCAGCGCTTCGGCCCAGCGCAGCAGCTCGTCGAGCAGGGTCTTGGCGGCGTCGTTTTGGATGTCGTTGGGCGTGAACACCTGGTCGGTGCCGAGCTGCTGCCAGGCCATCGGCACCACCACCGCCTCGACCACCGGCACCACCTTCAGCGTGGTGAGGTGCAGCTTGGCCACCTGCGCGCTGCGCAAGCCGCCGGAAATGCCGCCATAGGAGACGAAGCCGGCCGGCTTGTAGTTCCACTCCTTGTAGACGTAATCGAGCGCGTTGGAGAACGACGGCGGCGGCATGAAATTGTATTCGGGCAGCACGAAGACGTAGGCGTCCGCCGCCGCGACGCTGGCCGACCACGCCTTGGTGTGGTCGTGCTCGTAGATTTGCGTCGCGGGGTGCTTGGGCTCGTCGTAGACCGGCAGCTTGAAGCTGGCGAGATCGACCGGAACCGCCTCGAACCCGCCGTGGGCCTTGGCGGCGTCGTGGAACCACGCCGCGATCGAAGGGCCGATGCGGCCGGGGCGGGTGGAGGTGGTGATGATGTGCAGGCGAGGGGCCATCGAACCGCTCCTGGCGTGAGAAAGGTTGGTATACTATTGTAACCAGCGATGACTATGTGACCGGCTTCGGGCCGGCGCAAGAAGGCACAGCGATGAAACCCGGTTACAGCCATGTTCCCGCCGACCATGTTGCCGCCGAATGCAGCCGGGTGGCGCCGGTGTTGTCGCGCATCGGCGACAAATGGACCGTGCTGGTGGTGACGATGCTGGGGCGCGGGCCGATGCGCTTCAACGCGCTGCGGCGGGAAATCGGCAGCATTTCGCAGCGCATGCTGACGCTGACGCTGCGCAGCCTGGAGCGCGACGGGCTGGCGACGCGCACCGTTCGCCCCACCGTGCCGCCCCAGGTCGAATACGCGCTCACCGAGCTTGGCCGCTCGCTGCTGGTGCCGGTGTCGGCGATCCGCGATTGGGCGCGCGCCCATGCCGATGCGATCGAGCAGGCGCAGCGGCGGTTCGACGGCCGCTGCGCCGATGAGGCCGGGACCGCGGTTCGAGCGATCGCCGATCAGGCTTCCGCCTCATGATGCGGTTCCGGGTTGATCCCTTCGAGGTTCCGGAACGTCGATGATCGGCGCCTCGGTCAGGCGGCCCGGTCGACCCGACTGCCGGCGACGAGGTCGCGGACGTGGCCGGCGATCGACAGCGACGAGGTCAGCCCCGGCGATTCGATGCCGAACAGGTTGACCAGGCCGGCAATGCCGTGGTCGGCCGGGCCCTCGATCACGAAATCGGCCGCCGGCTCGCCGGGCGCGGTGATCTTGGGGCGGATGCCGCAATAGGCCGGCACCAGCGCGCCGTCCGGCAGCCCCGGCCAGTAGCTGCGGATGGCGTGCGCGAACGCCGCGGCGCGCGCGCCGTTCGGGGTGTAGTCGAGCCGGTCGATCCACTCGACGTCCGGCCCGAACCGCACCTGCCCGCCAAGGTCGAGGGTGGCGTGGATGCCGAGCCCGGCCTGCTCGGGGATCGGGTAGACGAGATGGGTGAACGGCGGCCTGACCCCGGTGAGGCTGAAATAATTGCCTTTGCACAGATGAGCCGTTGGTGCCCGCGCCGCCGGGTAGCCGTTGAGGCGTCGGGCGAGGTCGGGGGCACCAAGCCCGGCCGAATTGACCAGGATGTTACAGGCGAGCCGCATCGGCTCGGCGCCGCCGGTCTCCACCACGAAGCCGGTGGCGGCGATGCTGGCGTGCTCCAGCGGCGTCGTCAGCGCCAGCATGCCGCCGGCCGCCTCGAAGTCGCCGCGCAGCGCCAGCATGTAGGCATGGCTGTCGAGAATGCCGGTGGAGGGCGACCACAGCGCCTGCACGCTGACGACTTCGGGCTCCAGCGCGCGCGCTGCGTCGCGGTCCAACCACACCAGGTCGGTCACGCCGTTGGCCTCGGCCTGGGCCTTAAGCGCGGCAAGCTTCGGCACCTGGCCGTCGTCGGTGGCGACGATCAGCTTGCCGACCCGGCGATGGGCGACGCCATGGCTTTCGCAATAGGCGTAGAGCGAGCGGGCGCCGGCGACGCAGTGGCGGGCCTTGAGGCTCGCGGTTGGATAATAGATGCCGGCGTGGATCACCTCCGAATTGCGCGAGGAGGTGCCGGTGCCGATGGCGTCTTCGGCCTCGATCAGGATGGTCTCGCGCCCGGCCTCCGCCAGCGCGCGCGCCACCGCCAGGCCGACCACACCGGCACCGACCACGATCGCTTCAACCCGTTCCATGCTGTGCCCTGGTCGCGTGGAAAAATCTGGTGGTCGCGCCGGGCACCGCCGGCGCCGGCCGCGGCCGCCCCCAGCGGGCGGCGCCCCGATCCACGGACACGGATAGCATCCGATCCGACGTTACCGCTACCTGCGGCGGCGGATGCCCTAATCTGTCATCTTGTCGAGAAAGTCGGCGACGTAGTGCCGAAACCACACCGTGTAGGCGTCCGGCCGCGCGTCGATGTCCTCGACCAATTCGGCGACCGCGACCCAGCGCCATGCGTCGACCTCGTCGGGGTCGGGCGAGATGGCGCCGTCATAGGTGCCGAGGAACACGTGCACCACCTCGTGCTCGATCAGGTCGGGTTCGACCGCGGCGCGGTAGGTGGTCACGAACGCTAGTTCGAGCGGGCAGGCGATGCCCATCTCCTCGACCAGCCGCCGGGCGGCGGCGGCGGGAACGGCCTCGCCGGGGCGGGGGTGGCTGCAGCAGGTGTTGGTCCAAAGCCCGCCGGAATGGTACTTGCCCGCCGCCCGCCGCTGCAAAAGCCAGCGCCCGGCGCCGTCGCGGACGATCACCGAGATTGCCAGATGCTTGAGGCCCTGGCGGTGGGCATCGAGCTTCTCGGCGGTGCCGATCGGCAGATCGGCGCCATCGAGCAGCACGACATGCTCGGACGCGCCGCGCGGTGTCGCAACGTAATCCGTACCGATCTGCTGCATGTTGTTTCCTCGAACTCGAACGACGGCCAGGGGCGGGGAAGCATTGAAGTAACAATCGTAGCGTCCGCTGGCTAGCCGTCGCAACGTGGACTGCCCGATCAGGGCGCGTAATAAGTGTATTCTCGGACTGAACCAGCGTTCGTCCCGTCGCGACCAATCGCCTATAGTTGTGGTGACAGACACTCCCGGAGGTCCGCATGCGCCCCGCCCTTCGCGTCGGTTTGGTTGCAGCTCTGGTTGCCGTGCCCGGGTTTGCCGCCGCTCAGCCGGCGCCTGTGCCGGTTCCGCTCACCGCTCCGGCGGCCGTCAAGGACTTCGTGCGGCCGGATCTCGCCGCCGCTGCCGCGCGGCTGGAGGACCAGCTCAAGAAGGATGGCGCGCCGCAGGTCGGCGGGCGCAACCTGCAGCAGTTGCGCCGGCTCGCCGAGTCCAAGCTGGCGTCCGACGCGCGGGCCGCGCTGCTGGCGGCGAGCGCGGCCATCGCGGTCGATGCCAAGGACGCCGGGGCGTGGCTCGCGGCGAGCCGCGCCTTGATGGCGATCGACCCCAAGGACGGCCGCGAGCGCTACCAGCTCCAGGAAGACGCCACCGTCGCCGCCTACACCGCCTATCGCCGCGCCGTGGTGCGCAATGACGAGGCGGTGGCGCTGGCCCTGCTCGGCGAGGCGCTGGTGCGGCGGCAGATGTGGCGGCCGGCGATGGAGGCCTATCTCGCCAGCCTGCGGATCGCCGAGACCGCCGGGACCCGCGCCGCCTATGAGGAGCTGCGCGGCGAGCACGGCTTCCGGGTGCTCGACTACACCGTGTCCGCCGACGCCGCCTCGCCGCAGATCTGCTTTCAGTTCTCCGAGAACCTGGTGGAGCGCGACCTGAGTTCGTTCGTCGTGGTGTCCGGCATGGCCAACCCGGCGGTCACCGCCTCGGGCAAGGAGCTGTGCCTCGACGGCGTCAAGCACGGCGAGCGCTACGCCGTGGTGCTGCGCCAGGGCCTGCCCTCGAGTGTCGGCGAGACCCTGCTCAAGGCGGCGGACTACGAGCTTTATGTGCGCGACCGCGCCCCCCAGGTGCGGTTCACCGGCAAGAGCTACATCCTGCCGCGCACCGGCCAGACCGGCATCCCGCTGGTGTCGGTCAACGCGCCGCGGGCGAAGATCACCATCAGCCGCATCGGCGACCGCAATCTGGTCGCGACACTGCACGGCGGCGGCTTCCTGAGCCAGCTTGAGCCCTACGAGCTCCAGACCATCACCAACGAGCGCGGCGCCAAGGTGTGGTCGGGCACGCTCGATCTGTCCACCGAGGTCAACAAGGACGTCACCACCGCGTTCCCGGTGCTGGAGGCGGTCGGCCAGCTTCAGACCGGCGTCTATGTGATGACCGCCAAGCCCGACGACGGCCAGAGCGCCAAGGCCGACGAGGAGAATTACGAAACGCTGGCGACGCAATGGTTCGTGGTGTCCGACCTCGGGCTGTCGGCCTTCAGCGGCGCCGGCGGGGTCGAGGTGCTGGTGCGCTCGCTCGCCAGCGCCCAGCCGGTGGCCGGCGTCGACGTCAAGCTGGTCGCCAAGAACAACGAGGTGCTGTCCACCGTCGCCACCGACGCGCGGGGCATCGCCAGCTTCCCGGCCGGGTTTGCCAACGGCAAAGGCGGGCTGGCGCCGGGCCTCGTCACCGCCGCCGACGCCACCGGCGATTACGCCTTCCTCGACCTTGCGCAGAGCGCGCTCGACCTCACCGACCGCGGCGTCAAGGGCCGCGACGCGCCGGGGGCGCTCGACGCCTTCGTCTATGCCGAGCGCGGCGTTTATCGCTCCGGCGAAACCGTGTTCGTCACCGCCGTGGTGCGCGACGCCAAGGGCGCCGCCGCCAACGGCGTGCCGCTGACGCTGGTGGTTGAGCGGCCGGACGGCGTCGAGTACCGCCGCGTTACCATCGACGATCAGGGCCTCGGCGGCCGCGCGCTGTCGGTGCCGCTGCTGTCCGGCGTGCCGTACGGCACATGGCGGGTGTCGGCCTTTGCCGACCCCAAGGGCGCTGCGATCGGCGACACCACCTTCCTGGTCGAGGACTATCTGCCCGAGCGGCTGGAGGTGACGCTGGAGCCCAAGCAGGCCGCGCTCAAGGCCGGCGAGCCGGCCGAGATCGGCGTTGCGGTGAAATACCTCTACGGCGCGCCGGGAGCCGGCCTCGGCATCACCGGCGAAATCGAGTTGCAGGCGGCGCCGCGCGGCGTGCTGCCGGGGCTCGAAGGCTACGCCGTCGGGCTGGAGGACCAGAGCTTCGACACCGTGCGCGGCGATATCGAGACCGACGCGGTGACCGACCCCCGCGGCCGCGCCACCGTGGTGGCCGAGCTGCCGGAGGCCGACGCCCGCCGGCCGTTGCAGGCCAAGATCACCTTGAGCGTGGCGGAAGACGGCGGCCGCGCCGTGGCCCGTACCGTCACCCTGCCGGTGCGGCCGGCCGGCGCCATCCTCGGCGTCAAGCCGCTGTTCAGCGACGGCAGCCTCGACGACGGCGCCGCGGCCACCTTCGACGTCATCGCTGCGGGCGCGGACGGCAGCCGCATCGCCCGCAAGGGTGTGACCTGGACGCTGTCGCGCATCGACACCCGCTACCAGTGGTTCCGCCAGGACGGTCGTTTCGAGTACGAGGCGGTGAAGCAGACCAAGCGCATCGCCGACGGCAAGCTCGACGTCGCCGCCGACAAGCCGGCACGGATCTCGGCCCCGGTCGGGCTCGGCCGCTACCGCCTCGACGTCAAGGCGGATGGCGGCGGCGGGGCGCAAACCAGCCTCGTCTTCAACGTCGGCTGGGGCGGCGAGGCCACCGCCGACACCCCGGACCTGCTGCCGGTGACGCTCGACAAGGCGAGCTACCGCGCCGGCGACACCATGACGGTGAAGCTCGACCCGCGCTTCACCGGTACCGCGACGCTGGCGGTGATCGGCGACAGCGTCTCGGATCTGCGGGTGGTTGAGGTTGAGCGCGCCGGCGCCACGGTGACGCTGCCGGTGTCCGGCGCGTGGGGGGCGGGCGCCTATGTCGTCGCGCTCGCCCATCGGCCGATGGACACCGAGGCGAAATTGATGCCCGGCCGCTCGCTCGGCTTGGCCTGGTTCTCCATCGACCGCGACGCCCGCACGCTGCCGGTCAAGCTCGACCTGCCGCAGATGATGCGGCCGCGCCAGAGCCTGTCGATCCCGGTTACCATCGACGGCCTCGCCAAGGGCGAGGAGGCGTTCGTCACGCTCGCCGCGGTCGACGTCGGCATCCTCAATCTGACGCGCTACCAGAGCCCGGACGCCGCCGGCTATTTCCTCGGCCAGCGCAAGCTCGCGACCGAGGTGCGCGACCTCTACGGCTTCCTGATCGACGGCATGTCGGCGGCGCGCGGCGCCATCCGCTCCGGCGGCGACATGGCGGCGGCTGAACTCGAGGGCAGCCCGCCGGTCCAGGCGCCGCTGGCGCGCTATTCCGGCGTGGTCAAGGTCGGCGCCGACGGCACCGCCCGCGTCGACTTCGACATCCCGGCCTTCAACGGCACCGTGCGGGTGATGGCGGTGGCGTGGAGCGCCGGCAGGGTCGGCCAGGCCGCGGGCGACATCATCGTGCGCGACCCGGTCGCCATCAGCGCCACGCTGCCGCGCTTCCTTGCCATCGGCGATGCCTCGCGCCTCCACCTCGCGCTCGACAATATCGAGGGCGCCGGCGGCAGCTACACCGTGGCGGTGGCGGCGGGCGGCGCGATCAAGGCCGACCCGGTCAAGAAGCAGATCCGGCTCGAGCCGCGCGCCAAGGCCGAGCTCAACGTGCCGATCACCGCGACCCAGCCCGGTACCGGAACCCTCGAGGTCCGCCTCACCGGGCCCAATCTCGACATCGCCCAGAGCTACGCGCTGCCGGTGCAGCCCGGCACCACCGCGGTGGTGCGGCGGCGGGTGATGCCGCTCGAGCCCGGCCAGTCGCTCGAGGTCACCGGCGATCTCGCCCACGACCTTATCGCCGGCACCGGCACGGTGTCGCTCGCGGTGCAGCCGCTGGCGGCGCTCGACGTGCCGACGCTGCTCAGGGCGCTCGACCGCTATCCCTATGGCTGCTCGGAGCAGATCGTCAGCCGCGCCATGCCGCTGCTCTACGTCAACAAGTTGGCCGAGAGCCAGGCCCTGGCGCTCGACGGCGACGTCGACGGCCGCATCCGCGACGCCATCGAGCGGCTGCTGGCGCGGCAGGACGCCACCGGCTCGTTCGGGTTGTGGGGCGTCGGCGGCGGCGACGTCTGGCTCGACGCCTTCGTCACCGACTTCCTGACCCGCGCGCGCGAGCGCAGCTTCGTGGTCCCGAAGATCGCGTTCGACCTCGCCCTCGACCATCTGCGAAACCAGGTCGCCAACCAGACCGAGGTGGCGCAGGACAAGGCCGCCGGCCTCGCCTACGCGGTCTATGTGCTGGCCCGCAACGGCCGGCCGGTGATGGGCGATCTGCGCTACCTCGCCGACACCAAGATCGGCGATTTCGGCAGCCCGCTGGCGCGCGCCCAGCTCGCCGCCGGGCTCGGCCTGCTCGGCGACCGCACCCGCGCCCAGCGCACCTTCAGCGCCGCGGTCGAGACGCTGGTTGCGGTGAACGACGACGGCCTGTCGCGGCCCGACTACGGCTCGCGGCTGCGCGATGGCGCCGCCGTGCTGGCGCTGGCGCTGGAGACCGGCGCGGCCGGGCGCGATCTGGTGCGGCGCACCTCCAGCGTGATCGAGCAGGCCCGCGACGCCACGCGCTGGACCTCGACCCAGGAGAACGCCTGGCTGGTGCTGGCGGCCGAGGCCGCGGCCAAGGAGTGGGAGAGCCTGTCGGTGCGTGTCGACGGCGAGGCCCACAACGGCCCGTACTACCGCACGCTGCCGGCGTCGGTGCTGGCCGGGCGCGCCATCGCGGTCACCAACACCGGCTCGGAGGCGATGCGCCTCGTGGTCGGCGTCAACGGCAATCCGGTGACGCCGGAGCCGGCGGCGGTCGAGGGCTATGGTGTCGAGCGCGCCTACTACCGGCCCGACGGCAGCAAGGTCGACCCGCGCCAGCTCAAGCAGAACGAGCGCGTGGTGGTGGTGCTGACGGTGACGGAGCGGGTCGATGCGTTTGCCCGCCTCTTGCTGGTCGACCGCCTGCCGGCGGGGCTGGAGATCGACAACCCGGCGCTGGTCGACGCCAGCAATGTCGCCGAACTCGCCTGGCTCAAGCGCGACATCGAGCCGGCCCACACCGAGTATCGCGACGACCGCTTCGTCGCGGCGTTCGACCGCTCCGGCACCGCGGCGACCTATTCGGTGGCCTATGTGGCGCGGGCGGTGTCGCCCGGCCGCTTCATCCACCCGCCGGTGGTGGTGGAGGACATGTATCGGCCCGAGCGCTTCGGCCGCAGCGACTCCGGCACGCTCGAAGTGCTGCCGGCAAGGTAAGAGAACGCTCGTCATCCCGGACGGCGCTGGATGCGGAGCATCTGAAGGCGAAGCATTCGGCGCTGAGCCGGGATCGTTTGGCGAGTGAGCGACTCTTTCTGCATAGGGTCCCGGATCGCGCGGCGGATGCTCCGCATCCCGCCGCTTGTCCGGGACGACGAGATGACAGGCGATTGGTGATGACGTTTCCCGCTCGCATCGCGACAGCTCGGGTGAGACGCCGCTGGTTCGCTTGGCTCGCCGCCGTCCTTGCCGCAGCGGCCGGGGCGCTCGCGCTCTACATTGCTGCGCTCGGCCCGCTCGACCTCACCGTCGCCGACACCCGCTCGACCGTGGTGCTCGACCGCGGCGGCCAGCTGCTTCGGCCCTACCTCACGGCGGGCGGGCGCTGGCGGCTGCCGGTGACGCCGGACGAGGTCGACCCGCGCTTTCTCGACCTGCTGGTCGCGGTGGAGGACCGGCGCTTCGACAGCCATGCCGGCATCGATCCCATAGCGCTCGGCCGGGCGGCGCTGCAACTGGCGCAGCATGGCCGCGTCGTCTCCGGCGGCTCGACGCTGACCATGCAGGTGGCGCGGCTGCTCGAGCCGCGCAGCGAGCGCAGCTTTGGCGCCAAGCTGCGCCAGATGGTGCGCGCGGTTCAGCTGGAGCGGCGGTTCTCCAAGGCGCAGATCCTGACGCTCTACCTGCGGCTGGCGCCCTATGGCGGCAATCTCGAAGGCGTCCGCGCCGCGTCGCTGTCCTATTTCGGCCGCGAGCCGAAGCGGTTGTCGTTTGCCGAATCGGCGCTGCTGGTCGCGTTGCCGCAGGCGCCCGAGGCGCGGCGGCCCGATCGCGCTGTCGCCGCCGCCAAGAAGGCCCGCGACCGCGTGCTGCAGCGCGCGGTGGAACGCGGCGTGATCACCGATGCCGACGCCGACATCGCCCGCCGCGAGCCGGTGCCGACCGCGCGGCGGCCGGTGCCGATGCTGGCGCCTCACGCCGCCGACGCCGCGGTGGCGGCGCGGCCGACCGAGCCGGTCCACCGCCTCGCCATCGACGCTTCCTGGCAGGCCAGTCTGGAGCGGCTCGCCAGCGACCGCGCGGCGCGGCTCGGCCCCAACCTGTCGGCGGCGATCGTCGCCATCGACAACGCCTCCGGCGAGGTGCGGGCCTATGTCGGCTCGGCCGGGTATCTTGCCGCCGAGCGCGCCGGCGCGGTCGACGCCGGCCTGGCGCTGCGCTCGCCGGGCTCGACGCTGAAGCCGTTCATTTTCGCCTTGGCGTTCGAGGCCGGGCTCGCCCACCCCGAGACGGTGGTCGACGACCGGCCCACGCGCTACGGCCTCTACGCGCCGGAGAATTTCGACCTGACCTATCAGGGCATGGTCACCGCGCGGCGGGCGCTGCAACTCTCGCTCAACGTGCCGGCGGTGGACATTCTGGCCGAGCTCGGGCCGGCGCGTCTGTTGTCGCGGGTCAAGGCCGCCGGGGTCGAGCTGGCGCTGCGGCGCGAGTCGCCGCCGGGGCTCGCGATTGCCCTTGGCGGCCTCGGCACCCGTCTGATCGATTTGGCGCGGCTCTATGCCGGCCTCGCCCGCGGCGGTGACGTGCCGGAGCTGGTGTGGCGGGTCGGCGAAGGGGTGCCGCCGCCGCGCGCCCGCCTGGTCGAGCCGGTCGCCGCCTGGTACGTCGCCGACATCCTGCGCGGCGCCCCGCCGCCGGCCAACGCCGCGGGCGGCCGCATCGCCTTCAAGACCGGCACCTCCTACGGCTTCCGTGACGCCTGGGCGATCGGCTTCGACCGCAACGTCACCATCGCGGTTTGGGTCGGGCGGCCGGACGGCGCCGCGGTGCCCGGACTGGTGGGGCGGCTCGCCGCCGCGCCGATCCTGTTCGACGCCTTCTCCCGCCTCGGCATCGCAATCGAGCCGGTACCCGCCCCGCCCGGCGTGCTGGTCGCCACCACCGCGCGACTGCCGCCGCCGCTGCGCCAGCTGAGGAAGGACGTTCCGGCGACGGTGGCGGGCGCGGCGCGCCCGCTGCACATTGCGTTTCCGCTCGACGGCGCGCGCCTGGTCACCCATCCCGATCCGGCCGAGGACGAGCCGGCTGAACTGGCGCTGAAGGTCGCCGGCGGCACGCCGCCCTATTCGTGGTTCGTCAACGGTGTGCCGGTCGCGATGGCTATGGTGCGGCGCGAAGCGATTTGGCTTGCCAGCCCCGGCATGGCGCGGATCTCGGTGGTCGACGCCGGGGGCCTGAGCGACAGCGTCAGCGTGCGGGTGGATGCGACACCGTGACGGCCATTTGCCACGGCGAAATTGCGATGGCATCGTCCGGAAGCATCGCCGCGTGGGCAGCTTTGGCTGCTCAACAACAGTGTCTTTTTACCCATGCTCGCCTTACAAGCACCACAATCGGATCGAGAGTCGACTCAACCACCGCGAGCACGGCCGCTGCATCGTCATCTTGGTGCCGCCGTCATCGGGCTCCAGACTTTGCCGTGCGGCCTGCGGTCTTTCGTTCCGAAACCGGTTCCTACGGGTGTCGCCGTTATGCGCATGAAGCATGAGCTGGCAACATGATGCGATGGGCTGTTGTCGTCGCCGTGCTCGTTGCATTGGACCTGACGCCCGCTGACGCTGCGCCGCGTGGTGTCATCTATATGGGCGCCGGTGACGAGTTGTTTGCCGGCCCGCTCTTTAAGCTCAAAGCCGAACTCGAGCGCCGTGGCGCCGTCGTCGAGGTGCGCCGATGGTGGTCGCCGTCTTCAGACCGTTACGACTTCGCCATCGGGCAGTCGGTCGGCGTCGGCCCTGCCAGCCGCACGAATGCAACGCGGCGCATCGGACTTGATCCGGTGGAGGTCGACTATGACGGCATCCAGGTCAATTTCTGGACACCGCCGAAGTTGGGCTATCCGCCGGGGCGCCCACTCTCCAACGCCAGGAACATCCGCGTGGACGGAGCGACGCACGTCTCCCTGCCGGAAGTTGCGGCAAGCCAGATTGCAGACGAGGCGCTGCAGGAGCGAAGCCAGCCGCCTGCGAACGCCGCCCTCGGCAACCCGATCCCGCTGATCGGCAGTTCCGACTAGGAGACGACCGCCGCCCACGCCCTCATGATACGGTTTCCGGGAGATCCCTTCGGGGTCCCGGAAACAAGTTCGCCGAAAATCCCTTTGCAAAGAAGGGGATTTCCGGCGACTGGAATACGGTTCTCCGGCGGATCATCCGAAAACCGTGTCAAGCAAGTGCGGGCGCGCGCAGTGACCGTCATGCCGTCGCCACGCCCTCAACCGTTCTACGGGCGGACCGAGCGGAAACCGGATAACTCGCCACGCTCAGCCGTCCTCGAACCGGGTGATATCGTCCTCGCCGAGATAGCTGCCGGTGCGCACCTCGATGATCTCGAGCGGGATGCGGCCGGGATTGGTGAGGCGGTGCACCGCGCCGGCGGTGATGAAGATCGACTGGTTTTCGTGCACCACGCTGTCGCGGCCGTCGACGGTGACCTTGGCGACGCCCTTGACCACCACCCAGTGCTCGGTGCGGTGCAGGTGCACCTGCATCGACAGCGCGGCGCCCGGCCGCACCACCAGCCGGCGAACCTGGAAACGCTCGCCCTGATCGATCAGGTCGGTGACGCCCCACGATTGATATTGGCGGCGGTGCTGGCGGGCCTCGATCCGGCCGGCATCGCCGAGCCGGGTCACCAGGGCGCGCACGTCGTCGGCGTGGTGGATGTCGGCCACCAGCACCGCGTCCGGCGTGGTTGCCACCACCAGGTCCTTGACCCCGACCAGCGTCGTCAGCCGGCCGGCGGCGTGGACCACGCAGTTGTGGGCATCGAGCAGCTCGAAGTCGCCGGAGGCGGCGTTGCCGCTGTCGTCTTGCGGCGAGGCGGTACGGATCGAATCCCACGAGCCGATGTCGGCCCACCGGAAATTGCCCTCGACCACCACCGCGGTCTTGGTGCGCTCCATCACCGCGTAGGAGATCGAGATGCGCGGCGCCTCGGAGAACGCGGCGGCATCGAGCTGCACGAAGCCGAGATCGTCCTTGGCCTGGGCGACCGAATCCTCGGCCGCCGCCAGCAGCTTGGGCGCCAGATGCAAAAGCTCGGCGCGCATCACGTCGGTTCGGAACACGAGGTTGCCGCAGTTCCAGAGGTAGCCTTCGCTGACGTAGCGCGCGGCCGCAGCGGCGTCCGGCTTCTCGACGAAGGCGGTGGCCTTGAAGGCGCCCGGCTCGTTCAGCTGCTCGCCGCAGCGGATGTAGCCGTAGGTGGTCTTCGGCTCGGACGGCTTGATGCCGAAGGTGACGATGTTGCCCTCGATCGCCGCCTCGCGCGCCGAGCGCACCGCACCCTTGAAGGTCTCGATGTCCTCGTCGGGAATGACGTGGTCGGCGGCGACCATCATCACCAACGCCGCCGGGTCGCGCCGCTCGGCCAGCAGCATGCCGGCGGCGACGGCGGGCGCGGTGTCGCGCCGCTCCGGCTCGAGCACGATGGTGGCCTCGATCCCCATCTGCTCGGTCTGCTCGCGGACGAAGAAGCGGAACGCCTCGTTCGTCATCACGATCGGCGGCGCGAACAGCTCCTGGTCGGCGATGCGCGCCAACGCCTGCTGGAAGGTCGAGCGCTTGCCGACCAGTGGCAAGAACTGCTTGGGCATGCCGTCTCGCGACACCGGCCACAGCCGGGTGCCGGACCCGCCGGCCAGGACGAGAGGGACAATGCGCGGAATGGATTGAGATGGAAACACAGCACGCCTCCCGACGTTTTGGCGTGCCATAGGGGTAGACCCTGCCGGCGGTCGGCGCAACCGCGGAGTATCATGATACGCTAAGCGGCTGGTGCCGCGATCCGGCCCGGCGACCACCGGCTCTCAGGCCGGGCACTGGGCCCGAAGCGACCGCGGGAATTTACAATCCGGTTACCAAGGTGGGGGCTTTTCGCGCCCACCACCCGGCAAATTTGGCAGTTTGGAAGCGATCTGCCGATCAAGATCGAGGCCACGTTCGGTTTCATCCCTCGATAGGAACTCCCATGCTCATGCGCGAGGCGGCACAAGCCAGCCCGCACGACGACGGTGCGCCCGAGAGCAGTTGCGCCGGCATGGCGCATCTCTCGGCGACCATCGACGTTGCAGCGACAATGGCGGCGCGAAATGCCGACGACCTGGAAAAGGCCGCGGGCGCGCTGGGCATGTGCCTGGAGACCCTCGAATATATGATGGTGCTGTCGACCAGCATCTCCAACGTGCTGGGCGAGGTGGCGGCCTCCGAGCTGGCCCGCGCCGACCTCGAGCACCATTTCGAGCAGATCGTCCGCATCATCAGCCAATTCGCCTCGCTCACCGGCAATGTCGCACGCGATATTGCCGGCGATTCCACCATGCCGACCCAGGCCCAGGGCTGGGCCGACAACGTCAACCGGCTGCTGGAGCGCGCGCGCCAGGCCACCGACGAAATTCCGCCGGTGCTGGAGCAGGTCGGCGATCAGGTCCGCCAGGTTGCCAACGGGCTCGACCGTTCGCGGGAGGTTGCCGAGCGCAGCGTATGGAAGGCGAAGTCGGCGCAGAGCTTCATCACCTCGTTGCGCGATCAGTTCGAGCGCAACAGCCGGCATATGCGGGGACTGGCCGCTACGCTCAGCCGCAGTTCGACGCTGGCCGAGACCAAGTTCGAGATGCTGGCGCGCATTTCCGCCGAGGATCGGCGCGGCGCCGCCACCGCCCATGCCATCGTCGACAGCTTCGGCAACACCACCATGGCCGATCTCGACCGGTTGGCGATGTCGGTCACCGACCTGCTCGTCGCCGACTCCGAAACGCTCGATAGCGAGCGGGTCGACGTGTTCGAGGCGTTGCTGCCGCGGCTGGCGAACGACCTCGCCACGGCCGCCCGCCGCCGGCTGTCCGAGCGGCTGGCACCGCTCTCCAACGCGCCGCCGGTGGTGGTGAGCAATCTGGCGATGGACCATGACATCGTCATCGCCCGCCCGGTGCTGGAGATATCCGACGTGCTCGGCGACGACGATCTGTTGCGAGTCGCCCGAGAGCGCGGTGAAGCGCACATGATGGCGATCGCCGGGCGCGCAAGCCTGTCGGAGACCGTCACCGATACGCTGGTCGACCGCGGCAGCAGCCGCGTCGCGCGCGTGGTTGCCGCCAACGAAGGCGCACGCTTTTCCGGGCGCGGCTACGCCGCGCTGGTGGACAAGGCGAGTGTCGATCACGTGTTGGCGACAACGCTACGCGCACGCCAGGACCTGCCGCCCGCGACGTTCGAGAAGCTGATGGCGCAGGCCGCGGCCGTCGCAGCGCGCGACATCGACGCCCACCGCGCCGACGTGCGCGCTGCCATCGACGAGATCGCCCATCGCGCCACCGAGGAGATCGAAAGCCGCACCCGGATGTTCCGACTCGCCCGCGCCGAGATCCACGAACTCGCCCAGCAGGGCAAGCTCGAACAGCCGCTGGTGGAGCGCTTCATGCAGGATGGTCGCCACGACCACGCGCTCGCAGCCGTCGCTGAATTGTGTGGCGTGCCGGACGAGGTGGTGCTGCGCTTCTCGCAGTCGAACGGTGTCGATCTGCTGCTGATCGTCAGCAAGGCCGCCAACCTCGACTGGACCACCGTCCAGGCGGCGCTCCGGGCGCGCAGCGGCGGCAGCGAGCTCAGCACGTCGGAACTGTCCACCAACAAGCTCAAATATCAGCGCCTGATTCCGGCCACCTGCGAGCGCATCGTCGAGTTCTGGAAAGGCCGCAACGAGTCGCTGCACGAGGTGCAATCCTGATCGCTGCGGACGCGGGTCTTTAGCCGAGCCCGTGCCACTGCTTGGCAAGGCCGGTGTCGATGTCGAACAGGCCGAGGATGCGGCCGACCGACTGGTCGACGATCTCCTCCACCGTCTTCGGCCGGGTGTAGAACGCCGGCACCGGCGGCGCGATGATGGCGCCGGCCTCGGCGAGGTCGGCGAGGTGGCGCAGATGCAGCGCGTGCAGCGGCGTCTCGCGCACCGCCAGCACCAGCCGCCGGCGCTCCTTCAGCACCACGTCGGCGGCGCGGGTGAGCAGGCTCGACGTCACGCCGGCGGCGATCTCCGACATGGTACGGATCGAGCACGGCACGATCGCCATGCCGAGCGTCGGAAACGAGCCGCTGGCGATCGCAGCGCCGACATTGCCGACGTCGTGGACGTGGTCGGCGAGGGCGCACACCTCGGCCGGCGTGACGTCGGTTTCCTGGGCGATGGTCAGCTCGGCCGCCTTCGACACCACCAGATGGACCTCGACGTCGAGCGGCTGCAGCACCTGCAGGAGCCGGATGCCCAGCATGGCGCCGGAAGCCCCGGAAATACCGACCACGAGACGTCTTGCGCCTGCCATTCGTTCAATCCGCTGTTGGAGCCATGCCACGCGCCATCCTACAGCCGGCGCGGTTACGGGTCATCCCGGGCGAGCGAAGCCGAGGGCGGGATCGCTCTTCGGCCTGCATCGTCATCCCGGCCGAGCGTCAGCGAGAGCCGGGATCGCTTTCAGAAAGAGTCCCCTTCCTGCCGACGATCCCGGGTCGCGCAGCTTCGCTGCTTGCCCGGGACGACAATCTCCCTCGCGTCATCCCGGGCGAGCGAAGCAAGACCCGGGCTCGTTTTCAGAAAGAGGCCCCGTTCCGGATGACGGTCCCGGCTCGGCGCTGCGCGCCGTCCGGGACGACAATCTTCCCCGCGTCATCCCGGCCGAGCGTCAGCGAGAGCCGGGATCGTTTTCAGAAAGGGGCCCGGTTCCGGACGACGATCCCGGCTCGGCGCTGCGCGCTTCAGATGCTCGAGATCGTCTTCAGCCGCGCCCGCGGGTGGATCTCGGCCTGCGACATCACCGGGGTCTGGGCGCGGAAGCGCTCGACGATCGAGCGGATGAACGGCCGCACGCCCGGGCTGGTCAGCAGCACCGGGAACTCGCCCTGCCGCGCGGCATCTTCGAAGCGGTCGCGCACCAGGGTGACGAACTCCTGCAGCTTGGAGGGCTGCATGGCGAGGTGGCGCTCGTCGCGATCGCCGAGGATCGATTCGGCGAACGCGGTTTCCCAGCGCGGCGACAGCGAGATCAGCGGCAGGTAGCCGCTGGGCGCGGTGTATTGCGCGCACAGCTGGCGGCCGAGCCGGACGCGGACCGTCTCGACGATGTGCTGCGGGTTGCGGGTCGAGCCCACCGCCTCGGCGATGCCTTCGAGCACGGTGCCGAGGTCGCGGATCGAGACCCGCTCGGCCAGCAGCAGTTGCAGCACGCGCTGGATGCCGGTGATCGAGAACTGGGCCGGCACCAGGTCCTTGACCAGCTCGCCCTGTTCCTTGGGCAGCTCCTTGAGCAGTTTCTGCACCTCGGCGTAGGAGAGCAGGTCCGGCATGTTGGACTTCAGGATCTCGGTGAGGTGGGTCGACACCACGGTGGCGGCGTCGACCACGGTGTAGCCGCGCAGGCTGGCTTCCTCGCGCCGGTCGGTATCCACCCAGGTCGCCGGCAGCCCGAAGGTGGGCTCGACCGTGTGGATGCCGGGCAGGTCGACCTGGCCGCCCTGCGGGTCCATCACCATCCACTGGTCCGGCCACACCTTGCCGGTGCCGGCATCGACCTCCTTGACGCGGATGACGTAGGCGTTGGGCTCGAGCTGCATGTTGTCGAGGATGCGCACCGCCGGCATCACGAAGCCCATATCGGTCGCCATCGACCGGCGCAGCGCCTTGATCTGGTCGGTGAGGCGGTCGGCGCCGTCGGTGCTGTTGACCAGGCTGAGCAGGCCGTAGCCGAGCTCGATCTTGAGGTCGTCCATGCGCAGCGAGGCGGCGATCGGCTCCTCGGCCGGAGTGGCGGAGGGCGCGGTCACCTTGGCCTCTTCGGTGACGCGGGCTTCCTTGTGGCGTTTGTCCATCACCCACGCCAGCACGCCGGCGCCGGCGGCGAGGCCGAGGAACGGGATCATCGGAATGCCGGGCAACAGCGCCATCACCGCCATTACCGCCGACGACATGCCGAGCGCCTTGGGGTAGCCGGACAGCTGCTTCATCAGCGCTTCGTCGGCCGCGCCGGAGACGCCGGCCTTGGAGACCAGCAGGCCCGCGGCGGTCGACACGATCAGCGCCGGGATCTGCGAGACCAGGCCGTCGCCGACCGTGAGCACGGTGAAGGCGTGCGCCGCCTCGCCGAACGGCATGCCCTGCTGGGCGACGCCGATGATCAGGCCGCCGATGACGTTGATGAACACGATCAGAAGGCCGGCGATGGCGTCGCCCTTGACGAACTTGGAGGCGCCGTCCATCGCGCCGAAGAACGAGCTTTCGTCCTCCAGGGTCTTGCGGCGGCGCCGCGCCTCGGTCTCGTCGATCAGGCCGGCGGAGAGGTCGGCGTCGATCGCCATCTGCTTGCCGGGCATGGCATCGAGGGTGAAGCGGGCGGCGACCTCGGCGATGCGGCCCGAACCCTTGGTGATGACCACGAAGTTCACCAGCACCAGGATGGCGAACACGATGATGCCGATCACGAAGTTACCGGCCATCACGAAGTTGCCGAACGCCTGGATGACGTGGCCGGCAGCGTCGGTGCCCTCGTGCCCGTGCGCCAGGATCAGGCGCGTCGAGGCGAGGTTGAGGGCGAGGCGCAGCATGGTCGAGATCAAGAGCACCGTCGGGAAGGAGGAGAACTCCAGCGGCGCCTGGATGAACAGCGCCGTCATCAAGATCAGCACCGAGAAGATGATCGATATCGCCAGGAACAGGTCGAGCAGCAACGGCGGCAGCGGCAGGATCAGCACCACCAGGATGGTGAGAACGCCGATCGCCAAAGCGAGGTCGCCGCGCCGCATTGCGGAGAAGATTTGGCCGAGCGAGGGGAACTTGAAGCCGGCTCCGCCTGTGCCGCCTGCGGTCGTATCGGTCATGCTGAACCCATGCCTTGGCCGGCGCGTGCCGGATGTGCCACCACCGGGCAAAAAATGCCGGCCATAGGGTTAAGGGCGAGTTAAGTGGGGCGTTGCCATGCTACGGGCGGCCGGGTCGGCGTCGGGACCAAACGGCGCCGGCAGCGGCGAATCGTCATCCGGTTGCCGGCCGATCGAGCCCGCGATCCGCGCCGCCGTCTCCGAAATATACGTTTTCGAACAATGGCTTCCGGCGCCGTGTCTCCGGGCCGAGGCGGGATCATCCGGCGCCGAGTCACCGCGACTTAACTCCGCGGCCGGCTGTCGCGCGAGCCGCCCGCCGCATCGCGCCGACGTTACCGCGCCTCGATGCGGACGACGTCCATCACGATCGGGGCGTGATGGTGGGCGGTGTGGGCGCCGAACGGCCGGCCGCTGACCCGCACCGTCTTGCCGACGAACCGCGCCAGCGCCACCGCCTCGTCGGAGGCATAAAGGTGGAGGCGCTTGGCCTCGGGGACCTGGTCGAACTCGTCGGGGCCGGTCAGGCAGGTCGGTGCCGCGAGGCTGAGGATGAACGCCGTCTCGGTTCGCCCGGCGGCGTCCTGGAAGGTGCCGCGGCTCAGCCGGCCTTCGGCCACCGCGTCCTCGGCGTTGGCGTCGAGGCACGCCGCCATCGCCGGGCCGGCGGCGAGGGTGAGGGCGACGGCAATCAGCAGGGCGCGGGTCATGGCGCGGCTCCCGAATCGGGGCGAGATGCCGAACGCTAGCACAACCGCGCCGTCTCAAGTGACGCGGCGCGGCACGCGCGGCCTCGAACCATGAGGATGGGAGCCCGCCGACGCCGCGTCGTCAGAACCCCGGCGCGGCGCGCGGCTCGCCCTGATAGGGTGGCGGCACGGCGTGGCCCTCCTGGCCGTACTGCGCCAGCTTGTTGCGCAAGGTGCGGATCGAGATGCCGAGGATGTTGGCGGCGTGGGTGCGGTTGCCGAGGCAGTGGCCGAGGGTGTCGAGGATCAGCCGGCGCTCGACCTCCTCGACGGTCTGGCCGACCAGCGTGCGTGTCGCCGCCTCCGCGGCCATGGCAGCCTGTGCCGCCGGGCCGCGGTCGCCCGCGGCCTGGATTCCGAGCTTGCCGCCGTCGGGGTTGCGGATGGCGTCGATGCCGATCTCGCCGTCGACCGCCAGCAGCACCGCGCGGTGCATGGTGTTTTCGAGCTCGCGCACGTTGCCGGGCCAGCGCGCCGCCAGGAGTTCGCGCCGCGCTTCCGCCGACAGCGGCCGTTCTGGCAAGCCGTTCGATTCGGCAAAGCGCCGGGCGAAATGATTGGCGAGTTCGATGATGTCGGCCGGTCGCTCGCGCAGCGGCGGCACCTTCAGGTTCACCACGTTGAGGCGGTAGAGCAAATCCTCGCGGAAGGTGCCCTTGCGCACCTCCTCGGCAAGGTTGCGGTTGGAGGTGGCGATCACCCTTATGTCGACCGCCACCGGGCGGGTGCCGCCGACGCGGTCGATGATGCGCTCCTGCAGCGCGCGCAGCAGCTTGGCCTGCAGCCGCACGTCCATCTCGGAGATTTCGTCGAGCAGCAGCGTGCCGCCGTTGGCCTCCTCGAACTTGCCGACGCGGCGGGCGACGGCGCCGGTGAAGGCACCCTTCTCATGGCCGAACAGCTCCGATTCCAGCAATGCCTCGGGAATCGCGGCGCAGTTGATCGAGATGAACGGCTTGGCGGTCCGCGGCGAGCGCTGGTGGACGTAGCGGGCAATGACTTCCTTGCCGGTGCCGCTCTCGCCGGTGATCAGGATCGAGGCGTTGGAGGTGGCGACCCGGCTGGCGAGTTCGACCACGCGCGCCATCGCCTCGTCGCGATAGATCAGATCGCAGCGGTCGTCGGTCACCGCCGCCAGCACCGCGGCGATCATGTCCGGGTCGGGCGGCAGCGGGATGTATTCCTTGGCGCCGGCCTGGATCGCCGCCACCGCGGCGCGGGTGTCGTTGTCGACGCCGCAGGCCACCACCGGCAGCGCGATGTGCTCCTGCTCCAGCTTGGCGATCAGCTCGCCGATGTCGATGACCACGTCGGCCATCAACAGGTCCGCGCCCTTGCCCGACCGCAGCACCTTGAGGGCCTGCTCGATGTCGAGCGCGTGCGTCACCGACGCGCCACGGTCCATGGCGATCTTGGTCGCCGCGTGCAACTGACCTTTCAGCGATCCGACGATGAGAAGGCGCATGGCGAAGTCTCTCCATAGCCAGCTTTGAGCGTTGCTGCTCCGCTGGCGTCGCGGACGTCTGGACGTCTCAGCCGAAATCCGGCCGATCGGGCCGGCGTTTCGTAGTCCGGTCGCCGGAAACGCCGTCCGATCATGGGCGTTTCGGCGCGGTTGTTTCCGGGATCACGAGCCGATCATCCGGAAACCGTTCAGTCGGGTGTCGGGCCGGTCGGGCGGTCAGCGTTCCGCCTTGATGATTTCCGTCATGGTGATGCCGAGCTTGTCCTCGACCAGCACCACCTCGCCGCGGGCGACCAGCCGGTCGTTGACGAAGATGTCGATCGCCTCGCCGACCTTGCGGTCCAGTTCGAGCACGGTGCCGGGGCCGAGCTTGAGAATGCCGCCGACGTCCATGCGCGTGCGCCCCAGCACGGCGGACACCTGCACCGGCACGTCGAACACCGCCTCCAGATCGTCCGCGGTCTTGGGCCCGCTTTCCGGCGTGCCGGGCGCGATGTCGCCGGCCTCGTCCGGGCTCACCACCTGGAAATCGGTTTCCAGGTTCGGCAAAGGCATCTTGTCGTTGTCGCCAGCCATCAGGACTGTCCTCCAGGAATGTTTGCCGCAGCGTTGGCGGTGGCTCGGGCGGCAATGAACCGCTGTACAAGTTCGTCGACCTTGGCCAGCGTCGCGGCGCTGTCGAGCACCACCCCGCCATCGGCCCACTCGACGCGGCCGTCGCCAACGGCGATCGAGGGCTCGGCCAGAAGCACCAGACGGCCGGTGAAGCCGGCTTCGGAGGCGAGGCGGTCGAGCCGCTCCTTGAGCGGAGCGAGCAGCGCGTCGTTGACGCGGACCACGATGTGAGGGGTCGAGCGCAGCTCGGCGAAGCAGTCGGCGATCAACGTCGTCAGTTCCGCCATCGGCTCGCGCGCGATCAGCGCCGTCGACAGTTTGCGTGCGACGGCGACGGCGACGTCGACCGCCTCGCGCTCGAGCCGCGCCTCGATCGGCGGCAGCGCGGCAAGCACGCGGCAGAACGCGTCGGCGACGCGGTCGAGGCCGAACGCGATCTGGCGCTCGGTTTCGGCGACACGTTCGGCAATGGCTTCCGCCCGGCCGCGGGCGTGGCCGCGCGCTTCCGCAGCCGCAACCGCCGCATCATGATCGGCGAGCGGGATGCGCGGTTCGGCCTCCTGCTTCGGGGCGCCGAAATCGGTATCGAACAGAAACCTAGCCTTGGCCGCTGCCACGTCCGCCTCCGCTTTCTGTGCTCAGTAGACCAGTTCGTCGTCGCCGCGATTCTTGGAGATGGTGATCTCGCCCTTGGCGGCGAGATCCTTGGCGAGGTTGACCATCATCGCCTGGGACTCGTCGACGTCCTTCAGGCGCACCGGCCCCATCGCCTGCATGTCGTCGGCCAGCATCTTGGCGGCGCGGGTCGACATATTCTTGAGGAAGAACTCACGCACCGCATCGGTCGAGCCCTTGAGCGCGATCGCCATCTTGTCCTTGTCGACCTGGCGGATCAGGGTCTGGGCCGAGCCGGTGTCGAGCTTGACCAGATCGTCGAAGGTGAACATCAGCGTCTTGATGCGCTCGGCGCTTTCGCGGTTGTTCTCCTCCAGCGCGGTGAGGAATCGCGTCTCGGTCTGGCGGTCGAAATTGTTGAAGATGTCCGCCATCAGCTCGTGGGCGTCGCGCTGGCGGGTCTGCGACAGGTTCGACATGAACTCGGTGCGCAGCGTCTCCTCCAGGCGGTCGAGCACCTCCTTCTGCACCGACTCCATGCGCAGCATGCGGCTGACGACGTCGAGCGAGAGCTCCTCGGGCAGGATGGCGAGAACGCGCGCGGCATGCTCGGACTTGATCTTGGAGAGCACGACGGCGACCGTCTGCGGGTATTCGTTCTTGAGGTAGTTGGCGAGAACCTGCTCCTGGACGTTGGAGAGCTTCTCCCACATGTTGCGCCCGGCCGGACCGCGGATTTCCTCCATGATCATGTTGACGCGGTCGGCCGGCAGGAACTGCTGCAGCAGCCGCTCGGTCGAGTCGAAGTTGCCCATCAGCGCGCCGGTCGCCGACAGGCGCCCGACGAACTCCACCAGCAGTTCCTCGACGTCGGTGGCGTCGATATTGCCGAGGGTCGACATGGCGAGCGAGATGGTGCGGATCTCGTCATCGTCGAGCATCCGCCAGATCTTGGCGCCGTGGGTCTCACCCAGCGACAGCATGAGGACCGCAGCGCGCTCAACGCCGGTCAGCGGGCGCCGCGCCGGAACGGTTACGGTCGCGACGCCGGACCTGGCAGCGGCCAAGGCGGTGTCGGTGGGAGATTTGCCGCCGCGCGACATCGCTTCTGCGATCGAGGAGACGATGCTCATGGTGCCTGACCTTCACGAACCTCAGCGGGGGGTGGCGTCCGGTGAATCCTGGTGGATCCACTGGCGGATGATGGCGACGGTTTCCTGCGGATTCTGATCGACCAGTTCACCGACCTTCGCGATCGACTGGGCGTGGAGCTGGCCCTGGATCTTGGCGTAGGCGATCTTGCGGGTGGTTTCGGTTTCCTTGATCTGCTCGGGCGTCAGCGGCGGCGACTCGGTGGTGGGCAGCTCGCCCGGCCCGGCGACGGCGCCGGCCGCTTCTTCCTTCTTGTCGGCCACGACGATGCGGCGGACCATCGGACGCACCACCATCAGCACCACCATCAGCGTCAGCAGCAGCAGGACACCGAGTTCGGCCGCCTGCATGACGTCGTCCTTGCCGAACTTCAGGCGGGACAGCCAGCCCTCGTCCTCCGGCAGGCCGGGCGGCGGGCCTTCGGCGAAGCGCAGGTTGACCACCTCGATCTGGTCGCCGCGCTTCTGGTCGTAGCCGATCGCCGAGCGCACCAGCGCGGTGATGCGGTCGAGCTCTTCCTTGTTGCGCGGGCTGTAGGTGACGTTGCCATTGGCGTCGCGGGAATAGGCGCCGTCGACCACCACCGCGACCGACACCCGCTTGATGCGGCCGCCTTCGACCACCTCGGTGCGGGTGGTGCGGGAGATCTCGTAATTGACGGTCTCCTCGCTCTTCTTGCTCTGGTCGCGCACCTGGCCGCCGGCTCCCTGGGCGGTGGCGTTGGGCAGCTCGTTGCCGACCGAGACCTGGCCGTCGCGACCCTCGGTCGAGACCTGGCTCTCTTCGCGGTTCTGGGTCGAGCGGACGACGCGGCTTTCCGGATCGAAGCTGTCGGAGGTCTGGGTGATGCGGTTGAAATCGAGCTCGGCGTTGACCTGGACCCGGGCGCGGCCCTGGCCGACCACGCTGCCGACGATCTCCTCGACCTGATTCTTGACGCGGCGCTCATAGCTGACGACGCGGTCGTCACCGGCGGTTCCGAGCGCGCCGTTGGCATCGCCGGCGCCGTCGGCGAGCAGCCGGCCGGCCTCGTCGACGATCGACACCCGCTCGGGCTTCAGGCCCTGCACGGCCGAGGCGACCAGGTGACGGATGGCGCGAATCTGGCCGGCCTCCAGGCCGCCCTGGACGCGGAGTGCGATGGAGGCGGACGGATCCTGCTTGTCGCGCGAGAACAGTGCGCGCTCGGGAATCACCAGGTGGACCCGCGCCTGCTGGATGCGCTCGATGGCGCGAATGGTGCGGGCGAGCTCGCCTTCGAGGGCGCGTAGCTGGTTGATGTTCTGCACGAAGCTGGTGGTGCCGAGCGAGTCGGACTTGTCGAAGATCTCGTAACCGACGCTACCGCCGCGCGGCAGCCCGGCTTCGGCCATCTTCATGCGCAGCCGCGCCACCTCGGCCTTGGGCACCAGGATGGTGGAGCCGTCGGCACGCAGCTCGTAGGTCGTGCCGGCGCGCTCCAGATCTTTCACGATGGACGCGGAGTCCTGCAAGGCGAGGTCGCTGTAAAGCGTCGCCATGGGCGGTTGCGAGAACCGAACCAGAAGAAATCCGAAAAAGCCGATCAAGGCCACGGTAACGGCTGCCATAGCGCCGAGGCGTGCCGCGCCCAGATTGTTGAGAAGAGAAATGATCCCGTTCACGCCAACCCCCAGCCGACGGCATCCCTTTCCGTCAGTGGGCAAAAAATGCCGTGTGTTGGCCTAATAAAGGGTTAACCAGGATACGGTGACCGTTAACCAGACGTGGAAACGCGAAACGCCGGCCTTGCGGGCCGGCGTTTTGCAAAGGTCGAGAGTTTGAGGGGGCGAGAGCTTGCAGGGGACGGGGGAGCGTGGGCAGGCCGGTCAGGCGCGATATTGCTGGATCCGGGTCGTTCTCAGCCCAGCCAGCCCGTGGCGGTCGATCGACATCTGCCAGGCCAGAAACTCTTCGACGGTCAGGGTATAGCGGCTGCAGGCCTCCTCGAGAGACAGCAACCCGCCGCGCACCGCAGCGACGACCTCGGCCTTGCGCCGAATGACCCACCGCTTGGTGTCGGCTGGAGGAAGATCGGCGATGGTGAGCGGGCTGCCATCGGGGCCGATCACATATTTCACCCTTGGGCGAAGCGGCTCGGACATCGGTACTCTCACGCCAACGCAACTGAACGAACGTGAGCGAGACTAGACGTCAACCCTGAACATTTCCCTAAGCGCGGCGAAAACAAAGGCTTAAGTCCTGTTTACGGCTTTGGCCGGATCGAGCGGCCGGCGTGGCCCGCCGACCTTGAGGTAACGGGTGCGGCCCGGCCGCCCGATGCCGTCGGCGCCGCCGCAGATCTGGGTGGTGACCGAAATGCCCAACGGGCGGCGAGCTGGCGGCGCGCTGCGCCGGCCGTTGGGTGAACAGGCGTTCGAGGTGATACCGCCTGCGGTCGGCATGGTCGGCCCCTGGTGATGCCGGTCGGCGCGGCGTGATGATGCGCTCCGGTCAGACTCGAATGTCGACGCCGCCCGCTCGGCTGAGCACGCGGCCATAGGCGCCGGTGCGGGGGTCGGCCACCACCTGCTCGTCGACCGCGGTCAGGCGCTCGCCCTGGCTGTTCTGCTGCGCCTCGCGCCCGGTGTTCTGCTGGAAGCCTTGGCTCTGGTCGCGCAGCACGAACTCCAGTCCGCCCTTGCTGGTGTCGAGCCCGGCAGATTGTAGCGTCTTCTCCAGTTGGCGGGCGTCGCGCTGCAGCAGGTCGAGGGTGTCGGCACGGTCGACGATCAGGCGCGAGCGCACGCCGCCGTCCTTGTCGACGTCGAGTTGGACCTCGATACGGCCGAGGTCGGCCGGGTCGAGCCGAAGTTCGAAGCGGGTTTCGCCCGCCTTGGAGCGGGCCACGATCTCGACGCCGAGGTCGGCCGCGGCCACCGCCGAGCGCGCGCCGTCGGTGGTGACCGGCGCACTGGTCAGCGCAATCGATTGGGACGGCGCCAGCCCGAGCGCGGTCTGCACCGGCGTGGCTGCGGTCGTCTGGGTGGAGGATTGCGCGGTCGTGGCGCGCGCCGCCTCGGTCGAGGTGGCGGCGTCCCCGGTCGCCTCGTGCGGCGCGGCTGCGGTGTCGGCGGCGGCCTGCGCGGTCGAGCTTGCCGCCACCGCCGCGCTGTGGGGCTCGGCGTTGGCGGTGCGGACGCTGCCGTCGGTGGCGCTGGGCGGCGCGGCGGTGGCGGCCTGGTCGGAGGCGGTCCGCGGCGAAGGTGTGCTCGCCGCCGCCGGGTCCGCCGTCGTCTTGGCATCGGACGCCGCGGCCGCTGCTGCTGCAGCAGTGGCTGCGGCGGTCGTCGCGGCGGCGGTCGTCGCGGCCTCCGCCGTTGCCGGGGGCGCCGCGGCCAGGGCGCCGGCGCTCGCCGGATCCGGGACGTCGGTCGCCGGCGTGGCGGTGGGCGCGATGGCAGGGGGGGCGGTCGGCTGGGCGGTCGGCGCGGCCGCCTGCGGTGCCGGCTCCGACGCTGCGGCTGTCGGCGCGGCGGCGGCAACGGCCGGGGTTGTTGGCAGAACCGGTTCGGGTGGCGGCGGGGGCGGCAAGGCGGCGACGTCGGCGTCGGCGTCGGTGGCGCCGTCGGTGTTGGCGTCCGCCGCGTCGGCGTCGTCGGAGGCGGCGGTGTCGTCGTCCGAGGTCGCGGTGTCCGCGGCCGAGGTGTCGCCGGCGGCGCTGGCGTCGGCCTCGGCGGCATCGTCGGCCGCCGGCGGCTCGTCCTTGGGCTCATCGGTGCGCGGGTTGCGCTCCGGCGCCGGCTTGTCGCGGGTGGGCGCGGACGACGACGGCGGCGGCGACGACGAACTGGTGGCGGCGGTCGGCCCCACATTCGACGAGCGCGGCTCGGGCGTCGCGGCAGCATCGACCAGATCGGCAAAAATGTCCGCGCCGGCCGGGGACGAAAGGAGCGGCGCGGACATTCGGGTTGTACGCGCCTCGCTGCCGATACCGGAAACACTCGCCACGATGGTCACCTCATGAAAGGGGGCCAAAACGGGGTTGCAGGAGGCATGCCAGAACGCGAGCGCGGAAATGATCTGACAGATCAGCGGGCTCGGTCGCCGGAGCGGGAATTTCTCATCGGCAGAAACGACCGGCCGGCAAGAATTGCCGCGCCGCTGCGGGAGGTTTGCCGGCACCGGGAACCATCCTGTACAAAGGATGCCTTATCGTCCAAGACGGCAGCTTGAGCCGGCGGTTTTCCATCGTTCCGAAAGGCTCCGCATGATCGGTCCGGTCGACCTCGACCTCGGCGGCACCCCGCAGCGTCACCGCGTCGTCGTCGCGATGTCCGGTGGCGTCGATTCCTCCGTGGTGGCGGCCCTGCTGGCGCGGGCCGGCTACGATGTGCTCGGCGTGACGCTGCAGCTCTACGACCATGGCGCGGCGACCCACCGCAAGGGCGCCTGCTGCGCCGGCCAGGACATCCGCGACGCGCGGGAGGTGGCCGGGCGCATCGGCATTCCGCATTACGTGCTGGATTATGAATCGCGGTTCCGCGACGCCGTGATCGACCGTTTCGCCGCCAGCTATGCAGCCGGCGAAACCCCGGTGCCGTGCGTCGATTGCAATCAGCGCGTCAAGTTCGCCGACCTGCTCTCGACCGCCCGCGATCTTGGCGCGGCGGCGCTGGTGACCGGTCACTACGTCTCGACCTGCCGCCTGCCGGACGGCCGGCGCGCGCTGTTCCGCGCCAGCGACGAGGACCGCGACCAGAGCTATTTTCTCTATGCCACCACCAGCGCCCAGCTCGAGTTGCTGCGCTTCCCGCTCGGCGACCTCACCAAGGCCGAGACCCGTGCCATCGCCCGCGATATCGGCCTGCCGGTGGCCGACAAGCACGACAGCCAGGACATCTGCTTCGTGCCGCAGGGCCGCTACAGCGACGTGGTCGAGCGCCTGAAGCCGGAGGCGGCCGAGCCCGGCGACATCGTCCACCTCGACGGGCGGGTGCTGGGGCGCCACGCCGGCATCATGCGCTTCACCGTCGGCCAGCGGCGCGGGCTCGGCCTCGCCAGCCCCGAGCCGCTCTACGTGGTGGCGCTCGACGCCGCGCGGCGGCGGGTGGTGGTCGGCCCGCGCGAGGCGCTGGCGGCGCGGCGCATCGTGCTGCGCGAGGTCAACTGGCTCGGCGACGGCGATCTGGCGGTGGCGGTGGCGGCGCGGCAACAGGTCTACGTCAAGGTGCGCTCGACCCGTCCGCCTCAAGCGGCGACGCTGGTGCCCGGCGCTGACGGTGTCGAGGTGCACCTCGACGATGGCGAGGACGGCGTCGCCCCCGGCCAGGCCTGCGTATTCTACCAGTCCCCCGGCGGGGGTGCGCGTGTTCTGGGCGGCGGGGTCATTCGCCGCGCCGATATCGCTGAACCTGTTCAAACCCCCGCTGTTGCTTAACCGATCAACCTGCGGAAAAAGACCGTGACCGTTGCTTATGATCTCGCCGGCCAGAAAAAGGCTTATGCCAAGTGGGCGGCGTTTTACGATTCCGTCTACCTGCAATTGCTTGCCGATTCGCAGCAGAAGCTGGCGTCGGCTGCCTCCGCCTGCGGCCCCGACATCCTGGAGGTCGGCGTCGGCACCGGCCTCGTTCTGCGCTACTACCCGCCGGCCGCGCGGGTGGTCGGCGTCGACCTGTCGGAGCCGATGCTGCAGAAGGCGGTCGCCAAGGTGGTCGGCCAGCGGCTGTCGCAGGTGCGCGGCCTCGCCGCCATGGACGCCTGCCGGCTCGGCTTCCCCGACCAGCGGTTCGACGCGGTGGCCTTTCCCTTCGTCATCACGCTGGTGCCGGACCCGGAAGGTGCGCTCGACGAGGCGGCGCGGGTGCTGCGGCCGGGTGGCGAGATCGTGATCGCTTCCAAGCTGGGCGCCGACAGCGGCGCCCAGGCGGCGGTCGAGGCCTGGATCGCGCCACTGGTCAAGGCGATCGGCTGGAGCTCGACCTTCAAGTACTCTCGGCTGCAGAGCTGGGCCAACAAGCGCGGCGACTTCACCGTGGGCAAGCCGGTGAACTGTTTCCCGGCCGGCTTCTTCAAGCTGGTCCGGCTCAAGAAGGCGGGATGACGCCGTCCAATGCGGCGCCGCTCTTGCCCGGACGCGCCGCGCGGGCCACAGTGGCGCCGAACGGAAGGGCCGGCGGCCCCGGCGGCCGCGCCACCGAGTGGTTTGCCCCCGGCGCCGCAGCGCCGACGCCGGGAGCGGCCGGACCAAAGGCAATGACGCTGTGGGTGGAGCTTTTCGGCATCAACTGCCGGCGCCACCTTCACCGTTGAGTGTTGGAGCATCGAAGATGTCGCAGACCGCGACCGCCCCGGGCCGCATCCGCTGGACCACTCTTGTCACCATCGCCAGCGCCGCGATTTTGCTCGGCTCCGAGACGGTGGGCGCCAGCCTCGCCTTCGGCTGGGCGATGGCCGGCTGGCTGGGGCTTGGCGACATCGGCACCCGGATCTTCGAAGGGCTCGGCCTGATCCTCGGCGTGGCCGCCATCGTCTGGTTCTTCCGCCGTGCCGGTCGGGCCGAGCCCTGGCGAGGGTAAGGGCGCCTGGCGGATCGCACCGCAGCGCAAGCCGCCGTCCGAGTTTTCATCGCGTTTGCGGTTGATCGCGGGGAGGTCCCCGCCGTCGTCCCGGACAAGCGGCCAAGCCGCGCGATCGGACCCATGATCCGCCAGGCTCGCGGTTGGCCGCATCGCCCGTAGCGGCGCGGCATCGCTCGCGCTGCCGTTGCCGGAACCGTCGCCGATCATGGGTTCGGAGTCTCAGCTTCGCTTCGCCTGGAACGACCGGCGGTTTCATGTTCGGCGGGTCGGAATTCCGGTGGCCAACTGATACGGTTTCCGGTTGATCAGCTCGGCTCTTTCTTCCCTCTCCCCTTGCGGGAGAGGGTGCCGAGCGATCGCAAAGATCGCGAGGCGGGTTAGGGGGGCCTGCGCCGAAGAGGCTGAAATGCCCCTCATCCGGCTCGGATCTCGCTGCGCTCATCCTCGCCACCCTCTCCCGCAAGGGGAGAGGGAAAAGATGCGCCCCCCGGCCAACGGCCATTTCGGGCGGATCAACCGGAAGCCGCATGATCAGCCCGATTTCATATCAAGCCGCCGCTCAGCGCTGGAGCCTGAGGCCGACCAGCATGATGTTGGCGGTGTAGTCGTTGCTCGGTTCGTTGGACGACAGCCGCTCCTGCCGCACCTCGCCGGTGAGCCACAGGTCCCGCGACAGCTTGGCGGTGATGAGGCCGGACATCGTGAAGCGGTCGTCGCGGCGGCCGGATTGACCGTAGTCGTCGAAGCCCCAGCCGAACCGGGCGGTGCCGATCAGCCAGCGCCGGAAGGCATGGTCGACGCTGAGGCCGAGGTCGCGCCGTAACACGCCGGTGGTGTCCTCGTAGGAGGTTTCGTCGATGCTGGTGATTGCGATGAAGCGCACCGTGGTCAGCCCGCTCGCCGTCCACACCAGCGAGCCGTCGATCAGAAGGCCGGAGATGTCGGGTAGCCGCGGGTCCTCGTAGCGCCGCACGATCCAGCCGGTGGCGGCTTCGCCGGTCAGCGTCCGCGTCACCTCGAAGCTGGTGCCGGCCCTGATCTGCTGGCCGTCCGATTGGCGAATGTAGCCCGAGGTATCGACCTCGCGCTCGAAATTGCGCGAATCGATTCGGCCCTCGACGAACGGCCTGAGGCCGGGGCGGATGTCGTAGCCGACGCGCAGCGTTGCCGCCGGCTGGTCGTAATTGCGGTCGGAGCGGTCGAGGATGCTGCCGTTGCGCAGCTTGGCGTTGTCGTAGGTGGTGCGGTCGAAGGCGCCGCGCAGCGCCACCTCCAGCCGGTTCCAGCTATGGACCAGGCCGGCGGTGCCGCCGATGGTGATCACCGGCGGCGGCCGCACCGCGCCGGTCGGCGCGTCGGGGTCGCCGGCGCTTTCGGTGGTGAGCAGGTAGCGCCCCTCCAACTCGGTCCGCGTCCGCTCGGTGATGTCGACACGGCCGCGCAGCCGGGCGTCCAGCTCGGGCCGGTTGTTGCCGCTGACGTCGTCATATTTGGTGTAGGAGCCCCGGATATCGGCATCGAGGGCGTGGCGCGACCAGTCCGAGCGCAGCAACATCGCGCCCCCGAAGCGCTGGAACAGCGAGGGCCGGCGGCCGGTGGCGACACGCAGCGGGTTGTCGTCGTAGCCGAGCACGGAGTCGAACGCGGGCCGCAGCACAAAGCTGCCGACGCGGATGCCGACCGGGTCGAACGGCTCGGTGGTCTCGATCGGCGACACTCTGAGCACGTCGTTGCGGGCGGCTTCGACGCGGTCGCGGCGGCCGTCGGCAGCCTGGATCGCCGCGTCGTAGGCCCGCGCGTTCTGGCGCCAGTTCGGCCGTTGCGGCCGCCCGCCAGGCAGCAGCGGCTCGGGCACCCGGCGCGCCGCCGGCGGGGTCCGCCCGGTTGAGGACGAGCCGGTGGTGCCGGGGCCGGACCGGGCCGCGGCGGTCGTGCCGCCCGGCGCGTCGGCGTCGATCGAGGGGCGCAGCCGCGGCCGGTTCGGCGGCTGCCGGCCCTCGGCCGCTGCCTCCTCGGTGCCCGCGGGGAAAAGGCTCGGATCGGCCAGCCCGGGCACGCGCAATTCCTGCGCCTGCAGCGGACTGCAGGTCGACGCCAGCGCACCGAGCGCGGCGAGGCATGACAGGGCAGAACGAGTGCGTCGCACGGGCAACCGGCTCCGGGATGGTTAACAAACCTACAACCGGTTCGGTTAACGGCATCTTTCCGCTGGCGCCGGTGGGCGTACGAGAGTCCGGCGGGGTGGAGGCGGTGGCGGTCGCGTGCTAAGAGGTTCGTTCATACGAAATCGGGCCGATCAGGCCGGGGTTTTCGTGGTCGGTTGCCGAAAATCCGTGTCCAATCAAGGATATTCCGGCGCGGGGTGTCCTGGGATCACAGCGGGATCATCCGAAAAACCGTATCACTCAAGGCGGAGCGATCAGGAATTATGACGGTACCGGCCAGCGATCCGACGATCGAGGCACGGGTGCGGGTCGCGGCGGCGCGGCGCACCGTGGAAACCGAGGCGAACGGGCTGGTGGCGCTCAGCCAGGCGCTGGATGGCGAGCTCGGGGCGGCGTTCGCCGCGGCGGTCGATATCATTCTCGCCGCCGAGGGCCGCGTCATCGTCACCGGCATGGGCAAGAGCGGCCACGTCGGCCGCAAGATCGCCTCGACCTTCGCCTCCACCGGCACGCCGGCCCATTTCGTCCATCCCGGCGAGGCCAGCCACGGCGACCTCGGCATGATCGGCCGCACCGACGTCATCCTGGCGCTGTCGTGGTCGGGCGAGACCACCGAGCTGCGCGACCTCGTCGACTATTCGCGCCGGTTCCGGGTGCCGCTGGTCGCCATCACCTCCAGCGCCGACAGCACGCTGGGGCGGGCGGCCGACGTGGTGCTGGCCCTGCCCAAGGTCACCGAAGCCTGCCCGATGGGGCTGGCGCCGACCTCCTCCACCGTGCTGCAGCTCTCGCTCGGCGACGCGCTGGCGGTGGCGCTGCTGGAAGGGCGCGGCTTCACCCCGCTCGATTTCAAGGTGTTCCACCCGGGCGGCAAGCTCGGCGCCAATCTGCGCTTCGTGCGCGATCTCATGCACACCGGCGAGGCGGTGCCGCTGGTCGCGGCCGGAACCTTGATGTCCGAAGCGATCCTGACGATGTCGGCCAAGGGGTTCGGCTGCGTCGGCATCGCCGGGGCGGAGGGTGAGCTGCTCGGCATCGTCACCGACGGCGACCTGCGCCGCCACATGGCGACCGATCTGATGGCGCGCTCGGTCGATCAGGTGATGACGCGGGGGCCGAAGACCACACGGCCGGACCAGCTCGCCGCCGAGGCGCTGGAGCTGATGGAAACCAAGAAGATCACCGCGCTGTTCGCGGTGGCCGATCGCCGCCCGGTCGGCATCCTGCACCTGCACGACATCCTGCGCTCCGGGCTGGCGTGAGGCACCGGATTCGGCTCGTCGCCCCGGACAAGCGGCGAGCCGCGCGATCCGGGGCCGTTTGCAAGACAAGGCGCCGGTTTGTGCTGACGGTCCCGGCTCGGAAGCTCCGCTTCCGTCCGGGAAGACGAGACCTCTTTCAGCTCAAGCCGTCCGCGCGCCCTCATCCTCCCGTCGCCTCGACGTGCAGCAAGCCGCCGTCGGCGCGGGTGACGCGAACCCGGCTGCCGGCCGGAAGGTCCGGGCCGGCGAGCCGCCACACGCTGTCGTCGATTCGCACCCGGCCGGCGCCGCGCACGATCGCCTCCTCCAGCAGGAACTCGCGGCCGACATAGCCGGCGGCTCTCCGATTGAGGAACGGGTTGTCGGCGGGGGCCTCCGACGCCTGCTTGGCCAGCCGCAGCCACACCACCAGCGCCGCCACCGACAGCACGCCGAACACAATGAACTCGGCCTGCCAGGGCAGGCCGAGTGCGAGCGTGATCAGCCCGGTGGCGAGGGCGGCAACCCCGAGCCACAGCATGAAGAAGCCGGGCAGCGCCACCTCGGCGCCAAGCAGCACCAGACCGAGGATAAACCAGATCCAGACGCCGAGAGCCGAGAACGCAGACATGGCAACCTCACGAGGAAGGAACCAGCGATCCGCCGCCGCCGACCGTGGGGCCGGTCGACCGCGCCGGCGCCGCCGCCCGGCTGTCCCTGGCGGCCTGGGCCGACGTGAACAGCTCCGACACCCCGGCCAGCGATCCCAGGATCGCGGTCGCCTCGACCGGCAGCACCAGCACGCGCTGGTTCGGCGCGGAGGCAAGCGATTCCAACGCCTTAACATACTTGTCGGCGATGAAGTAATTGAGGGCGTTGAGGTCGCCCTGGGCGACCGCCTCCGACACCATCCTGGTGGCCACCGCCTCGGCCTCGGCGAGGCGCTCGCGCGCCTCGGCGTCGCGGAAGGCGGCTTCGCGGCGGCCCTCCGCCTCCAGGATCTGCGACTGCTTGGCGCCCTCCGCCCGCAGAATCTCGGACTGGCGCTGGCCCTCGGCCTCCAGCACCAGCGCGCGCTTGACGCGCTCGGCCTTCATCTGGCGGCCCATCGCCTCGACCAGATCGGCCGGCGGCACGATATCCTTGATCTCGATGCGATTGACCTTGAGGCCCCAATTGGCCGCCGCAGCGTCGACCACGTGCAGCAGTCGCTCGTTGATCTCGTCGCGGTGCGACAGGAGCTGGTCGAGGTCCATCGAGCCCATCACCGTGCGAATATTGGTGGTGGTGAGGTTGAGGATGGCGCTGGTGAGGTTGGCGACCTCGTAGCTCGACCTTGCCGCGTCGAACACCTGGTAGAACGCGACGCCGTCGACGGTGATGGTGGCGTTGTCCTTGGTGATGACCTCCTGGGAGGGGACGTCCATCACCTGTTCCATCATGTTCACCTTGCTGCCGATGCGATCGATGAACGGAACGATCACGCTCAGACCGGGCGACAGGGTGCGGGTGTACTTGTTGAAGCGGACCACGGTCCACTCGTAGCCCTGCGGCACCGTCTTCACGCCGGCGAACAGCGTGAGGACGATGAGGACGACGAAGATCAGGACGAAAAGATCAAAGCCGGAAAGCATGGGCATGGACTGATCCTGGTTCGGGGCGCGCGGTCCGGCCGGACCGAACGATCCGGCCGGGCGAGCGCGGCGCCGACCGAACGGCGCCGCATCATTGTGGTCGGTGAGAACGTCGGCCGATCTGACCGCGTCAGAGCGGGCAATCTAGGATTTTATTTTAGCGTAGGTGTTTCGCAAAAGCGGTTTAATGCCCGCGGAACGTGCTTGGGCTCGGCAATCGGGTTCAATCGGTCAGCAGCGTGGCCAGCTCCTGCCGGAAGGCCGGGGCGATGTCGTCGCGCGCTAGGGCATAAGCGACGTTTGCAACCAGGAAGCCGACCTTCGAGCCGCAGTCATAGATGCGGCCATCGAAGGTGTAGGCATAGAACGGCTGCGTTTCGGCCAGCTTGATCATGGCGTCGGTGAGCTGGATCTCGCCACCGGCGCCGCGGCTCTGCGTCGCCAGGAGTTCGAAGATTTCGGAATTTAGGATGTAGCGCCCGGAGATGGCAAGGTTCGACGGTGCCGATCCGGACGGCGGCTTCTCGATCATCTTGGTGATCTTGGAGACGCGGGCGCTGGCGTTCTCGACGCCAACAATGCCGTACTGGTGGGCTTGGCTCTGCGGCACTTCGTAGACTGCGACGTAATTGCCCGGCTGTTTCTTGTAGGCGTCGATCATGCCTTTCAGGCACGGCACCCGGCCGTGGTGGAGCATGTCCGGCAGCAACAGCGCGAACGGTTCCTTGCCGACCAGCTCGCGGGCGCACCACACCGCGTGGCCGAGGCCGAGCGGGCTCTGCTGGCGGGTGAAGCTGGTGGTGCCGGGGCCGGGCTGGTCGCGCGACAGCGCATCGAGCTCGCCGCGCTTGCCGCGGTCGGACAGGGTGTCCTCCAGCTCGTATTGGCGGTCGAAATGGTCCTCGATGACGCCCTTGTTGCGGCCGGTGACGAAGATGAAGTGCTCCACCCCCGCCTCGCGGGCCTCGTCGGCGACGTGCTGGATCACCGGCCGGTCGACCACGGTGAGCATTTCCTTGGGCATTGCTTTCGTCGCCGGCAGAAAGCGGGTGCCGAGCCCCGCGACCGGGAATACGGCTTTACGAATGGGAAGGGTCATGGTGCATGCGGCGGGCGAGAAACGGTCGGCCCGCGCGGCGCCCTGACTGTCGCGAGCAGCGGCATCTTCCGATAAATGTGGGAGAAATGGTGGCGTGTATTTGAACATCGACTAAGGTTTCGCGATATTCCCGCCGATCCGCGGCGCGGCTCCGGGGCCTGGCCGCAAAGCTCGGAGTGACCGCATGACCGTTCTGGTGACCGGCGGTGCCGGCTATATCGGCAGCCACATGGTGCTCGCCCTGATCGACGCCGGCGAGCGGGTGGTGGTGCTGGACGACCTCTCCAACGGTTTTCGCTGGGCGGTCCACCCCAACGCCGAGCTGATCGTCGGCGACGCCTCCGACCAGGCGCTGGTCGGCCGCGTCATCCAGGCGCGCGGCGTCGATGCCATCGCCCATTTCGCAGCGAAGATCGTGGTGCCGGACTCGGTGGCCGATCCGCTCGGCTACTACCTCGCCAACACCGTGAAGACGCGGGCGCTGTTCGCAGCCGCGGTGGCCGGCGGGGTCAAGCACCTCATCTTTTCCTCGACCGCGGCGGTGTACGGCACGCCCGAGCGCAATCCGGTCACCGAGGACGCCCGGCCGCACCCCGAATCGCCCTACGGCAACTCTAAGCTGATGAGCGAGCTGATGCTGGCCGACGCGGCGCGGGCCCACGGCCTCGGCTACGTGGTGCTGCGCTATTTCAACGTCGCCGGCGCCGATCCGGAGGGCCGCTCCGGCCAGTCGACGCCGAACGCCACCCACCTGATCAAGGTCGGCTGCGAGGCGGCGCTGGGGCTCAGGCCGGGTGTTTCGGTGTTCGGAACCGACTTTCCGACCCCAGATGGCACCGGCGTGCGCGACTACATCCAGGTCAGCGACCTGGTCGCTGCCCATCTCGACGCGCTGCGCCACCTCCGCCGCGGCGGCGGTAACCTCACCCTGAACTGCGGCTATGGCCGCGGCTATTCGGTGCTGGAGGTGATCGAGACGGTGAAGCGCGTCTCCGGTGTCGATTTTCCGGTGACGCTGGCGCCGCGCCGGCCGGGCGATCCGGCGGCGATCGTCGCCGGCGCCGACCGTATTCGCGCCGAGATCGGCTGGCGGCCGGCGTTCGACGACCTGACCGCCATCGTCGGCCAGGCGCTGGCGTGGGAGCGGCGGCTGGCCGAGCGCCGCGCAACGTGATACCTCTGTCGCCGATCGGGCTGGGTATCGAACGTGTTCAGACGCGACGGTTGCCGCGTTAACGATGGCTTTACGATAGGCCGCCACGCTTGCAGGGTCACCTCAGCCGGTCGCTGGAGAGGATCCGCCATGCCGTCGTGCGCTCGCCTCGCCACGCTCGCCGTTGCCGCCCTGTGGAGCGCAACGGCCTACGCCCAGGACATCACGTCCTCGATTCCCGCCCAGCCCAGGGCCAGCCATCCGCTGATGACGCCGGAGGCGCTGGCCGAGGCCGAAGCCAATTTCTCCAATTGCCTGGCCGGGCTATGGCCGGCGGCCCAGCGCCGCGGCATCAACCGCCAGACCTTTGAGGCGGTGGTGCGGGCGACCACGCCCGACATGAGCCTGTTCAAGCTCATGGACGGGCAGCCGGAGTTCGAGCGCCCGATCTGGTGGTACGTCGATTCGCTTGTAACCGAGACCCGCATCCGCAAGGGCCGCGAGATGCTGGCGCAGTACAAGCCGGTGTTCGACGCCATCGAGCGGCAGTGGGGCGTCGACCGCCATCTTCTCACTGCGATCTGGGGCATCGAATCCAATTTCGGCACCCGCGACGGCATGGGCGGGCGCGACGTGGTGCGCTCGACCGCCTCGCTCGCCTGCATCGGCCGCCGGCAGGCCTATTTCCAGGATGAGTTCCTGGCGGCGGTGCTGATCCTGCAGCGCGGCGACGTGCCGCCCGACCACATGCGCGGCTCGTGGGCCGGCGCCTTCGGCATGACCCAGTTTATGCCGACCGGTTACGTCCGTTACGCGGTCGATTTCGACGGCGACGGCCACGCCAATCTGGTCGACTCCGTGCCCGATGCGCTCGCCTCGACCGCCAACCGCTTCCGGGCGGAGAAGTGGATGACCGGCCAGACCTGGGGCTATGAGGTGGTGCTGCCGCCGGGGTTTGACTACCTGCTTGCCGACCGCAACCGCCGCCTCAGCCTCGGCGAGTGGAGCCGGCTCGGCGCGCAGCGGGCGAACGGACTGCCGTTTCCACGCTCGGGCGATCAGGCCTTCCTGCTGATTCCAGCCGGGTCGCGCGGCCCCGCCTTCCTGATGCTGGAGAACTTCCGGGTCATCATGCGTTACAATCCCGCTGAGGCCTACGCGCTGGCGATCGGCCACCTTGCCGACCGCATGCGCGGCGGCGGACCGTTTGTGCAGGCGTGGCCGCGGGACGCACAGCTGCTGTCGCGCAACGAGCGGTTCGAATTGCAGATGCTGCTGCTCGGCTACGGTTTCGACATCGGCCAGCCCGACGGCAAGATCGGCGGCAAGACCCGCACTGCGCTGCGGCAGGTTCAGGCTCAGCTCGGCTTGGTGCCCGACGGCTTTGCCACCACCGAGGTGCTGTCCCATCTCAAGCGTTGACCGCGGTGGGCGGGCGCCGCGGCGCCTTGAATCAGCCGGCAAAAGCCGGCACGACTGGCGGACCGACAGGAGGTCGCCATGAATCGGGTGCGCTGGGCTGGTCTGCTGGTCTTGGGCTTCGCAGCGTGGCTGACGGCCGCGCTGCCGGGCGCCGCCCAGGATCGCGACGACCGCTATTTCACCTTGCGCGATCCGTTCCGCACCGAGCGCAGCTATGTGCCACGCACGAACGTGTCGCCGCCGATGATGCTCGACGCACCGAGCCGGCAGGCCGGACCGCTCGACTCGTCGACCAAGGAACCGGAAGGCGACACCTACGCCTCATCCCAGGAGGCGGACGAGGAGCGCGAGACCCCGGCGCTCGAATACATCGCCGTGCTGGGGGATGCGCTGGCCGGCCCGCTTGCCCAGGGCCTCGCCGATTCGTTTGTGCAGGACATGCCCGAGGTTGCCGTCATCAAGAAGGCGAGGGGAAGTTCCAGCCTGATCCGCGACGACGGCATCGACTGGGTCAAGGCCGCCGAGGAACTGCTGGGCAGCGAGAAGGTCACCGTTGGCGTGGTGATGCTCGGCGTCAACGAACGCCAGTCGGCCAAGGACGAGACCGGCACCTTCGAGCCGCGCACGGAGCGCTGGGTTCAGATCTATACGCGCCGCATCGACGAACTGATGGCCAAGTTCAAGGCGAAGAACATCCCGCTGTTCTGGGTCGGCCTGCCGGCGATGAAGAGCACGCGGCTGTCCCAGGATATGCAGTACTACAACGAGATCATCCGCGAGCGGGCGGCGCGGGCCGGCGTGCCGTTCGTCGACGTGTGGGATGGCTTCGTCGACGAGAACGGCCAGTTCGTCACCTCAGGTCCGGCGCTCGACGGCCAAACCCGGCGCCTGCGCGCGTCGGACGGCATCGCCTTCAGCCGTGCCGGTGCCCGCAAGCTCGCCCATTTCGTCGAGCGCGACATCCGCGTGCTGCTCAATCAGCGCATTCCGGAAACCACGCCGCCGCCGGCGGACGACCAGCCGGCGCCGTCGGCGCCGTCCGGCACGCCGTCGGCCCGCGAGCAGGCGCCCCAACAGCCGCCGCGGCCGGTGGCGGGGCCGGTGGTGCCACTGGTGGGCGTGGCTGGGCCGTCCGGACCGCTGGCCGGCGCAAATCCGGCCCGCTCCGGCCTCCAGGCCAGCGATCCGGCGGTGACGCAGGTTCTGCTGAAGGGTGAGCCGGCTCCCACGGTCGCCGGCCGGGCCGACGATTTCGTTTGGCCGGCGGGGGCCGCAGCGCCAGCCCCACCGGTGCCGGCCGAACCCGGCAAGGCGGCACGCTGATCGGCCGCCCTGGAGTAATATTAAAACAACACGAGCTCCGTGCCCGTGTCATGGCCTCCGTGAAGAAGGTAGAGCCGGCGCCGGGCCCGAGCAGAATCGGTCCTGTTCTGCAATAATGGCGTATTCCTTGTTTTCTGCGGCGGCCATCCGCAGGTATTTCCGGCCAATATCGGGACGCTTTTCGACAGAGTAGCCGTGGCAATAAGCCAAGCCAACCCCGAGATAACCTTCCGCCAGCCCACAATCGGCCAGCTTCTTGTAATGCACGTAGGCTTCCGCGTGCTTGGCCATACCTTCGGGAATGTGCCTCTTGATGAGAAGGTCGGTCGCCTCCTCGCTTAAATTCGAGGCGGCAGTATAATGCATGTCAAAATCGCACCACCACTTGACCGTCTCAGCCTTCAGCGACGGAAGCTGATCCTGCCAGACGCCGCTCACAGCACCTCCCAGGATAGCCGCCAACGAAAATCCTCCGATAGCCTTTTTTACCCACCCTTTGAAGCGATTTGAGTGCGGCCCGGGAGCAGGGAAGCTGGTTTGATCGCTGGTCATAATTTATGATATATACCCTGATCTTTCAGCAACGTGGCCGTGCGGACAATTTCTTCCATGACGGTGGCATTGGCTTTTTCCAGCTTGCTAATGCTGGCGTTGATTCTGCTTACTTCACTCTTCACGGCGGGCGTATCAGACGGCGTCTGGGTGCCCTTCGCCGTGACGAAGGCAACGGTCTGGGTGTAGACGGCGGGCGCTGGCTTGTAGATGTCCCGGAACTCCCGGTCCTCGCGCTCCAGCACCTGTGTAAGGTCCATCAGCCGCGTCGAGTTGGCAACAAGACTGTTCTTGTTCTGCGCAATGACGCTCCGCACCGTCGCGTGCTGCTCGCGCAAGGCGATTTCACGTTGCTGTTGGTGCACAATATCATAATCCAGGTCCGAGTTGAGCTGGCGCGCAGCGCCCAGGGCGTACCCGCTGTTCTGCTCCAGCAAGGACTTGCCGTAGGTCTCGGCGAGGAGAACAATGCCGCCGCCGGCGAACGCACCAATCATGGCGCCGAGCCGAGGGTCGCTGCGCGTCTGCTTTGCGATAGCATAGCCCGCGGCCGCGCCGATGACCGCCGCCACCGTCGCACGCAGCATGACGTTTTGGTGCTCCTCTTCCATTACAGCGGAGAGCCCGGCACCCCTTGGTGCCGTCGAACATGCTGCAATTGAGGCCCCCGGCAGGACGACTGCAGACTGCAGGACGCGCCTGCGCGTAAAATAAATCAACGAATCCAATCGAGGAGATCCCTGGATGCGCTTGGCTGTGCTCGCAACCTTCCTTGCTTCCCTAGGGCTTGTCAACGCTGCGGCGGCTCAGACCGCCGGGCAGGAAAGCAGAGAGGACATCGAGCTCGTTCTTCAGTTCATGCATGAATTCAAGCGCGGAGAGGCAGACGATCCCCAAGGTCTTGCCCGCCTTGAGGCAGAGATTGCATCACGCAAGCTGCTTTCTGCCGGCGATCTTGCTCAAGTTCGATTGGGCAAGGCGGCTCCGGGCATGAGCTTGTTCGCCACGGTTGCGTTGAATGAACCTGCGCGGCCTTACCATGCGCGGGTTCCGACGGACAAAGGGCCCATCGATATGCTGATCTATCGACGTTTCTTCGGCCTGTTCACCTACCTCGACTTTTTTTACTTCCAGGACCGGCGCCTCGCCGGCTGGAAACAGGGCGACATGACAAAGCCGCTCCGACGCAATCTGCCGGCTTATAATATTGCCGGCATGACCGTGTCCGTCGACTGCGAGGCTTGGAGCCTGACGGAAGTTCGCTGCCTTGGCCGCAACCGGCAGCCCATTCCGACCTGGCAGACGCCCTGACGCTGGCCCGGATCGACCCGCGAACGCAAAACGTCCCGGGCGGCGGACGGCCTGCTTCCCTCGGTTATGAAGCGTCAATTTCCAGAACGGTCCCGGCGCGAAGCTTGGCTTCGGCCGGGACGACGACGAGTGCAAGCGGCAGGCGAACCGCCTCAGCGCGGCAGCATGGTTGCGCCCATCAGGGACTTGTCGACCGAGTGGGCGCACTGGCGCCCTTCGCGGATCGCCCACACCACCAGCGACTGGCCGCGCCGCATGTCGCCGCAGGCGAACACCTTGTCGACGCTGGTGCGGTAGTCGGTGGTGTCGGCGTGGACGTTGCCGCGCTTGTCGAGGGCAACGCCGGTCCATTCCAGCAGGCCCTCGAAGATCGGCGAGACGAAGCCCATCGCCAGCAGCACGAGGTCGGCGCGAAGCTCGAACTCGGAGCCGGGGACCGGCTGCATCTTGTCGTCGAGCCGCATGCAGTGCAGCTTCTCGACTTGGCCGTTCTTGGAGCCGGTGAACTTGGTGGTCATCACCGAGAACTCGCGCTCGGCGCCTTCCTCGTGGCTGGAGGAGGTGCGCAGCTTGAGCGGCCAGTTCGGCCACGTCAGCAGCTTGTTCTCCTTCTCCGGCGGCCGCGGCATGATCTCGAGCTGGGTGACCGAGAGCGCGCCCTGGCGCACCGAGGTGCCGATGCAGTCCGAGCCGGTGTCGCCGCCACCGATGACGATGACGTGTTTGCCGCCGGCCAGAATGGCCGGCATGTTGGTGGACGGGATCGCCTCGTGGCCGAGGCGGCGGTTCTGCTGCGGCAGGAAGTCCATGGCGAAATGGATGCCGGCCAGCTCGCGGCCCGGAATCGGCAGGTCGCGCGGCTTCTCGGCGCCGCCGGCCAGCACCAGCGCGTGGTGGCGGCTCTTCAGCTGGTTGGGCGGCACGCTGACGCCGACCTCGCAATTGTAGTGGAACACCACGCCTTCGCCTTCCATCTGGGCGACGCGGCGTTCGATGAGGTGCTTCTCCAGCTTGAAGTCGGGAATGCCGTAGCGGAGCAGGCCGCCGGCCCTGGCTGCGCGCTCATAGACGTGGACGTCGTGCCCGGCGCGGGCGAGTTGCTGGGCGCAGGCGAGGCCCGCCGGTCCGGCGCCGACGACGCCGATGCTTTTGCCGGTCTTGGCCGGCGCCGGCTCGGGCTGGATCCAGCCTTCCTGCCAGCCGCGGTCGACGATCGCGCATTCGATGGTCTTGATCGTCACCGGAGCGTCATTGAGGTTGAGCGTGCACGCCGCTTCGCACGGCGCCGGGCACACCCGGCCGGTGAACTCCGGAAAATTGTTGGTGGAGTGCAGGTTGCGCAGCGCCTCCCGCCAATCCTCCTTGTAGACGAGGTCATTCCAGTCCGGGATCTGGTTGTTCACCGGACAGCCGGAATGGCAGAACGGGATGCCGCAGTTCATGCAGCGCGCCGCCTGGTTGCGCGTCGCTTCTTCCGACAGCGGAATCACGAACTCGCGGAAATGGCGGATGCGATCGCTGGCCGGCGCATAGCGGCGGTCCTGGCGGTCGAATTCAAGGAAACCTGTGATCTTGCCCACGGCTATTCACGCTCACATAGATCGAATGGGAAGTCGCACCAGCACAACGGAATCATGCTTCGGAACGAGGGCGGTACATCCGGCCGTGCCATTGATCGGATCGAGACCAACGGCACGGCGCAGCTTGCAGCAACCGCGCCTTTGCGCATGAAGAGGTCGCCGGCGGTTCACCTCATCACTCCGCCGCCTGCTGGGCGGCTTCCTTTTCCTTGGCGAGCTCGGCGAGCGCGCGCTTGTACTCGGTCGGCATCACCTTGCGGAATTTCGGCAGCATCTCGGCCCAGCTGGCGAGGATCGCCTCGGCGCGGGCCGAGCCGGTATAGCGCGCGTGGTTGGCGATGAGCTGGTAGAGCCGTTCGGCGTCGAAGCGGGTCATGTCGCTCATCACGTCCACCCGGCCGTGGGCGGTCAGGTCGCCGCCGGACTGGTGGTAGTGGAGGGCGATCATTTCCTCCTCCTCCCGCACCGGCTCCAGCTCGACCATTGCCATGTTGCAGCGGGCCGCGAACGAGCCGTCCTCGTCGAGCACGTAGGCGATGCCGCCCGACATGCCGGCCGCGAAGTTGCGGCCGGTGCTGCCGAGCACCACCACGACGCCGCCGGTCATGTATTCGCAGCAATGGTCGCCCGCACCCTCGACCACCGCGACGGCGCCGGAGTTGCGCACCGCGAAGCGCTCACCGGCGACGCCGCGGAAGTAGCACTCGCCCTCGATGGCGCCGTAGAGCACGGTGTTGCCGACGATGATCGAGTTCTCCGGCGTCAGCAGTTTCGCCTTGCGCGCCGGGTAGACCACGATGCGGCCGCCCGACAGACCCTTGCCGACATAGTCGTTGGCCTCACCCTCCAGCTCCAGCGACACGCCGTGCGCCAGGAAGGCGCCGAAGCTCTGGCCGGCGGTGCCGGTAAGCTTGATCTGGATGGTGTCGGCCGGCAGGCCGGCGTGGCCGTAGCGCTTGGACACCTCGCCCGACAGCATGGCACCGACCGAGCGGTCGGTGTTCCTCACCGCGAGGTCGACCTTCACCGGTGCACCGCGATCGAGCGCGGCGTTCGCATGCACGATCAGCTCGCGATCCAGCACGTTGCCGAGCTTGTGGTCCTGGCTCTCGGTGCGGTGGATCGCGACGTCCTTGCCGGCGTCGGGCTTGTGGAACAGCTTGGAGAAGTCGAGCCCCTTGGCCTTGGCGTGCTCGATCACCGCGCGGCGGTCGAGCATCTGCATCTGGCCGATCATCTCGCTGAAGGTGCGGTAGCCGAGCTGGGCCATCAACTCGCGGACTTCTTCCGCGACGAAGAAGAAATAGTTGATGACGTGCTCGGGCGTGCCGCGGAAGCGCTTGCGCAGCACCGGATCCTGGGTGGCGACGCCAACCGGGCAGGTGTTGAGGTGGCACTTGCGCATCATGATGCAGCCGGCCGCGATCAAGGGCGCGGTGGCGAAGCCGAACTCGTCGGCGCCGAGCAGGGCGCCGATCACCACGTCGCGCCCGGTGCGCAGGCCGCCGTCGACCTGCACCGCGATGCGGCCGCGCAGCCGGTTCATCACCAGGGTCTGGTGGGTCTCGGCCAGACCGATCTCCCACGGTGAGCCGGCGTGCTTGATCGAGGTCAGCGGCGAAGCGCCGGTGCCGCCCTCGAAGCCGGAGATGGTGACGTGGTCGGCGCGCGCCTTGGAGACGCCCGCGGCGACGGTGCCGACGCCGACCTCCGACACCAGCTTCACCGAGATGTCGGCGGTGGGGTTGGTGTTCTTGAGGTCGAAGATCAGCTGCGCCAGATCCTCGATCGAATAGATGTCGTGGTGTGGCGGCGGCGAGATCAGGCCGACGCCCGGAGTCGAGTGGCGCACCTTGGCGATCACCGCGTCGACCTTGTGGCCGGGCAGCTGTCCGCCTTCGCCGGGCTTGGCACCCTGCGCCATCTTGATCTGGATCATGTCGGCGTTGACGAGGTACTCCGCGGTCACGCCGAAGCGGCCGGACGCCACCTGCTTGATCGCCGAGCGCATCGAGTCGCCGTTCGGCAGCGGCTTGAAGCGGTCCGGCTCCTCGCCGCCTTCGCCGGTGTTCGACTTGCCGCCGATGCGGTTCATGGCGATGGCGAGCGTGGTGTGGGCCTCGCGCGAAATCGAGCCGTACGACATCGCACCGGTGGCGAAGCGCTTGACGATCTCGCTGGTCGGCTCGACCTCCTCGACCGGTACCGGACGGCGGCCGACCTCCTCGGCGCCGCGCAGGCGGAACAGGCCGCGGATGGTGAGCAGCCGCTCGTTCTGCTCGTTGATCGCCTTGGCGAACGCGCGGTACTTGTCCTGGGAGTTGCCGCGCACCGCGTGCTGGAGCAGCGAAACGGTATCGAAGGTCCAGACGTGGGCCTCGCCGCGGTTGCGGAAGGCGTATTCGCCGCCGACGTCGAGCGCGCCGGTCAGCACCGGGTCGTTGCCGAAGGCGCGGGTGTGGAGCCGCACGGCCTCGTCGGCGACCTCGGCGAGGCCGACGCCCTCGATGCGGGTGGCGGTGCCGGTGAAGTACTTGGCGACGAACTCGGATTTGAGCCCGACCGCGTCGAAGATCTGCGCGCCGCAATAGGACTGGTAGGTCGAGATGCCCATCTTGGACATCACCTTGAGCAGGCCCTTGTCGATCGACTTGATGTAGCGCTTGACGATCTCCTTGTCGGACAGCTCCTCGGGGAAGCTGTCCTTCATGGCGATCAGCGTGTCGAAGGCGAGGTAGGGGTTGATCGCTTCGGCGCCAAAGCCGGCCAGGCAGGCGAAATGGTGCACCTCGCGCGGCTCGGCGGTCTCGACCACCAGGCCGGCCGAGGTGCGCAGCCCCTTGCGGATCAGGTGGTGATGCACCGCCGCGGTGGCGAGCAGCGACGGGATCGGAATGCGATCCGGCCCGGTCTGGCGGTCGGACAGGATGACGATGTTGTAGCCGCCGTGCACGGCGGCCTCGACACGGTCGCACAGCCGCTCCAGCGCGCCGTCCATCCCGGCCGCGCCCTTGTCGGCGGGGTAGGTGATGTCGATGGTCTTGGTGTCGAACTTGTCTTCGAGGACGCCGATGCAGCGGATCTTCTCGAGGTCCTCGTTGGTGAGGATCGGCTGGCGCACTTCGAGCCGCTTGCGGCGCGAGGAGCCCTCAAGGTCGAAGATGTTCGGCCGGGGTCCGATGAACGAGACCAAGCTCATCACCAGCTCTTCGCGGATCGGGTCGATCGGCGGGTTGGTGACCTGGGCGAAGTTCTGCTTGAAGTAGGTGAACAGCGGCTTGGAGCGGTCCGACAGCGCCGAGATCGGCGTGTCGTTGCCCATCGAGCCGACCGCCTCCTGGCCGGTGACGGCCATCGGCTCCATCAGGATCTGGAGATCCTCCTGGGTGTAGCCGAACGCCTGTTGTCGATCGAGCAGCGAGACGTCGGTGCGCTGGTCGCCCACCTGAACCGGCTTCAGATCCTCCAGCACGATCTGCGTGCGCCCCAGCCATTCCTTGTACGGATTGGCGGCGGAGAGCATGCTCTTGATCTCGTCGTCGGCGACGATGCGGCCCTGCGCGATATCGACCAGCAGCATCTTGCCGGGCTGCAGCCGCCACTTCTGGACGATGGTCTCTTCCGGCACCGGCAGCACGCCGGATTCGGACGCCATGATGATGCGGTCGTCGTTGGTGACCAGGAAGCGCGCCGGCCGCAGGCCGTTGCGATCGAGGGTGGCGCCGATCATGCGGCCATCGGTGAATGCCACCGCCGCCGGGCCGTCCCACGGCTCCATCAACGCGGCGTGATACTCATAGAAGGCGCGGCGCTCCTCGTTCATCAGCGGGTTGCCGGCCCACGCTTCCGGGATCAGCATCATCATGGCGTGGGGCAGCGAGTAGCCGCCCATCACCAGGAATTCGAGCGCGTTGTCGAAGCAGGCGGTGTCCGATTGGCCCTCGTAGGAGATCGGCCACAGCTTGGAAATATCGTTGCCGAACAGCTCGGAATCGACCGAAGCTTGCCGCGCCGCCATCCAGTTGACGTTGCCGCGCAGGGTGTTGATCTCGCCGTTGTGGGCGATCATCCGATAGGGGTGCGCCAGCGACCACGCCGGGAAGGTGTTGGTCGAGAAGCGCTGGTGCACCAGCGCCAGCGCCGACTCCATGTCCTCGTCGTGGAGGTCCGGATAGTAGGCGCCGAGCTGGTCGGCCAGGAACATGCCCTTGTAGACGATGGTGCGGCACGACAGCGACACCGGGTAATAGCCCGCGGTGCGCGGGTCCTTCATGTTGTAGACCGCGTTCGACACCACCTTGCGGGCGACGAACAGCCGCCGCTCGAAATCGTCTTCGGTGGTGACGTCGCGGGCGCGGCCCACGAACAGCTGGGCGTGGTGCGGCTCGGTCGGCTTGACGCTCTCGCCGAGGCAGCGGTTGTCGGTCGGCACGTCGCGCCAGCCGAGCAGGGTAAGGCCCTCCTCGGTGAGGACGCGGGTGACGATCTCCTGCACCTTGGCGCGGCCCTCGCGGTCCACGGGCATGAAGAAGTAGCCGACGGCATACTCGCCCTGCGGCGGCAGGTCGATGCCGAGCTTGGCGGCCTTCTTGCGGAAGAACTTGTCAGGAGTCTGGATCAGGATGCCGGCGCCGTCGCCGGCGCGCGGATCGGCGCCGACCGCGCCGCGATGCTCCAGATTGACCAGGATCTGCAATGCGTCCTTGACGATCTGGTGCGACTTCAGGCCCTTGATGTTGGCGATGAAGCCGACGCCACAGGCATCGCGCTCAAGGCCCGGATCGTAAAGGCCGACCGGCTTGGGCAGACCAGGGTCGCGGACGACCAGCGCTTTGGTGGCGCCGCACTCCGGATCGATCTGCCGCTCAGTGCTGCTCCGCAGGTCGTGCGCGCCCATAACTCATCCTCGCTCGCGTCAGAACTCGACGCATCTGGTTCCGCCCAAAGGCGAAACGAAATTCCCGTTGTCATTGACCGCGGTGATCGCCGGCCGCCGGTCGTGCTCGGCGGGGTGCCGGTCCACCGATGTCTGCCCGCGTCGCCGGGTGGTTCGAAAGGGACAGTAGGACTGTCCTATATCAAACGGCGAACATGCCAGAACCGATCTTTCGACACAAGGGCGCGCGGGGGCCCGTTTGTGCGAAAAAACACGGTTCCGTTTCGCAAAACGTCGCAGACGCGCAATGAACGTACGGCCGGTGTCGACGCGACGCAATGCCATTACCGCGAAGATGGCACAAGACTTGGTGGGCTCAAACGCAGCCTCGTCCACAGCCCGGCGCCACCGGATCGACCGTACATAACACCGCGGTGGCTATCCATCGGTGCCAGATGCGGTATTTGACTCTGAGGATCTCCTTCGCGAATTGGTCCTAGGCCCGCCTCAATTGAGTGGCTGATCTTTCCACAGGGGTACCTTACAATCGCGCCGTGGAGGCGCTCGTTCCATGGTTGTTTTCCTCGGACCAGCGCGTATTGCCGCGATCGCGGTCGCGCTGCTTTCGGTTGGCGGCCCGGCCTTCGCGCAAGGCTATTATTACCGGCCCTGGGGCCCGGAGTACGGCCGCCCGGTGCCGCCGGCGGCGATCCCCGGTCGGCGCTTCCAGGCCGAGCTGCCGCCCTGGGAGATCGAGACCATGCTGCGCTCGATGGGCTATACGCGGATTTCGCGGCCGCGGATGGCCGGGTCGGTCTACGAGGTCAATGCCACCGACCGGCGGGGCTGGCGCATCGCGCTGGTGGTGGATTCGGAATCCGGGCGCATTCTGGAGCGTGAGGCGCTCGGGGTGGTGGTCGATCCGCGTGATGGCGACGAGCCGCCGGTGAAGCGCTCGCGGCCGAGCCAGGCCTCGCGCACGCCGGCCGAACAGCCCAGCCGGCCAAAGACCGCCGCGCCCGCTGCCGTGCCCGAGGCCAGCCTGCCGCTGGCGCCTGGTCCGGTCACGCCGGCCGAGGCGGCCAAGCCGTCGGAGACGGTGAAGCCGCCCGAGGCCGCCAAACCGTCGGAACCGGCCGAGCCGTCGCCGGCCGTCCGGCCGGTCGAGCTGCCGAAACCGTTGCAGGCGTCAAAGCCTTCGGAGGCACCAAAGCCCGCCGAGGCGCCGAAGCCTTCGGAGGTGGCCAAGCCGGCGGCAGTCGCCCCAGCGGCCAAGGCTGCGGCCAAGCCGCCAGAGCCCGCCAAGTCTGCAACAAAGCCGGCCGACCCGGCCAAGCCGGCGACCGCGGCCAAGGCACCTGAGGCGGCGAAAGCGCCGGAAACCGCCAAGCCGGCGGCGAGCGCCACCGACTCCAGCCGTCCGATCTGGGCGCAGCGGCGTCCGGCTGCCGAGGACACCCCGGCAAAACCGGCGGCGAAAAAGCCCAATCCGGCGGTGGCATTCCCGCCGGTCCAGGGCTTCGAGTGATACGCGGCGGCGAGGCGAGTGCTGCTTCACCGCAGTTGGGTAACGACGGCTGATCCGACCACCAACAAAAAGCGCCCGGGAATTCCCGGACGCTGACGTTGTTGGGGGGGGGTGGGATCACGACGTGATCAACCGAACCATCAGGCGGCGACCTTCTCGGCGCCGTCCACCGTCTTGGCCTCGATGCCTTTGGCGCTGGTCGCGATCGGCACGATGCGCGGCTTGGCTGCCTCCGGAATCACACGGACGAGGTCGATGTGGAGCAGGCCGTGCTCAAGCCGGGCACCCTGGACGGTGACGTGGTCGGCGAGCTGGAAGCGGCGCTCGAACGCGCGGGCGGCGATGCCCTGATACATGAACTCGGGCTTTGCCGTCTCAGGACGCTTGTCGCCGCGGACGGTCAGCGTCTGCTCCTTTGCCTCGATCGAGAGTTCCTGGTCGGTGAAGCCTGCCACCGCGATCGAGATGCGATAGGAATTTTCGCCAGTCCGCTCAATATTGTAGGGCGGATAGGACGGTGTGGTCTCCACCCCCGCCGTCTGGTCGAGCAGCGAGAACAGCCGGTCGAAGCCGATGGTGGAGCGATAGAGGGGGGTCAGGTCGAAGGTGCGCATGGCATATCCTCATCTAACGAGCGACATGGTGACTGACGGACCGCTCTGGAGCCGGTCCCGGCGGCACAGCCCGTAGGCCTGTGCATCCTCGAAATGGGAAGCGGCCGGCGGCTTCGCAAGGGTGCGGGGGCGCTGTCGCGCCTGCCTGAACCGCAGATGAACGCCCGGCTCGGGCTGGGTTCAGCGCCTGCAGGGTAAAGCAGCCGTTTCGCCGGACGGCGGACCGAATCATGATGGAAAGGCTGCTCGCGACGTTTCTAGTGCTGCTGCTGTCGCTGCCGCCCTCGGCGTCGATTGCGCAGCCGGAGTTGCAACGCCTGTTGCGCGATCGCGACACGTCGGTGGTGCCCCGGCTGCCCCGTGTCCCCTACCGGCTGCGGTCGCCGCTCGATGCGCCGTTTCGGGTGCCGGTTCCCCGTTCCAGCGCCGCCCTGGCGCCGCAGGATGTGCTGGCGATCCTGTCGGTTCGCAATCTGGCCCTGGTCGGCGAACTGCGCCGGCGCGGCGACTATTATGTGATGGAGGCGCGCGGTCCCCGCGGCGAAGCGGTTCGGCTGGTGGTCAACGCCTTCTCAGGCGTGGTGGAGGGGGTGCGCGTGCTCGGGCCCAAGGCCGGCCGGGAGGGTAGGGGCGCCAGAGAGGGCGGCCATCGCGAGCGCCTCCGCGATGGCGCCGGACCGGAGGAACCCTCGCGCGGCGACGGTCGCGCCGACTGAACTGGCGGCGGCCCGCTTAAGTTTTTGGTTTGCCGTCCTTATCTATTCGCGTTGCCGCGGGCTTTGGCTGCGGAAAATACATGTGCGGTCGTTGCGGCTCAGCCGCCGCATGGTGTAAGCCGGTCGGCAATCCGGCGGCGCCGGAGCGGGCCGCCGATGGAACTTTTCCCCACCCCCAGCAATCCCGTCCCGAGCGGCGCCGTGTGCGGCCGCATCGTCGCGCGCGATGGCGTCGGGCTGCGCTTTGCGCGCTTTCCTGCCACCAAATCCTGCCGCGGCACAGTGTGCCTGTTCGGCGGCCGCACCGAGCAGGCCGAAAAGTACTTCGAGACCATCGCGGATTTGCGCCGCCGCGGCTTTGCAGTGGCGACGCTGGATTGGCGCGGCCAGGGCGGCTCCGACCGCCTTCTGAAGGATCCGCGCAAGGGCTTCGTGCGCGCGTTCGACGACTACGAGCTCGATCTCGAGGTGTTCATCCGCGAGGTGGTCTATCCGGACTGCCCGCCGCCCTATTTCGCGCTGGCCCATTCGATGGGCGGCGCCATCCTGATTCGCGCCGCCAAGCATAGCCGGCGCTGGTTCGACCGCACCGTCGCGGTGTCGCCGATGATTCGCATCCGACTGCCGGCCTACGACGCAGCGTGGCGCACGGTGCGGCTGCTGCGGGCATTCGGCCTGGGGCGTCTGCTGGTCCCCGGCGGCAAGCCGGGCGACGTCATGCGGCGGCCGTTCGACGGCAACAAGCTGACCTCGGACTCCGCCCGCTACGCCCGCAACGCCGAGATCATCGAACTCCACCCCGACCTTGGCCTCGGCGCGCCGACCGTTGCCTGGGTGGACGAGGCGTTCCGCGCCGCCGCGGAGTTTGCCGATCCGGCCTATCCGTCGACGCTGCGCCACCCGATCCTGATCGTGGCGGCCGGCAATGACGAGGTGGTCTCGACCCTGGCGACCGACCGCTTCGCCATTCGGCTGCTTGGCGGGGCAGGGCTGGTGATACCGGGCGCGCGGCACGAAATCCTGCAGGAGCGCACCGCGGTGCGCGAGCAGTTCTGGGCGGCGTTCGACGCCTTCGTGCCGGGCTCGGGAGCGTAGAGCGTCCGATCTGATGCAATCAGGCCGGACAAAGCTCCAGAATTCCCTTCGTCGGGGGCGGGAGATCACCAAAGGATCATCCCGGAACCCGATCAGGCGTTCAGGATCTTCAGCACCTTGTCGTGCAGGCGGCGGTCGCCGGCGGCGACGACGCGGCCGCCCTTGGCGGCGGTGCCGCCTTCCCAGTTGGTGACGATGCCGCCGGCGCCCTCGATGATCGGGATCAGCGGCACGATGTCGTGGTCGTCGAGCCCGGTTTCGATCACGACGTCGATCAGCCCGGCGGCCACCATGCAGTAGGCGTAGCAATCGCCGCCGTAGCGCGACAGCTTGGCCTCGCGCTCGATGCGCTGGAACCGTTCGAGGTCGCTGTCGGCGAACAGCCGCGGGCTGGTGGTGAACAGCACCGCATCCGACAATTCGGTGCAGGGCCGCACCATCAGGTCGCGCGGCCCGGCCGGGCCGCGATACCGCGCGCCGGCGCCGTCGCCGGTGAAGCGCTCGCCGACGAAGGGCTGGTGCATCATGCCGTAGACAGGCACGCCATCGCGCATCAGGCCGATCAGCGTGCCCCAGGCCGGAATGCCGGCGATGAAGGATTTGGTGCCGTCGATGGGATCGAGCGTCCACACCCAGGTGGCGTCGGCCCGCTCGCGGCCGAATTCCTCGCCGAGGATGCCGTGCTCGGGAAAGGTCCGCGTGATCAGGCTGCGCATCGCCACCTCGCCGGCGCGGTCGGCGTCGGTGACGGGATCGAACTGACCCTGCTTGCGCTTGTCGTCGATGCCGATGGCGGTGCGAAAGAACGGCAGAATCGCCGCCGCCGAAACGGTGGCGAGTTCGTCCACGAAGGCGGCGAAATCGACGGCGCGCATGAAGGATCGGTTCCCGATGACACGAACGATGATGGCGACCCTATAGAAAGCCTTGCGCGCCGCCGCAATGGCGTGGCGGGAAATCGCTGGGCGCCGGCAGCGATGCAGGATCGGTTACGGTAGCGCGGTGTGCCGCCGCACGGGTGCAATGCCGGAACGGCGGTTTTCGTTTCAGGCGGGACCGGTTATGCAGAAATTGCCCGCTGGTGGGCGAATTCCAGCATCCGGGCGATCCGACATCCGGCCGCCGGCAAGCCGATGCCGAAACCGAGCGTTGGAAGGTAATTCCTGCGGTTTTGCCGTGACCGGCAGCCGCCGGACAATGATATCAGGCCTGCGGGCCCGACGGGAGGCGTTCCTTGCTCGAAGGCAGGCCTGACACCGGCATGGCGCGGCTGCCGGTGTTGACCGTTGTCGCGCTGGTGGCGACCTGCGCCGGCATTTATGTCGCAAGCCAGTTCCTGCGCAATTCGGTCGGCGTCATCGCGCCCGATCTTGCGCGCGAGCTGACGCTGAGCGCCTCCGAAATCGGATTGTTGTCGAGCCTGTTCTTTCTGGTGTTCGCCGGCGCCCAGGTGCCGCTCGGCATTGCGCTCGACCGCTTCGGTCCCAAGGCCTGCATTCTCGCCTCGGTGTCGCTGGCGGTGGCGGGCGCGCTGCTGTTCGCCACTGCCGGCAGCTTTGCCGAGTTGCTGGTGGCGCGGCTGCTGATGGGGCTCGGCTGTGCCGCGCTGCTGATGGCGCCGCTGGCGCTCTATGCCCGCTGGTTTCCGCCGGATCGCTTCGCAACCTTGCTTGGCATTCAGATCGGGGTCGGCAATCTCGGCACGGTGATCGCGACCGCGCCGCTGGCCTATGCAACGGCGGCGGTGGGGTGGCGCAACCCGTTCCTCGTCGTCGCGGCGCTGGTGGCGGTGGCCGCGGTACTGGTGGCGGTGGTGGTGCGCGACAATCCGCCGGGGCGGCGGGTGGCGCCGAAGCGCGAGTCGCTGGCGGACAGCGTCGCCGGGGTGGCGCAGGCGATTCGAACCAAGGACGCCTGGCGGCTGTTTCTGCTCCACACCAGCGGCTATGCCATGTACGCCACCGTGCTCGGGCTGTGGGGCGGACCCTACCTCACCCACGTCCACGGCTTCGAGCTTGCCCAGCGCGGCAACATGCTGCTGCTGCTTGCCGCAACCCAGATCGTCGGCTCGATCCTGTGGGGCTTTTCCGACCGGGTGTTCGGCAGCTACCGGGTGCCGACCATGCTCGGCACCATCGGATCGGCGGCCTTGCTGCTGTTTCTCGCCGCCAGCGGGCCACTGTCCGACACCGGACTGATGGTGTGGTTCGCCGCCTTCGGGCTGGTCGCGGCATTTCCGCCGGTGATGATGGCGCACGGCAAGTCGCTGTTCCCGCTCCATTTGGTCGGCCGCGGTATCACCTTGATGAACCTTGCCAATATGGGTGGGGTGTTCGTGTGGCAGGCGCTCACCGGCGTGGTGATGGACCTGTTTCCCGCCAGCGGCGGCACCTATCCGGTGACGGCCTACCATACCGTGTTCGCGCTTCTTGCCTGCACCGCGCTGGTGCTGACCGCGATCTATGCCGGCGCGCGCGATCCTCGCCGGGAGCCGTGATGCGAAATCCGGCCGATCAGGCCGGATTTTCGTCGGACATACGCGGTCTGAACAGGTTTTTACGGGGTCGCGGAAACGCAATTTCCACGCTCGCGCCCTGGCTTGAGCCGAACCGCCGCGCGTTGGCGCGGGCTGGAATCAGCCCTGCGCCGCGATGGCGGCCGCGCTGCGATGAGCGTGGTCGCGGCCGGAAAACATATGATTTGCAGAGACTTGCAGAAAAAGCGTCAGAGGGGTTGCCTTTTTTGCGGCGCACATTCATATTGTTGCAGCGCGGCATTGCGCTCGCGTCGCAGTGCCGCCGCCCTCCTTGGGCGTTTCCTCCCTAGACTTGGGCCGCTCCGTTCGTCGGGGCGGCCTCTTTCTTTTGAGCCCTGCATCGGTTGCGTCATGGCGGTCGAGCTGACGCCCGCGCTGCCGAATGCACGTCCGCGCGCAACCAATAGCGGCTGAAGGCGAAACTTCAAGCCGGATTTCCGCTGAGGCGGGTGGGCCCGGCGGATTTCGCCGGTCGGGTTTGACGCCGTCGATGTCGGCGCCGCCGCGGGCTGACGGAGCGCACCATGACCGACCGTGCATCGCGCCGTCTTTCGATCTCCAATATCGCCTGGCCCGCGGACGCAGACACCGAGGCGATCGACTGCGTCGCAAAACTCGGCTTCGACGGCGTGGAGCTTGCGCCCGGCAAGGTGTTCGGCGACCTCGGCTCGGTCGCGCTCGACGACGTGCGCGCCTATCGCCGCCGGCTCGAACAGCATGGGCTTTCGGTTCCGGCGCTGCAGGCGCTCCTGTTCGGGGTGGCCGGGGTGCACCTTTTTGAAAGCGCGGCGCCGCGCGCCCGCATGGCGGCGCACCTGCGCCGGGTCGCCGCCATCGCTGGCGCGCTCGGTGCCGGCGCCTGCGTGTTCGGCGCGCCGGCGCTGCGCGATCCGGGTGCGCTGCCGCACGAGGCGGCGCTGGCCATCGCCACCGAGTTCTTGCGCGACCTCGCGCCGGCCTTCGCCGATGAGGGAACCGTGCTGTGCTTCGAGGCCAATCCGGCGCGTTCTGGCTGCCGGTTTGTGACCGCTACGGCGGAGGCGTTCGCGCTGGTCGAGCGGGTCAATGCCCCCGGCATCGCCCTTCAACTCGACACCGGCACGATGTTCGCCAATGACGAAGAGCCGGGCGTGGTCGCCGGCGTCGCCCGCCGCATCGGCCACGTGCGGATACTGCGCAAAGCACGATGCTGAATGACCACTAGCGACTACGGAGCCGGTGGAAGATACGTGAGCGTCTGGCGGATCATGGTGTCCACGTATCCGATGGCGGCGTTCATGCTAGGCCGGTAGAGCGTCGGGTGCGCACACTGATTGCGGAGAGAAAGCTGTCCGTCCAGTATCCGCAACTGTGGCTTGGAAACGAACTTCACGTCCTTTGCCGCGATAAGGAAGTTCGCTTCCGCGACCTGTTCCTTCAATTCGGCTAGGTCTTTGAATGCCCATTTCGGGCGTGCCGTGCGGAGGTCAGCTTCATGTTTTGCGTAGCAGACTTCCGTTAGGACGTGGAAATGGCCTGCCCATGCGAGCACGATGCCCGAACGGTACAGTTCGCCTTCCAAACAAGAAATCGCCTCGGCAAAGTAGTCCTGAACATCCACGGGTGTTCCCGACAGACGCTTGGACAAGTCTTCAAGCAGGACAATACGAGACGCAGCGCTTTCATGCTGCGAAAGGGCGATGTGCGCTGCCCGTCGCGCCCGCCCTACGCGCCCGGTCCAGTATTCGATCCCCACGGGCTACTCCTTCGGGCTAAGAAGGTGCTCCCGGAGGGCTTTGAACAACTTCTCATAGACCTCGGCATTTTCCGTTTCAGGAAGGTGAAGCTGGATGTTGATTGCGATTTGCGGGGTTAGGCTCGCCGTTGCCGGTATCGGTGGCAAGGTCACCGCAGGCGCAGGCCCTCCCGCACTGTTTCCAGTGCCATTGCCGTTACCATTAGCAGGCTCACGCTTGGGGGCCGCGCCGCCAGACGACAAATCAACCTCCACCGGAGGGTCAATGGTGGGAGCGGCGGACACCACTAACTTCCCGTTCTCCTCGACAAGCAGCTTTGCCGCTACTAGGACGTCCACGACACAACGCGCTCCGGTCTTGTTGCCGGAGGTGTTGCTTTGCCCGGAGACGTAAAGAACGTGGGTAGAGAAGTCTTTTTCTGACATGCCGCCCTTGATACGAACGGTAGTCACCAACCCGGCGACCTTCTCATTCGTTTGGACAGCCTCCTTCCAGTAGTTCTGCGCGTCTTCTGCCTGCTTGTGGTCGAGTGCGCGACCGAGTTTTTTTCCTAGATCGGTTGCGGTTTTCTTCATGCCACCGCTGATCAGTCCGACATCGGTCAAGAACTTATTGTTCCGACTGATAATCGTCTTATGCAGACCGACCAATTTGGAGAGACTGTCGAGAGAGGCTTGGTCGGGGGCGCTGGCATAGCCCTTGAGTATCTTCTGAACTTCCTCGAACGATGACCCCGGCAAGTTAAATTCAGTCGCCATCCACGCCCCCCGACGATCTTTTATAAACCGACGCATTTTGAAGGAGTTTGAGGGGGCTAACAAGATGGTTGCCTGTGGATCACCGGCATGTTCGGGCCAGTGAAATGAATTTCACATCCGTCGATACGTTGCTTCCACCATCAGCTTGAAGTCCGCGAACTCCTCCTCCAGCGAGATAAGACGTTCCTCCAGCGTCTTGTCAGGCGGCGATAGAAAGCTCTTTTCCAGCCGGGACACGATTTCCCCATTCCATGAACGGTTCGCCGCGACAGCAGCGGCTTCAATGCGCTCCTTCAAATCGCGGGGGAGCCTGATCTTCAACTGCGCGTCTTCGGTCATGGTCCAGTCTTAAACCGAAGTGGTTTTGACTTCAATCCTCGAACCCGCTATAACCAATTTGGTTCAATATAGGACCACAAGGAGAAGCCATGAGTGGCCTAGTGACATTCAGCATCCGTGTGCCTTCCGACCTCAAAGAGAGGCTGCGATGCCGCTGGCGACCATCCGCATGCCCCAGGCCAACCGTACGGCGTTGGTGGTCACTGGGAACACCCGGTCAGACGTCGTGGGCGTTTCCCTCGGCGGCATCGGCACGGGGCGAATGGCCTCCAGTGTCTCAATGGCCTTCGGCGTCAGGGGGACGGTCCTGGGCAGGCCATTCTTGGACATGGGAAGGTGGACGGTGCGGGCAACAAGGTCCACGTCGCACCAGCGGATTGACACCAGTTCACCCCGGCGCATGCCCGTCTCGACAGCAAGGGTGACCAGCGGCTCAAGCCACCATACCCGTGTCTTGCCCAGGGCAGCGCCGAGTTTGGCAGGGTCGTCCTGGTCTAGCCTTCGGTCTCTCGGCAGGGGATTCTTGGGAAGCTTGACGGTGCTCAACGGATTCGCAGGGAGCGGGATGGACCACTCTTTCCTTGCCATCTCGAAGCAATGGCTGAGGATGCCGAATTCCCGGCGCAGGGTGCTCGCCTTGACCTTCTGCAGCCGTTCGTCCCGGAAGTTCGCGAAGTCCTGGGCTGTGACCGCAGACAGGCTTGTCTTTGCCAAGGGGGAACGCAGGAAGGCACGGAGAATGATTCGTTCAACCGCTGCGCCGCGCTTCCTCGGCACCACCTCTGTGAGATACCGCTCCACGAGGTCCGATTTCGTCATCCGTTTGAGCATGGACGTATCGACCACCAGCCCGTCTCTATCGAGCTTGGTTTCGGTCTGCCTTGCCCAGGCCACCGCATCGGCCTTCTGAAGGAATGAGCGGGTGATAGGGGCGTGGCCCTGCCTCCGGACCTGCACCTGCCACTTGTCGCCGCGCTTGCGGATTGTCGCCATGTCGTCCTCGCTGTGACACCAGTGTGACCGGCTTGTCTGCGAGGGGTTTTCGACACTGTGGGTTACTCCCGGGGTTGCACGGTGCGCCGTGCTTAACCCGTTAGTCTCTCACGTCTTTTGGCTGAGGGCTAAGAAGAAGGAATGGTGGGCGCGACAGGGATCGAACCTGTGACCCCTACGATGTCAACGTAGTGCTCTCCCGCTGAGCTACGCGCCCATTCCAATCGGCCGATGTCTCGGCCCCGGGAGCAGGACCTATAAAGGCACTTTGCCGATGCTGCAAGCGGGTCCTGCGACGTCGTCACGGCCTGTGGATTACGCAGCCTGAAGCATGCGCTGGACCTCGTTGACGAGGTCGCGCAGGTGGAACGGCTTCGACAGCACCTTGGCGTCGCGCGGCGCGTTCGAGTCCGGGTTGAGCGCCACCGCGGCAAAGCCGGTGATGAACATCACCTTGATGTCGGGGTCGAGCTCGGTGGCGCGGCGGGCCAACTCGATGCCGTCCATCTCCGGCATCACGATGTCGGTCAGCAGCAGTTCGAACGGCTCCTCGCGCAGCCTCTGATAGGCCGAAAGCCCGTTGTCGAACGACACCACCTCATAGCCGGCACCGTTCAGCGCCTTCACCAGAAAGCGCCGCATGTCGTTATCGTCTTCTGCAAGCAAGATTTTGGGCATCACGCCGTGTCCCGACCTTTTCGTTCCCTTCATAAACGAACGCTCTGGTAAAGACGAGGTTAGAGACCGTTTGGAAACTCCGACGGGGCCGCGCCGGAGCCGCTTTCGGGCGCTCCGGCAGGAGCCGATCGAAGAGCGTACCGGGGAGTACGGTCGAGATCGGCGACGAACCGGGCGCCCGAAAGCGGCCCGGCCCTTCGGGATGCGGGGCGAACGCCGGTCGCGGCGTCAAAAAGCTCGTAGGTACTCCCCGGTATCGGCCTCGCTTTCCTCCTGGCGTCCGGCAGTTCGCGCCACAACGCGGCCTGCCGTCCGAGTTTCCAAACGGTCTCTTAGTGCCTTACCGGGACGACCGGGCAGTGCAGCGGCATTCCAGGTTGCTCGGGCCGGGGCGAAATCACTTGAGCGTCGTGCCGGCGCGGTTGAGAATGGTTCCTTCCGCCGGGATCAAACCGTGACCGCGACAGTCGCCGAAATCGATCCGCCGTTCGAACTTGCGGAGCCGGCCCAGCCGTCGGCGCCGCTGCTGCTCAACTCTCCCCATAGCGGCCGCGTCTACCCGCCCGACTTCCTTGCCAGCGGCCGGCTGTCGCTGGATACCCTGCGCCGCTCGGAGGACAGTTTCGTCGACGAGCTGTTCCAGCCGCCGCAGGATCTGTCGCTCACCTTCATGCGCGCCCATTTTCCGCGTTCGTTCATCGATCTCAACCGCGAGCCGTACGAACTCGACCCCCGGATGTTCGACGGCCGCCTGCCGCCGTTCGTCAACACCCGCTCGCTGCGCGTCGCCGGCGGGCTCGGTACCATCGCCCGCGTCGTCGGCGACGCCGTGGAGATCTACGACCGCCGCCTGCCGGTCGAGGGCGCGCTGCAGCGCATCGAGGCTTATTACATGCCGTACCACCGGGTGCTGCGGCAGGCGCTTGCCCGCCTCTACCGCGAATTCCAGACCACGGTGCTGCTCGACTGCCATTCGATGCCATCGAGCGTGGTCAGCCGCGAGGATCGCCCGAAGGCGGACGTGGTGATTGGCGACCGCTATGGCACCAGCTGTGCGCCGCTCATCGTCGAGACGGTCGAGGCCACGTTGCGCGAGCTTGGCTATGTCGTCCACCGCAACAAGCCCTATGCCGGGGGGTTCATAACCGAGCACTACGGCAACCCGGCCGCCGGCCACCATGCACTGCAGATCGAGATCAATCGCGCGCTCTATCTCGATGAGGCCAAGTTCCGGAAATCGGTTCGGTTCGAGCGGATGCGGGACGACCTCGTCGTGCTGATCCGGCGTCTCGCCGAGCTGCCCTTCGCCGACCTGGTGCCGTTCCAGGCCGCCGCCGAGTAGCACCTACGGCCGGAGCGAGAAGCATTCTCCGCAAAAGTGGATACCGATTTTGCGAAAGAGAATGCGTTAATTCAAAGGCTTAGAATAGCCGCCGGGTGCAGCCGGATCGACGGACGCTCAAAGCGAGGCCGCAGCGCGTCCCAAACCGTGGTCACTGGCCGCGAACCAGCGCGCCCGGACTGATCCAAAGAAGCCCGGCAGCGCTCCGGCGATGGCGTCCGGCTGCCACCGGATTGCAGGCGGGGAGCAACGTTGAAAACCGTTCCATCGTCGTTGCTGAGGACAACCGTACCGTGATTCGCCCGATTCTGCCCGGTTGACCGATCACCGGTCCGGTGATTCGCGTCGGACGCGAAATCCGGTGGTGCCGGGCGGGGGTGCGCTGGGGGCGGCCCGAGCGCCTCGCCCGCCTCACGCTGTCAGAATCTCGACACCAATGCGCTGCAGGGTGTCGCCGAGCGTGCCGTCGGGGGCACGGTCGCACACCAGCCCGGAAAAGCTGCCCGGCGGCGCGATGCGCACGATGGCCTCGCGGCCGAATTTGGAGCTGTCGGCGAGGCCGTAGACCTGCCGGGCCCGGCTGATGGCGACGCGTTTCACCGCCACCTTCTGCATGTCGAAGTCCATCGGCGTGCCGTCGGCGTCGAAGCCGGACAGCCCGATGAAGGCGACGTCGAACCGGAACCGCGCCAGCATCTCGCCGGTGGCATCGCCGATCAGCGAGCCGTCGGCGCCGCGCAGGATGCCGCCCGGCACGAACACCTCGACATCGTCGCGCCCGGCGAACAGCGTCGCCACCCGCAGGCTGGGCGTGAAAATGCGCACGTCCGCCCGCTCGGTCAGCGCGCGGCCGACCGCCTCCGCGGTAGTACCGACATCGATGAACACCGCGGTGCCGCTGGCGATGAGGTCGGCCGCGCGTCGACCGATCCTTGCCTTGGCTGTAGCGGAAAGTTGCCGCTTCTCGGCGTAGCCGAGCCGCACGGTGTTGACGGGCAGGCCGGCGCCGCCGTGGAAGCGCTGCAACAGTTCGAGTTCGTTGAGGCGGATGATTTCGCGCCGAATGGTCTGCGCGGACACGCCGAAGTCGCGTGCGAGTGCTTCGATGGTGACGAAGCCGTCATGGCGCACGCGGTCGACGATCGCCTGCTGGCGTTCCGTGATGGCGACCCCCGCTGCGTCGGGCGAATCGTCGGGTGGATCAATCGGAATGGTCAAATCTGACATCGTGACCGGTAATTTACATCGCGCTATGGTCGAAGGATAGGCCGCGTTCGCTTTGGGCTCCAGATGCTGACTGTATGCGACACAACTGGTCATTTACACCATAACGGGCAGATTCTCGACCCCCTGTCGTGGCGGTGGGTTGAAAAGGATGGGGCGCTGGTTGCGCCGCGTCCAGTGTCGCGGCGCGAAGCCGTGGCCTGGGTGTCGAACCGGCCGGGGACGCGGCGGCGGCTGATTGCCGTTGCGGGACCTCGTGCCGGCGAGGCCGTTCAGCTCGAGACTGCCGCCGCGGTCGGCGAGCGCCTCGCCGGCATGGGCTGCGTCGTGCTGTGCGGCGGCAAGAGCGGGGTGATGGACGCGGTATGCCGCGGCGTCGCCGCCGTCGGCGGTTTCAGCATCGGCCTGTTGCCCGAGCCCGACGATGCGCAGGCCAATCCGTTCGTCAGCGTGGCGCTGCCGACCGGCATCGGCTCGGCGCGCAACACCCTGATCGCTAGCGGCGGTGCCGCGCTGGTCGCGATCGGCGGCGGGCCCGGAACCTTGTCGGAGATCGCGTTCGCGCTCCATTTCGGCCGGCCGGTGCTGGTCATCGCCGGCGCGCCGAATGTGCCGGGTGTTGTCCACTGCGAGACGCCCGACGAGATCGCCGAGCGGCTGGCGGCGATCCTGCTCAAGGTGCACCCGCCGGAACCGCACCGGTCCTGACCGACACCGCTTGCTATCGCCGGGTCGACGCGATCAGCTACGTGGCACGCGCCGGCATTTCGAGCCCAGCGTCCACGCCGAGGCGGTCATGGCCATCGTCACGCTGCTCTATCTGGTCTATCTGCTGCTGCCGATCGCATTGCTGCTGATCGGCTCGGTCGGGGAGGTCTGGTCCAACACGCTGTTGCCGAGTGGCCTGACCGGGCGATGGTACCTCGATGTGGTCGGCGACGTCAGTTTCCGGCGCGCTTTCGAATCCAGCCTCGCGGTCGCGGGCGCGACGGTGGCGATCTCGCTCGCGGTCGGCGCGCCGCTGGCCTACGCCATCGCCGTGGCGGCGCACCGCGGCGTCACGCTTGCCGCCCGCATCGTCTATCTGTTGCCGATCGCGGCGCCGCCGATCGTGCTCGCCTTCGGCATGATGCTGGTGTTCTCCTCCGACACGCTGCCCTATCTCGGCTCGACCGGCGTTCTGATCGGCGGCCACATCGTGCTGTGCCTGCCCTATCTGTTGCAGGCGCTGGTCGCCGACCTGCGCCACCTCGGCATCGCCGAACTCGAACGCGCCGCCGAATCGCTCGGCGCCTCGTTCGGCCAGCGCTTCTTCGACATCGTGCTGCCGACGCTGCGCCACAGCCTGGCCACCGGCGCCATCACCGTCGCGGCGCTGTCGATCGGCGAGTTCCAGGTATCCAACCTCATCGCCGGCTTCACCAACCGCACCTATCCGGTGGTGCTGCTGCAGGCGTTCTACGGCGCCACCGGCTTTGCCTGCGCCGCCACCGTGATTTTGCTGGCGCTGGCGCTGGCCGCCGCGGTCGGCGGCGCGCTCACCGCGCATGGCACCAGCGCCGCCGGCGGGGCGACATCATGAGCGTCACCCTTCAGGATGTCTGCTTCCGCTATGCCGGCTCGGGGGTCGGCGTCAGCGCCATTTCGCTCGCCATCGCGCCGGGCGAGCTTCTCGCCCTGATCGGGCCGTCGGGCTGCGGCAAGACCACGGTGCTCAAGCTGATCGCCGGCTTCCTCGTCCCCGACCGCGGCCGGGTGCTGCTGGCCGGTCAGGACGCCACCCACTTGCCCACCCGCGCCCGCGACCTCGGCATCGTGTTCCAGAGCTACGCGCTGTTTCCGCATATGAGCGCGCTCGACAACGTCGCCTATCCGCTGAAGGTGCGCGGCCTCGCCGCGGCGCTGCGCCGCCGCCGCGCCCTGGAGGCGCTCGACATGGTCGGGCTCGCCGGCGAGGCAAGCCGCCGTCCGGCGGCGCTGTCCGGCGGCCAGCAGCAGCGGGTGGCGCTGGCCCGCGCGCTGGTGTTCCGGCCCAAGGCGCTGCTGCTCGATGAGCCGCTGTCGGCGCTCGACGCGGCGCGGCGCTGCGAGATGCGCGATGAGATCCGGCGGCTGCAGCGCGCCCATGGCATCGCCGCCCTGCACATCACCCACGACCAGGAGGAGGCGCTGTCGATGGCCGACCGCGTCGCGGTGATGGGGCGGGGCCGCATTCTCCAGCTCGGCACGCCGACCGAGGTCTACCGCCATCCCGCCAACCGGACGGTCGCCGCCTTCGTCGGCGGCGCCAATCTGTGGGACGGCCGGGTGGCAGGCCCGGCCGCGGTCGATACCGCGCTCGGCCGCGTCGTGACCCGGCCGCACGGCTTTGCGGCGGGGGCGGCGGTGGCCGTGCTGGTGCGCCCGGAACGCTTCCGGGCCGGGGAGGGGCCGGACGGCATCAACACCTTCCGCGGCACGGTCGAGCGCGACCGTTTCCTCGGCTCGGTGCGCCGGTTCGATCTCAAGGTCGGCTCTACGACGCTGTCGGTCGAGACCGCCGACGACACACCGGCCTCGAGCGTGCACGTTCCGCCCGACGCGGTGCAGGTCATCGTCGCCGAATCTGATTGTAACGGAGGTTGAGGACACGCCGGACTTGCCGTCCGGGGGGCGATGTCGGATATGATCGGGCGCCGATCCCGGTCGGTAACGTCGCGGCGCGGCCGCGGGCCGGTGGTGGCGTGCGTTTCGGAAGATGAGTTCAATCTCGCAAGCACATTTGCCGAAAATCCCTGATCGGTAAGGGGTTTCGGCAACGGACCACGGGCTGCCGGCGAATCGGCCGGGGGCCGTAACTGTCACGCCGATGCCCAGGAGCTTCGCATGGCGCTCGATCGCCGTTCCTTCCTGCTTGGCAGCGCCGGACTGGCGCTTGCCCCGCAAATCGCCGCCGCGCAGGCGCTGTCCGCCGACACGCCCGAGCTTTATCCCGGCGAGCGCGCGCTCTACGCTGCCGCCGCGAAAGAGGGCATGGCGGTGTCCAACAACACCGGCCCGACCTGGGCCAACTGGGCGGCGCTGTTCCGCGCCTTCGGCCAGCGCTATCCCGAGGTCACGCTGGTCTACAACGACGTCGGCTCCGGCGTCGCCGTCAACGCGCTCGACCGCACCCGCAAGCGGCCGCAGATCGACACCATCTATTATTTCGGCGCCAATGGCATCGACGCGCAAAAACGCGGCCTGCTGGCGCCGTTCAAGCCTGTCAATTTTGACAGGCTGCCGGAGACGGCAAAGGCGCCGAACGGCGAGTGGTTCACCATCCACCAGCTCGAAGTGGTGTTCATCGTCAACAAGAAGCTGGTGAGCACGGTGCCGACCTCGTGGGCGGACCTGCTCAAGCCCGACTTCAAGAGCACCATCGTTTATCTCGACCCGCGGACCGCTGGCGTCGGCCAGGTGCTGACCTGGGCGGCGGTGCTGGCCCACGGCGGCTCCTATGACAACCTGCAGCCGGGGTTCGACTATCTCGGCGAGCTGCACAAGGCCGGCAACGTGCTGCGGGTGGTCGGCACCACGCCGTACGCCCAGTTCGTCAAGGGCGAGATCCCGATCTGGATCAACTACGTCAATGACGGCCTCAGGGCGAAGTTCGTCGACGGCATGGGCGATGATGTCGAGGTGATCTCGCCGGCGGAGGGTACGGTGGCGGCGCCCTACACCATCAGCCTGGTCAAGGGTGCGCCGCACCCCAACGCCGGCAAGCTGTGGCTCAACTTCATCACCTCCGAGGCCGGCCAGCGGCTGTTCGCCGAGGGCTTCGTCACCCCCGCGGTGCCCGGCGTGGCGATTCCGGAGGCGGTGCAGGCCAAGCTGATCACGCACAGCAAGTCGACCCTGCTCGACCTTGAGAAGGCCGGCGCCCAGCTGCAGACCTTGACCCAGGGCTGGGCCAAGGTCGCATTGTGACGATGCGGGACGCTGTGGTGCAAAGACGGGCGCGATGCGCCCGCCTCGAACCGTGAGGGTGCCGGGGGTTGATGCTGGGTCATCTTTGGAGGCGCGGCACGACGGCCGCGCCTCAGGAAGAGGCGGGCCGGCTGAAGCCCGATCCGGTCATTGGGTCAACGGCGGGTGCGCGGATGCGTGAATGGCAGCGCGTGGCGCGGCTGCTCGCGCTCGGGACGCCGGGGGCGGCGATATTCGCCGTGTTCTTCCTGCTGCCGCTGGTGATGGTGGGCGGGGAGGCGTTCAGCGACCACGGGGCAGCGTTCGCCCGGCTGGCCCAGCTCGATCTGTTCTGGCCGGGGCTGGCCAACTCGCTGCTGCTCGGCCTGGCGGCGGGCGCGATCTCGCTGGCCGGCGGGCTCATGGTGGCCTGGCGGCTGTCGCAGATGAACGCGGCGGCCCGCACCGCGCTGCTGTTCCTGATCGCGCTGCCGCTCACCTTTTCCGGGCTGGTCGTCGCGTTTGGCTTCATTCTCGCGTTCGGGCGCGCCGGCTTCGTCACGCTGTCGCTGGAGCGGCTGTTCGGCGTCGACCCGGCGTGGTTCGCCAGCTTAGTCTATTCGCCGACCGGCCTTGCGCTCGTCTATTCTTATTATCTCATTCCCCGCGTGGTGATGCTGATGCTGCCGGTGTTCGCGAACTTCGACCGCGTGCAACTCGCCGCGGCGGAGTCGCTCGGCGCCGGCCGCTGGCGCGCCATCGCCGACGTGCTGGTGCCGCAGGTGCTGCCGACCGCGCTGGCGGCGTTCTGTCTGGTGGTGGCGGTTGCGTTCGGCGCCTATGGCACCGCGCTCGCCCTGGTCGGCAGCCAGGTCAACATCCTGCCATTGCAGCTGTTCACGCTGGTGTCGGATGCCGGCACCGATTTTCCCCTCGCTGCGGCGCTGGCGCTGGTGCTGACCGCGCTGTGCACCGCGGCCATGAGCGTCGGCGAAGTCGTCGTCGCCCGCCGGCAGGAGACCGTCGATGACCGTTGAGACCACGACCGAGGCGCCGCCGAGCCCGGTGCTGGCGCCGGAAGCCTACCTGATCTGGCACCAGACCCGCGGTCCGCAGCCGCTGCAGGTGCCGATCGCGGTGATCGGGCCGCGGGAGGTCGACCCGGCCCTGCTTGCGCTGGCCGAGGAGGTCGGCGCCCTGATCGGCCGCAGCGGCCTCGTCCTGATCTGCGGCGGCCGTTCCGGCGTGATGGAAGCCGCCGCCCGTGGCGCCTCCCGCGCCGGCGGGCTGACCGTCGGCGTTTTGCCGGGCGACGACCCCGCCTCGGCCAATCCGTACATCGCGGTGCCGATCGCCACCGGGCTGGGCGAGATGCGCAACGCCGTCATCGCCCGCGCGGCCTACTGCCTGGTTGCCATTGGCAATTCCAATGGCACCCTGTCGGAGATCGCGCTGGGGCTGCGCTTCGACAAGCCGGTGTACGGGCTGGCGGGCGCGGCCGAGGTCGAAGGCGTGATCCAGCTCGGCGGCGTCGACGATCTGGCCCGCGCGCTGGCCGGCCTGCTGGCGGCGGCGTGAACTGACGGGCGGCCGCCGCCCCGTCATGCTGCCGTGCAACCATTCTGAAGCTGCGCCGTTGCCTTCGCTTGAGTGACAGGAGATGGACGATGCCGCTCCGTGGACTGCAGGCTTTGACGGCACGGCTGTTCGGGCTGCGGCGTCAGAAAAGCAAGCCCGCCGCTGCGGCACACCCGGTGATGCCGGCCGGCCGGCTGGTCGCGATCCGGGACTTCGGCACCAATCCGGGCCGGCTGCGGATGTATCTCCACCTGCCCGGCCGCCTGTCGCCGCAGGCCGGCCTGGTGGTGGTGCTGCACGGCTGCATCCAGACCGCGGCCGGCTACGATCGCGGCGCCGGCTGGGCAACCTTGGCGGATCGCTACGGCTTTGCGCTGCTGCTGCCCGAGCAGACCCGCTTCAACAATCCGCGCCTGTGCTTCAACTGGTTCCGGCCCGGCGACACCGGGCGCGACCGCGGCGAGGCGGCCTCGATCCGTCAGGCGGTGGCGCGCGTGCTGATCGATTACCCGGCGCTCGACCGCCGTCGCGTGTTTGTCACCGGCCTGTCCGCCGGCGGCGCCATGACCAACGTGATGCTGGCGATCTATCCGGAGGTGTTTGCCGCCGGCGCCATTATCGCCGGCGTGCCGTTCGGCTGTGCCAACGGCGTGCAGCAGGCGCTGGAGGCGATGAATCCCGGGCGGACCCGCCCGGCACGAGCGTGGGGCGACCTGGTGCGGGCGGCGTCCCGCTGCCGTGGGCCGTGGCCGCGCGTTTCAGTGTGGCACGGCGACGCCGACACCGTGGTGACGCCGGTCAATGCCGGCGAGATCGTCAAGCAGTGGACCGATCTCCACGGTCTGCCGGAGACGCCAAGCGAGGCCGACCGCCTCGACGGCCAGCCGCGTCGCCTCTGGCGCGGCGCCGGCGGCGGGGTGGTGATCGAGCAAATCATGGTCGAGGGCATGGCCCATGGCACGCCGCTGGCGATCGCGGGCGTGGCCGAGCCGCACGGCGTGGCCGGCCCGTTCCTGCTCGACGTCGGCATCGATTCGAGCCTCCACATCGCCAGGTTCTTCGGCCTCCTCGAGAGCCGGGGACCGCGGCGGCCGGAGCCGGCCGGGCAGACCAGCCCGCGGCCGAGCGGTCCGCGGCCAGCTTTAGGCGGGGGCATGTTCGGGGCTGCGTCACGGCTGCTGCGTTCGTTCGCGCAGCGGAGCACTTGACTGAAAGAACCAATTGTCCGCCGGCAAGTCGGCCATTTGGCGTGCGCCGACCGGCCGAGAGCGAAGAGGCCTCCGGAAAGAAGCTTATCGCAGGTGGTCAGCATCCTGGCACTGCCGCCCGGCAGCAGCGCGGGCAGGAGGGTGGCGACGGACAGCGCAACTTATTCTGTTTGCTGATCAAGCGCCGACATGGCCGGTGCGATCTCCGACATGGCCCGGTTCTTGCGGTCATGGTGCCAGCCATGCCGCGGCAAGAACGGCAGGCAGCCACTTCTCGGGGGAACGACCATGGGTGCCAACGTCGAGACGTTTTACGAGGTCATCCGCCGTCAGGGGATTTCGCGACGAAGCTTCGTGAAGTTCTGCACCCTGACGGCGGCCAGCCTCGGTCTCGGTCAGTCCGGCGCCGTCACCATGGCGCACGCGCTGGAAACCAAGCCGCGGGTGCCGGTGATCTGGATGCACGGGCTGGAATGCACCTGCTGCTCGGAGAGCTTCATCCGCTCCGCCCATCCGCTGGTGAAGGACGTCGTGCTGTCGATGCTCTCGCTCGACTACGACGACACCATCATGGCGGCCGCCGGACATCAGGCCGAAGCCATCCTGCAGGAGACCCGGCAGAACTATAAGGGCCAGTTCATCCTCGCCGTCGAGGGCAACCCGCCGCTCAACGAGGACGGCATGTTCTGCATCGACGGCGGCCGGCCGTTCGTCGAGAAGCTGACGGAAATGGCGAACGACGCCATGGCGGTGATCGCCTGGGGCTCGTGCGCCTCGTGGGGCTGCGTGCAGGCCGCCAAGCCCAACCCCACCCACGCGGTGTCGATCGACAAGGTGATCAGGAACAAGCCGATCATCAAGGTGCCGGGCTGCCCGCCGATCGCCGAGGTGATGACCGGCGTCGTCACCTACATCCTCACCTTCGGCAAATTGCCCGAGCTCGACCGCCAGGGCCGGCCGAAGATGTTCTACTCGCAGCGCATCCACGACAAATGCTACCGCCGGCCGCACTTCGACGCCGGCCAGTTCGTCGAGGCCTTCGACGACGACGGCGCGCGCAAGGGCTATTGCCTCTACAAGGTCGGCTGCAAGGGCCCGACCACCTACAATGCCTGCTCCACCACTCGCTGGAACGGCGGGGTGTCGTGGCCGGTCCAGTCCGGCCACGGTTGCATCGGCTGTTCGGAGGACGGGTTCTGGGACAAGGGCTCGTTTTATGACCGGCTGACCAACATCAGTGCGTTCGGCGTCGAGGCCAATGCCGACCAGGTCGGACTGATCGCGGCCGGTGCCGTTGGCGCCGGCATTGCCGTGCACGCCGGCATCACCGCCGTCCGCCGTCTCACCACCAAGGCCGGCCCGCCGAAGGCGCCCGACGACGCGCCGCCGCGCACGTTCGATACTGACGCACGCTGAGCGAGGGGAAGCATCATGGGCATCCAGACACCGAACGGCTTCACCCTCGACACCGCCGGCAAGCGCATCGTGGTCGATCCGGTCACCCGCATCGAGGGCCACCTGCGCGTCGAGGTCAACATCGACGACCAGAACATCATCCGCAACGCCGTCTCCACCGGCACGATGTGGCGCGGCATCGAGGTGATCTTGAAAGGGCGCGACCCGCGCGACGCCTGGGCCTTCACCCAGCGCATCTGCGGCGTGTGCACCGGCACCCACGCGCTGACCTCGGTGCGCGCGGTGGAGAACGCGCTTGGCATCGCCATTCCGGAGAACGCCAACACCATCCGCAACATCATGCAGACGGCGCTGTACGTGCATGACCACCTCGTGCACTTCTACCATCTGCATGCGCTGGATTGGGTCGACGTGGTGTCGGCGCTCAAGGCCGATCCCAAGGCGACGTCCGCGCTGGCGCAGTCGATCTCGAACTGGCCGCTGTCCTCGCCGGGCTATTTCAAGGACCTGCAGATCCGCCTCACCAAGTTCGTGGAATCCGGCCAGCTCGGCCCGTTCAAGAACGGCTATTGGGGCCACCCGGCCTACAAGCTGCCGCCGGAAGCTAATTTGATGGCGGTGGCGCACTATCTGGAGGCGCTCGATTTCCAGAAGGAAATCGTCAAGATCCACACCATTTATGGCGGCAAGAACCCGCACCCCAACTGGCTGGTCGGCGGTGTCGCCAGCGCCATCAATGTCGACGGCACCGGCGCGGTCGGCGCGGTCAATATCGAGCGGCTCAATTTGGTGTCCTCGATCATCGACCGCGCGCTCGAATTCATCGAGCAGGTCTATCTGCCCGACCTTGCCGCCATCGCCTCGTTCTACAAGGACTGGCTCTATGGCGGCGGGCTGTCGTCGCAGGCGGTGATGTCGTACGGCGACATTCCGGAGCACGCCAACGACTATTCCGACAACAGCCTCCTTCTGCCGCGCGGCGTCATCATCGGCGGCAACCTCAAGGAGATTCACCCGGTCGATCTCCACGCCCCCGACCAGATCCAGGAGTTCGTCACCCACTCCTGGTACAAGTACCCCGACGAGACGCGGGGCCTGCACCCCTATGACGGCGTCACCGAGCCGAACTTTCAGCTCGGCCCCAACGCCAAGGGCACCAAGACCAATATCGCCGCGGTCGACGAGGGCGCGAAATATTCCTGGCTCAAGGCGCCGCGCTGGAGAGGCCACGCCGTCGAGGTCGGGCCGCTGGCGCGCTACGTCATCGGCTACGCGCAAGGCAAGCCCGAGTTCAAGGAGCCGGCCGACAAGTTGCTCACCGACCTCGGCCTGCCGCTTACCGCGCTGTTTTCGACGCTCGGCCGTACCGCCGCGCGGGGCCTGGAATGCCAATGGGCGGCGCACAAGCTGCGCTATTTCCAGGACAAGCTGATCGCCTCGATCAAGGCCGGCAGCCTCGACACCGCCAATGTCGAAATGTGGGACCCCAAGACCTGGCCGAAGGAGGCCAAGGGGGCCGGCTTCACCGAGGCGCCGCGCGGCGCCTTGGCGCACTGGATCCGCATCAAGGACACCAAGATCGACAACTACCAGTGCGTGGTGCCGACCACCTGGAACGGCAGCCCGCGCGACCCGAGCGGCAACATCGGCGCGTTCGAGGCGGCGCTGCTCGACACCAAGGTGGCCGATCCCAATCAGCCGCTCGAGATCATCCGCACGCTGCATTCGTTCGACCCGTGCCTGGCCTGCTCGACCCACGTGATGAGCGAGGATGGCCAGGAAATGGCGAGGGTCACCGTCCGTTGACGCGCCGCCTCGCGCGTCGCTGCGCAACGGATCATTGGTGTCGGAGGGGGAACCCATGACGCAAGTCAGCGACCTGAACGTCACTCTTCGCAATGGCGAGGCGAACGGCAGCGCCCCGGTGATGCGGGTGTCGACGTTGCAGGGTGCAATCGACAGCCGCGGCGAGCGCGCCTCCCGCCGCCAGACGGTCTATGTCTATCAGGCGCCGGTTCGGCTGTGGCACTGGATCACCGCGCTGTTGCTGGTGGTGCTGTGCGTCAGCGGCTATTTCATTGGTTCGCCGCCGCCGACGCTGTCGGGCGAAGCGAGCGACCATTTCCTGATGGGCTATATCCGCTTCGCCCATTTTTCCGCCGGCTACGTGCTCGCGGTGGGCTTTGTGTTCCGGCTCTACTGGGCGTTCGTCGGCAACCGCTATTCCCGCCAGGTCTGGGTCTTGCCGGTGTGGAGCCGGCTGTGGTGGTGGGGGCTCCTCAACGAGCTGAAGTGGTATCTCTTCCTGGTGCGCGACCCCAAGAAATACGTCGGCCACAACCCGCTCGGCCACGCCGCGATGTTCACCTACATGATCGTGCTGGCGTTCATGATCACGACCGGCTTTGCGCTCTATTCGCAGGGCACCGGTGCCGATTCCTGGCAGGCCAAGGCGTTCGGCTGGGTGTTCGACATCTGGCCGAACTCGCAGGACGTCCACACTTGGCACCATCTCGGCATGTGGTCGATCGTGATCTTCTTCCTCGTCCACGTCTATGCCGCGGTGCGCGAGGATATCCTGTCGCGTCAGAGCATGATCTCCTCGATCGTGTCGGGCGAACGTGTGTTCCGCGATGACTTCCGCGATTGACCTCGACGCCGGCGGCCGGGCGCGCACCCTGGTGCTCGGCATCGGCAACATTCTGTGGGGCGACGAGGCGTTCGGGGTGCGGGCGGTGGAGGCATTCCACCGCGCTTTCGAACTGCCGGCGGACGTCACCGTGCTCGATGGCGGCACCCAGGGGCTCTACCTCGTCGAGTTCGTCGAGGCCGCCGACCAGCTTCTGGTGTTCGACGCCATCGATTACGGGCTCGAGCCCGGCACGCTGAAGGTGGTGCAGGGCTGCGAGGTGCCGAAGTTCACCGGCGCCAAGAAGATGAGCCTGCACCAGACCGGCTTCCAGGAGGTGCTGAGCGCGGCGGACCTGCTCGGCCGCTATCCCGCGCGCCTTGCGCTGGTCGGCTGCCAGCCGCTCGACCTGGAGAACTGGGGCGGACCGCTCACCGCGCCGGTGCGCGCTGCCATCGCGCCGGCGCTGGCAGCGGCGCGGGACATCCTGGCCGGCTGGGGCGTCGCGGTCGCCGAGCGTGCGATGCCGGTCGAGGGTCTGCTCGGCCACGACATTGGCCTCGCTGCGTTCGAACGCAGCCATGCCGGGTGAGGTGAGGGCGATGTGCGTCGGGTTTCCCATGCGGGTGGTGGCGGGCGACGACTTCGCCGCGACGTGCGAGCGCGGCGGCGCGAGCGAGCGCGTCTCGCTGCTGCTGGTCGGCCCGCAGCCGGTTGGCACCAGCGTGCTGGTGCACAACGGCACCGCAGTGCGGGTGCTGGGCGAGGCGGAGGCGCGGCAGATCGACGATGCCCTGGCCGGCGTCGCTGCCGCGCTGGAGGGCCGAGCGTTCGAGCACCTGTTCGCCGATCTGATCGAGCGCGAGCCGGAGCTGCCGGCGGTCCTCAAGCCCGCCGGCGCGGCGACGGGGAACGGGAGGACGAAGCGATGAGCGCGCTGATCGAGGCGCTGGTGAGCCGCCACGGCCTCGCCCTGGTCGACCGCCGCAGCATCGAGGCGTTTTTAGCGCCGGCCGCCGGCGAGCCGGCGCACGCGCTGCTGTTCTTCACCGGCGATCCGGCCGTCCGCGGCGAGACCGCCGACGTCGCGGTGGTGCTGCCGCAGTTGCTCGCCGCCTTCCATGGCCGGCTGCGTGCGGCGGTGGTGGCGCGCGACGCCGAGGACGCGCTGAAGCGGCGCTTCCACGTCGCGGTGGTGCCGAGCCTGGTGGTGGTGCGCGGCGCCGAGACCGTCGGCGTGCTGCCGCGCATCCGCGACTGGTCCGACTACGTCGCGCGTATCGCCGCCTGGCTCGACCCGCAGGCGCCGGCGCTGGCGCCCTCAAAGGGGCCGCGCACCGAATTCAGCTATTCCGGACAAGGCGGTGGCGCATGACGGCAGGGTTCTGGATCGCGCCGCAGGGTGCCGCGGGGCCGGTGGCGCTGGTGCCGGTCTCGGTGGACGAGACGCCGCGCCGCGGCGCGGCCTCCGGCTTGGCGGTGGCCGGCACCGAGGACACGGTGGCGCGCTGCCCGCGGGTCGCCGCGCTGGTGCCGCTGCTGGTCGCAGCGCTGGAGGCGCGGGCCGCCGGCCGCGCCGGCCAACTGTTCGACCTCGCCGGCCTCGACGCGCTCGAGCTGAAGCTGATCGCCGACATGACCGGCGAGGGCGAGGTTGCTGCCACCGTGGCGTTGCCGGACGGCGTGCTCGCCCACATCGTGGAATCGGTGATGGCCGGGCTGTGGCGGGTGCGCTTCACCGACGCCGATGGCGGTGTGGTCGCCGACTATCTGGAGGTCGGCGCGATCCCGGAAGCGGTGCGCCGCGCCGCCGTCATGACCGGCCAAACCATGACCGGCCAGATCATGACCGGCCAGATCATGACCGCGGCAGCGATGACGCAAGGGACGGGCGAGGCCGGCTCGCCGACCGCGCTGGCGCTGCTGGCGGAGATCGCGCAGCACGTCGCGACCTGGCGACCCGGCTCTGCGAACCGCATCGTCACGCTGTCGCTGCTGCCGGTGTCGCCGGGCGACATGGCGGTTCTGCAGCAGGCGCTGGGCAACGGCCCGGTGCAGATCGTCTCCCGCGGCTATGGCAGCTGCCGGGTGCTGGCCACCGCCACCCGCCATGTCTGGTCGGTGCAGTATTTCAACTCGACCGGCGACATCGTGCTCGACACGCTGGAGGTCGGCGATGTGCCGGCGGCGGCGTGCGCCGCGGCTGAGGATTTCCAGGATTCCGCCGAACGGCTGCACCAGATCGAGGAGGCCTATTTCACATGAGCGACCTCGTGCGCGCGGCGGACTGGAGCTGCCTCGACTGCGACGATTGCGGGCCGGACTGCGCGCCGTGCGAGGTCGCGGCGGCCGGGCCGGACAGGCCCGCGCCGGTGGCGCAGGTGCCGGCCGGCGGCTGCCCGCGATGGCCGGCGCCGCCGGCTGCGTCCGCGCCGGGGTTTGGCACGGAGGGCGAATGATGTCGGGCAGCGCTTCCGCGGGCATGGCCGACGGCGCTGCGGCGGTCGGTGAACGGCTGGTGGCGATCTATCGCGCCATCGCCGCCGGGCCGATGCTCAGGCTGCCGATCTGCAACGATAGGCTCGAGGTGCAGGCGGTCGATTTCCGCCGCTACGACGACCATGCCGTCGGCGTCATCGTCACGCCGTGGTTCATGAACGTGGTGCTGGCTGCGGTGGCAAACGGCCCGGCGCTGCCGCCGGCGCGGCGCGGCGACGCCCGCGCGGTGGCGCTGCCGGCGGCGCGCATCGAGGTGATCGTCGGCGAGGTGCCCGGTTTCGGCCGGCTCGACGCCGCCTCGCTGTTCTCGCCGATGTTCGGGTTCGACGGGCCCGGAGCGACGCGCGAGGCCGCGGCGGCGGCGATGGCCGCGCTGTTCACGGCGCCGCATGACGACGCCAATGCGTACGCTGCGCCGGCGCGCGATCGCCGCGCGCTGCTGTTCGGGCGGGGAGCTGCATTATCGTGATCACATCGTTTGCTGCCGGTTGCGTCAGGATCAATGTCGGTGTCGCCGGCGGCGCCGTGTCCAGTGCCAGCGTGGCGTGCGATCGCCCGCACCGGGTGGGACCGATGCTGACGCGGCAGGCCCCGGCGGAGATTCCGGTCATCGTCGGCCAACTTTTCGCGCTGTGCAGCATGTCGCAGTCGCTGGCCGCGCGCGCCGCGCTGGCGGCGGCGGGCGCGGCGGTCGAGCCGGTCGACCGCGCGGAGGCCGGCGCGCGGCTGATCGCCGAGCGGCTGGTCGAGCACGTCCGCTCCACCGTGCTGGGCTTCACCGACGCGGTGCCGCTCGCTGCGTCCGAGGCCACTGCGGCGCGCACCGCGTTCGCCGCCGGCTTCCGGCTCACCGCAGGCGTTGGCAGCGACCTCGCCGACCTTGCCCATTCGCTCGACGTGCTCGGCCTCGGCACCGACGTGCCGCCGTCGACATCCTGGGCCGGGCGGGTGCTGGCCTACGCGGCCGCCATCGAGTGGCGCGACGATCACACCGCCGATTTCCTGTCGCCCGACGACGACGCCGCGGTGGTCGCCGCGCTGATCGACAAGGGCGATGCCTTTGCGGCCGAGCCGCGGCTGGCCGGCCGTCGGCCGGAGACCGGCCCCTACGCCCGTGCTCGCGGCCGTGGGCTGCCGGCCGCCGGCGCCGGGCGCCTTGCCGCCCGCTTTGCCGAGATTGCGGCGGCGGTGCGCCGCCTTCGTTCCCCGGCGGAGGCCGCCGAGCCATGCCTGCGCGCGGAGCGGCTGGAGGCCGGCGTCGGCTTCGCCGCGGTCGAGAGCCCGCGCGGCCGGCTTCACCACGTCGCGATGCTGAACGGCCATGGCGCGGTCGCGCGCTACGTCATCTTGGCGCCGACCGAGTGGAACTTCGCCGTCGAGGGGCCGTTCGCCGCGGCGCTGCGCGGGTTGAGGCTGCCGGCGGGACGGAGCGTCGAGACGCTCGCCGCGCTGTTCGACCCGTGTGTGGCGTGCGACGTCACGGTGCGTCACCATGCGGTCGGGGACGACGCCTATGCATGAGATGGCGCTCACCGAGAGCGTGGTGGCGCTGGTCGAGGACGCCGCCCGCAGCGAGGGCTTCACCCGCGCCAAGGCCATCGTGCTGGAGATCGGCATGCTCGGCCACGTCGAGCCGGCGGCGATGCAGTTTTGCTTCGAGGCGATCAGCCGCGGCACCGTCGCCGACGGCGCACGCCTCGAAATCGTCCGGGTTGCCGGGCAGGGTTGGTGCCTCGATTGCGGCAAGACCGTCGCGCTGGCCGAGCGGTTCGGCCCATGCCCGGACTGCGGACGGCATCATGTGCAGATGACAGCGGGCGATGAGCTGCGCGTCAGGGAGCTGGAGGTCGAGTGATGTGCAACGTTTGCGGCTGCGGCACGGCGTCGGTCGAAGGCGAGGCGGCGAACCACTCCCACGGCCATTTGCACGCCGACAGCCATTCGCACAGCCACGCCCATGTGCACCGGCACCCGGACGGCACCGTCCACAGCCACGATCACGGTCAAGACCATGCTCACGCTCACGGCCACGACCATTCGCACGGCGATGGCGATGAACATCACCATGACCACGTGCACGACCACGGCGAGGTTGGCACCCACGACTATGGTGCGGGTGCGGCCGGCGTTCACCTGCCGGGCCTGAGCCAGGACCGCATCGTCCGCATCGAGCGCGACATCCTGGCCAAGAACAACGCATTTGCGAGCGCCAACCGCGCGCGGCTGGCGCGCCACGGCGTGTTTGCGCTCAATCTCGTCTCCAGCCCCGGCTCCGGCAAGACCACGCTGCTGGTGCGCGCCATCGCCGACCTCGCCGGCAAGGTTCCGGTCGCGGTGATCGAGGGCGATCAGCAGACCTCGAACGACGCCGAGCGCATCCGCTCGACCGGAGTGAAGGCGATCCAGATCAACACCGGCAAGGGCTGCCATCTCGACGCCCACATGGTCGGCCACGCGCTGGACGATCTGCCGCTCGAAGCCGGCGGCGTGCTGTTCATCGAGAACGTCGGCAATCTCGTCTGCCCGGCGGCGTTCGACCTCGGCGAGGCGCACAAGGTGGTGGTGCTGTCGGTCACCGAGGGCGAGGACAAGCCGCTCAAATATCCCGACATGTTTGCCGCCGCGGACCTGATGCTGCTCAACAAGTCCGACCTTCTGCCCCACGTCGAGTTCGACGTCGCAAGCTGCGTCGCCAATGCGCTCAAGGTCAATCCGCGGCTGAAGACGCTGGTGGTTTCGGCCAAGACGGGCGAGGGGCTGTCGGCCTTCCTCGCCTTCATCGAGGCCGGCGTCGCCATGGCCCGCGCGTCCGCGCGCGCGGCGGCGTCCGGTTGAGACATGCGGACTCCCCCGTCCGCATCGTCGAGCAAGCGCGTGTTGCGGGAAGCGATCCGGCTGCGCGGCGTCGTGCAGGGCGTCGGCATGCGGCCGTTCGTGTTCGCGCTGGCCGAGCGCTTCAAGCTCGCTGGCTTCGTGCGCAACGACGCGGCGGGGGTGACCATCGAGGTCGAAGGCAACGGCCTCGATGATTTTGCCGCAGCGCTCACGGCCGAGGCGCCGCCGCTGGCGCGCATCGAGCGGCTGGAGCGCTCCGCGCTGTCGCCGCGCGGCGGGCATGGCTTCGCCATCGAGGCGAGCTCGGCCGGCCTCGCGCTGACCGGCATTCCGGCCGACGCGGCCACCTGCGAGGCCTGCCTCGACGAGCTGTTCGACCCGGCGAGCCGGTTCCACCGCTACCCCTTCATCACCTGCACCCATTGCGGGCCGCGCTACACGCTCACCAGCCGCGTGCCGTACGACCGCGCCAGCACCTCGATGGCGGCGTTCACGCTGTGCCCGGCCTGCGCCCGCGACTATCGCGATCCGCGCAACCGCCGTTTCCACGCCGAGACCATCGCCTGCCCGGCCTGCGGCCCCCAGCTCAGCCATAGCGTCGCCGACATCGCCGCGGCGTTGCGCGGCGGGCGCATCGTCGCGCTCAAGGGCATCGGCGGCTTCCATCTGATGTGCGATGCGACGAGCGAGGCGGCGGTCGCCGAGCTGCGCCGGCGCAAGCTGCGCGAGGCCAAGCCGTTCGCGGTGATGGTGGCGAATGCCGCCTCGCTCGATTTGTTCGCGCGTCCCGAGGCCGCCCATCGCGCCGCACTCGACTCGCCGGCCCGGCCGATCGTGTTGATGAAAGCGCGTCCCGGCGCGTTGGCGCCCTCGGTGGCGCCGCGGCTGGGCCACGTCGGCGTCATCCTGCCCTACGCGCCGGTGCATCACCTGGTGTTCCACGCGCTGGCCGGGATGCCGGCCGGCCGGGCGTGGCGCGCCTCGCCGCTGCCGCTGGCGCTGGTCGCCACCAGCGCCAATCCCGGCGGCGAGCCGCTGGTGGTCGATGACGACGACGCCCACCGCCGCCTCGGCGGCATCGCCGATCTGATCGTCACCCACGACCGCCCGATCGTGGTGCGGGCCGACGATTCGGTGATGGCGGTGATCGACGGCGCGCCGGCGTTCGTGCGCCGTGCCCGCGGCTTCGTGCCCGATCCGATCGACCTTGGCCGCGACGGCCCCTGCGTGCTGGGCGTTGGCGCCCACCTCAAGACCACGGTCACGCTGACCCGCGGCCGCGAGGCGTTCGTGTCGCAGCACGTCGGCGACCTCGACCGCGCCGAGGCGTTCCGATTCTACCGCGAGACCGTGGCGCACCTGATGACGGTGCTCGACGTGGTGCCGGAGACGATCGCCTGCGATCTTCACCCCGACTACTGCTCGACCCGCTTCGCCGAGGAGTTCGGCCGCCCGATGGTGCGGGTGCAGCACCACGCCGCCCACATCGCCGCCATTGCCGCCGAGCACGGCTGCCGCGGCCCGCTGCTCGGCGTCGCGCTCGACGGCCACGGCTTCGGTGATGGCGGGCCCGATGGCAATTGGGGTGGCGAGCTGATGATGGTGGAGGGCGCGGCGTGGCGGCGGCTCGGCCATCTGCGGCCGCTGGCGCTGCCGGGCGGCGACCGCGCCGCGCGCGAGCCCTGGCGCATGGCGCTGGCGGCGCTGCACGCCACCGGCCGCCTCGACAGTGCATCGGCGCGCTTCCCGCAGTTCCCGCTGGCTGGCGCGCTCGCAACGCGGGTCGCGCTGTCGCCGACCACCACCAGCCTCGGCCGGCTGTTCGACGCCGCCGCCGGCCTGCTCGGCGTGCGCCTGCTGCAGGATTTCGAGGCGCAGGCAGCGATGGAGCTGGAGGCGCTGGTCGAGACCCCGCGCGTGCTGGCCGGCGGATTTGCGATTGATAACGGCGTGCTCGATGTCTCGCCGCTGCTGGCGGCGCTGGCGGCGCCCGGCATCGACCGCAGGGCCGGTGCCGAGCTGTTCCATGGTACGCTGATCGAGGCGCTGGCGACGTGGATCGCCGCTGCGGCGGCGCAGCACGGCCACCGCGACGTCGCGCTCGCCGGCGGCTGCCTGATGAACCGCGTGCTGGCGGACGGTCTTGCCGGGGCGCTGCGCGCGCGGGGGCTGTCGCCGCTGCTGGCGCGCAAGGTGCCGTGCAACGACGGCGGCCTGTCGCTCGGCCAGGTCGCAATGGCCGCCGCGATGGCCGTCGCGACCGCAGGCGGCGATTGAGGGAGCGTGCCATGTGTCTCGCCATTCCCGCCGAGGTGACCGAGCTCTTGCCGGACGACATGGCGAAGGTCAGCCTCGGCGGTGTCGTCAAGTCCGTTTCGGTGGCGCTGCTCGATGAGGTCGCGGTGGGCGACTACGTCGTGCTCCACGTTGGCCACGCGCTGGCGCGCATCGACGCCGAGGAGGCGCGCCGCACCCTGGCGCTGCTGGCGGAGGCAGGACGGTGAAAGGGGAGCGGAGATGAAATACGTCGACGAGTTCCGCGACGGTGCGCTGGCGCGCGGCATCGCCAACGCCATCCGCGCCGAGGCCGATCCGGCGCGAAGCTACCGCTTCATGGAGTTCTGCGGCGGCCATACCCACGCCATCGCCCGCTACGGGCTCGAGGATCTGTTACCCCCTAACGTGCGGATGATCCACGGTCCGGGCTGCCCGGTGTGCGTGCTGCCGGTCAGCCGCATCGATGCCGCCATCCGCCTCGCCGCCGAGCCCGGCGTCACGCTGTGCAGCTATGGCGACATGATGCGGGTGCCGGGCTCGGACGGCATGAGCCTGCTGAAGGCCAAGGCCGGCGGCGCCGACATCCGCATGGTCTATTCGACGCTCGATGCGCTGCGCATCGCCGGCGAGGTGCCGCATCGCGAGGTGGTGTTCTTCGCCATCGGCTTCGAGACCACCACGCCGCCGACCGCGGTGGCGATCAAGATGGCCGAGCGTCAGCGCCTCGCCAACTTCTCGGTGTTCTGCAATCACGTGCTGACCCCGGCGGCAATGCGGGCGCTGCTCACCGGCGCCGGGGGCGTGCCGATCGAGGGCTTCGTCGGGCCGGCGCACGTCTCCACCGTGATCGGCATGGCGCCGTACGCCTTCTGCGCCACCGAGTTCGCAAAGCCGGTGGTGATCGCCGGCTTCGAGCCGCTCGACGTCATGCAGGCGGTGTTGATGCTGGTGCGGCAGGTCAATGATGGCCGCCACGACATCGAGAACGAATACGCCCGCGCCGTCACCCCGGCGGGTAACCGCAAGGCTCAAGCGCTGGTCGCCGAGTTGTTCGAGCCGCGCGCGGCGTTCGAGTGGCGCGGGCTGGGCTCGCTGCCGTTGAGCGCGCTGACGCTGCGCCCGGCCTATGCGCGGTTCGACGCCGAGGCGCGCTTCACCGTGGAGACGGTGGCGGCGGCCGACAATCCGGCCTGCGATTGCGGCGCCATCCTGCGCGGCCTGAAGCGGCCGCCGGATTGCCGGCTGTTCGGCAAGGTCTGCAGGCCCGAGGCGCCGGTCGGCGCCTGCATGGTGTCGTCGGAGGGCGCCTGCGCCGCGCACTGGAGCTACGGCCGGTTCCGCGAGCACGCCAAGGCGAACGACAACACCCGCGCTGAAACCAACGAGCAGGTGCCGGCATGACCTTTGCGGCGAAAATCCTCAAGCCACGCCACGGCCGGCTCGACCTCCGGGCGGGCCGGGTCGAGCTGAGCCACGGTTCCGGCGGGCGGGCGATGGCGCAGCTCATCGCCGAGGTGTTCCAGCCGGCGCTCGGCAATGCCTTCCTCGCCCAGGGCAACGACCAGGCCATTCTGCCGCCGGCCGGCGGCAGGCTGGCGATGACCACCGACGGCTACGTGGTCTCGCCGCTGTTCTTTCCCGGCGGCGACATCGGCTCTCTCGCCGTCCACGGCACCGTCAACGACCTCGCCATGGCCGGCGCCACCCCGCTCTACCTCACCGCCAGCTTCATCATCGAGGAGGGCTTTCCGCTCGCCGACCTCGTCCGCATCGCCGTCAGCATGGGCAGGGCGGCCCGCGCCGCCGGGGTGCCGGTGGTGACCGGCGACACCAAGGTGGTCGAGCGCGGCAAGGCCGACGGCGTGTTCATCTCGACCGCCGGGGTCGGCGTGGTGCCGGCCGGGCTCGATCTGTCGGGCGACCGCGCCCGGCCGGGCGATGCGGTGATCCTGTCGGGCTCGATCGGCGACCATGGCGTCGCCATCATGTCGTGCCGGGAAAACCTTAAGTTCGACACCGAGGTTCGGTCGGATTCCGCGCCGCTGCATGGCCTGGTCGCCGCCATGGTGGCGGCGGCCGCGCCGCACCTCAGGCTGATGCGCGATCCCACCCGCGGCGGCTTGGCTGCGACGCTGAACGAGATCGCCCAGCAATCGGGGGTCGGCTTCGCCGTCGATGAGGCGCGGATTTTGGTCAAGCCGCAGGTGGCGGCGGCCTGCGAGCTGTTGGGGCTCGATCCGCTTTTCGTCGCCAACGAGGGCAAGCTCCTCGCCGTGGTGGAGCCGGCCGGGGTCGACGCGGTGCTGGGCGCGATGCGCGCTCATCCGTTTGGCCGGGATGCGGCCCACATCGGCACCGTGGTAAAGGACGAGCATCGCTTCGTGCAGATGACCACTGCATTCGGCGGCGGGCGCATCGTCGACTGGTTGGCCGGTGAGCAACTGCCGCGGATCTGCTGAGGCTTTTCGATGACCGTGCCGGGACCCATCCTCGTCGTCGACGACGAAATGCGCTCGCTGGAGGCGATCCGCCGCGCGCTGGCCCACGATTTCGAGGTGATCGGCGTGCGCGGCTCCGGCGAGGCCGAGGCGGTGCTGGCCGGCGAGCTGGTGCAGGTGATCCTGTGCGAGCAGGACATGCGCGGCGAGAACGGGCTCGCCTTCCTCAAGCGGGTGCGCGAGCAGTGGCCGGACCCGGTGCGGCTGATGCTGTCGGGCACGGTGTCCGCCCGCGACCTGCTGGCCGGCACCAACGCCGCGGCGGTGCACCAGGTCATCGCCAAGCCGTGGCGGCCCGAGCAACTGGTCCAGACCGTGCACGAGGCGGCGCGGCTGTTCCGCCGCCAGAAGAGCGTCGCCGCCGCGCCCGGCTTGCGGCTCAACGGCAAGGCGAGCGTACCGGCGGCGGCCAACGGCGCCGATCCCGGCCGCAGCGAGCGGCGGCGGTCCGGGTTCGAGGCCATTGTCCACGCCGACGACAGCCCGATCATAGGCGCCATCGGCCTCGCCCGCCGCGCCACCGAATACGATATCTCGGTGCTGATCACCGGCGCCTCCGGCACCGGCAAGGAGCTGCTCGCCCGCGCCATCCACCACGGCTCGGCCCGCGCCAGCCAGCCCTTCGTGGTGGAAAACTGCGGCGCGTTGCCCGACCAGTTGCTGGAGAGCGAGCTGTTCGGCTGCAAGAAGGGCGCCTTCACCGGCGCCTACCAGGACCGTATCGGCCTGTTCGAGGTCGCCGACGGCGGCACCATCTTCCTCGACGAGATCGGCGAGACCTCGCCGTCGTTCCAGGTCAAGCTGCTGCGCGTGCTGCAGGAGGGCGAAATCCGCCCGCTCGGCGCCCAGCGCACCCGCAAGGTCAATGTGCGGGTGGTGTCCGCCACCAACCGCGACCTCGAGAAGGAGGTCGCGAACGGCCGGTTCCGACGCGACCTTTATTACCGGCTGGCGGCGTTCCCGATCCACATCCCGCCGCTGGCCGACCGCGCCGTGGACATTCCGCCGATCGCGGCGCGCATCCTGAAGGACGTCAACCACGCCTTCCACCGCGCGGTGCCGGGCTTTCGGCCCGAGACGCTGAACCGGCTGATGGCATACGACTGGCCCGGCAACGTGCGCGAACTGCATAACGAGATCCAGCGCATGGTGGCGCTGTCGGAGAGCGATGAGCCGCTGGGGCCGAACCTGTTGTCGGCGCGCATTTTGTCGCCGCACCGGCCGCAGGCGGTCGGGGCCACGCTGAAGGACCGGGTCGAGGCGCTGGAGAAGGCCGAGATCGAAACCACGCTCCGGCTGTGCAATGGCAACATCAGCCACGCCGCCGAGCGGCTCGGCCTGTCGCGGGTCGGCCTCCGCGCCAAGATGCAGCGCTATCGTCTTCGCCGGGACGAGGCGGACGACGAGGACGGCCCCGAGCCCTTGAGTTGAGGTGGCTGTTGCCGATCACGACGGGATCATCCGGAAACCGTATGATTGCAAACAACGGCCGGCTGCCGCGGCCGTTGTTTCGAGTCGGCGGGCAAATCGGCTTGCAGCAATATTGCATTGTTCTAAACTTTGCCGGACAGCACCGGAACAGTGCCGATGGCACGCGTGATATAAAGCGATTGCCGGAGAGTCTATAACGATAATAGTTCCATTGTGCAGAAGGCGGATTGACCGCGTCTGCCGATCCGTCAACACTAAGCGGGCAGTCGGGAGCCGTTGGCGGCTCATGCGGGGCGCGGCGCGGTGCGGCCGTTCCATTGCAGCCGATCTGCAGGACGCATGAGCGGGGTTTCCGGCGCAATGCGGCCTCCCGGTCCGAAACCGGACGACGGTTGATGCAGCGATTATTGATGATGTCTTCGATCTGGTTTGACGGTTTGGTTTCGGTCGCGCGCCGGCTCGGTTCGGCGGTGGCGCTGGCCATCGTTCTCGGCGCCTTGCCGGCGGCGGCCCAGGGTGGCCCTGCTGCGTCTCCGGCCGCGCCGGCACACCATCCCGCGCCCGCCGAGGCCTCCGGCGCCACGCCGCACCAAGCGATGCCGCACCCCGCCGCGCCTGCCACCGCCGCGCCCGCAGGTGGCGCCCCTCCGGCGGCCGCGCTGTCTCCGGCCGGCAGCGGCGGTCAATCCGCTGCGGAGCAACCCGGTTCCGCGCCGGCCCCCGCGTCGCAGGCTTCTGCGGCTCCGGCGATGCCCGAGCTGGCGCTGCCGCGCGATCTGTCGCCGTTCGGCATGTTCCTCGCCGCTGACATCGTGGTGCAGCTCGTGATGGTCGGGCTGGCGCTGGCTTCGGTGCTGAGCTGGACGGTGTGGCTCGCCAAGACCATCGAGCTTGCAGGCGCCCGCCGCCGTGCCCGCGGCGGCCTCAAGGTGGTGGAGGAGGCGACCTCGCTCGGCGAGGCGCTGGACCGTCTGGCGCCGGACGCCGAGGTGGCGCGGGACTTTGCCATCGCCGCCACCGCCGAGATCGGCGCCTCCGCCGGCCTGCCGGCCGACGGCATCAAGGAGCGGATCGGCTCGCGGCTTGAGCGCATCGAGGCGGCGGCTGGCCGCCGCATTTCCCGCGGCATCGGCAGCCTCGCCACCATCGGCGCCACCGCGCCGTTCGTCGGCCTGTTCGGCACGGTGTGGGGCATCATGAACAGCTTCATCGGCATCTCGAAGGCCCAGACCACCAATCTGGCGGTGGTGGCGCCGGGCATCGCCGAGGCGCTGCTGGCGACGGCGCTCGGCTTGATCGCGGCGATTCCGGCGGTGATGATCTACAATGTGTTTGCCCGCCAGATCGCCGGCTATCGCGGTGTGGTCGGCGATGCCGCAGCTGCGGTGCTGCGCCTGGCCGGCCGCGACATCGACCGGCGCAGCGGCGGGCAGCTGCGCAAGGTCCATCCGGCGGCGGAGTGACACCATGGCGATGCGGTTCGGTCCCTCCGACGGCGACGTCGATGAGATGCACGAGATCAACGTCACGCCGTTCATCGACGTGATGCTCGTGCTGCTGATCATCTTCATGATTGCGGCGCCGCTCGCCACCGTCGACGTCGCGGTCAACCTGCCGAACTCGACCGCCGAGCACCAGCCGCGGCCGGACAAGCCGATTTTCCTGACGGTAAAGGCCGATCTGTCGCTGGCGGTCGGCGACGAGGCGGTGGGCCACGGCCAGCTCGCCGGCGCGCTCGACCGCCTGAGCGGCGGCGACCGCGAGCAGCGGGTGTTCCTGCGCGCCGACAAGTCGGTCGCCTATGGCGAGTTGATGACGGTGATGAACGCGCTGCGCGCCGCCGGTTATCTCAAGGTGGCGCTGGTCGGGCTCGATGGTGGGGGCGCACGATGAGCGTGCTGTCGTCATCGCGCCGCGACGCCGCGCGCTGGACCACCGCGTTCGCGATCGCCACGCTGGCCCATGGCGGGCTGGCGGTGGCGGTGCTGGCGAACTGGCAGCCGCCGGAGACCGCCGGCGCGCCGGTGTTGGTCGAGCTGGAGATGCTGGCGGCGTCGCCGGACGTCGCCAGTGCCGAAAGCGTGCCGGGCCCCGAACAGACCAAGACCGACGACGTGCAGCCCCAGCCCGAGGAGGCCGTGACGCCGCCGCCGGAGCCGGAGGTCGAGCAGGCGGCGCTGGAGATGCCCGATCCGGTCGAAGCGCCGGTGACGGTGCCCGATCCGGTGCCGGTGCCCGAGGCGGTGCCGCCCAAGCCGGTGCCGAAGCGCGAGGTGAAGAAGCCCAGGAAGCCCGATCCCAAGCGCGAGGTGAAGAAGCCCGAGCCCGACAAGCCGGAGACCCCGCCGCGCGCGGTGGCCGCGACCACGGCGCGCAGTTCGGCGGACACGGTGGCCTCGATTCCCTCGCCCGGACGGTTCGGCCAGGGCAGCAGCAACGCCATGCCGAACTGGAACAGCCGCATCGTCGCCCACCTGCAGCGCCACAAGCGCTATCCCGCCGAGGCGCAGGCGCGTGGTGAAACCGGCGTTGCCCGTCTCCACTTCACCATCGACCGCAGCGGCAACGTGCTGTCGAGCCGGCTGGCGGCGAGTTCCGGTGTGAGCTCGCTCGACCGCGAGACCGCGGCGCTGATCCAGCGGGCGCAGCCGCTGCCGCAGGCGCCGCCCGAATTGTCGGGCGCCCGCTTCAGCTTCTCGGTGCCGATCCGCTACAGTTTCCGCTGAGGGCGCCGACCCGCGCTGGCAAGCCGGGCGCAGCGCTGCCGGCTCTCGCCGGAAATCCTGTTCGATCAGGTATTTCCGGCGAGGTTGGATTCGGGATCGCGAAGGGGCCACCGGACACCCAATCGGACCAATGGCGGCGGCAGCCGGCCGTTGGCCCGATCGTCGATGTGATTTCACCAAACGGGGCCGGCGGCATCACGCCGCGGCGGGCACGGTCTGCCGGACCTCGAAGCCCTCGAACTGCGGCGGGCCGAGATAGAGGCCGGGGCCGGCGCCAGCCCCGGAGCTGGAGTGGGCGCTGCGGAATTGCTCGGACTGGGTCCAATTGTCGAAGTCGGCCCGGCTCGCCCAGCTCGAGTGCGAGGCATAGAGCGTATGGTCCTCGGCCGCCGGCCCCTTGAGCAGGTGGAAGCCGAGGAAACCCGGCAGTTCGGCGAGGCGGCTGTCGCGGCCGAGCCAAATGCGCTCGAACGCATCCTCCTGGCCCTTGGCGATGCGGAAGCGGTTCATGGCGATGAACATGGCGGCTCCTGTGGGGTGACGGCGGATCCGGGCGGACTGGGCGGGACGGGCAAATGCTGCACCGGACACAGCATCGGCACCCGTTGCGATTCATAGGCAGTTGCAATACCTAAGGTCAACCAAGGCCGGCTTGCCTTTGGAACGCCTCGAAGGAACGGTGCCGGCTGAAGGCAAATCCCTGCGAGGTCCGGTCGCCCGGCCGGTTTTTCGGAGTTCGGTCGCCGAAAGGTCCATTTCGCAGCGGGATCTCAGGCGGGGCTGGCGGCGCGATCGCGGGCGTGATCTCGCCCAATCCGTCGCATACGGTTTGCCGCCGATCGGGCCTTCTGACCGTTGTCCAATCGGCGAAAATCCCGTTTCTGAGCAAGGGTTTTCGATCAGGCCGTTTCCGGGATCACGCCGTGATTTCCCGGAAACCCTATCACGCGAGGGGAGCTACGATGTCGCAAATGGTGGTGTTTGGTGCGAGCGGCCGGACCGGCCGGCATGTGTGCGAACTTGCCGCTGGCGCCGGCTGGACGGTGACCGCGGCTGTCCGCCGCCTTGAGGGCGCCGCGCCGGCGCCGGATCACGCCGCCAGGCTGGCGGCCGACGTGCTCGATCCGGCCAGCGTCGGCGCCGTGCTGGCGGCGGCCAAGCCGGACGTGGTGATTTCCGCCATCGGCGGCGGCGACATCCGCGTCGATGACGAGGGCGTCCGCAACATCGCCGACGCCTGCGTCGTCGCGGGCGTCCGCCGCGTCATCGTCGTCACCTCGCTCGGCTGCGGCGCGTCGCGGACCTACGCCTCCGAACGGCTGCTGGCGGCGATCGGCGAGGTGCTCGCCGCCAAGACCCGCGCCGAAACCCATCTGACGGCGCTGCCGCTGGAGTGGACCGTGGTGCGCCCCGGCGGACTGATCGACGGCGAGCCCAACGGCGCCGGCGCGCTGTTCGAGGACGACCGCGTCCACGGCCGCATCACCTGCCGCGACCTCGCCGCGCTGCTGGTCGCGCTGGCACGCGACGACGATGCCATCGGCATGGTGCTGTCGGCGGTCGACGAGGCGTCGCTGTCGGGCCCGAACGACCCGGTGCGCTACCGCGTGCGGGGCGAGGCGGCCTGACCGCAACCGGCGGGCGGCCATCGCCGCCGGGCGTCAGCGCGGGTCGGCCGCGGGCGTGATCGCCGCCATCATCCCGCTGGCGCGGGTCCATTTGTCGGGCAGGCCGAGCGCGAGGGCGCGCACCACCACCGTGGCCGGGCCGTCGTCCCCGCCGCCGGCCAGGATCGCGGCCAGCGCGGTGCGGTAGCGCTCGGTGCCGGCCGGCGTGCCGGCGACCGCCGCGGCGAGGGCGGCGCCGAGGTCGATGGCGCTCTCGCGCCAGCACGACGGCGGCAGCACGCCCCAGCCGACCTGATCGTGGACGTGGATCAGCGCCGCCGCCAGCGCCACCGTGCGCGGGTCGCGGTCGATGACGTCGCGGTTGTCGCGCAGCACCGCGGCGACCTCGTCCGGCAATTGCGCCGCCACCGCCGCGGTAAGCCGGTCGATGTCGAGGCCGAACCGCTCCAGCAGCCGGCTGCAGGCGCACTGCCGGGCCGGCACCAGCAGGTTCTGCCGCGCCACCGCCTCGCGGATCGCCGCCATCACCGCCTTGCCGATCAGCTCGCCCAGCACGCAATGGTGGCCGGCGCCGGTCAGCGGCTGGGCGCCCGCCAGCGGCGCTGCCACCGCGATCTGGTCGGTGCCGGTGCCGGTGGCGATCTTCGCCGACTGGCGCGAGGGTACCGACAGTTCCTGCATCACCGCCGCCTTGGCCTCGGTCGCGGTCATCACCGCGCGCACCATGGCGCCCTCCGTCATCGGGCTGTTGACCAGCACGATGACGTTGATGGTGCCGGGCGTCTCCGGCCCGATGTCGCCGCGGCGCTCGAAGCGGCCGTCGAATTCGTAATAGCCGGCCGGGTCGCCGGCGCGGGCGCCGCCGCCCTCGACGCCGGCGGTGGCGAGCGCCACCACCTTGAGGTCGCGATGGGCTTCCTCCGCGATGGCGAGCGTGTTGATGTTGGCGGCGGTGGCGAGGCCGGCGCCGGCGGCGCCGGCGAGGCCGTGGCTGTCGAGTAGGCCGGCGGCGTAGCGCTGCGGCTGGCGATAGGCCTCGTGCAGCGCCGGGATGATGTGGCCGACCGGCTCGCAGCTCTGGTGGTTGAACACCAGGTCGAGGTGGTCGGCGAAGCCGCCATTGGCGGGGCAGGTCGAGAACACCCGATGCGGCGTCAGGAACCGCACGCTGACGAGCTTGTCGTCGCGGTGCAGTTCCGCGGTGCCTGTGAAGCGGGCGAGCAGCATGGCGCGGTCAGGTCACGGTCACGGCGCGGTCAAATCCCGCACTCGTTGTCGATGTCCTTGCGGATCGCCGGGCACGCCTGCACCAGTTGCCCGATCGCCTCCTTGGCGCCGGTGAGCGGGATGCGCGCCACCACACCCGGCGCCGCCTCCGCGGTGTCGTCGTCGAGCGCGGTCACGTCGGTGCCTTCATCGAAATAGAGCAGCAGGCGCGCCGCCTGGAACGCGCTGAGGTTGACCTCGCAGGTGGTGCCGGCCCGCTCGAAATAGCCGCCGGCGGTGCGCGCGATCACCGCCTCGCCCATCGCCGGATCGCCGAGGAACCGATAGCGCTCGACCGCCTCGGCGTCGGTGAAGGCCGGGTGCGGCCGCACCAGCCCCGCCGTCAGCGCCAGCGCCGCCGCCGGGCGGGCGACGCCGCGGTCGGGCATGCAGCGCAGGCCGATGCTCTCGCCGTCCACCGTCACGAACGCCGACAGCCCCCATTGCGGATGGTGGCCGTAGCGCCACGCGGCGCCCGAGGATGCCTCCTCGGCGGACGCCGGGGCCGCCAGCGCGATCAGCGCGGCACACAGCGCAGGCAGCATCGGGCGACTCATGCCGGCCTCCATCGAACAGGGTCAGCCATCATCGAGTTCGGCCAGGTCGCCGGCAAGCCCGGAATAGGCCCGGCCGCGCAGCAGCGCCACCGACAGCCACACCAGATAGGCGCCGCCGAGCGCCGCCAGCACCAGCGCCGCCCACACCTCGGCGTCCGCCACCTCGTACGCGCGATAGAGGTCGTGCGGCGAGAACATCGAGCGGCGTTCGTGCAGCAGCGCCAGCACGGAGTGCGCCGCGACCCAGCCGACGCCGCCGATCACCACGACGCTGAGCAGCGGGACGAGCCACACCGAGGCCAGCGCGAAGCACAGCGTCAACAGCGGCACGAACAGGTCGATCTCGACCGGGTGCGGCAGCACGAACATCGGCAGTGCCGCCAGCACCACCAGCGCGGTGCGCCGCAACAGCCAGCCCACCGGGCTCTTTTTCGCGCTGGCCTGCGCCGGTCGCCGTGCCATCGCGGTGCGCACCTGCTCGGCCACCGCCTCGTAACGCTCCGGCGGGCAGAACAGGATCATCACCGTGCGCCAGGCGTTCGCCAGCGCGATGGCGTTCCAGCGCGGGTAGAACCGCGCCTTGACGATGCCGCGCCAGGCGGTGCGCTGATCGGCGGCGGTCTTGGCGATCAGGCCGGCGCCGGCTGCGCCGGGCCTGCCGGACAGCGCGCCGAGCACGATGGCTGCGCTTGACACCGCGGCCGCCCGGCGGTCGAGGGTCTCCGCCCGCGCGCCCTTGGCATCGACCGTGAAGCGCATGGTCATGCTGTTGCGGTAGATCGCCGCCATGGCGAGCACGCCGACCACGAACAGCGCGGCGGCAATGGCGGTGCTGATCGCCAGCATCGCCGGGATGGCGTCCGGGCTGCCGCCCACCGCCATCAGGAACGACAGCAGCGCCCCCATGATCAGCGCGGTCAGCCCGAAGACTTTGGCGTAGCCGGCCAGCAGCAGCGGGTGGGTCGCGACCGCGACATCGACCTCCCAACTCATCGGCGCCGCCCGCCTGGGAGCTTTGGCGCCGCCGCCGGTCGCCGTGGTGTCGCCTGTCATCCCCGCCCCCGCCTCAAACGCTTTCGCTAGATCACGACGTGTTTATCTTCCCTAGATCACGACGGGATCATCCGGAAACCGTATCATCCCAACGGTCCTGGATGCTGACGCATGGGGCCGCTGAAATTCGCAGATTTTCGTTCGTGACATCAATGATTTCACGAACGCCGCCGCCGGTATCAGGATCCAAGACGGGAGGTTCGTCATGGTCGGCCGTTTGTTCGCGATTGCGGTGGGTGTGGTGTGCGGCCTCGCGCTGGCGCAGTTTCCCGAGTTCGCCCAGCAATATAGCCAGCGGCTCGGTGGCCGGCTCGACGAGCTGCGCGGCTTCGTGCAGCGCTTCGACGCCGACGCTGCCCGCGCCGGCCTCACCCGCGCCGAAGGCCTCGCCGAGTTTGTCAGGCCGGGCTCGGCGTTCCTGCGCGACCGCGGCGCCGACGCGGCCGTCATGATCCGCCGCTTCGAAGCGTTCGACGCCGCCAAGACCGCGCTCGACACCGCCGCGCCATTCGAGCGGCTGGCGGTGTTCCTGCGCACCTACGACCGAGAGGTCGGGCAGGCGACCTACGCCGACTTCCGCCCGGCGGTGCCGGTGACCGCCGAGGGCGCGGTCCACGCCGGCGCGGGCTTTCTCGGCGGGGTGCTGGCGGCGTCGCTGATCTTCGGCCTGGGTCGCGGCCGGCGGCGGTCCCGCTCCGGCGGGGCGCCGGCGTGAGCGGCGGTGCGCTGGGGCGATTGGCGCAGGTGATTTGATTCGCGGTCGCAGCGCCTGGAAGCAACGTTCCATCGCCTGCCGGGGCTTGTCCGGTTTTGAGCAGTTTTGACGCGTATTTTTCTGCCAGCCGGTGAAATTGCGACCGCGCTGGTCCGGCGGTGCTGTTGCTGTTTCGCAACAGCACTCTGTAAAGTTAATAATCTGTCGCTATTTGCCTATTTAGTAGGCAGATGCTCGCTGTTTGTCCTTCCTTTGCGTATGTCGAGTTTGTCACAAATGCGGCGACAGATCGGGCGGGGCCCTTGCGGCCTCGCCGGTGAATGAAGCAGGGGAACGACGAAGATGATGAAGAGCTTCACGACGCTGACGGCCGCTGCGGCGGTGCTTCTGGCGGCCGGCACGGCCAACGCAGCCGACCTTCGCGCCAACGGCAAGACCGTTGAGGCGCCGCCCGCGCCGTCGATCTTCGACATCGCCTTTGGCGCCTCGCTGGCGTCCGACTATATGTTCCGCGGTATCTCGCAGTCGAACCGCGAGCCGTCGGTTGCGGCCTATTTCGAGCCGCGCCTCAACGTCGCGCCGAACTTCCAGCTCTACGCCGGCGTCGCCGGTGCCAGCATCTCCTTCGCCAACCGCGCGGCGGCCGAGATCGACCTCTACGGCGGTATCCGCCCGACCTTCGGCAAGCTCGCCCTCGATATCGGCGGTATCTATTACTATTATCCGGGTGGCGAGTGCTATAATTACGAAAATCTCGGCGGTGGCCTGTTTGGCTCGGTTCCGGGTTGCAGCCTTGAGATCAACAAGTACGGCGTGCCGACTCTCGCCAAGGAAGACGCCAGCTTCTTCGAAGTCTACGGCAAGGCCAACCTCGCGGTCACCGATTCCTTCAGCATCGGCGGCACCCTCTTCTACACCGACTCCTACACCAACACCGGTGCTGAGGGCATCTACTACTCCGGTCTTGCCAAGTACGTCTTCCCGACCCTGCCGAACGGCGTCGGCGCCTACGTGTCGGGCGAAGTCGGCTACCAGGACCTCGGCCGCACCGATGACTTCTACGGCAACATCGAGCTGGCCGACTACACCACCTGGAACGTCGGTCTCGGCTTCACCTACAAGGTGTTCACCCTCGACCTGCGCTACCACGACACCGACCTGAGCAAGGAAGATTGCTACGGCATCACCGGCGACTTCACCGCCAACAGCCTTGGCCAGTCGAAGTGGTGCGGCGCGACCTTCGTCGCCAAGCTGTCGGTTGATCTGACCCTCGACAGCCTGAAGTGATCTGACTCGATCTGATCGGGATTTCCGGTCTGGGTTTTGAGCGGCGCGCCGGCCTCCGGCGCGCCGCTTCGTTTGTGGCGTTTGGCCGCGGGTGGTCACGGCAACGTTGATTGATTTCAAGTGCAACTAAAACGCAATCTCTCGAGCGGCTGCCAGATACCGGCGGTTCCGCATCTCGGGAGAGACCGTATGGCCGTCATCATCGACGCGGCGCGCAGCGTAATCTCGACCAAGACGACACGCGTTTCAGCCTCGCCGCAGGTCCTGGTCATCGACGGCGCCGACATCAAGGCGGCGTTCGCCGCCGGCTTTGCCGACTTCAAGGCAGCGCCGCAATTCGGCCTGTTCTTCGGCGGGCTCTATGCAGCGGCCGGGCTGGTGCTGTGCTGGGCCGCGTTCGTGTCCGGCTGGGTGTTCCTGGTGTTTCCGCTGGCGGCGGGCTTCGTGCTGGTCGGGCCGTTCGTCGCGGTCGGGCTGTATGAGGTCAGCCGTCGCCGCGAGCAGGGGCTGCCGCTGTCGTGGCGGGCCATCCTCGGTGCCATCCGCGGCCAATCCCAGCGCGAGATCGTCATGCTCGGCTTCGTGCTGACGTTCGTGCTGGTGGCCTGGGTCAAGCTCGCCACCCTGCTTTACGCCCTCACCTTCGGCCTTCACACGGTGTCGCCGCGCGACCTTCTCGACGTCATCCTGACCACGCCGCGCGGGCTGGTGTTCCTGGTGGCCGGCAACGCGCTCGGCGCGCTGATCGCCTTCGTGGTGTTCGCCATCAGCGTGATGTCGTTTCCCTGCCTGCTCGACCGCGACGTCGATTTCGCCACCGGCATCGCCACCTCGATCGAGGCGGTCAAGGTCAATCCCGGCCCGATGTTCGCGTTCGCCCTGGCGGTGGCCGGCTTGCTCGCCGTCGCGGTGGCGCCGCTGTTCCTGCTGCTGCCGGTGGTGCTGCCGGTGCTCGGGCACGCCACCTGGCACCTCTATCGGCGCACGATCGCCTGACGGCGCCGCGGCCGGCGAAGTCTACGCCTGGAATCAAGAGGTTATCGTCGCCGGGGCTGGAACCGTGAAATCTTTGTCATGTTGAATCGGGCCCCTCGCAAACACCCGCAGCGATCCTTATCTCATCGCAGCACCGGCCATACGGCCGAAAGAAAAAGGATTTCGTCGCCATGTCGCCCGAGGAAAAGAGCGTCATCGCTGGGATTTTTGACCGCCTCTCGCAGGCTGAGAACCAGCCCCGCGATCCCGATGCCGAGCGGTTCATCGCCGAGCGCCTGCGCACCCAGCCTTATGCGCCCTATGTCATGGCCCAGGCGATCTATGTCCAGGAGCAGGCGCTCGCCAACCTCAGCCAGCAGGTCGAGCAGCTGAAGGCCGAGGTCGAGGAGCTGTCGCGTCGGCCGCAGCAGTCGGGCGGCTTCCTGTCGAGCCTATTCGGCGGCGGCTCGCAGCCGGCGCCGCAGCCGCGCGCCGACTACGCCAATGCCCAGGCGCCGGGCGGCCAGTTCGGCCGCGGTTCGGTGCCGCAGGCTGGCCCGCAGGCGGCCGGCCCGTGGGGTCAGCAGCCCCAGCAGGGCGGGCCGATGCAGTCGCGGTTTGGCGGCGGTGGCGGCAGCGGCTTTCTCGGCACTGCGATGACGACGGCGCTCGGCGTCGCCGGCGGCATGATGATCGCCAACGCGGTCAGCAGCGCGTTTTCCGGCGGTCAGGCGGCCAAGCTCGCCGAGGGCGCTGGCGCCAGCGAGGCCGGCAAGGACGAAGCGGCCAAGGACACCGCCAGTCAGGATCCCGCCGCGGCTGATGACAGCTGGCAGAGCGCGTCGTACGATGATGGCGGCGATGGCGGCGACGATTTCGGCGGGGGCTTCGACGACGAAGGCTTCGCCTGATCGATCCGGCGGCGTCCGCCGTCGGAATAAGGATTACGTTTGAGGCGCCGTCCTATCCTCCGTGGGAACAGCCTCATGACGACCGGGCCCGCCGCAAGGGAATGCGGCGGGCCCGGCAATTTCTGGGTCGTTCTGGCGAGACGAGCGTCGCCACCAGCGCCGCGCCATCGGCTCGGTTTAAAGCACCACCACCCTGGTTCCGACCTTGACGCGTTCGTAAAGGTCGATGACGTCCTCGTTGCGCATGCGGATGCAGCCCGACGATACCGCGTGGCCGATGGTCTCCGGCTCGTTGGAGCCGTGAATGCGGTACATCGTCGAGCCAAGATACATCGCGCGGGCGCCGAGCGGGTTGGCCGGGCCGCCGGCCATGTAGCTCGGCAAATCGGGCCGCCGACGCAGCATCTCCGGCGGCGGCCGCCAGTCCGGCCATTCGCGCTTGGCGGTGATTTCCTTGATGCCGTTCCAGGCAAATCCGGGCCGGCCGACGCCGACGCCGTAGCGGATCGCCCTGCCGTCCGATTGCACCAGGAACAGGAAGCGGTTGGAGGTGTCGATCACCACCGTGCCGGGCGCGTGCGAGCCATCGTACTCGACCCACTGGCGTTCATAGCGCGGGTCGAAACCATAGTCGCGCTCCACCGCCGCGGTGCGGCTGTAGGACTGCCGCTCCGGCCGCGAGGGCTGCGGCGTCCACGGCCGGGTGTAGTCCGGGCGCGGCAGCGGTGCCGGGTTGCCGCGGCCGGTGAACAGGAACTCGATGAAGCCGCCGCCGAAATCGCCATCGTCCTGCCGCGACGCCACCGGCACCACACCTGGCGCGAAGTCGGGCTGGTAGACGGCGGCCATGCCCGCGCGCCAGCGTGCCCCCGCCGGACCGGCGCGTTGCGCCGCTGTTTCAGGGGCGTAGATCACCGCCGGTCCGGCGAAGCCGGGCTGGGCCCATGCCGGCGCGCCGCTGGCCAGCACCAGCGCGCAACATATCCATGCTGTTCTCGTCATCGACGTACTCGATACAATGTCGCCGAACTCGTCGGGCGTTCTCAGCCCGCGTCGAAACGATAGCCACCACCCGCAACCGTGTGGTTAATTCAATTGGCCAAGTGTATTAATGAAGTCTGCATTCAGTTACGATGCGATTTCATGGTTTATGCTTTGTCAAAAACGCAGATGTGTGGTTAACGGCTATGGTAAACGAAACAATCACGTAAGTCACTTTGGCCTGAGCGTCTTCCCGGCGCCGCCATCGATGGGCGGAGGGCATTCCTCAGCGTCGCGCATATTACGCGAACCGCTCGGGACGGTAGGGCTCGGGGTCGACCACCGGCGCCGCCCCGGTGATGATGTCGGCGACCAGCCGCCCGGTGATCGGCCCCATGGTCAGGCCGAGGTGCTGGTGGCCGAACGCGAGCACCACGTTCTCCGCCCGCTTGAGGCGTCCGATGACCGGCAGCGAGTCGGGCAGGCACGGCCGCCGGCCCAGCCACGGCTCGGGGTCGAGCGCGGCGCCGAGCGGCACCAGTTCGCTGGCCATCGGCCGGGTGCGCGCGATCTGCACCGGGGTCGGCGGAGCGTCGCGGCGGGCGAACTCGACGCCGGTGGTGAGGCGCAGGCCCCGCGGCATCGGCGCCAGGAAATAGCCGCCGTCGATGTCGACCAGCGGGGTGGTCAGCATCGCGCCGCCGCCGGGCTCGAAATGCATGTGGTAGCCGCGCTTGACCGCGAACGGCAGCCTCAGCCCGAATTGCTCGGTGAGGTCGGTCGACCACGGCCCCAGCGCCACCACCACGGTGTCGGCCTCGACCTCGCCCTCGGCGGTCTCGACCCGGAAGCCGCCGCCGCTGCGGCTGAGGGTGCGGGCGTCGCCGCGCAGCAGCGCCGCGCCTTGGCGGGCGGCAAGGCCGGCGATCGCGGTCACCGCCTCGCCGGGGGAGCGCACCGCCACCGAGTCCTTCCACCACACCGCCTTGTGGTAGACCGGCCGGATCGCCGGCTCGCGCGCCGCCACCTCGTCGGGCGACATGATCTGGTAGCTGAAGCCGTAGCTGGCCTCGACCTGGCTCTCGAAGGCGAAATGGTGCTCGAAGGTCCTCGGCGAGCGGTAGAGCCGGTAGAACCCGGTCGGGTGCAGCAGGTGGCCGGCGCCGGCCTTGTCCAGCAGTTCGCGGTGGGCCGCCACCGCCCGCGACAACAGCGGAAACAGCGCCGCCGCCGAGCGCCGCCGCCCAGCCTGGGACGATTGTCGCCAGTAGCGCCACAGGAACGGCGCCAGCGCGGGCAGGGCGGACAGGTGGAGATTGACCTGCGGCAGCGTGCCGAGCACCGCCTTGACCAGCACCGCCGGGTCGCGCGGGAAGCCAAGCGGCACCACGCCCGACGGCTCGATCAGCCCGGCATTGCCGAACGAGGTCTCCCGGCCGGGCTCCCGCCGGTCGATCAGCGCCGTCCTGACGCCGCGCATCGCCAGATGGGCCGCCACCGACGACCCGACGATTCCCGCCCCCAGCACCGCCACATCCACACGCACGACAGTCTCCCTCCGCCGACCGCAAGCCAACGATTCCCGCACCATAGCCCGGCTTTGCCGCTTGCGACGACCGCCCTGCGCCGGGTTCTCGACAGATCGGCTGTGCATCGCCGCCCGGTCTGCGCTACCAGCACAGCACCCGCCCAATGACCCGCCACAATGGCCGGCCATGGTCAGCGATGCGAGGGCAGGGTGACCGCTGTGGATGGTGGCCGCTCACCGCCTCTCGTCCGTGACACGAATCGACTAGAGCATTCTCCGCAAAAGCCGGTACCGGTTTTACGAAAGAGAATGCGATAACTCAAAGGCTTAGAGCGCCCGCCCGATCGGACGGGCGGGCGCTCGCGCCAGGCCGCCCTTGGCTGAAGGATCGGAGCCGAAATGCCCGCAACCATCACCGCCCGCATCGCCGCCGAACTCGCCGTCCGCCCCCAACAGGTCGAGGCCGCGGTCGGGCTGCTCGACGGCGGCTCGACCGTGCCGTTCGTTGCCCGCTACCGCAAGGAGGCGACCGGCGGCCTCGACGACGCCCAGCTGCGCACGCTGGAGGAGCGGCTGACCTACCTGCGCGAGCTCGACGCCCGGCGCGAGGCGGTGCTGACCGAGATCCGCTCCCAGGACAAGCTGACGCCCGAGCTGGAGGCGGCGATCCAGGCCGCCGACACCAAGGCGACGCTGGAAGACCTCTATCTGCCGTATCGGCCCAAGCGCCGCACCAAGGCCCAGATCGCCCGCGAGGCCGGGCTGGAGCCGCTCGCCGAGCTGCTGCTTGCCCACCCCGACCGCGACCCCGCCGCCCAGGCCGCGCCGTTCGTCGATGCCGACAGGAAGGTGGCCGATGCGGCGGCGGCGCTGGAAGGCGCCCGCGCCATCCTGGTCGAGCGCTTCAGCGAGACGGCGGATCTGGTGGGCAGCTTGCGCGAGGAGATGTGGGGGCGCGGCCGCCTCATCGCCAAGGTGCGCGACGGCAAGGCCACCGAGGGTGTCAAGTATTCCGACTATTTCGACGTCGCCGACCCGCTGCCCAAGCTGCCGGCGCACCGCATCCTGGCGATGTTCCGCGGCGAGAAGGAGGAGATCCTCGACGTCTCGATCGTTCCGGAGCCGCCGGCCGAGGCCGACGTCAAGGGGCCGAGCGACTATGAGCGGCGCATCGCCGCCCGCTTCGACATTTCCGACCGCGGCCGCCCGGGCGATCGCTGGCTCATCGACACCGTGCGCTTTGCCTGGCGCACCCGGTTGCAGCACCAGCTTGCGGTCGATCTCAGGATGCGCCTGCGTGAGATGGCGGAGGCCGAGGCGGCGCGGGTGTTCGCCGCCAACCTGCGCGCGCTCCTGCTCGCCGCCCCGGCCGGACAGCGCGCGACGCTCGGGCTCGATCCCGGCTACCGCACCGGCGTCAAGGTCGCGGTGGTCGATGCGACCGGCAAGGTGGTCGACACCGCCACCATCTACCCGCACGAGCCGCAGCGGCGCTGGGACGAGGCGCTGGCGGTGCTGGCGGCCTTGGTGAAGAAGCACAAGGTCGAGCTGGTCGCCATCGGCAACGGCACCGCCTCGCGCGAGACCGAGAAGCTCGCGGCCGACCTGATCAAGCTCAAGCCCGATCTTCAGCTCATCAAGGCGGTGGTGTCGGAGGCGGGCGCCTCGGTCTATTCGGCCTCGGCCTACGCCTCGCAGGAGCTGCCGGAGCTCGACGTCACCCTGCGCGGCGCGGTGTCGATCGCCCGCCGCCTGCAGGATCCGCTGGCCGAACTCGTCAAGATCGACCCCAAGTCGATCGGCGTCGGCCAGTATCAGCACGACGTCGACGCCCACCAACTCGCCCGCTCGCTCGACGCGGTGGTGGAGGATTGCGTCAACGGCGTCGGCGTCGACCTCAACACCGCCTCGGTGCCGCTGCTGGCGCGGGTGTCCGGCCTCACCGAGTCGCTGGCCCGCAACATCGTGGTCTATCGCGACTCCAACGGCGCCTTCACCTCACGGACGAAGCTGCGCGAGGTCCCGCGGCTTGGCCCCAAGGCGTTCGAGCAGTGCGCCGGCTTCCTGCGCATCCGCGACGGCGAGGACCCGCTCGACGCCTCCGGCGTTCATCCTGAAGCCTATGACGTGGTGCGCCGCATCCTGAAAGCCACCGGCAAGCCGGCGAAGGCGCTGATCGGCGACGAGATCACGCTGCGCGGGCTGAAGCCCCAGGCGTTCGCCGACGATCGCTTCGGCGTGCCGACGGTGTCCGATATCCTGCGCGAACTGGAAAAGCCCGGCCGCGACCCGCGGCCCTCGTTCAAGACCGCCACCTTCCAGGAGGGCGTCGAGAAGCTGTCGGACTTGAAGCCCGGCATGATCCTGGAAGGCACGGTGACCAACGTCGCCGCGTTCGGCGCCTTCGTCGACATCGGCGTCCATCAGGACGGCTTGGTGCACGTCTCGGCGATGTCGAAGACCTTCGTCAAGGACCCCTCGACCATCGCCAAGCCCGGCGACGTGGTGAAGGTGAAGGTGCTGTCGTGCGACCTTGCCCGGAAGCGCGTCTCGCTGACCATGCGGCTGGACGATCCGCTGCCCGATGCGGCGAGTTCGCCCGCCGCCGGCGGCGGCCGGCCGGCGCCGGCCGGGCAGCGCCCGCGCCGCGACCAGCGCCAGGAGGCGCCATCCTCGGGCGGCGGCGCGCTGGCCGAGGCGATGGCCCGCGCGGCGGCCCAGCGCGACGCCGGCAAGCGGACGCGGTGAAATAGCCTCGTCATCTCGGCCAAGCCGCGAAGGCGCGCGAGCCGGGATCGTCGCGCTTCCGTGTCTTGTCATCCCGGGCGAGGCGCTAGCCGAGACCCGGGATCGTCGTCCGGAAGAGGAGGCTTTTGTTGAGAACGGTCCCGGGTCTCGCTGACGCTCGCCCGGGACGACATTCATCTCGGTCGTCGGACCGTCGTCATCCCGGCCAAGCGCCGAAGGCGCGCGAGCCGGGATCGTGAGCAGAAAAGGACATCATGTTCGGACGGTCCCGGGTCGCGCGGCGGATGCTGCGCATCGCGCCGCTTGCCTGGGGCGACAATGCCATCACAGCACCCCGGCCGCCCGCGTCAGATCGGCAATCAGATCGCCTGCGTGCTCGAGGCCGACCGACAGCCGGAGCATGCCGTCGGCGATGCCGAGCGCGGCGCGCTCCTCCGGCGTGAGCCGCGAGTGGGTGGTGGTGGTCGGGTGGGTGATCAGGCTCTTGGCATCGCCGAGATTGTTGGAGATGCAGATCAGTTGCAGGGCGTTTAGGAAGGCGAACGCACCGGCCTTGCCGCCTTCGACCTCGAACGCCACCATGTTCGATGGCCCCAGCATCTGCCGGGCGACCAGTTCGGCCTGCGGATGGTCGGCGCGGCCCGGAAACAGCACCCGCTTCACGCCCGGCAGCAGCGCCAGGGCGTCGGCGACCTTGGCGGCGTTCGCCGTCTGGCGCTCGACCCGCAGCGGCAGCGTCTCCAGGCTCTTCAACAGCACCCAGGCGTTGAACGGCGACAGCGTCGGCCCGCTCATGCGCAGGAACGGCTGGATTTTTTCCTCCAGCAGCTTGCGCGCGCCGAGGATGGCGCCGCCCATGCAGCGGCCCTGGCCGTCGATATGCTTGGTGGCGGAATACACCACCACGTCGGCGCCGAGCGTGAGCGGCTTCTGGAAGACCGGCGTGGCGAACACGTTGTCGATCACCAGATAGGCGCCGGCATCGTGCGCGATCTCGGCGATGGCGGCGATGTCCATCACCACCAGCGTCGGGTTGGCCGGGCTCTCCAGGAACAGCACCTTGGTGTTGGGCCGCATCGCGGCGCGCCACTGGTCAAGGTCGGTGCCGTCGACCAGGGTGGAGGCCACGCCGAACCGGGGCAGGAAATCCTCGATGATCCAGCGGCAGGCGCCGAACATCAGCCGTGGTGCCACCACATGGTCGCCAGCGGCGAGCAGGCCCACCAACGCGCCGTGCACGGCAGCCATGCCGGTGGCGGTGGCGCAGCACAGCTCCGCGCCCTCGAATTCCGCCAGCCGGCTCTCGAACATCGCCACGGTGGGATTGCCGTAGCGGGTGTACTGGAAGCCGGGGTCCTCGTTCTTGAACCGCGCCTCGGCGGTCTCGGCGCGGTCGTAGACAAAGCCCTGGGTCAGGAACAGCGTCTCCGAGGTCTCGCCGAACTGCGAGCGCAGGGCTCCGCCGTGGACAAGCCGGGTTTCGGGGTGAAGTTCGTCGAGAAGGGGCGCGGGCGTCTGCATCGGTCCAGGTTGTTGAAAGGCGGGACCGTTCTCAACTGCACCCGATGGGGCCTCAACGCAAGCTCCGGCCTGCCGGAGCGGATGGGTGTGGACCGGCCGCAAGCGGCCGGTCCACACGTCGCCGCTTTGTCAGTGGGCGCCGCGCCGCTGGTCGCGCAGCTTCAGCGCCAGGATGATCTGGGTGACGCCGAAAACGAACGCATAGGCGCCGAGCCACCACGTCATCACCACCGCGCCGAGGAACGGCGCCAGGATCAGCAGCACGCCATAGAGCAGCGACGCCACGCCGCCGAGGACCAGCCACCATCTGCCGTGGTCGATCTCCAGCCGGAGCGCAGCCGCGATGGCAAGGCAGCCGGTCAGCAGCGCCCACGCCGCCACCAGCAGCACGAACGCATCGACGGTGATGCCGGGCCACAGCACCACGATGGCACCGCCGGCGATGCTGACCAAGCCCTCCAGCAGCAGCGAGCCCCAGCGTTCGCTGCTGCTCGCGGCGCGCACGGCCGCGACGATGGCGAACACGCCGTTGACCACCGCGTACGCCGCGAAGAACAGCAGCAGCGACAGGATGGTGGCGACCGGCAGCATGAACGCCAACACGCCGAAGATGATGGCCGCGAGGCCGCGGATCGCGACGGCCCACCAGTTCTCGGCCAGCACGGCGCTCTTGGTGCGTCCGATCGCGGGCTGCTCGCCCGGCAGCGGGCTAGTGGTCGGGGAAGAAGACATGACACCCTCCGAATGCTGATCTTTTACTGAACGAAGTTGCTCGTCATCGAGGTTCCGCAAGATCATTCTGTGATCCAAGGACGTAATACAAGGAAGCAATCTCGCCGGAAGCCGCGGCGGATCGCGACCGGCTTTGCGAGCGAGAACACCTGCGTCATGCGAAATCTGGCCGATCGCGCCGGACTTACGCCGTCTGGTCGTCGAGAAATCCTCTGTCTGATCAAGGATTTTTCGGCGAGTTGTTTCCGATCCCGACGTGACCGACCGGACATCGCATCCCTTCGGCCGCTCAACCGCATGCCAGCGGGTGAGCGGCCATTCTCGCTTCGTCTCGTTCCTGGACCGTGAACGTTCAAGCTCGTCGCTTCATAAGGTTTCCGGAAGATCACCTTTGATCCCGTCACCGATTTCATCGCAGAACCGCAGACCGCCGCGGCCCACCCCAGTTCCGCCGGATCGCTTGGCAACCCGACAACCCGGCCACGGTTCCAGAACACCGTGAATTGCAGATGTCGCCGCGACCGGTTTGGCGCCGGCCGTGCGAAAAACGGCCTCACGCCGGCAGTGCCAGTGGCGGCGCCGGCTCGCTCGCCGCCTCGCCGACCCGCAGCGCGGTGACCACCGCGAACGGCAGCGGCCCGAGCAGCGCGTTCGCCGCGATGGCATCGCGCGGCGCCGTCACCGTGCCACCCAGCACCACGCGTTGGGGCAGCAGGCCCTCGCAATGGATGGTCGCCTTCAGCTGCTTGAAGTCCGGCCAGAGCCGGCCGCCGTCGGTGAAGGCGGCGAGATGGCGGGCGACGACGACGATGTCGGCGGCGCGGCGCAGCGTGCGGGCGAAGGCGATCAGGTGGCCGGCGTCGGGGCCCGACACCGCCAGCGGCTGGTAGGCGCCGCTGGTGTAGATCGCCGCCCGTTCCGCGCGCCAGGCCAGCAGTTGCCGGGTCGCGACGAATTTGGTCCGGCGGTCGAGGCGGGGGTCGGCCGACGGCGCCGCGGGCGGCCCGCCCGGCATCGCCTGCAAAAGGTCGGCGAGCTGGCCGAACTCGACCGGGCGGCGGTTGTCGGGGTCGACCAGCGACAGGTCCCAGGTCTCGGTGCCCTGGTAGAAATCCGGCACGCCCGGCAAGGTCGCCTTGAGCGCGAGCTGGGCCAGTGAATTGAGCGCGCCAAGCCGGGCGGTCCGCGCCGCGAACGCGGCGAAGCGGTCGAGGAACGCGGCGGATTGCGCCGGATCGAGCATGCCGGCCAGGAACGCCGCGGTCGCCGCCTCGTAGCGGGCGTTCGGCATTGCCCAGCTCGATTCCGCCTTGCCCTCGCGCAGCGCCTTCACGGCGTAGGTCTGCATGCGGTCGAGGAAGGTGCCGTCCGGCGCGCCGTCGGCGGGCCAGGCGCCGATCAGCGCCTGATAGAGCATGTATTCGTGGGCGGGGGTGGGGCCGACGCCGGGCTCGACCAGCCGCGCGTTGAGCGAACGCCAGTGCCGCACCGCCACCGCCCAGTCGCCGGCGATGTCGGCGAGGGCGAGGATGCGCATCCGGGCGTCCTCGCCGCGCTTGGTGTCGTGGGTTGCCGTCGCCGTCATGGCGTGGGGATAGGTGGCGCGGGCCTTGACGGCGTCGTGGAACGCCGGCGCGGGCAGCGCCGGCCGGTCGGGACCCGATCCGACCTCGTTCAGCGCCAGCAGGCGGTGGTGGCGGTAGAACGCGGTGTCCTCCACCGCCTTCGCCATCACCGGCCCGGTGAGCTGCTGCAGCTTGGTGACGAAGTGGCGCACCCGCGCCCGGCTGTAGCCGCTGCGGCCGGCGGCGACGATGTCGAGCGTCAGCACCCCGCGCAGGACGTCGAAAATCTCGGCGTCGGGGCCGAACCAGCTGGCGCGGGCCTCCTCGATGGCGTTGAGGATGCAGGCGCGGTCGGCCGCCGACACCGCGCCGGCGATATAGGTGCGGTAGACCGGAAAGCGCACGATGACGGCGCGCAGCGCCGCCTTCAGCCGCTCGAAGGTGAAGTCGCGGGTCTTCCAGTGGCCGGCGGCGATGCGGGCGAGAAGGTGCACCAGCACCACGAATTCGCTGGCCAGGATCGAGTCGAGCACCAGCGCCTTGGCCTCGCGCGCCATGTCGGGGAACGGCGCGGCATTGGCCGTCATCGCGCGGTGCAGCGTGTCGAGGGTGGCGAACCCCTCGCCGTTCACCAGCGCGCGCTGGATCAGGTCGAGCGCGTCATAGCCGGTGGTGCCGGCGACGCCGGGCAGCGGCGGCATCGCCTCGTCCTCGGCCAGGATCTTTTCGGCGACGATGTAGAACGGCGCGCGGCTGCGGCCGGCGTGGGCGGAGCGCACCAGCCGCCCCAGCCGGCGGGCGTATTGCACCGGGTCGGCCAGCCCGTCGATGTGGTCGAGGCGCAGGCCGTGGATGTGGCCCTCCGCGATCAGCCGCGCGATCAGCCGGTGGGTGTCGGCAAAGGTGGTGGGGTCCTCGGTTCGCAGCCCGGCAAGGTCGTTGATGTCGAAGAAGCGGCGGTAGTTGATGTCGGTGAACGCCATCCGCCAGTTGGCGACGCGATAGTGCTGGCGCTCCAGCAGCCGGTGCAGCCGCTGGGTCCGCGCCGGATGGCCGGCGGTGGGGCGGTAGGCGGCTAGGCCGCGCTCGATCACCGCCGCGCCGCCCGCCACCGCGGCGAGCGCGGCCTTGAGGGCGGGCGCCGCCTCGCGCGTCGGCGTTCCGGGCGCGCGGTGGTGCTCGGCGAGGTCGAGCAGCGTCCGGCCGGCCGGCTCGCGCTCGGCCTTCGCCGCCGCCACCACGGTGGCGAGGATGTCGGCGTAGCGGTCGGGCCGCACCGGCAGGCGGTGGTCGAAATACCAGATCGAGAACGAGCCTTCGGCGGCGTCGAAGCGCAGCTTGAGGTCGCCCTGTTCCAGCGCCGTGCCGTAGGAGGCGCCGAGGATTGGCAGCAGCACGCCGCTGGAGGCGCGGAACGGCAGCGTCGTCCACTCGATGTCGAACGAGGCCGCGTGCGGCGAGCGCGGACCCCATTCCAGCACGTCGAGCCACCAGGCGTTGTCGGCGTAGCCGACGCCCATGTGGTTGGGCACGATGTCGACCAGCAGCCCAATGTCGGCCGCGCGCAGCGCCGCCGACAGCGTCTCGAAGCCGGCCGCGCCGCCGAGCTCGGGATTGAGCTGGTTGTGGTCGACGATGTCGTAGCCGTGGCGGCTGCCCTTGCGCGCCGTCAGGATCGGCGAGACGTAGAGGTGCGAGATGCCGAGCGCCTTGAGGTAGGGCACCAGCCGCGCCGCGGCGTCGAAGTCGCACGCGGCCGACAGCTGCAGGCGATAGGTGGCGAGCGGGATGGCGGGGGGCATGGTCAGCGCGGCGCGGTGAGAACGGCGGCAGCGTGGCCCTGGATGAACCAGACGCCGTCCGCCTCGACCGGCGGCCGGCTGCCGCCGCCGCCATAGGCGGGGTCCTCGCTCGACCACAGCAGCCGCCACGGTCCGCCGGCCGGCGGCGCCAGCAGCGGCTCGGGCACGACCTGCGGCGCGAGGTCGGCGCCGAAATTGAACAGCGCCAGCCGTTCCTCGCGCTCGCCGGTGAACCGCACCAGCAGCGCGTGCTCGGTCAGCGTCGCGCCGTCGAGCGCGAGCGGGCGCGACAGCACGGCATCGGTGCGGCGCAGCTCCAGCAGGTCGCGATGGAGCCGCACCGCGGCGGCGTTGCGCGCGCGCTCGGCCCAGTCGAGCACCGAGGCGCGGAAGGTCGCCTCCGCGTGCGGCGGGTCGAGCGCGATGCCGACGGTGCTGGGAAACTGCGTCAGGAACGCGCGCCTGCCCGCCGCCGTCGCCGCTGCGAGCTCGGGCACGTGATCGGCGAAATAGCGGAACGGCGTGGTCGCGAAGAACTCCTGGCCCTGGAACAGCATCGGCGTGCCGGGCGCCAGCAGCGCCAGCGCGGTCATGGCGCGCAGCTTGCGCGCGTCGGTGAGGCGGGCGAGCCGCGCCCCGGTGGCGGAATTGGCGACCTGGTCGTGGTTCTCCAGGAAATTGACGCGGGCGTGCGGCGCAAGGTCGAGCGCCGGTGCGCCGCGCGGGTTGCTCTGCCAGGTCGAGCGCTGGCCCTGGTAGAGGAAGCCGTGGCGGACGCAGGCCAGCAGTTCGCGAGCCGAGCCGGCATAGTCGGAATAGTAGCCCTCGCGGACGCCGGTGAGGGCAACCCGCGCGGCGTGGTGGAAATCCTCGTTCCAGATCGCATCGACGCCATAGCCGCCGGCGGCTTCCGGCCGCACCAAGGTGGCGTCCTGCGGCTCGTTCTCGGCGACCACGAACACGGTGCGGCCGCCGCCGGCTTCGCGCGCCGCCGCGGCCAGCTCGGCGATGATATTGCGCGGCGAGGCGTCGAAGATCTGCTGGGTGGCGTCGAGCCGCAGGCCGTCGAAGTGAAACTCGCGCACCCAATAGGCCGCATTCGCGCACACGAAGGTGCGCACCTCGGCGCTGCCCTCGCCGTCGAAATTGACGGCGTCGCCCCACTCGTTGTCGTAGCGGTCGGTGAAGTAGCCGGCCGAGAACAGCGGCAGGTAATTCCCGTCGGGGCCGAGATGATTGTAGACCACGTCGAGGATGACGGCGAGGCCAAGGCCGTGCGCGGCGTCGACCAGCGCGCGCAGGTCGTCCGGCGTGCCGTAGCGGTGGAACGGCGCGAACAGGTTGACGCCGTCATAACCCCAGCCGAACCGGCCGGGAAACTCCGCCACCGGCATCAGCTCGATCACCGTAACGCCGACCTCGGCCAGCAGCGGCAGCTTGTCGATCGCGGCGCGAAAAGTGCCCTCGGCCGTGAAGGTGCCAAGGTGCAGCTCGTAGACGACGCGGTCCGCCGCCGTCACGCCGCGCCAGTCGTGATCGTGCCAGCCGAACGCGGTGGGATCGACCACCGCGCTCAGGCCGTGCGGCCCGTTCGGCTGCCAGCGCGAGGCGGGGTCGGGCAGGATCTTGGCGTCGCCGTCGATGCGAAAGCCGTAGCGCGAGCCGGCGCGACCGAACGGCGCCAGCGCCCAGCGGTAGCCGTTTCCGTCGTCGATAAGCGGCAGTTCGGTGCCGCCCATCACCAGCGTGATCGCGCTCGGCCGCGGCGCCCACACCCGGACGTCGACGCCGCCCGGCACGAGTTCGGCGCCGAGCGGCATGACGCGGTGGCGGGAGCGAAAGTCGGCTGGCAGGACGTGCGAGGTCACCCGTGGCACTCCGGTGTTGCATGGCATCAATTCGCGGCCGTGCTCATGGTTCCACCACCGCCGGCATCGGCCGCGATGGCGTGGCGAGGCGCCCGCTCACGCCGCCGAAAGCTCGATCAGCGCGCCGTCATTGCCCGCCAGTTCGAGCACGCCGCGAACGGTGTCGCCGTGGGGCGTGCTCAAGGTGCGCAGCAGCACGCGCCCCTCCGCCGCCAGCGCGGTGAGGTCGAGCCGGGCCGGCTCGGGGCCGAGATTGAGCGCCACCAGCAGGCGCTCATCGCCGTCGAGCCGCAGATAGGCGAGGAGGTCGCCGTCCGCCGCCACCAGCCGGTAGGCCCCGCGCGACAGCGCCGGCCGCGCCCGGCGAAGCGCCAGCAGGCGGCGGTAGAACGACAGCAGCGAGGCGTGGTCGTGCCGCTGCGCCGCCACGTTGCAGCTTGCGACATCCGGCCCGAGCGGCAGCCAGGGCTCGACGGTGGAGAAGCCGCCGAACGGCTCGCCGCTCCACGGCATCGGCGTGCGGCAGCCGTCGCGGCCGACGCCGATGCCCGGCACGTTCTTCTCGAACGGGTCGCGCACGCGGTCGGGCGGGATCGCCACCTCGCGCATGCCGATCTCCTCGCCGTAATAGATGGTCGGCGTCCCGCGCAGCGTCAGCAGCAGCAGCGCGGCGATGCGGGTCTGGTCCGGGCCGACCCGGCTCGCCACCCGCGGCTTGTCGTGGTTGCCCAGCACCCAGTTCGGCCAGCCGCCGGCGGGTAGCATCGCCTCGTAGTCCTCGACCAGGGCGGCGATGCGCTGAGCGTTCCACGGCGCCGACAACAGCGCGAAATTGAACGGCAGGTGCACGCCGGAAAGGTCCGGGCCGTAATAGGTCACCAGCCGTTCCAGCGGCAGGTAGATCTCGCCGATCAGCACGCGGTCCTCGAACGCGTCGACCACGCGGCGCAGCTCGGCGATCACCTCGTGCACCTCCGGCCGGTCGGCGGTGTAGAGCGGCACCAGCCGCTCGTGCGGCGGCCGCGCCGGGTCGGCGGCCGGGTTCGGTGGGTTGTCGCGGAACAGATCGTCCTTGATCAGGTGCCAGATCACGTCGACGCGAAAGCCGTCGACGCCGCGCCGCAGCCAGAACCGCAGCACGTCGGCCATCGCCGCCCGCACCGCCGGGTTGCGCCAGTTGAGGTCGGGCTGGGCGTCGAGAAAGGCGTGGTAATAGTATTGGCCGCTGCCCGGCTCGAACGTCCAGGCGCTGCCGCCGAATTCGCTCAGCCAGTTGGTCGGCGGCCCGCCGTCGGGGGCGGGGTCGCGCCAGATGTACCAGTCGCGCTTGGCGCTGTCGCGCGAGGATCGGCTGTCCTCGAACCAGGGATGGCGGTCGGAGCTGTGGTTCGGCACGAAGTCGAGCAGCACCCGCAGGCCGCGCGCGTGCGCGGCGGCGATCAGCGCGTCGAAATCGTCGAGCGTGCCGAACAGCGGGTGGATGTCGGTGTAGTCGCTGACATCGTAGCCGAAATCCGCCATCGGCGAGGGGTAGATCGGCGACAGCCAGATGGCACCGACGCCGAGCTCGGCGAGGTGGGGCAGGCGCGCGATCACGCCCGGCAGGTCGCCGACGCCGTCGCCGTCGCTGTCCTGGAACGAGCGCGGATAGATTTGATAGATCACCGCGGTCTGCCACCACGCCAGCTCTGCCATCGTCATTGCCCGAGTTGATCTCCGAGTTTGTGGTGCCCGGCCGTAGAGTCGGCGCCACGATGGCGCCGCGTTACCGTAACCGGCCGGCCGCCGCCGCGACCGCAGGCTGGGAACTTTTTCAGTCCGGCAAAGTTCCAGCTTACAATCCAGCTCAAGCCGCGACCCGCCGCGCGGCGTTATTTGAGACCGCGACAGATTTTGGAGACAGCGCAGATGAAGCACGAACGTCCGCCCTTGCGTGCTGCGACGCTGCCCGCAGCGCCCGTCCCGCTGCCGACGTCGCGCATCCGCGAGGGCGCGCCCTTTCCGCTTGGCGCCACCTGGACCGGGCTCGGCGTCAATTTCGCGCTGTTCTCCGCCAACGCCACCAAGGTCGAGCTGTGCCTGTTCGACGACCATGGCGAGACCGAAATCGAGCGCATCGAGCTGCCCGAGTACACCGACGAGGTCTGGCACGGCTTTCTGCCCGACGCGCGGCCCGGCACCATCTACGGCTATCGCGTCCACGGCCCCTATGAGCCGGACAACGGCCACCGCTTCAACCCCAACAAGCTGGTGCTCGACCCCTATGCCCGCGCGGTGGTCGGCACGCTGCGATGGGGGCCGGAGCTGTTCGGCTACCATCTGGAAAGCGGCGACGACCTGACGTTCGACGATCGCGACAGCGCGGCCTTGATGCTGAAATGCCGGGTGGTCGACACCGCCTTCACCTGGGGCAATGTGCGGCAGCCGCGGGTGCCGTGGGACCGCACCGTGCTCTACGAGCTGCAGGTGCGCGGCTTCACCCGGCAGCATCCGGCGGTGCCGGAGCCGCTGCGCGGCACCTTCCGCGGCCTCGGCCATCCCGAGGTGGTGCGCCATCTGCGCGAGCTCGGTGTCACCGCGGTCGAACTGCTGCCGGTCCACACCTTTGTCGACGACAGCCACCTGCTCGACAAGGGCCTGGTCAATTACTGGGGCTACAACACCATCGGCTTTTTCGCGCCGGAGCGGCGCTTTGCCGGCGCCGCGGACCAGGCGGTGTCGGAGTTTAAGGAGATGGTGGCGCGGCTGCACGACGCCGGCATCGAGGTGATCCTCGACGTGGTCTACAATCACACCGCCGAGGGCAATGAGCGCGGCCCGACGCTGTCGTTCAAGGGCATCGACAACGCCTCCTACTACCGGCTGCTGCCGGACCAGAAGCGCTACTACATCAACGACACCGGCACCGGCAACACCGTCAACCTGTCGCACCAGCGCGTGCTGCAGATGGTGACCGACAGCCTGCGCTGCTGGGCCGAGGAAATGCGGGTCGACGGCTTTCGCTTCGACCTCGCCACCATTCTGGCGCGCGAGCCCTACGGCTTCGACGAGGGCGGCGGCTTCCTCGATTCCTGCCGGCAGGACCCGGTGCTGTCGTCGGTGAAGCTGATCGCCGAGCCGTGGGACTGCGGCCCCGGCGGCTATCAGGTCGGCCGCTTCCCGCCGGGCTGGGCAGAGTGGAACGACGTCTATCGCGACACCGTGCGGCGGTTCTGGAAGGGCGACGACGGCCAGTTGCCGAACCTCGCCACCCGCCTCACCGCCTCCGGCGACATCTTCAACCGCCGCGGCCGCAAGGCGTGGGCCAGCGTCAACTTCATCACCGCCCACGACGGCTTCACGCTCAACGATCTCGTCAGCTACAACGACAAGCACAACGAGGCCAATGGCGAGGACAATCGTGACGGCCACAACGCCAATCACAATTGGAACCACGGCGCCGAAGGCCCCACCGATGATGCCGCCATCCGCGCGCTGCGCGAGCGGCAGAAGCGCAATTTCCTCGCCACGCTGATGTTCTCGCAAGGCACGCCGATGCTCGCCGCGGGCGACGAGATCGGGCGCACCCAGGGCGGCAACAACAACGCCTATTGCCAGGACAACCCGGTCAGCTGGCTCGACTGGACGCTCGCCGACGACCAGCGCGCGCTGCTGCAATTCGCCCGCCGCGTCATCGCCATCCGCCACACCTATCCGGTGCTGCGACGCCAGCGCTTCTTCACCGGCGAATGGAATGACCAACTCGGCGTGTGCGACCTCACCTGGCTGACGCCTGACGGCGACGACATGACCGAGGCGCATTGGACCGACCCGGTCGCCAAGTGCGTCGGCGCGGTGTTCGACGGCCGGGCGCAGACCAGCGGCATCCGCCGTCGCGGCAGCGACGACACCTTGCTGCTGATCGTCAATGCCGCCGACAACGTGGTGCGGTTCAACCTGCCGGCGATTGCCGGCGGCCGCGGCTGGCTGCGGCTGATCGACACCAACCTCGCGCTCGACCCCGACGGCGAAGCGCCGTGCCTGGCGTTCGAGGATGTCTACGAGGTGACGCCGCGCTCGCTGTTGCTGTTCCAGCTGGTTGCGGCGCGGGCCGACGCGCCGCCATCGCCCGCGCCCGGTGGCTGATGCGCTGCGCGCCGGGGCAAGCGCCCGTCATGCCCGCATGCGTCGCGGGCAGACACGGCCTTCGGCGCGCGAGGCGCGGTGTATTTCGCGCGCAGCGGCCGGTTCCCGCTTTTGCGGAAAGCGCACTGGCTAGACGGTGCGGTCGACCACGCGGCCCTGGCCCTCTGGCAGCGCGGCGCGGATGTCGGCCGGCTCCGCCACGCGCGGCGCCGAGGTGACGACGACGCCGGTGTCCGGCGATGCCTTGACCTCGGCCACGGTCTCGCGCGGCTCATGGCGTTCGGTGGCGTCCGGTCCGGTCGCCCACATCAGTTCGGGAACCTGTTGCGTTGTCGGCAGGCCGACGCTGGAGATGGACATGGCGGTCCTCATCCGTGGTGAAGTCGGCATCTTGGCCGGCCGGCCATGAAGGGAGCATGGCCGAAATCCCGACAATTTGAACGAAGCCGGTCGCCGCCGCGGCAACGCGCGGCAGGGCCGGGCGGCGCGCTCCAGCTTGCCGCCGATTCTCGTGCAAACGCGGCGTGGCGCCTTGCCCCCGCCGCGCCGAGTCGTTACCCCTCTGCGACCCTCGCTTTACATCTTCGGCCTTGGGGAACCCTATGGCTTCCGATCGACGCATCGCCAAGCGGCTGGTTTTCCTGCTGACCGGCTATGAGCCGCTGCCTCCCGACCAGCAACATCGCCGGTTCGTTCGCGAGATCGCCCGGTTCGAGACCACCTGGGGCGTCAAGGCGAAGGTGTCGGCGGGGCAGGGCCTCGACGGACCGCTGCCGAGCTGGAAGGTCGAGACCACCGCGCCGAACTGGCAGGTGGCGACCGAGGTCCGCACCTTCGACTGGCACGATCTGGTGAAGGAGGACACCCGCCGCGGGACCACGGCGCGGATCACCGGCGGCGTGCTGGCACTGCTCGATTTCCTCCTCACTGGCACGTTGTTCCGCTACATGCGCTACAACTTCCGGTACGGGCTGTTCTTCCTCTACCCGGTGGTGCTGCTGAGCCTGCTGCTCGCCGCCGGGGTCTATTCCGGCCTGTGGTACGCCGAGAAGGCGTCGCCGGCGCCGCTGATCGGCGCGCCGGTCGGCTTCACCGTGACCTGGGTGCTCTACCGGATGATCTGCACCCGGTTCTACCTCGACTATATTCTCGACGACTGGATCTTCGCCCGCGACATGATCCGCGGTCGCCGCGCCGACCTTGAGGAACGGATCGACCTGTTCGCCGCTTCGCTGGCCGAGACCGTCGCCGCCAGCGACGCCGACGAGATCGTGCTGGTCGGCCACAGCCTCGGCGCGCCGATGATGCTGCAGGTGATCGCCCGCGCGATCGAGCGCTCGCTATCGGCGACCGGCCGCTCGCTGGGAGCGCCCAGCGACGGCGACGGTGACGCCAACTCGGGTCCGAACGGCGACAACCGGCGCTTGGCGCTGATGACAACCGGGTCCTCGATCCTCAAGATCGGCCTGCATCCGGCCGCCGGCGTGTTCCGCGAGGACGCCGCCCGCGTCGCCAACGACCCCAATATCTTCTGGGTCGAATATCAGGCGCTGGTCGACGTCATCAATTTCTACAAGTGCAACCCGGCCTCCTGCATGGGCCTGGATGTCAAGACGCTGCCGGAAGTGCGCACCGTCCGCATCCGCAACATGCTGAAGGAGGAAACCTACAAGCGTTTCCGCGGAAACTTCTTCCGGATGCATCGTCAGTTCGTGATGGGCAACGAGCGGCCCTATCACTACGACTATTTCATGATCTTGTGCGGCCCGGTTTCTCTTGAGAAGCGCGTGTTCGAGCCGGATGCGATGATCGCCGCGGCCGGCACCGTCCCGGCGTCGGCAGGAGCGCCGGCAGGAGCACCAGAATGACGCCGGAGGTCGCCAGCATCGTGTGGTTGTTCGGGGGGATCGGATGGTACGTCATCCGGTTTCCCTATCAGCGGCGCAATCGTCGCAAGAACACCGTCGTGCAATCGCAATTCGACCTGCGTGAAAACATTTTGCTCGGCTGTTCGCTGTCCGGCCTCGCCGTGGTGCCGCTGATCTATGTCTTCACCGGCTGGCTGTCGTTCGCCGACTATTCCTTCCACTGGCTGCAGGGGGTGCTCGGCACCGCGGTGATGGCCGCCGCGCTATGGATGTTCCACCTCAGCCACCGCGACCTCGGCCGCAACTGGTCGGTCAGCCTGGAGCTGCGCGACTCGCACAACCTCGTTACCGAGGGCAGTTACCGTTACGTGCGGCACCCGATGTACACTGCGTTCTGGCTGCTGGCGCTGGCGCAGGCGCTGCTGCTGCCGAATGTCATCGCCGGTCTGGCCGGTGTCGTCGGGTTCGGGATGCTGTTCTTCGGTCGCATCGACCGTGAAGAGTCGATGATGTTGGCAGTGTTCGGCGACGAATATCGCCAATACATGCGGCGGACCGCGCGGGTGTTCCCGAAGATTTACTGACGCTGCGGCACAAAACGCCCGGTTGACCGTTGCGTCGCCGCAACACTTGCGCCGCGAACGCGGTCGCGGCGGTTTCGCGCTGGTTTTTCGCCGCGACGCTCGCTAAAGGATCCCACGAACAGGCTGTCCGGCGTCCGGCCGGCAGGCAGGCAGCGGACAAGACAGAACATGTTGGGATTCCTGCGCTTTCTCATCGCCATCACTGCAATCGCCAGCCTCTCGGTCACGACGGCCGACGCGGCTCAGCCGCGCCCGACCACCGAGACGCGGGTCTATTTGCTGCGCGGGCTCGCCAACGTGTTCTCGCTGGGCCTCGACGACCTCGCCGAAAAGCTGGCGCGGCGGGGCGTTCAGGCCACGGTTGCCAACCACGCCGACGCCGACCTCATCGCCGACGAGATCATCAACCGGCGTGCCGCAGGCTGGCGCGGCCCGGTGGTGCTGATCGGGCATTCGCTCGGCGCCGACGCGGTGTATCCGCTGGCGGCCCGTCTGGCCGCCGCCAAGATCAAGGTTCCGCTGGTGGTCAGCTTCGACCCGGTGCACCACGAGGTGGTGCCCGCCAACGTCTCCAAGGCGATCAACTATTATCTGTCCGGTTGCTGTTACGCGGTGCAGCCCGGCGCGGGCTTCCGCGGCTCGCTGTCCAATTTCGACATGGAAGGCAAGGGCGGCCTCGGCCACCTCAACATCGAAAAGTCGCCGGAACTCCACGCTGAAGTGATTTCGCGGGTAATGACGCTGGCGCAGCCGCGGCAGCGGCCGCGGCCGGCGCGGGCGGCGCCCGTTGACGGCGCTCCTGAGCCCGCCAAGCCGGCGGCAGAGATCACCGGCTCGGCCGCGGCGGCCGCTCCGGGCCTCGAGGCACCGGCCCACTGATCCGGACCGTCAGTGCCAACGCCGCGGGCGATCACCACACCTCGTTCCGCCGTTCAGGCGGTCACCGGCAGGGGCCAAGGCCGCTGCCGGTATTGTTTTGGCTGGGCTTTTCGGCGACGCCGCCATCCAACTGCGAACGGGGCCGATTGGCGCGCCACGCCTGCCCAAATTTCGATGATCATTCTGCGGCTGCGGATGCGGCAATTTTCAAATCTGGTGCGTTTGAAATGTCGTCTCGGCCAGAATGCCGCAAGGATTCTGGGTGAGAGTGGAGGCCGCCGGATCACGCTGTGATGATCTTGCGGATTCGGATTAACCGCAACGAGGAGAACGACATGAAGAAGATTCTCATGGTTTCGGCCATCGCTTTGGCGCTCGGCGGCTGCAGCGAGTATTCGTCGCGCGACCGCGCCTTTGCCGGCGGTCTGATCGGCGCCGGCGCCGGCGCGGCGATCGGCGCGGCGGCGACCGGAACGGGCGGCGGCGCGCTGGCCGGTGGCGCCATCGGTGCCGTCTCCGGCGCGGTCATCGGTGCGGCGACGACGCCCGAGCGTTGCTACTGGTCGAAGCGCTATCGCCGCACGATCTGCTACCGGGACTGACGTTCGCCACCGCCGTCGCGACCGGAGCGGACCTGCGCGGCCGTCAACCGCGCGCCCTTGGGATGCGACGCCGCTATTCATGCGGGCTTCGGCTCATGCCGCCGAAGCCCGCATGGTACGACGTCCGGCGGTCGCCGAAAAAATTCGTCGCCGATCGAGGTTGTTCGGCGAAGTTGCGGCCGGGATCACGACGGAATCGACCGGTAACTGTAAGCCGCGCTGGTTTCGCCTCAATGGTCGCTGCTGCGACGGCGGGGGTGGGCGCGGCGTTGCTGGTTGAACACCGACGTAGTGGGCGCTGCCGCCGATTGAGGTGCGGCCTTGCGCTTGGGTCGGCGCTCGAACTCGAACCGGCCGGTCGAGCGCAGTTCGAGAATGAACTTGCAAAATTGCAGGCTGGACAGGAACTCGGTGCGGCCGGTCGAGCAGTCGATGACGCGGAACCGCGAGCGGTCGTTCGCCATGAAGACTTCAGCGGTGGCCGGCCCGCGCCGAACACCGGCGCTGGTCTTCAGCAGCACCTGCCCCCAACGCACCGGCGTCTCGGCATCGATTGCCGCGATATCACCGAGCATCAAGGGCTCGGGCGTCATGTCTGACGCGACGCTCATCCCAAGCTCTCCCCGGTGGATTGCGTAGCCGCACGATGGGGTCTGACCCTAGTCGCGAACGCTTAGGAAATCCCTGCCGCGGGGGCGACGTTTCGATGAGAATACCGCCGATCACCCGGTGAGGACGCTCCGGGCCTGCGTCTCGACCACCCCGCCGCCGTGGTGAAGGCCGCGCCGTTCGAGTTCGATCCGCCACGACGTCGCGGTGTTGCGGGTCACGGTGATGCGGTTCCAGCCGGCCGGGTGGAGCGCGGTCGGCCCCGCCGAGGCCGACGGCACGCCGACCACCGGGATCGCGCCGTCCGGCCCCTGGACCGCAAGCAGCGAGGGCAGGTGGGTGTGGCCGTGCAGGATCAAATCGGCGCCGACCTCGCTCAGCATCTTGCGCACCGCACTGGCGTCGATCAGTCGCTTCTGGAAATCGAACCGCCCGGTTGGCGGGTGGTGGATGAGCAGGATGCGGCACAGATTCGCCCGCCGCAGTTCGGCGAGCGCGGTGGCGAGTGCGTCGATCTGCTGGCGGCCGAGCCGGCCGGTGGCAAGGAACGGCGCGGTCGGGATCGCGCTGGAGGCACCGACCACCGCCACCTCGCCGCGGCGCCGCACGAACGGGAAACCGGCCTCGCCATGGTCGCCGGCCATGTGCGGCCCCCAATGCAGCCGGGCGAGGCCGGCGGTGCGGGCGACATAGGCGTCGTGGTTGCCGGGAACGACGGAAACGTCCTCCGGCCGGCCGAGTGCGGCGAGCCAGCGCCCGGCCGCGGTGAACTCCGCCTCCAGCGCGATGTTGACCAGGTCGCCGGTAACGGCGATGTGGTCGGGCTGGTGCCGCTGGATGTCGGCGAGCAGCAACTGCAGTGCGTCGGCGGTGTGGCGCTTGGCGCGGCCGCGCTTCCAGTTCAGCCACCCGAGGAACCGCTTGCCGGCGAGGTCGCGCCGGCGCGCCGGCGGCAGCGGGCCAAGGTGCGGATCGGACAGATGGGCGAGCGTGAACAGGGGCGTCTCCCAGGCAAGGCTGTTCGGCTTATAAGTCAGAGCGGTCGCCGCGGACAGTCCGGCGGCGTTCGGGCCTGCCGCACGGCGGGGGAAGGAGTACGGGCATGGCGACGTGGCGGGACCGCGCCTTGAGACGGGTCTTTCACACCTATTGGCAATTTCAGCGTGGCATGACGCTGGGGGTGCGCGGCGTGGTGTTCGACCAGCATCGCCGGGTGTGCCTGATCCGCCACACCTATGTCGCCGGCTGGCAATTGCCCGGTGGCGGCGTCGAGGTCGGCGAGACGCTGTTCGACGCGCTGGCCCGCGAACTCCAGGAGGAGGCCAATATCAGCCTCACCGCGCCGGCCCGCCTGCACGGCGTATTCCTGCAGCGGGCGGTGTCGCGCCGCGATCACGTCGCGGTGTTCGTGGCCGAGGATTTCGTCCAGCCGGCGCTGCCGGCGGCGAACCGGGAGATCGCCGCCTGCGGCTGGTTCGCGCCCAATGCCATGCCGGAGGAGACCACGCCCGGCACCCGCCGCCGCATCGCCGAGGTGGTGGCGGGGACATTGCCCGCGCCGGTGTGGTGACGGCCGGCGCGATGCGATGCGGTTTGCCGACCAAGACGCAGCAGAACGCGGCCCCGTCCGCCGATATCCCGTTTTCGAACAAGGACTTTTTGGCCAAAATCGTGTCCGGGATCACGACGTGATTTTCCCGAAACCGTGTGGTAGGCGAAACGCCATGACCCAGCTTTCGATCACCATTCTGTCCGAGTCGCCCGAGGACGCCCCGGCCGTCGAGCGGCTGAACGACCACGCCTTCGGCCCGGGGCGCTATGCCAGGGCCGCCTTCCGGCTGCGCGAGGGCGGCGCGCCCATCGCCGAGGTGTCGTTCATCGCCCGCGTCGGCACGCTCCTGGTCGGGTCGGTGCGATTGTCGCCGATCACCATCGGCGACACCCCGGCCTTGGTGCTGGGGCCGCTCACGGTCGATCCCGATTTCCGCTCGCGCGGCATCGGCGGCGCGCTGGTGCGCCGGGCGCTCGAAGCCTCGCGCAAGCTTGGTCACCGCTTGGTGCTGCTGGTGGGCGACGAGCCCTATTATTCGAAGCTTGGCTTCACGCGGGTACCGCGCGGCCGGGTGGTGATGCCCGGCCCGGTCGACAAGGACCGCATCCTGATCGCCGAGCTGGAGGAGGGGGCGTTCGAGGGGGTGTCGGGTGCGGCAAGGCCGGCGTTTGTGGCTGTGACGGCCTGATTTTCCGTCGCCGTCGTCCCAGCCAAGCGGCGAAGCCGCGCGAGCTGGGACCGTTGGCAGGAAAGGGCTCTGGCTCACCGGGCGGCCCCGGGTCGCGCGCCTTCGGCGCTTGCCCGGGGCGACGGCGCGGTCCCTCAGCGTCCCTCCCGCGCCCAGGCGGCGGTGAAGGCGGCGAGCAGCAGCACGAGGCCGGCGAACCCCGCCAGCACCGGGAACAGCGACAGCCCGGTGACGGCGTGGGCGTCGCGGTTCTTCAACCCGATCCAGTCCGCGCCGGCGAAGCGGTCCGAGCCGCGGATCGACAGCACGCGCGGCAGTTCGACGCCGCCGCGCTCGGCAATGCGGATCACGCCACCGCCGGTGGCTTTCGCCAAGGGCGCCAGCACCGCGGCGGTGCTGGTCACCTCGGACACCTCGCGCGGGTTGATCGGCCCGACATTGACCAGCGCCGACAGCTTTCCGTCGCTGGCCCGCCATAAGCCCAGTTCCTTGGCGTCGATCTCGGCGCGCCAGATGCCGGCCTCGGCGGCCTTGGGCTCGACCGTTGCGATCTGGCCGGACGGCGAGGTTACGGTTACCGGCGGCACCTGATCGGTCATGCTCTGGCGCTCGACCACCATGCTGCGGCCACGCACCAGCAGGCGCAGCCGCTCCTCCTCCAGCTCCGGCTCCTTCATCAGCCAGTGCGACAGCCGCCGCAACAGATCGAGGTGCGGCCCGCCGCCCTCGAAGCCGCGCGCCCACAGCCAGATGTGATCGGACAGCATCAGCGCCACCCGGCCTTCGCCCTGGCGCGACAGCACCAGTACCGGCCGGTTGTCGGGCGCGCCCAGCAGGGTTTCGGCGCCATGGGTCGGCTCGGCGTCGACCACGCGGAAGAACCGGCTCCAGCGCGGCGGATCGAAGCTGGCGCCCTCCAGCGCCCGCGTCACCGGGTGGCGGCGGCCGCTTTCGGTCAGGCGGGTGTGGAACGGCCGCTCGGTGACGTTGCCGGTCGGCTCGGCCGGCAGCACCTCCTCCAGCGGGGTGCGGTAGATCGAGTCGGAGCCGGCATAATCGGGGCCTGCTGCCACCAGCACCGCGCCGCCGTTTCGCACGTAGCGGACGATGTTGTCGAAATAGAGCAGCGGCAGCACACCCTGCTGGGCGTAGCGGTCGAAGATGATGAGGTCGAACTCGTCGATCTTCTGCTGGAACAGCTCGCGGGTGGGAAAGGCGATCAGCGACAGTTCGTTGATCGGCGTGCCGTCCTGCTTCTCCGGCGGGCGCAGGATGGTGAAGTGGATGAGGTCGACCGCGGCGTCGGACTTGAGCAGGTTGCGCCAGGTGCGCTCGCCGGCATGCGGCTCGCCCGACACCAGCAGCACCCGCAGCTTCTCGCGCACGCCCTCGATCGCGATGGCGGCGCGGTTGTTGAGCGGCGTCAGCTCGCCGTCGAGCGGCGAGGCCTCGATCTCGACGATGTTGGGGCCGGCGTGGGCGATCTCGATCTCGACGCGCACCACCTCGCCGGAGGCGGCGCTGAGGCGATCCACCACCTCGCCATTGCTGCGCACGGTGACGGTGGCCCGGCCGCGCGGGGCACCCTCGTCCTCGACCTTGAAGGCCACGGTCTGGCTCTGGCCGACGATGCCGAACCGCGGCGTCTGCACCAGCGCGACGCGGCGGTCGCGCTCGCCGGAGCGGCCGGTGATCAGGGCGTGCAGGGGCGCCTGGAAGCCGAGCGCGGTGGCGTGGCTCGGCACGTCGTGGACGCGGCCGTCGGTGATCAGGATGGCGCCGGCGACGCGCTCGGGCGGCACGTCGGCGAGGCCGGCCTCCAGCGCGTTGAACAGGTGCGTGCCGTCGGTCTCGCCATCGCCCTCGCCGCCGTCGATCCAGCGCACCTCGACATTGGAGAGCCGGCCGAGCCGTTCGGCGAGCTGCGCACGCGCCGCCTCGGTCTCGGCGCGGCGCGCGCCGAAGTTCTGGCTCGGGCTGTTGTCGACCACCACCGCCACCACCGACGGCAGCGGGCTGCGCTCCTCGCGGGTCAGTGCCGGGTTGGCCAGCGCCAGCACGGCGAGCGCCAGCGCCAGCGCGCGCAACGCCGCGCCGCGGCTGCGCGCGGCGATCAGCAGCACCGCGACGATGCCTGCCGCCGCAATGGCGGCAAAGAGCCACGGCAGCGGCACCAGCGGCGAGAAGGCGAGGCCGAGATTCATGCAAGATGCCTCACTCGAGTTGAACCGTCGTCCCGGCCGAACGGCGAAGCCGTGAGAGCGGGGACCGTCTGCAAAATGAGGTCTCAACCATCCGGACGGTCCCGGGTCGCGCGGCGGATGCTGAGCATCCCGCCGATTGCCCGGGACGACGAGACCGTTGTCGCACCCGTTGTCCCCGGCGAGATCGCGTCCGGCATCACGATGTGAGCGGCCGGAAACCGCCTCATTGTCCCAGCCGCTCCAGCAGCGCCGGGATGTGAACCTGGTCGGCCTTGTAGTTGCCGGTCAGCACGTACATCACGATGTTGGCGCCGACACGGTAGGCCATCTCGCGCTGGCGTGGGTCGCCCGGCACCAGCGGCAGCATCGGCTCGCCGCTCGGTTCGATCGCCCACGCTCCGGCGAGGTCGTTGGAGGTGATGATGATCGGCGACACGCCGTCGCCGGAGCGTGCTGGCTTGGCGCCGTCCTCCTCGGTCGCCGCCGGCAACGCCTCCACCCACAGCGACCCCGCGGCGTAGCGGCCGGGAAACTCGCGCAGGATATAGAACGACTTGGTCAGCACATGGTCGCGCGGCACCGGCTCCAGCGCCGGAATGTCGAGCGAGGACAGGATGGCGCGCAGCCCCTCGATGCCCGGCGTCGCGCCGCGCCCGCCCGGTGTGACCTCGAGCGCGTCGCGGGTGTCGAACAAGATGGTGCCGCCGTTCTTCATAAAGGCGTCGATGCGCGCCAGCGTGGCCGCCGACGGCTTCGCCGCCGCCGGCGTCACCGGCCAGTACAGCAGCGGGAAAAACGCCAGCTCGTCGCGGGCGGGATCGACCCCGATCGGCTCGGCGGACTCGAGCGCGGTGCGCTGCGACAGGAAGCGCGACAGCCCCTCGAGCCCGGCCCGCGACAGCCGGTCGATCTCGCTATCGCCGGTGATGACATAGGCAAGGCGGGTCTTGGCCAGCGCGCTGATGGCGAAGTCGTCGGCCGAGGGCGGCGAGGCAGCGGCGGCCGGAGGCTGGGCGTGGCCGGGGTCCGGCGCCAGCGCCAGCGCGGCGGCCACCACCAGCAGCGAGGAGGTCCGCCGCGACGGCATGAGCCGCGCCAGGCCGCCCGCCAGCACCAGCACCACCAGCGCGTCGAGCAGCAACAGCGCGAACGCCGCGACCAGCACGTGCCGGCGCAGGTCGATCGGATCGCCGGCGCGGTAGGGCTCGACCGCAGCGCCGAGCGGGGTGACGTCGAGCGGCTTCAGGCGATCGTCCGGCGCAAGGGTGTTGACCGCCACCAGCGCCTCGGCGACGCCGTAGAAACCTGGCGGGTTGTCGGCGGTGCCCCGGCCCGCGAAGCCGGCCGGCAGCGGCTTGGTTGCGGCCGAGGGCGGCTGGAAGGCGCCGAAGCCGTCGAGCAGGCGCGACGGCGGCACGGTGGCGCCGACCTCGCCGCTGCCCGGTTTGGCGCCGCCGCTGCCGCTGCCGGCCAGCGCCACGATCCGCCGCAGCATGTCGACGAAGGTGCCCGACAGCGGCAGGTCCGACCACGACGTGTCGGCCGAGACGTGGAACAGCACCATCACGCCCTTGCCGCGGCGCGCCCCGGTCACCAGCGGCGTGCCGTCGGCGAGCGCGGCCCATGTGCGCTCGAACAGCAGGCCGTCGGGTTCGGCCAGCACCTGCCGCCGCACCGTCACGTCCGCGGGGATGGCGAGGTCGGCGAACGGCCCGTCCTTGGCGAAGCTGCCGATCTTCTGCGGCTGCTCCCACGACAGCTTGCCGCCCAGCACCCGCCCGCCCGGCCGCACCTTGACCGGCAACAGTTCGTCGCCGCCGGCGGCAAGGCGCGGGCCGGCGAACCGCACCAGCACGCCGCCACCCTCGACCCAGCGGATCAGCCGGTCGCGGGCGTCGCCGGCGAGGGTGCCGACGTCGGCCAGCGCGATCAGCGGCAGGCCCATGTCGACGAAGCGGGCCGCCGCCTCGCCCGGCGAGGTGCGCTCGGCCAGCCGCACGTCGGCGAACGGCTCGATGGCGCGGCCGAGATAGAAGCTGGCGGCGAGCAGCGGCTGGGCGGTGTCGGCGGTCGAGCCGGTGACGATGCCGATGGTGCGCCTGCGCCAGCGCTCGTCGAGCAGCTGCACCGCGCCGGAGGAGCGCTCGCCGACGATTTCGAGCCGGGCGATATCGTTGCGGATCTCGATCGGCAGGTCGAACGCCACCTTGGTCTCGAGCGTGTCGCCGTTGAACGCGAAGGTGGCCTGGCCGAGCGGCAGGCCCTTGAGGTCGACGGCGCGCACGATGCCGCCGGCGTCGTGGTCGCCGAACGCGCGCAGCACGGTGACGGAAAGGCCGGAGCCGGCATTGGCGGTGCCGGCCAAGGCGCGGGCGGGCGGCAGGCCGCCGGCCAGCACGGTCACCGGTCGCTCGCCGGCGATGCGGCCAAGCCCGGCGACGAAGGCGGCGCCATCGCCGGTGTCGGTGGCGTCGGACAGCCAGACCAGGCTCTGCTCGCCGCTGCCGAGCAGCTTGGCCAGCGCCGGCAGCACGTCGCGGCGGTCGGGAGTGTGCGGCTGGGGCTTCAGCGCGCGCAGCCGCACCCGCGCCTCGCCCGGAGTGCGCACCGAGGCCTCGCGCGCCGGCTCGGCGGTCGGCACCACCGCGACGCCGCGGCCGGAGGCTTCGGCCTCGGCGATCAGTGCCTCGGCGGCGGCGATGCGGCGCTCCCAGGTTGCCGCCGCGGACCAGCCATTGTCGATCAGCAGCACCAGCGGCCCGCGGGTGGTCGGCGTCGCCGGCGGCGGGTTCCAGATCGGCCCGGCAGCGGCGAGGATCACCAGCGCGGCCAGCAGGAGACGCAGCAACAGCAGCCACCACGGCGAGCGCGCCGGGGTCTGCTCGCGCGGGGCGATGTCGAGCAGGAGGCGCGCCGGCGGAAACTCGACCCGGCGCGGCCGCGGCGGCACCAGTCGCAGCAGCCACCACAGCAGCGGCAGCGCGGCCAGCGCGATCAGCAGCAGCGGGGTGGTGAAGGCGAGCGGCAGCATCAGGCGCTCCCCGCCGCGTCGGCGACCGCGGGCCGGCGGCCGGCGCCGGCGCGACCTTCGCCCATGCGGGCGTGCAGCGCCAGCAGCAGCTCGGTGGCCGGGCGGTCGGTGCGGTGGATGACGAAGGTCCAGCCGTGGGCGAGCGTCGCCGCCCGCAGCGCCTCGCGGTGGGCGGCGAGCCGGGCCTGGTAATCCTGCCGCCAGGCTTCGGCACGGCCGGCGACGATCGACAGCTCCGCCTCCCGCTCAAAGAATTCGACGCGGCCGGAAAACGGGAAGCTCTCCTCAACCGGGTCGACGATCTGGACCAGATGGCCATGCAGGCCCTGGGCGGCAAGGCGGTCGATCGCCGCGGCGATGTCGGCCTGCGGCTCCCACAGGTCGGACAGCATCACCACCTCGGACAGTTGCTGCGCCGGAAAGGCCGGCGGCAGGCTGCCGGAGGTGGCGTCGGCGTGGAGGATGGCGTCGGCCATGCGCTCGATGATGTTGCGGCTCGCGGTCGGGCGCAGCGCACCGGGCACCCCGACCCGCTCGCCGCCGCGCACCAAGAGGTCGGCCAGCGCGAACGCCACCACCAAGGCGCGGTCGCGCTTCGGGCTGAGCGCCAAGGGCGAGGCGAACGCCATCGATCGCGAGCGGTCCGGCCACATCCACACGGTGTGGGCGGCCTCCCACTCCTGCTCGCGGACATAGAGGTGGTCGTCGCGGGCGGAGCGCCGCCAGTCGATCCGCGCTGCCGCCTCGCCGTCGGTGAAGCGGCGGTACTGCCAGAAGTTCTCTCCGGAGCCGGCGCGGCGGCGGCCGTGCAGGCCATGCACCACGGTCTGGGCGATACGGCGGGCCTCCAGCACCAGCCGCGGCAGCGCTGCGGCCAGGCTCGCCGCCGCTGTCGCCGACTCGCTGGTGGCCGGGTGGAGCGAGGTGTCGACGGCGGGCTCGCTCATTCAGCGTTCATCCGATGCGGGCCTTGAGGCGGCCGATCACCCCGGCCACCGTCTCGCCCTCGGCTCTGGCCTGGAACGTGAGTGCCATGCGGTGCTTGAGGATGGGCTCGGCCAAGGCGAGCACGTCGTCGACCGAGGGGGCGAAGCGGCCGTCCAGCAGCGCGCGGGCGCGCACCGCCAGCATCAAGGCCTGCGAGGCGCGCGGGCCGGGGCCCCAGGCGATCGCCGTGCCGAGGGCGCCGGCCTCCGGTCCGGGGCGGGCGGAGCGCACCAAATCGAGCACCGCGCTCACCACCGAGTCGCCGACCGGCAGGCGTCGAACCAGCCGCTGCGCCGCCAGCAGGTCCTCGGCGGACATCGCGGCGTGGGCCTTGGCCTCCTCGGCGCCGGTGGTCTCGAACAGGATGCGCCGTTCGGCCGCGCGGTCGGGGTAGTCGACGTCGATCTGCATCAGAAAGCGGTCGAGCTGGGCCTCGGGCAGCGGATAGGTGCCCTCCTGCTCCAGCGGATTCTGGGTCGCCAGCACGTGGAAAGGCTTGGGCAGGTCGTGACGCTGGCCGGCGATGGTGACGTGGTATTCCTGCATCGCCTGCAGCAGCGCCGACTGGGTGCGCGGGCTGGCGCGGTTGATCTCGTCGGCCATCAAGAGCTGTGCGAACACCGGCCCGGGAATGAAGCGGAACGAGCGTTTGCCGGTGGCGCTTTCCTCCAGCACCTCGGAGCCGAGAATGTCGGAGGGCATCAGATCGGGGGTGAACTGGACGCGCCGGGCGTCGAGGCCGAGCACGAGGCCGAGCGTGTCGACCAGCTTGGTCTTGGCCAGACCCGGCACGCCGACCAAGAGCGCGTGGCCGCCGGACAGGATGGTGATCAAGGCCTGCTCGACCACCGTCTCCTGGCCGAAGATCACCTGGCCGATGGCAGCACGCGCGGAGCGGACGTGGGCGGCCGTGCTCTCGGCCGCCCGCACGATCAGGGCATCCAGGCTTTCGCTGGTCTCCGCCGGCATGAGGTCTCTCCGCTGGCCGCGGCGATGCCGCGTGCAGTGTGGGGTGTTGGGGCCTAGGTTATCCGGGAATGAGGTCGAAGCCCCAGCGCCGGGATCACGTTATTGCGAGTCGCGACCGTCATATGAGTGCCGCCGCATGAACGACACAGCGAACGCCGCATCCGGCCTGGAAGCGCTGATGCGCGCGGTCGGCACCTCGAAGGGGCCGCCGCCGCTCGACCGGTGGTCGCCGCCCGACTGCGGCGATATCGATATGCGCATCGCCCGTGATGGCACTTGGTACTATCAAAATACGCCGATCGGACGGCCGGCACTGGTGAAGCTGTTCGCCTCCGTGCTCAAGCGCGAAGGCGACCGCTACGTTCTGGTGACGCCGGCCGAGAAATGCGGGATCAAGGTCGACGACGTGCCGTTCCTGGCGGTCGAAATGGCGGTGGACGATGGCGGGGAGGGCCGTACGCTGGTGTTTCGCACCAATGTCGACGATCTGGTGCGCTGCGGGCCGGATCATTCGCTGCGGTTCGAGGTGGAGGCTGGCGGCGGGCTCAGGCCCTACCTCCACGTTCGCCGCGATCTGTGGGCGCGGCTGACGCGGGCGCTGTTCTACGACCTCGTTGCGTTCGGCGAGGAGCGGGAGGAGGCGGGCGAGCGCATGTTCGGCGTCGCCTCGGGCGGCGCGTTCTTCGCCATGGTGCCGGCCGCCGACATCGCGGGGTTGACGTGAACGCGCCCGACACCGCTGTCGCCGATCCGCTGGCGGATTTCCTCACCCGCGTCGAGGCGCGGCTGCAGCCGCTGCCGGCGGGGCCGGGATTTCCGGACGCGGGCGACATCCGCGGCGATCACGACCTCGACCCGTCGATGGCGCTGCCGCCGGACATTCCGGCGCGGCCGGCGGCGGTGCTGGTGCCGGTGGTGATGCGGCCCGAGCCGACCGTGCTGTTGACGCGGCGCTCGTCCGCCTTGCCGGAGCATTCCGGCCAGATCGCCTTTCCGGGCGGCAAGATCGACCCCGACGACTCGACCCCGATCGCCGCCGCGCTACGCGAGGCCGAGGAGGAGATCGGGCTCAAGCCGGCGCATGTCGCCCCGCTCGGCTTCCTCGACGTCTATCTGTCGCGCACCGGCTACCGCATCCTGCCGGTGGTGGCGGTGGTGACGCCGCCGTTCGAGCTCAAGCTCAATCCACGCGAAGTCGCGGCAGCGTTCGAAGTGCCGCTCGCTTTCCTGATGGCGCCCGAACATCACGAGCGCCACACCCGGCTGTGGAAAGGGCGGGAGCGTACCTACTACGCCATGCCATACGGCGACCATTATATCTGGGGCGTCACCGCCGGGATCCTTCGGAACTTGTGGGAAAGAGTATACCGCTGATGCTCCGTACGTTTTTGATCCAGGCAGCTGTCTTTCTCGCTCCGTTCGCCGCCTATGCGCTTTATCTGGCGGTTCGCCGCCGGCCGGTCCGCAGCGCCGAGAGCTGGACCGCTCCGGTTCTGATCTGGTGCGGTGGCCTCGCCTTGATCCTGACGGCGGCCAGCCTGCTCTATTTCACCCATTTCAGTCGCGCCCCGGCCGGCTCCACCTACGTTCCGCCGCGGGTGGAGAACGGCAGGGTGATGCCGGGCTATTTCAAATGATGGTGTCGACCGCACTGGTTCCCTCGCTGGCCACGGCGGCCTGGCTGTTCGACGGCCCCGCGGCGCGGGTGCTGGCGGTGCTCGACCGCGACGGCGAGGAAGCGCGGGTGGTGGGCGGTGCGGTGCGCAACGCTTTGCTCGGCCTTCAGCCCGGCGATATCGATATCGCCACCACTGCGCTGCCGGACGAGGTGATGCGGCGTGCCCGCGCTGCCGGGCTGAAGCCGGTGCCGACCGGGATCGACCACGGCACGGTGACGGTGGTGACGGACGGCGTCGGCATCGAGGTGACCACGCTGCGACAGGACGTCGAGACCTTCGGGCGGCGCGCGGTGGTGTCGTTCGGCCGCGACTGGGAGGCCGACGCCCGCCGCCGTGACTTTACCATCAATGCCTTCTCGGCCGACCGCAGCGGCCACGTCCATGACCCGATCGGCGGCTTCGATGACCTCCGGCAGCGCAAGGTGCGCTTCATCGGCGATCCGGCGCGGCGGATCAAAGAGGACTACCTGCGGATCCTGCGCTTCTTCCGCTTCCACGCCGGCTATGGCGCAGGCCGGCCGGATCCGGACGGCCTGGTCGCGTGTCTGCGCGAGCGGGCGGGCCTTGGCCGGCTGTCGCGCGAGCGGGTCCGGCTCGAACTCCTGAAGCTGTTCCGCGCCGATGGGGCGGCCGCGACGTTGGCGGTTATGGCCGAAACCGGCCTGATCCAGTCCGTGCTCGGCGGCATCGCCGCCCCGGCGGCGTTCGCGCGCCTCGCCGCGATCGAGGCCGCGTGCGGCCTCTCGCCCGACCCGGTGCGGCGGCTGGCGGTGCTGGCGGTGCGGATCAAGGAGGATGCCGACCGGCTGCACGACCGGCTGCGCCTTGCCAACGGCGAGACCCGCCGGCTGCACGTCATCGCCGCCCATCATCGCCAGGTGGAGCGCCTGTCCGGCGCCGAGGCCAGGACGCTGCTGTACCGGCTGGGCGCCGACGATTATCGCGACGTCGTGCTCGCCGCCTTCGCGCTGTCCGGCGCGGCGGCCGACGCCACGGATTGGGCGGAGCGGCTCGACCTGCCGGCGCACTGGGTGCCGCCGCGCTTCCCGGTCAAGGCGGCGGACCTGATCGCTCGCGGCCTCGCCCCCGGCCCGGCGCTGGGACAGGCGTTGGCGCGCGGCGAGGCAGCGTGGATCGCGGCCGGGTTCCCGCTGACGCCGGAGGCGATCGCCCGGATCGTATCCGGTGCGCTGGAGCCGGCCGACCCGGCGGGCCGGTAGAGCAGGCGACGCAGACGCGGCCGCGAACCAGCGCTCGGCGGCGGGCGTCGCTGCTCGATTCGATTCTGCGCGACGTTGCGGCTAGACTTCGCGCGGAGGTAGCCATGGAGCGTTCCGCCAGGCCAGCCGACCTTGCGCGCCGCGTCAAGGCGCAGCGTCGGCATGCGGTGTCCGACGGCTTCAAGCGCGAGACCTTCGCCCTGCCGCGCCCTGCCGCGCGAGAAAAGGCGAAGGAGTGGTTCGCGCGCTTCCCCAAGGCGGCCTATCAGACCGAAATCGAATCCTGGCGGGAACTCGACGACGGCCGCATCGAATTCACCATCCGCCGTCTGCCGAGCGCCGATTGAACCGGCGAGGTCAGGTGAATTGCTCCGCAAAGAACGAGGGGCAGCCCTGCAAATACTTCAAGGCAGCGGGAAAACCGGTGCTTTCCGGCAGGTGCACGCACGCCGAAACCCCGCGGATCATGGGTTCCGGCTCTCAGCTTCGCTACGCCCGGAACGGCGGGTTCTGTTCGGCGGGTCCGGCCGATCCGTTTGACCGGCCGGAAACCGTGTCGTCGGCCGGATTTGCCCGGCTCGCCACGGTCCGTCCAAACCGACGACATCCGCGGCGGGGGCAAGCCCGGCCAAGACGGTACATCTCAGGCCCGGCTGTCGGGTCAGCCCTCGTCTTCTTCTTCGGCGTCTTCGATCTCGACGTGGACGATCAAGGCAGGGGCGAAATCATAGGTGCGGAATTCGCCAGCCTCGTCGGAAAAATACACGCAATGAATGGCATTCTTGTCAACGGTGCTGACGGTCAGCAGCGGGCCGCCCGACTTGAGCTGAACGATATCTCCGACTTCGAATTTCATGACGGTTTCTCCTGGCGTTGAATAGCGTGACCGACCTGACCTTCCCGTGAGCGAGTCCCGCCGTCGACGTCATCGCTGATATTTCGAGCGGGATCGTCACGTCTGCGCATCGGCATTTGACCGAAATGGCACCGCCTGTCGAGGCCTGCTTGCGGCACGCCCCGTGCCGCGATGAGTCAAGGCCACTTCACCGCCGGCGGCATCGACGACAGGATGGCATCGACGTTGCCGCCGGTCTTGAGGCCGAACAGCGTGCCGCGATCATAGAGCAGGTTGAATTCGACATAGCGGCCGCGCCGCACCAGTTGCTCCTCGCGCTCGGCCTCGCTCCAGGCGGTTGCCCAGTTGGCGCGCACGATCGGCGGATAGGCGGCGAGGAACGCCTCGCCGACCTCGCGCACGAAGGCGAAGTCGGCGTCGAAGTCGCCGCTGTCCAGCCAGTCGAAGAAGATGCCGCCGACGCCGCGCCGCTCGCCACGATGGGGCAGAAAAAAATACTCGTCGCACCACGCCTTGAACCTGGCGTAATCGGCGACGTCGGCGTGGCGCTCGCAGGCGCCATGCAGCGCGGCGTGGAAGGCGCAGGCGTCGGGGTCCTCCGCCGCACGCCGCACGCCGAGCATCGGCGTCAGGTCGGCGCTGCCGCCGAACCAGGCGTTCGATGTCGCCACGAAGCGGGTGTTCATGTGGACGGTCGGCACGTGCGGGTTCCACGGGTGGGCGATCAGCGACAGTCCGGAGGCCCAGAACCGGGGATCGTCGCCGGCGCCGGGAATGCCGGCTCTGAATTCCGGGGAAAATTCGCCGAACACCGTCGAGACGTGGACGCCGACCTTCTCGAACAGCCGGCCGTGCAGCATCGACATCACCCCGCCACCGCCCGGCGTGCCGGTGTGGTCGACCCGCTGCCACGGCGTGCGCTGGAAGTGGCCGGGCTCGGGCGCCTCGGGCGCGAACGGGCCGGGCGCGGCCTGTTCGAGGCGCTCGAACGCGAGGCAGATGCGGTCGCGCAGGTCTTCGAACCAGGCTTGAGCGCGCGCCTTTTGCGTGTCCGTCTCAGTTGCGTCGGCCAGCATCGCGCCTCCCTCCAATTCGCAAGCGGTGTGTCGCAACGTTATGGGGCGGCGATGCGGCGAGCGCCACATCGCTACGTCATGCGGGCGAGGTCATTCGGCGAGGTCATGCGCGCGCGCCGTCAGGTCGCGGAAAGCCGCCGGTTTGTCTCAGCGCCTCCGACAGCGCCATTGCCGCGGTCACGGCGAGGTTGAGCGAGCGCAGGCCCGGCCGCATCGGGATGATCAGGCGGGCGTCGGCTGCCGCGTGAACATGGTCCGGCGCGCCCGCCGACTCGCGGCCGAACAGCAGCACATCGTCTGGACGAAAGGCGAACTCGGTGAAGGCGGTGTCGGCGGCGGTGGTGAACAGCACCAGGCGATGGCCGGCCGCACGACGCCAGCTTTCAAACGCGGCGAACGAGGCATGGCGCTCGATGACGGCAACGTCCAGGTAGTCCATTCCGGCGCGCACGAACGCGCGGTCGGTGGTCGGGAACCCGGCGGGCTCGATGATCGCCAACGGCACGCCAAGGCACGCGCCGAGTCGCGCCAAGGTGCCGGCGTTCTGAGGGATGTCGGGCTGAAACAGGGCAACTTGCAAGAATTTTGGGCGCTTTTTGGGTTGGGCATTTGCTGACGCAGCAGCAACACCGGGAGTGTAAAATAATGTTGACGGTCCTCAAGCCTCGCCCTCTAGACAAGGTCGGCATGCGATGCCATGAGAAATTTGCCGGAGCGGAGCCATGCCAGACAGCGACGTCAGGCAGGCTTTTTCACGCTTCAGGCGTTGAGCTCGTGGGGGCGCGAGTCTCGGAGCGAGCGGTTCGCGCACGCGACCGCGGAGCGAGCACGACCGACCACCTCGGATAGACCGAAAGGACATACCGTGGCCAGTTCCGATACGGCCGAAGCCACTCGCCGGGATTTCCTCTATGTCGCGACCGCTGCCGTCGGCGCGGCAGGTGTGGCGGCAGTGGCTTGGCCCTTCATTACCCAGATGAACCCCGACGCCGCGACCATCGCGGCCGGCGCGCCCATCGACATCGACATTTCGCCGGTGACGGAAGGTCAGATCGTCCGCGTGTTCTGGCGCGGCAAGCCGATCTTCATTCGCCACCGCACGGCGAAGGAGATCCAGTCCGAAGAGGCCGCCGACGTCGGCGCGCTGATCGACCCGCAGCCCGACTCCGCGCGGGTGAAGCCCGGCAAGGCTGAGTGGCTGGTGGTCTATGCCAGTTGCACGCACCTCGGCTGCATCCCGCTCGGTCACCAGGGCGATTGGGGTGGCTGGTTCTGCCCTTGCCACGGCTCGCAGTACGATGCCTCCGGCCGCGTCCGCAAAGGCCCGGCGCCGACCAACCTGCCGGTTCCGCCCTACGAGTTCGTCGATAACACCAAGATCCGCATCGGCGCGGGTGTTGCCTGAGCGCGCGAGAGGTGAGAGTCCAAGCCATGAGCGGACATTCCAGCTACCAACCCAGCACCGGGATCGAGCGGTGGCTCGATACGCGCCTGCCGATCGTACGGATGATGTACGATCAGTTCGTGGCGTTTCCGGTGCCGAAGAACATCAATTACGCTTACGCATTCGGCGCCATCCTCGCGGTCTTCCTGATCATCCAGATCGTGAGCGGCGTGGTGCTGGCAATGCACTACGTGGCGCAGGACACGCTGGCGTTCGCGTCGATCGAGCACATCATGCGGGACGTCAACTACGGTTGGCTGATCCGCTACATCCACATGAACGGCGCCTCGTTCTTCTTCTTCGCCGTCTATGCGCACACGTTCCGCGGCATGTATTACGGCTCGTATAAGGAGCCGCGCGAGGTGCTGTGGATTCTCGGCGTCATCATCATCATTCTGATGATGGCCACCGCGTTCATGGGCTACGTGCTGCCGTGGGGGCAGATGAGCTTCTGGGGCGCCACCGTCATCACCAACCTGTTCTCGGCCATTCCGTACATCGGCGACCCGATCGTGACGTGGCTGTGGGGCGGCTATTCGGTTGGCAACCCGACTCTCACCCGGTTCTATTCGCTGCATTACCTGTTGCCGTTCGTCATCGTCGGCGTGGTGATGCTCCACGTGTGGGCGCTGCACGTCACCGGCCAGACCAACCCGACCGGCGTCGAGGTCAAGAGCGAGAAGGACACCGTCCGCTTCACGCCGTTCGCCCTGACCAAGGACGCGGTGGCGCTCGGCGTGTGCTTCATCGCCTTCGCCTGGTTCGTGTTCTTCGTGCCGAACTATCTCGGCCACGCCGACAACTACATTCCGGCCAATCCGGGTGTGACGCCGGCGCACATCGTGCCGGAATGGTACCTGCTGCCGTTCTACGCCATCCTGCGCGCGGTGCCGGACAAGCTCGGCGGGGTGATCGCGATGTTCGGCGCGCTGGTGGTGCTGCTGTTCCTGCCCTGGCTCGACGGCTCCAAGGTGCGCTCGGCGGCCTATCGCCCGCTGTACCGGATCTTCTTCTGGCTGTTCGTGGCGGACTGCATCTTCCTTGGATGGCTGGGCGCGATGCCTGCCGAGGGCATCTACCCGACGCTCTCCCAGGTGGGTACGGTGTGGTACTTCGCTCACTTCCTGGTCATCGTGCCGGCACTGGGCTATTTCGAGAAGCCGAAGCCGTTGCCAGAGTCGATCAGCGCGGCGGTGCTTGAGGCTCACAGTCGGCCGAGCCTGCTCGCCCGTCTGATCAACCGTTGAGCAGGGCGGAGGAAATCGTCATGACCATCAAACTCCGCTTTGTGGCGTCGTTGGCGCTGGTGTTCGGCCTTGCGGCGGCCTCCGTGCCGGCTCAGGCCTCTGGCGGCGATACGCCGCATCTGCAGTCGTGGTCGTTCGCCGGCCCGTTCGGCCAGTACGATAAGGCCCAGCTTCGGCGCGGCTTCCAGGTGTTCCAGAACGTGTGCGTGTCCTGCCACACCCTCGAAAAGGTGGCGTTCCGCAACTTCGCCCAGCCGGGCGGCCCCGAATTGCCGCTTGATGAGGTGAGGCAGCTCGCCGCAAGCTGGCCGGTGCAGGTCAAGGACATCAACGACAAGGGCGATCCGATCGAGCGCGCGCCCAAGCTCGCCGACCGCATCCCCTCGCAGTATGCCAACGAGGCAGCGGCCCGCATCATCCACAACGGCGCGCTGCCGCCGGATCTGTCGGTCATCGCCAAGGCCCGCACCTTCCAGCGCGGCTTCCCGTGGTGGGTCACCGACATCTTCACCCAGTACAACGAGAACGGCGTCGACTACATCGTCGCGCTGCTCAACGGCTACGAGGATCCGCCGGAAGGCTTCAAGGTGCCGGACGGCTCGTTCTACAATAAGTACTTTCCGGGCCACATCATTGGTATGACGCCGCCGATCGCAGACGGTCTCGTCACCTATGGCGACGGCACGCCGGAGACTCAGCTGCAGTATTCCAAGGACGTCGCCGCGTTTCTGATGTGGGCGGCCGAGCCGACGCTCGACGTTCGCAAGCGCATCGGCTGGTGGGTGCTGGGCTTCCTGGTGATCTTCACCGGCCTTCTGGTCGCCACCAAGATCGTGGTGTGGCGCCCGGTGAAAAAGGGCCTCGCCTGATGCGGCACGCCTTGGCGCCGCGGGCTTGACTCACCGAGACGAAGGGGCCCGGCGACGGGCCCCTTTTTTCGTGTGCCATGCGAACACGGCCGACCCCGCCGCCGTTTCGCGACCCGCCGCCAACGTGCTGTTCTCGCGAATGGATTTGTCGGAAGGCGGATCCGGATCCACGAGGTGGGCCGAATCCGGTACTCGAGGGGTTTTGTCATGACCAAAGCTGTGCTGGGAATCATCGGCGGGTCCGGGATCTACGACCTGCCGGGGCTCCAGAACGTCGCCGAAATCGACGTCACCAGCCCGTGGGGCACGCCGTCGTCGCGGCTGAAGCGCGGGCGGATCGGGAGCACGGACATCGTGTTCCTGTCCCGCCACGACGTCGGCCACCGGCTGGCGCCGAGCGACATCGACTACCGCGCCAACATCGATTGCCTGAAGCGCGCCGGCGTCACCGACCTCATTTCGCTGTCGGCGTGCGGCTCGTTCAAGGAAGAACTGGCGCCGGGCACCTTCGTGCTGGTCGACCAGTTCGTCGATCGCACCACCCGCCGCCAGTCGTCGTTCTTCGGCCGCGGCTGCGTCGCCCACGTCTCGATGGCCCATCCGGTGGCGCCGAAGCTGGTCGACCGCGTCGCCTCGGCGGCCGCAGCGGAGGGCATCAAGGCGGTGCGCGGCGGCACCTATGTCTGCATGGAGGGGCCGCAGTTCTCCACCCTCGCCGAAAGCCTCAGCTACAAGTCGGCCGGCTATGACGTGATCGGCATGACCAACATGCCGGAGGCCAAGCTCGCCCGCGAGGCGGAGATCTCGTACGCCAGCGTGTGCATGGTCACCGATTTCGACTGCTGGCACCCCGGCCACGACGCGGTGACGGTGACCGACATCATCCGCGTCCTCACCGAGAACGCCGAGAAGGCCAAGCACCTGGTCGGCCGGCTGGCGGCCGACTTTCCGGCCGAGCATGAGCCGTGCCCGGTCGGGTCGGACCGTGCGCTGGACTTCGCCATCATCACCGCGCCGAACGCTCGCGATCCGATCCTGCTGTCAAAGCTGGACGCCGTGGCGGGCCGGGTGTTGAAGACGGCATAGGGACGATTTCTGCGGACCGTGGCCGGCTGCCCTGGGCGGCGCCGGCGCGGCTCGCAAACTGTCGAGCGGGGTGAGGTCGGCGACGCCGCGGCGTGCCGGGCTTCATCCACCTGGGGCGAAGAGGGGCGAGCATGATCCTGAAAGACGCAGTCCGAACCATTCCCGATTACCCCAAGCCGGGGATTCTGTTCCGCGACATCACCACGCTGCTCGGCTGCCCGCGGGCGTTTCGCCAGGCCGTCGATGAGTTGGTGCAGCCGTGGGCGGGCGGCAAGATCGACAAGGTGGCGGGGATCGAGGCGCGCGGCTTCATCATCGGCGGCGCGGTGGCGCACCAGCTCTCTGCCGGCTTCGTGCCGATCCGCAAGAGGGGCAAGCTGCCGCATCAGACCGTGCGGATGGCCTATGCGCTCGAATACGGCACCGACGAGATGGAGATGCACGTCGACGCGGTAACGCCGGGCGAGAAGGTCATCCCTGGTCGACGACCTGATCGCCACCGGCGGCACGGCGATCGGCGCCGTCAACCTGCTGCGCAACATCGGCGCCGAGGTGGTGTCGGCCTGCTTCATCATCGATTTGCCGGACCTCGGCGGCCGGAGCAAGCTCGAGGCGCTCGGCGTGCCGGTGCGCACGTTGATCGAATTCGACGGGCACTGAGCCGACGCACGCCAGTCCTCATGCTGGGGGCGCCCGCGACAGCGGGCGTCTCGAAGCATGAGGCGAGCTGGCGTTGGTGGAAGGTCAAGCTCAAAGGCCGGATCATCCTTCGAGACGCGGCCTTCAGGCCGCTCGTCAGGATAAGGCGGCCCGCCGATTGCGTAGCCCCGTCACGCCGGCCGGCGCTCGACGAACACCGCGCCGTCGAACGAGAACACCAGTTCGCCGGTCTGGTTGCTTGCGGTGACGGTCATCTTGGCGAGACCCCAGCCCGGCCGCGACACCGACACGCGTGCACTGGTCCACTCCAGCCGGTAGCTCACGACGTCGTCGGCTTGGACCGGCCTCAGCCACTTCAAATCGCGAAAGCCCGGCGAGGGGCCGAGCTTCGCCACCCGCTCGCCGCGTGCCGTCATCTCGTCGGTGTAGCGGCGGCAGTAAGCGGTCCACAGCTGCATGAACACCGCGCCGGTGTGCCAGCCCGATGCCGTCAGCCGGCCGAAATGGCTCGCGGCCGCCAGCGCCTCGTCGACGTGGAACGGCTGCGGGTCGAACGCGGTCGAGAACCGGCGGATTTCGTCGGCGGTGAAGGTGTGGCGGCCGAGTTCCTCGACCTCGCCGATCACGATGTCCTCTAGAAATCTCATGCTGCCTCCGCGCCGCCGTGCCGGCCGATCATGATGGTGGCGACCTGCCGCATGATCGGCTTGCCGGTCGCGCCGACCAGATCGAAGCGGAAGCGGACGATCCCGACGCCGGGCCGGCTTCGGGAAGGCCGCGCCTCCAGCACCTCGCCTTGCAGCGTGACGACCTCGCCGGGCCGCAGCGGCTGCAGCCAGGTCACCTCCTCGATGCCGGGGGAGCCATGGCTATCGGTGTTGCCGATGAAGGCGTCGAACAGCATCCGCATCTGGATGGCGCAGGTGTGCCAGCCGGAGGCCGCCAGTCCGCCCAGAATCGAGGCGCGGCCGGCATCTTCGTCGAGGTGGAAGGGCTGCGGGTCGAATTCGGCGGCGAACGCCACGATCTCCTCGCGGGTGACGAGGCGCGGGCCGAAGCTGATGGTCCAGCCTGGGGGGAAATCTTCGAAATAAAGGCGCGGCATTACGGGGTTTCCGGATGATCGGCGCTTTTCTTCCCTCTCCCCTTGCGGGAGAGGGTGGCGAGACCGAGCGTCAGCGAGGTCGAGCCGGGTGAGGGGGCCCTTCGAGTGCGCCCAAATTCACGCCTCATCCGCCTCGCGATCTTTCGATCGCTCGGCGCCCTCTCCCACAAGAGGAGAGGGAAGCAAGAAGCCGAGCCAATCACCCGAGAACCCCCTCAATTCGCAAAGCGGAAATGCAACACGTCGCCATCGGCGACGACGTACTCCTTGCCCTCGAGCCTGAGCTTGCCGGCCTCGCGCGCGCCCGCTTCGCCACCGCAGCCGACAAAGTCGGCATAGGCGATGGTCTCGGCGCGGATGAAGCCCTTCTCGAAGTCGGTGTGGATGACGCCGGCGGCGGCGGGCGCCTTGGTGCCGGCGGTGATGGTCCAGGCCCGCGTCTCCTTCGGCCCGACGGTGAAATAGGTGACGAGGCCGAGCAAAGCGTAGCCCTCGCGGATCAGGCGGTCGAGGCCGGGCTCGGTGAGACCGACGGCGTCGAGATACTCCGCCCGCTCGGCCGGCGGCAGCACCGCGATCTCGCTTTCGATCTTGGCCGAGATCACCACCGAGCGCTCGCCTTCCTCCTTGGCGCGCTGGGCGACCCTGGCGGACGCGGAATTGCCGGTTGCGGCCGAGCCTTCCTCGACGTTGCAGACGTAGAGCACGGGCTTGGAGGACAAAAGACCGAGGCCGGCGAAGGTCTTGTCCTCGCCCTGCTTCAGCTCGACCAGCCGCGCCGGCTTGCCCTCGCGCAGCAGCACCAAGGCGCGCATCATCAGGTCGAGGAGTTCCTTGGCGTCCTTGTCGCCGCCCTTGGCCTTCTTCTCGGCGGCGACGACGCGCTTTTCGAGGCTGTCGAGGTCGGCCAGCATCAGCTCGGTCTCGATGGTCTCGATGTCGGCGACGGGGTCGATCTTGCCCTCGACGTGGGTGACGTCGTCGTCCTCGAAGCAGCGCACCACGTGGGCGATGGCGTCGACCTCGCGGATGTTGGCGAGGAACTGGTTGCCGAGCCCTTCGCCCTTCGAGGCGCCGCGCACCAGGCCGGCGATGTCGACAAAGGTGAGGCGGGTCGGGATGATCTGCGCCGACTTGCCCTCGCGCGCTAGCTCATCGAGCCGGGGGTCGGGCACCGCCACCTCGCCGACGTTGGGCTCGATGGTGCAGAATGGGTAGTTCGCCGCCTGCGCCGCCGCGGTCTGGGTCAGCGCGTTGAACAGGGTCGACTTGCCGACGTTCGGCAGGCCGACGATGCCGCATTTGAAGCCCATAAGGCCGCTCCCGTGTTGATGCCGGCGACCTTCAAGGCTGAGATCGCTCGGTGTAATAGCCGACACTGTCTTTGACTCGCCACCTCATCCTGAGGAGCGGCCGAAAGGCCGCGTCTCGAAGGATGATCCAGCGGACACCGCCCTCGTGCTTCGAGACGGCTGCTGCGCAGCCTCCTCAGCATGAGGGCTCACGTTGAACCGCCCGCGCTCAGCTCTCCGGCTTGCCCGGCCGTTTCGGATTGGCGAAGCCCTTGGCATCGAGCGCGAGGTGTACCCGGTTCTGGAACGTGCCCTCGTCGCCGGCGGCGATCAGCTCGGCGAAATCGGCCACTGCGTCCGCCACCGCCTCCACCCACGGCCGTTCCGATTTGGCGAAGTCGTTCAGCACATAGTCATGGACCAGCGCCTTGTCGCCGGGGTGGCCGATGCCGAGCCGCACCCGCCAGTAGTCGTTGCCGCAATGGGCGGAGATCGAGCGCAGGCCGTTATGGCCGGCGATGCCGCCGCCGAGCTTGGTCCGCACCTTGGCCGGCGGCAAATCGAGCTCGTCGTGGAACACCACGATGTCGGCCAGCGTCAGCTTGTAGAAGCGCTGCGCCTCGGCCACCGCGCGGCCGGAGTCGTTCATGTAGGTGGTGGGTTTCAGCAAAATGGCGCGCTCGCGGCCGAGGGAGCCTTCACTGGCCTCGCCTTGGAAGCGCCGCCGCCACGGCGAGAAGCCGTGGCGGCGATGAATGGCCTCGATCGCCATCGCGCCGATATTGTGCCGGTTCCCCGCATAACGATCCCCGGGATTGCCGAGGCCGACGAGAAGTTTCATCGCGGGGAACCGTCAGATCACTTCTTGCCGGCCGGAGCCTTGGCTGCTGCCGCCGGAGCCTTCGCCGCCGCTGCCGCCGGAGCCTTCGCCGCTGCCGCCGGAGCGGCGGTTGCCGCCGTGGCTGCCGGAGCCTCTTCCTTGAAGCCGGACGGCGCCACGATCGTCACCAGGGTCGGGTTCTCGTCCTTGGAGGCCGGCACCACGCCGTCCGGCAGGGCGATGTTGCCAAGGTGGACCGACTGGTTGATGTCGAGGCCGGTGAGGTCGATGTCGATCGCGGTCGGGATCGCTTCCGGCGGGCACAGCAGGGCGAGGGTGTGCTCGACGATGTTGATGGCGCCGCCGCGCTTCACGCCGGGCGATGCCTCGGCCTTGGTGACGTGGATCGGCACCTCGACGCGGACCTTCTGCCCCGACACCAGACGCTGGAAGTCGACGTGGATCGGGAAGTCGCGCACCGGATCGAGCTGATAGTCGCGCGGAATGACGCGATGCTTCTGCCCGTCGAGCTGGATGTCGAACACGGTGGTGAGGAAGCGGCCGGCAAAGATGCGGGCTTTGATCTCGTCGTATTCGAGCGAAATGGTGATGGGCGCCTGCTTGGCACCGTAGATCACGGCCGGGACTCGGCCGGCGCAACGCTCGGCCCGCGCGGCCCCCTTGCCGCTACGCGCACGCGCTGTCGCCTTGAGTTCGCGAATGGTGGTCATAGTGTCCTCGATTGAAAACGCCGCCCGGTGGGCGGCTGATGTCCCGCGCGTCGCCTCCAGGGGTGCGAAGGCGCACAGGGACGGCGCTCTATAGCGGCAGAGGGGCGAAAATTCAACTCGGGGGCGGGCGGGAAGGACGCGCGGTCGCTCCCGGCCGGGAAAGCCTGTCGGGCAGGCGGATGGTCGTTGCCGCGGCCAAGGGCCGAAGGCCCGCGACCATCGTCCGGAAGTGGTCTTGGAGCATCCGCCGATAAGGGTGCACGAGGCGATCGCTCTAAGCCTTTGCGTTGCCGCATTCTCTTTCGTGCAAACGATCCCGGTCTCGCTGACGCTCGCCCGGAATGACGACCTGTTCCCGCCCGCGACGGCATCGCCTCAGTCGAACAGGCTCGACACGCTCTCCTCGCACGCGGTGCGGCCGATCGCTTCGCCGAGCAGGGTGGCGATCGACAGCACCCGGATGTTGCGGGACACCCGCACCGCCTCGGTGGGCTGGATGGAGTCGGTGATCACCAGTTCCTTGATCTTGGAGGCGGTGATGCGCGACACCGCGCCGCCCGACAGCACGCCGTGGGTGATGTAGGCGTAGACCTCGGTCGCGCCCTGCTGCAGCAGCGCTTCGGCGGCATTCACCAGCGTGCCGCCGGAATCGACGATGTCGTCGACCAGGATGCAGATGCGGCCCTCGACGTCGCCGATGATGTTCATCACCTCGCTCTCGCCGGGGCGCTCGCGCCGCTTGTCGACGATGGCGAGCGGGGCGTCGATGCGCTTGGCGATGCCGCGGGCGCGCACCACGCCGCCGACGTCGGGCGATACCACCGTCACCTTGTCGAGCTGGTAACGCTCCTTCACGTCGCGCACCATCACCGGCGAGGCGTAGAGGTTGTCGGTCGGGATGTCGAAGAAGCCCTGGATCTGGCCGGCGTGGAGGTCGAGCGTCAGCACGCGGTCGGCGCCGGCGCGGGTGATCAGATTGGCGACCAGCTTGGCCGAGATCGGCGTGCGCGGGCCGGGCTTGCGATCCTGCCGGGCATAGCCAAAATAAGGGAGAACCGCGGTGATGCGTCGCGCCGAGGCCCGGCGCAGCGCATCGATGATGATCAGGAGCTCCATCAAGTGGTCGTTGGCGGGGAAGGATGTCGATTGAACGACGAAGACGTCCTTTCCGCGCACGTTCTCCTGAATCTCGACGAACACTTCCATGTCGGCGAAGCGCCGGACCACGGCTTTTGCCAGGGGTATTTCGAGATAGGCGCCGATTGCTTCAGCAAGGGCCCGGTTCGAATTACCGGCAACGAGTTTCATTACGCCGTTGCGCGTCGCCATAACGTCGAGAGTCCCTATTACACGAGACCGAGGGACAACGTTGCGATCCCTGATCCCAACCTTGCCGAAAACCGTGAAATCGAAACGGGATTTCAGCGGACGGACGAGAAAGCCTCCGGCCCGGCGGGGCGAAAGTCGGTATCTATCCCCGAGCGCGCTTTAGCCGGCGTCCTGATAACGCCACGGTGACAAGGCGTAAATAGCGCGGACGCAAGTTTACACGGGCGTGATCAATACGGCGCGTAGCTCGCGACCGCGTGGCCGGTGCCGGTTTGCGCTGCGTCAGCGGGGTCGTCGGCGCCTGCGGCCGCGGCCTGCTCGGCCTCAGCCGGGCTGGTTGCCGTACTGTCACCTGACGGTGCGGTCGCGACCTCGGTCGAGGCCGCCGGCTGGCTCGGCGCTTGCGCCAGCCATTGCGAGAGTTCGGCGACGCTCTGGGCGGCAATCTTGGCGACCAGGGCCTCGCTGGCGCCGGCCCACGACTCGCCGGCTGCGGCCGGCTCCTCGCCGGACAGCCGTACGGTCCGCCGCCGGCTGGTGTCGAACACGTCGAGCACCCAGGCGACCCTGCCGTCCGCGCCCTCAGAATGGGACGACAGATAGCCGCGCACCCGGTATTCGGCCTTGTCGGTGCGGGAGACGATCAGCACCCGCCGAGCGACGGATTCCTTGGCGATGTCAGCGACAAGGCGGTCGAACACCGGCTGCGGCGCGCCGGTGATGGACTCGAAGGCGACGGGAACGAGAGCGCTGGCGCCGACGGTCGGCGCCGGTGCGTTGGAAGAGACACAGCCAGCGGCCGCAACCGGCACCGCGAGGGCGAGCGCGACGCGCCGCAACCGCTCTCCGCCCGTTTTCCTGCCGCCAATCCGGGTCGAGCGTCCATCCCCCCGCATGCCAACTCCATGCCGATCGCGTGAGCGACACCTGCGCGCTCAACGGCGCGCAGCGGCATGTTTAATGAAATATTAAAGCCAAGTCGAGGTGTCGGCTGGTTACCGCACCAGCGCGATGGCGCTGATCAGGCGGCCGTAGTCCGGCTCGCCGCGGTGGGTGGTGCGGCGATAGCTGAAGAACCGGGTGTCGTCGGCATAGGTATCGAGGCCGAGGTCCTCGATGGTGCCGACCCCGGCGTCCGCCAGCCGGTCGCGGATGAAGCCGGGCAGGTCGAACCTCACCCGGTCGCCGGCACTGGCTATGAAGTAGCGCTCGCTGCCAGCTTGCGCCGCCGCGACCCGGGCGACGAAATCGGGGCCGACCTCATAGGATGGCTGGCGGATCACCGGGCCGATGGCGGCAATGATGCGCGCGCGCGCCGCGCCGAGCTGCACCATCGCCTCGACGGTGGCGGCCAGCACGCCGTCGACCGCGCCGCGCCAGCCGGCGTGGGCGGCGCCGATAATACCGGCCTCGCGGTCGGCGAACAGCACCGGGCCGCAGTCGGCGGTGGTGATGCCGAGCGCGATCCCCGGACGGTCGGTCACCATGGCGTCGGCCTTGGGTGCCGTGCCGCGCTCCCACGGCTCCCGCACCGTCGCCACGTTCGGCGAATGCACCTGGTAGACGCTGACCAGCGGGCCGGCGACGCCGAGCGCCGCCACCATCCGCGCCCGGTTCTCTTGAACAAGGGCGGGATCGTCGCTGGAGCCCTGGCCGCCATTGAGGCTGGCATAGATGCCCGCCGACGCTCCGCCCTGGCGGGTGAAGAAGGCGTGGCGGACATGGCCGAGCGCGGCCAGTTGCGGCGAGGTGATGACGGGCAGGGGAGCGGTTTCCATGGATGCAATTTCGCTGGTTCGGGGGCAGTCGATCAAGCCTCGAACCCTGCCAGCGGCCCCATCCTCGGGTCTTTGACCGCCAGCACCTTGAACAGATCGCCCATGGCGTCGGCACCGGTAAGACGATGCCGCGCCGCTGCGATGCCCTCGGCTTGATCGGGCGCAGCCGCCGCCAGCCGTGCCGCCCGCGCGTCGATGCCGAGCGCCTTGAGGAAGGCGCCCTGCGTCACCGGGCCGTGCACCGAAGCGCCGGCCTCGCGGGCGGCTGCCGCCAGCGCGGCGAAATCGACGTGGCTGGTGAGGTCGGCCTCACCGGGGTCGGAAAGCGGGTCGGCGAAGGCGTGGCCCCTCACCGCCTGGAAGGTGTCGCCGACGCCGCTCAGGGCGTGGCCGTAATCGATCAGCAGCGCCGCGCCGCCGTCGGTGGCCACACGGGCGGCGATGTCGCGCGCCGCCGCGGCCCGCGCCGGCGAGAGTTCGATCAGGCTGCCGATCGGGACGCCGCCGAATGCGGTGGGGATGGCGGCGTCAGGATAGCGCACCGGCGACAGGCCGAAGGCGAGCGTCCCGCCATCGAGGCCGACCTGGCGCTCGTGCCAGCCTTGGGGCGTCCTCACCAGCTGGATGATCGGCAGGGCGTCGAGAAACTCGTTTGCAATCAGCAGCATCGGGCCGGCTGGCACCTCATCCAGCCGGTCGTGCCAGGCGATCGGAACCCCGGCGCCGGCGAGCGCCATGCGCTGGTGCTGCCGCAGCACCGGGCTGGTTTCGACCAGATGCACCGAGACGGCGGCCCGCAGCGCCGGCACCACCTTCAGCGCCCGCAGCGTATCGGCCATCAGCGTGCCGCGGCCAGGGCCGAGTTCGACCAGGGCGATTTGCGCCGGCTGGTTCATCCGCACCCAGGCGTCGGCGCACCACAGCCCGACCAGCTCGCCGAACATCTGCGAGATTTCCGGTGCGGTGACGAAGTCGCCGGTCCGGCCGAGCGGGTCGCGCGTGACGTAATAGCCGAGCCGCGGGTGGCCGAGGCACAGCGCCATGTAGCGCGCCAGCGACAGCGGCCCGTCGGTGCGGATCAGCTCGGCAATCTCGCGCTGGAGCGGCGTCATCCCCGCGCCGGCTTGATCAGTGCGCGGACGATGAAGATCACCCCGACCACGATCATCGGGAACGACAGCAGCATGCCCATGGTCATGCCGCCCCACAGAAAGCCGATCTGCGGGTCGGGCTGGCGGAACAGCTCGCCGACGGTGCGGGCGATGCCGTAGCCGGTGGCGAACATCGCCGCGACCAAACCGGGCCGGCGCAACGCGCCAAGCCGGATCGCGACCATCGCCAGCGCGAACAGGCAGATGCCCTCCAGCCCCGCCTGATAAAGCTGGCTGGGGTGGCGCGGCTCCGGCCCGCCGTTGGGGAAGATCACCCCCCACGGCACGTCGGTGACGCGGCCCCACAGTTCCGAATTGATGAAATTGGCGATGCGGCCGAGGAACAGCCCGATCGGAACGGTGGCGGCGACGAGGTCGAACAGCGACCACACCGGGATGCCGCGGCTCCGGGCGAACAGCACCATCGCCACCACGGTGCCGACGAAGCCGCCGTGGAACGACATGCCGCCGCGCCACACCATCAGCGCGTCGACCGGGTGCTGGCTGTAATAATCGAAATTGTAGACCAGCACGAAGCCCAGCCGGCCGCCGAGGATGACGCCGAGCGCGATCCAAAGCAGCGCGTCGTCGAGATCGGACGGCTTCATCGGGGCGGTGCCGCCCCACAGCGCCGGGTTGGACACCAGGCGCCGCGTCAGCCACCAGCCGAGCATGAGGCCGCCGATATAGGCCAGCGCATACCAGCGGATGGCGAACGGGCCGATCGACACCAAAATGGGGTCGAACGCCGGAAACGGAATGGCGAGCAACGGCGGCGAAGCGAGCATCGGTAGCATGAGGACGGAAGTGCCCGCCGCCGCCCGGCTCGTCAAGGCCGCTTCGCTTCAGATAGGGACGCGGCGGGCGCGGGGCCGTTATGCCGGCCGGAACGCGCCGATTCCACCCGCCGCGTCATCGGCGCGTCAGCGGTCTTTGGTGGGATCCGGAGATCACGTCGTGAGTCCGGATCCCACCTCGCCGAAAATCCCCATGCGGAAGCGGAGTTTCGGCGAACGGCGGCGGGATGCCGGCCAGGTCGGCCGGCGTCCCGATCAATCGTCGTCGTCGAACCAGCCCTGCTCGGCCTGCTTGTGGCAGGCCTTGCAGTCGCCCTTGAACTTGGCGCCGGCGCGTTTCAACGCCGCCGGGGCGACGCGGTCCTTGCGCTCGTGCTTGCGCTGCCACGACGGCAGCTCGGTGATGCGCAGCGGAGCGTCGGTCGCCGCCAGTCCGCGCAGCGTCACGCGGTTGTTGCCGGCTTTGTCGGCGGCATTGGCGGTGAGGTCGTCGGTGACCCGGCGCGCGGTCGCATCATCGAGCGCGGCGTTGTCGCCGAAATGGTCGTCCAGCCCGGCCATGAGCGCCACCCACGACCGCGCCGGCAGCAGGCCGGGCGGATAGAGCATGTGGCAGGACGCGCATTCCTTGGCCACCACCGGGTCCGATACCGGTGCGAGCCGCACGTCGTGGCCGCGGCGATGGTCGCCGCCATGGCCGCGATCGTGGGCGATCAGCGGCGTTGCCACCAGCGCCAGCGCGGCGAGAGGCCCGGCGGCGAGGGCGCCGATCTTGATCCAACGAGGCATGTCATCCGTCCTTGAGGTCATCGGGGTTCACTGGCTGAGCAGGAAGGCCAGGCTGTCCGCCTTTTCCTGCGCGGAGCAGGCGCGGCCGAGCACGTCCTTGCAGTTGCGGCCGAACCACTTCTCGACCTCGGCCGGGTCGGTGTAGCGGCCCGGCGCCACCGAGGCGGCCATCGGTTCGATCGGCTTGCCGGCCTTGGCGCGGCCAGGGCCCTTGAGGTCGGCGGTGTGGCAGGCGGTGCAGGCCGGGGTGTCCGGCTTGCCGCCGCCGTGCTGGGCGAAGAAGAAGGCCCGGCCGCGCTCGGCGGTGGCGGCGAAGCCCGGCTCGCCGGTGCGGGCGGCGGCGACATAGCCGTCCAGAACGGTGCGCTGGGCGGCGGTGGGCTCGGCCAGGGCAATGGCGGGCCACAGCAGGGCGCAGGCGAGCGCGAGCGGGCGGGTGGCGCGAACGGAGGCGCAAATCATCGGCATCGGTCCATTTCGATCGTGAGGATGGGAGATCGGGTGGCGAATCAGGCGCGCATGCCGGGCAGCATCCGGGCCAGGGCGCCGTCGCGCAGCGCGAGCTGGTGGAAGATCGCCGCCGCGGCGTGGACGCCGGCCAGAATCACGATCAGGTTGCCGGCGAACTCGTGCATCTCCTCGAAGCCATGCGCCATCTCGCGGTCGGGCGCGACCAGCGGCGGCAGCACGAACAGCCCGAACACGCCGATGTCGCGGCCCTTGGCCCACACCATCAGCATGCCGGTCAGCGGCACAGCGATGAGGGCGGCATAGAGCGCGTAGTGCATGGCGCGGGCGGCGAGCTGGACGAGGGGCGAGCCCGGCACCGGCACCGGGCGGGACGCCGCGGCCATCCAGGCGAATCGCACCACGGTCAGCGCGATCACCGCCACGCCGAGCGAAATATGCAGCCCGACCATCTCGGTCTTGGCGGGGCCCTTCACCATCTCCTCGAACACCTGCGCGGTGGCGAAGGCGGCGATGACCGCAGCAGCGGTCAGCCAGTGCAGCGCCTGGGACAACGGGTCGTAGCGGAGGACGGCGGGCGTTGAGGCAGCGGTCATGGTCGGCTCCTTGTTCGAGTGGAGCCAGTTTGCCGGCCGGCACTGATGACGATCTGACGCCCGCCGTCAGCGGACTGTCAGGACGCCGCTTTCGCCGCCGGCGCGGCATTTTTCACCGGCCTGTGGATGGCGCGCCAACAAACCGTCGCAAACCCGCTTGCGGCGGGCAGGTGGGTTCGCTATAAGCCCGCGGCCAGCCGGCGATTGCCGGCGCCGGCGTGTCGGAGTGTAGCGCAGTCTGGTAGCGCACCTCGTTCGGGACGAGGGGGTCGCAGGTTCAAATCCTGCCACTCCGACCAATTATTCCAATAGCTTACCACGGCACCCCGAGCCGCCACAACCAAAACCGCCACAGGGTCCGCCACAGGGTCACGGTTTCTGTCCTTTCCCAGGCCGGTCGAACACGTCGCGAATCCCGGCGAGCCCGGCCGGGTTGTGGTGGCCATACACCCGGAACACGGTCTCGGCGCTCATGCCGAGATAAGCCCCGGCGTCCATGGGCGATTTCCCCTCCTGCATGATCCACGACGCTGCAGAATGCCGCAGCGTGTGGGCGGTCACCTCCGGACCAAGCCCTGCCACGGCGACGGCGTGACGAAACGCCTTCGCGACTTTCTTGGTTGGCTGCTGATTCATAGGGCTCCGCTGATGTGGCGGCGGCCTTCGGATGGGCGTGAAGCGCTATGAGCTGAGCGAGCGGCAGCGGGCACGGATTTCGGCCCTGTTGCCGGGAAAGGCGGGGGACCCTGGCCGGACCGGGGCGGATATTCGCCTGTTCGTCATCGCTGCCTGTGGGTGCTGCGCGCCGGGGCGCACTGGAAGGACCTCCCCGAGCGCTATGGCAAATGGCAGACGGTCCACCACCGCTTCAGCCGCTGGTGCCACTCCGGGGTGTGGGAGAGGGTGTTCGCGGCGCTCTCCGGCCGACCGCGACAATCAATACCTGATGCTCGACAGCACCATCGTGCGGGCGCACCAGCAGGCGGCGAGCGGAAAAGGGCGACCAAGGATCAGGCGCTGGGGGCGTTCCCGTGGGGGACTGACCACCATGATCCACCTTCCGGCCGACGCGCTCGGCCGGTCGCTGCGCCTCCTCGTCACCGCCGGTCAGTGCGGTGACGTCCCCCACACGGAGGCTTTGCTAAAGGGCAATAGCCGCCGCTTCGTGTCGCCGGCGTGTGCCGATCGCCGCCCGAAACCGGGAGATCCGAAGGGCCGACCAGCGTTTTGTTGATGCTGGGCATGGCGGTGAAGTCGAAGGTGTCGAAGCTCTTGGTGGCGGGAGAACGGGCCCGGCGAATACGCCGTTCGGTGACGCGGCGCTCGCGGTCGAGAATCTCCCGCTCGACCAGGCGGAGCAGAAAGCGGGTATGGTTGAGGCCGTCGAGTTCGCCACGCTGGAATGGGTCGACTGGTTCAACCATCGCCGGTTGCTTGAGCCCATCGGCAATATCCCGCCGGCCGAAGCCAAGGCGCGCGACCACGCCATGCCGGGCCACACAGTGGTGGCCGCGTAACTCAAGCCGACACCGCCTGCGGCAAATCCGGGGCGGTTCACGGCTCAGGGGGCATCCGCCCGTAAGCTTGGGGCGCGGAGGAGGCGAACAATGTGGCCGATGGCGTCCTCGTCTGAGAGCCCTTCATCGCCAGTGACCGCCAAGGCCGCGCGAATCTCAAGCTGGCTGTCGAGCCAGAACTGGACCAGCGCACCGCCCATGATCGCGGCGAGCCCGGGCGGCAGGTCATCGCGGATAAAGCCGGTGTCCTGGGCGCGCTGCATGAGGGCGACGACCGGCTGCGTCATTTGCTCGGAGCGGGAGACGCGTTCATCCTGCAGGCCGTCCAACCGTCGCCACAGGTTGAACCGGAACGCTAAGGGCCGGGCCTTCCAGAACGCCAGGTAAGCTCGAAGCATCATAGTGACGGCTTCACCCGGCGGCAGGGCCATGTCGACGGCGTCGGCCATGAAGGCCATGAAATCGGCTGTGATCTGTTCCCCAACCACACGCCACAACGCTTCCTTTCCCCCGAAGTGGTGGTTGAGCAGCGGCTGGGAGACACCCGCCGTTTGGGCGATCTGACGGGTTCCGGCGCCATGGAACCCCTCGGCCGCGAATACGGCAAGCGCGGCTTCAACGATGGCGTTGCGGGCGTCGCCTTGCGGAAAAGTGGGGCGCAGTTCCGGCACTGACGGGTCTCCAGTCGAATCCTTCACGCTGATCGCATGATCAGCGTTGACTGATCAACTGATCAGCGATAGGTGGTGCGCGCCTTCAGGAGGTGCACGTGACCGCTCAGACCCAGCTCGCCAAAACCTTCGTCCTCATCCCTGGCGCATGCCACGGCGGCTGGTGCTACGACCGGGTCGCTGCAATCCTGCGATCACAGGGGCATCGGGTGTTTGCGCCCACGTTGGCTGGGGTGGCGGAGCGCGCCTCCATGGATGCTCGCCGGATTAACCTGACCACCCATGTTGACGAAATCGTCGAGCTGTTCCAGCGGGAAAACCTTGGCGACGTGGTCCTGTGCGGCCATTCCTATGGCGGCATGGTCATAGCCGGCGTTGCAGACCGGATCCCGGACCGCATCAGAAATCTCGTCTTTCTTGACGCCGTCGTGCCTGAGAACGGCAAATGCATGAACGACTATGTCTTTCCCGGCTGGCGGTTGCTGCCCATCCTGATCTCGGTCTGGCTGTTCGGTGGCGGTTACAAACTGACGCCGCCGCCACCGGCCTGGTTTTTTAAGGTGAACAAGGCGGATCGAGCCATGGTGAACCGACGTCTCACGGGGCATCCATACCTGACGCTGACCGAGAAAATCCGGATCGGGAACAATGCCGACCGCATCCCGAACCACACCTACATATACGCTACGAACTGGGGAAATCCTCAGATCGCCAAGCAGTATGAGTTCGCGAAGAAGCGCAAGGGTTGGAAAGTGTTTGAGGTCGGGTGCGGCCACGACGTCATGATCGACGCACCGAATGAATTGGCTCGGATTCTCGGATCAGCGAGCTAGGCGGATCCAAAGCCAATATTCGCTCAGCCTTTTCTCACCGCCGAATTTGACGTTGCCCCCAAGTTTTATCCAGCGATGAGTTCGTTCCTGGCGTTCGGGTTGCCGTTCGGAGCGGGTAGAGCGACGGGAGCTGGCGCGGAGCCCTCGGCATAGCGCAGCGCCAGATCCCGTCGCGGATGGGTGAAGGCAAATTCGGCCGGCGTTCGCCATCCGAGTTTCGAGTGTGGACGCGTTTGATTGTAATCGGCCCGCCAACATCCAAGAATGATGCGAGCCTGGGCCAGCGACGTGAACAGCGTCTCATATACCGCGTCTCCGAAGGAATCCGTCCTGCGCGCTTGCGCCGACATCAGTTGGCGAAGGGGATTTCATCGGCGTCGCGGTATATCATTTAACAGTTCGTCCCGGAGCCGGCCGTTGAAGCTCTCGATGAAGGCATTCTGCGTCGGCTTGCCCGGTGCGATGTAATGCCAGTCGACGCGGGCGGCATCAGCCCATGCCAGGATGGCGTTGCTGGTGAGTTCGGTGCCGTTGTCGCTGACCACTGTCTTCGGCTTGCCGCGCGCGATCGTCAGCCGCTCCAGTTCTCGGGCAACCCGGAAGCCAGAGAGCGAGGTATCGGCCACCAGCGCCAGGCACTCTCGCGTGCAGTCATCGACGATCGTCAGGATCCGGAAACGGCGGCCGTCGGTGAGTTGATCCGACACGAAGTCGAGCGACCAGCGGTCGTTGGGTGCCGCCGGAAGCTGCATCGGCGCCCTGGTCCCGATTGCCCGCTTGCGGCCGCCCCGGCGGCGCACCGCGAGCTTCTCCTCCCGATACAGCCGGAACAACCTCTTGTGATTGATCACGTAGCCCTCCCGCTTGAGCAGCACGTGCAGGCGCCGATAGCCGAACCGGCGGCGCTCATGGGCGATCGCCTTCATCCGCTGGCGAAGGCCAGCCTCGTCCGCCCGGGTCGTCTTGTATCTCATGGTCATGCGGCAGCAGCCGATGGCTTTACACGGCCGCCGTTCGCTCATCTCGAATGCAGATTGCAGATGCGCGACAGCTTTCCGCTTCCCCGCGAGCGTCACCACTTCTTTCCCAGGAGATCCTTCAGCGCCGCATTGTCCAACATGGTGTCGGCCAGCAGCCGTTTTAGCCGGGTGTTCTCGTCCTCCAGCGACCGCAGCCGCTTGGCCTCCGAGACGTCCATCCCGCCGAACTTCGCCTTCCACTTGTAGATGCTGGCATCACTGACGCCGTGCTTGCGGCACAGGTCCGCGACGGTAACCCCGGCCTCGTGCTCCTTCAAAATCCCGATGATCTGCTCTTCCGAAAAACGACTGCGCTTCATGCTCTGGTCCTCGTCTTGGGCCAGAACGAACTTCAACCTGGATTACGCCACGGGGGCAACGTCACTTGCAACGATTTTCGGAATCTACGCAACCGATGCTATTTCGGAAGTCGCCCCGACAGCCTGCAATGCCAACACGACTTGGTTGCGACCATCGACTTTGGCGCGGTACAGCGCATTGTCCGCTCGGGTGATGAAGGCATCTGCGGACTCTCCAATTACATATTGAGTGACGCCGAAGCTGCAGGTCACCGTTCCGGCCTCGTCGAAAGCCTCCCGATCAATGGCGTCGCGCAACTTTTCCGCGGCTTGATACGCCATATGACCGTCAGAACCGGGCATCAGGATGATGAATTCTTCCCCGCCCCAGCGCGCGAGCAGGTCGACGCTCCGAATATTGCTAAGTATAAATCGTGACATCTGGATCAGAATCTTGTCGCCGATCTGATGGCCATAGGTGTCGTTAATCGCCTTGAACCGGTCGATGTCGAACATCACCAAGGACAGCGGCATTTTGTAGCGATTCGACATCGACGTCTCATAGGCCAGCGCCTCGTTGAACTTCAGCCGATTGCTGAGACCAGTGAGCGTGTCCGTCGTCGCTTGAAACCGAAGATCATTGGCAAGCTGCTGCAGCTTCAGGCGTCTGTCCAACTGAACTTCGTCGCGGATCCAACGCTCCCGACTGAATAGATATATCAGAACAATTATTGTTATCAGCAACGTTACGACGATGCCAAATACCCGGTTGGCGAATAACTCGCGGGTTGGCTTCAAGATCACCAGGGACCACTGGCTGTGATTGGCGTAGCGGCGGCGAACATATTCGCGCTCGCCGCCGAAGACGGTCCATGTCGAGTCTTCGATCTCCCGTTCAAGCAAGGGGCGATCATCGATCGCCGCCCCGATCTGCCGAGTCAGTTCGGCCAGTCTGCCTGCCGAGAGCGGCCACAGCGTTCGGAGCAGCATGTTCGGGTGGTTCGTCGCCATGACGATTCCATCCGGATCAATGAAGAATGAGGGGCGGTCGAGCAGCTTGAGATCGGCCTCGAACGCGCCGAGGTTCTTCTTGATAACCGCAACCCCGATGGGCGTGCCGCGCTCGCCACGAACCGGATAGCTTGCATAGTAATTGCAAACTCGACCTGCGGCATCGAAGGTGAAATGATATCCGGCATCCCCGGCAATCGACGCCTGAAAATAAGCCGCCGAGCTGTAAGTCGGCGCACTTGATCGAGCGGTGGGCACGCTGCCGGAAGAGGCGACGATGGTTCCCGATCCGTCCAATATCATACCAAATTCGGCGCCCGAGGCTTCGACGCTCAAGTCCACAACCGATTTGACGCGCTCTTTGCCTTGCAGGCTGCCGCTGGCCAGGAGGGATACCACGGCCGGCGATCCCGCCAACATTTTCGTAATAGCTTCGACAGTGGCGGTCTCGCTGGCGAGGCGGCTTGCGAGCAGATCGATGTCGACGCGCGCCTCCTCCTGGACGTTTCGTTTATAAATTCCTCCCAGAAATTCCGTCAAAACCCAGCCAGACACAAGTATTATTGCCATTGAAACCAAAGTAATCATAAATTGCTTGCGCAAATATAGAGTATAGTTGGGGGAAGAAACCTCAGCGATGAGCTTTTGCCCCCAAATGGCCCAGATCGAAAACGAAACCCAGCAGGCAAGCAAACCGCGCACAAGCTGGATTGGGACTCCGGTCGTTTGAATGAACCATGTGTGATTGAACACACGCGCCGGCCAGAGTGATGCCGCTGGGACAATGAGGCCGGCAGCGACGGCATACAGCGCAAATCCGATCGCGGTGAAGATCGCCAGCCGTTTCGTTGTGCCGGAAAATGTCCCGGCATGCCGGACGAATACCCAGCTCGTGCCCATCGCCCCGACGAATCCGAAAGAATATCGCGCGAGGGCGCCAGCCGTAGGCAGCCCGCTGGCAAATCCGCCGGCGGCGATCCCGAGCAGTATCGGGATATAGATCCATCTGCCGGGCAATTTCAGCCCGAATTGGATGGCTTCATGGCGGAAAAACTCGGTCAAGAAGACAAACGACCCCGTCATGATCGCGATGCGGGCCACTTCAAAGACCGGTGTATCGCCGATGACCAGCGCGGTTAAGTCCAGCCACTCGCTTGCGCCGTGCACGGATGCGAACAACCCGAGCACCGTCCACGGTTCTCGTTGCTTTGCTCCGCCTGCGATAGCAAAGCACGTGGCACCGAGTAGGATGAATGCCAAGCCATAAAAGAAAAAGATGAAGTCCAATTGGGTACTGAGGAAGGCCGCCATGATGCTCCGCATACGATGAGTTCCAGCGAACGGCACGACCGCTCCAAATTCCGGAAGTCTAACCACATCCGACCGGTCATGGTTCCAGAAACGCCATCGCCCGCTTGCGGTCAGCAAAGTCATCGCGCACAGCGGGGAGAACCGAGACATCGTCACCGATGGCCGATGCCGACATGATGCGTGATCGTGCCAAATCAATTCGCCGAAGACCAGCGTGAGCAAGACCGTCATCACGGTGAAGGTGATACTGCACGGCATCAAACCGCCGGTCTGGCGCCGGCTTGTCAGTTGGGCACGATGACGCTTGGCGATCTGCACCACGCGATCCAGGCGGCAACTGGATGGCATGGTGGCCGCCTCCTGCCTTCGACATCGGCGGGGAGCGGCACGGCGATCGGCACAGTCTCGACGGCGTTTATGACGAAAACCGCATCACCCTGAATGGTCTGCTGCGATCACCCGGCGTCCGCTTCACCTACACCTACGACTTCGGCGACAACGGGAGCACACGGCCGCATTCGAAAAATGCGAGCCGGCCGTCGAGGGGTATCCTATCCGATCTGCGTCACGGGAAAGCAAAACTGTCCACCAGAGGATTGCAGCGGCATCTGGGGCGATCAGGATCTGCTGGCCATCCTAGCCAATCCCGCCCACGCCGAGCAGATCGACTGGCTCGGCGAAGAGTTCGACCCGGAAGAGTCAAGCCTCGAACTCGCCAGCACCTTGCTCGCTGCTCGGTTCAAGAAAGAGCTGCCACCTGACAACCAATTCCACCGCCAATGTGGAAACGCGAGCAATCATTCCAACGGCGGCGGCAGCCGGCCGTTGGTTCGGATCGCAGATTTCCATGAAATCAATGATTTCAAGGACGAAAATCTGCGGTTTTCAACGGCTCCATGCGTCAGCATCCGGGCCGTTGGTATCGTACGGTTTCCGTTTGATCAGTTCGGCTCTTTCTTTCCTCGCCCCTTGTGGGAGAGGGAAAAGACGCGCCCCTCGGCCAACGGCCATTCCGAGCTGATCAACCAGAAACCGTATCACGCGTGATATGCAGCCGGCCGCCGACATAAGATTCCTGGCAGGCCCCTTCCGTCCGCACCAAATCGGTGCCCGTTTCTGTTTAGATCGCCGCAGCCGGGATGCCCTCGTCGCCGGACCGATCCGGCGCGCTTTCCGCGTGGGCACAGCTGCAACCGCTGCGGCGCTGGCGCCAGGACCGGCGACCGCGCGGCAGGCGCGGAATGAAGTTGCACAATTCCTCGAACCGGCTCGACCAGGCCGCCGCCTTCGCCAACTCGCGGTCGAGCTTGGCCATGGTGCGCGACAGGGCGGGGTCCTCGTCGTTCAGCCAAGTCTCGAACACCCGCGCAAACAGCACCGCAAGCGCCTGGGCGCGCACCATGCCGCGGGTGCCGGCGGTCTCCAGGCCGGCCGCCGCCATCATCCATTGCATCGAGCGCAGGGTGATCCGGCTCAGAGCCACGCCAAGCGGCGGGATGGCGAACGCCGACGGCCGCAGATTGTCCAGTGCCTGACGGTACGGCACCAGAAGCTCGAACCGCCGCATCATCACGTCGAACAGCCGCTCGCGCGGGGTCGAATCGGCGTCGGCCGGCTCCACCTCGGCCAGCACCTGGCGGTCGAGCTTCTTGGCGAACGCGCCGAGGATGTCGAAGGTCGAGCCGAACTCGCCCCGGAAATCGACCAGCGGCACGCCGGCGCGGTCGGCGACGTCCTTGAGGTCGATCCGCTCGAAACGGCGCTCCGCGAGCAGCGCCATGAACGCCTCGATCAGCCGATCGCGCGGGGACACGCCATTGAGGCCCGCCCCGGTCACCCGATCGTCGTCTTCACCGTTCGACATGCCAGACATTGCCGTCTCCTGTGGTCTTGAAGGGCGAACGCCTGGGATCGGCTTTGATCCCGGCTTGGGGGCCCTGACGAATGAGTGCCTAGAAGATAGGCCGCCCACCGGCTGGCGCAACGTGAGAGGCAGGGTGCGTCGAAATACGCCAGCGACCCGCTTATATAGGCGGATGATGTATCGACCGAGCACCTTGAGCTGACCGTGGCCGGACCCACCCGCCCCCTCAATCTCGACCCCGATTTCGACGCCGACCGCCGCGAGGTGGAAGCGGAGGCCCGGGCGGAGTCGGGCTCGGCCGTGGGCGAGCTGGTCGAAGACGCCATCGCGGATGCCGACTTTGCCGATGATGCGCCGGCCGAAGGGTCGCTGGCACGCGGCACCGAGGTGATCCGCGGCCACGCCCGCCTCGCGCCGGCGGGACCCGGCGTCTACCGCATGATCGGGGAGGCCGGCGAGGTGCTCTATGTCGGCAAGGCCAAGAGCATCAAGAAGCGCGTCTTGTCTTATGCCCGCGGCGCCGGCCACACCAATCGCATCGCCCGCATGGTGGCACTGACGGCGACGATGGAGTTCGTCTCCACCCGCACCGAGACCGAAGCGCTGCTGCTCGAAGCCAATCTGATCAAGCGGCTGCGCCCGCGCTTCAACGTGCTGCTGCGCGACGACAAGTCGTTCCCCTATATCCTGCTCACCGGCGACCACCAGGCGCCGCAGATCTGCAAGCACCGCGGCGCCCGCAACCAGCCCGGCCAGTATTACGGCCCGTTCGCCAGCGTGTGGGCGGTGAACCGCACCATCAACGCGCTGCAGCGGGCGTTCCTGATCCGCTCGTGCTCCGACACCGTGTTCGAGAGCCGCACCCGGCCGTGCCTGCTGCACCAGATCAAGCGCTGCGCCGGCCCCTGCACCGGCGAGGTCTCGGCCGAGGGCTACCGCAAGCTGGTGGCGGAGGCGACGGCGTTCCTGTCCGGCCGGTCGAAGGCGGTGAAGGAGCACCTTGCCGCCGACATGGAGGCCGCCGCTGAGGTGCTCGACTTCGAGCGCGCCGCGGTGCTGCGCGACCGCCTCGCCGCGCTGTCCGCCATCCAGGCCCACCAGGGCGTCAACCCGGCCGGCATCGAGGAGGCCGACGTATTCGCCATCGCCCAGAACGGCGGGCAGACCTGCGTCGAGGTGTTCTTCTTCCGCACTGGCCAGAACTGGGGCAACCGTGCCTTCTTCCCGCGCGCCGACCGTTCGCTGGAGCCTGGCGAGGTGCTGGCGAGCTTTATCAGCCAATTTTACGACGACAAGCCGGTGCCGCGGCTGATCCTGGTCTCCGAGGCGTTGCCGGAGGCGGCGCTGCTGGAGGAGGCGCTGTCGACCAAGGCCGGTTCGAGGATCGAGATCGCCCGGCCGCAGCGTGGCCCCAAATGCGAGTTGGTCGATGACGCCCTCCACAACGCCCGCGAGGCGTTGGGGCGGCGGCTGGCCGAGAGTTCCTCCCAGGCCAAGCTGCTGGTGGCGCTGGCCGGCGCGTTTGCGCTGCCGCGGCCGCCGCTGCGGGTCGAGGTCTACGACAACTCCCACATCATGGGCACCAACGCGGTCGGCGCCATGGTGGTGGCGGGACCGGACGGCTTCCGCAAGAAGGAGTACCGCACCTTCAACATCCGCTCGACCGACATCACGCCCGGCGACGACTTCGGTATGATGCGGGAGGTGCTGCGGCGCCGCTTCTCGCGGTTGATCAAGGAAACGCCGCGCGCACCCGCCCCAGAACTGCAAGACGCCGAGGCGGCGCCGGACGAGGCCGAGCCGGCGGACGCCAAATGGCCCGACCTCGTGCTGATCGACGGCGGCGCCGGCCAGCTCGGCGCGGCGGAAGCCATCCTCAAGGAGCTCGGCATCGAGGACGTTGCCTTGGTCGGCATCGCCAAGGGGCCCGACCGCAACGCCGGCCGCGAGCACTTCTTCATGCCCGGGCGGACGCCGTTCCAGCTGCCGCCGCGCGACCCGGTGCTCTATTTCGTGCAACGCCTGCGCGACGAGGCCCACCGCTTCGCCATCGGCACCCACCGCAAGAAGCGCGGCCGCGACATCCGCGAGGGCGGCCTGCAGGAGATCCCCGGCGTCGGCCCGGCGCGTAAGCGGGCGCTGCTGCGCCATTTCGGCACGCTGAAGACGGTGGAACGCGCCTCGATTCGCGACCTCGAAGGGGTCGCCGGCATCAATGCCGAAACGGCCAAGCGGATCTACGATTTCTTCCATGACCGCGGCGGCTGACCGTCTCCAGGCTAGGGAAAAGCCGGGCGCGGCCACCCTTGCAGTTCGGCGCACCGGCGGATGCGCGAATGATTGTCGCGGGCGGCGGCGGAATGTGTGATAAAAATGATATGCTGTCGTTGCAGGATTGGTTCATCGATGTTGCGTTGACGGCTCGACTGCTTGATGGCTTGTTGACTCCATGAACCATGCTGCCGGCTCCATCGTTCCGCCCAGATCGTCGCACGCGCTGAGCCTTCCCAACGTGCTGACCTACGGCCGCATCGCGGCGGTGCCGATCGTCGCCGCGCTGCTGTTCCTGTCGGACATTCTCGAATTCGGGGTGTGGTTGCGCTGGCCGGCGGTGACGATTTTCGCACTGGCCGCCATCACCGACTATTTCGACGGCTATCTTGCCCGGTCCTGGAATCAGATCTCCAAGCTCGGCCGGATGCTCGACCCCATCGCCGACAAGCTGCTGGTGTCGGTGTGCCTGTTGATGCTGGCAGCCGACGGCACCATCCGCGGCTGGTCGATCTGGGGGGCGATCGTCATCCTGATGCGCGAGATTTTGGTGTCCGGACTGCGGGAATACCTCGCCGCCGTGCAGGTGCCGGTGCCGGTGTCGCGGCTGGCCAAGTGGAAGACGGTGCTGCAGCTCATCGCCATCGGCTTTCTGGTCGCCGGCGCCGCCGGCGACGCGGTTCTCCCCGGCAACACCCTGATCGGCCTCGGCTTATTGTGGGTGTCGGCCATCCTGACGCTCTACACCGGCTGGGACTATTTTCGGGCTGGCGTGCGCCACGTGCTGAGCGACTGACCGATGGCCACCGGCGGCCCGCTCAAGCTGGTCTATTTCGCCTGGGTCCGTGAGCGTATCGGCACCGCCGAGGAGACCGTGGACCTGCCGGCCGCTGTCGCCACCGTCGACGATTTGGTGGCGTGGCTGCGGACACAGGGCGCGGGTTACACCGCAGCGTTCGCGACCCCGTCGGCAGTGCGGGCGGCAATCGACCGCGTCCACGCCAAGCCCGACGCGCCGCTGGCCGGTGCCCGCGAGGTGGCGTTCTTTCCGCCGATGACCGGCGGCTGACCCGGCTTTCGTTGGGTCACGCCGCTTTCCCGTTGCGGTCGCCGAATCGCCTTGGTTGCAAAAGAGATTTGCGGCGACGCCGTTGCCGGGATCACGGAGTGGTCACTGGACACCCGTATGATTGCACCGAAAATCACCGTCCGCATCCAGACCGCACCGTTCGACGCTGCCGCCGAGGCCGAAGCGATTGTCGCCGGCCGCGCCGACGTCGGCGCGGTGGTGACCTTCACCGGCTTCGTCCGCCTCGATGACGGCCTCATTGCGTTGACGCTGGAATGCTACGCCGAGATGGCGGAGGCCGAGATCGCACGACTGGTCGAGGACGCCCAGGCACGCTGGCCGCTGCAGGGCGTCACGGTGATCCACCGCTTCGGCCGCCTGACGCCGGGCGAGGCGATCGTTGTGGTGATCACCGCCGCTGCCCACCGTCGGGCAGCGTTCGCCGCCGCCGAATTCCTGATGGATCATCTCAAGGCTCGCGCCCCGTTCTGGAAACAGGAGGAGCGGGCGACCGGCTCCCGCTGGGTCGAGGCCAGGACCGCCGACGATGCCGCGCTGGCGCGGTGGGAAGCCGGCCACGGGTCCGGTTAGGCCGTTCTCCGCGAAGTTGGAGACCGATTTCCGGACGAAAATTGATAGATCAATGGCGAAAAGCCCTTGATCGGAAATGGCTTTTCGCCGCCCGATCGCCGCGATCGCAACCAACGGCCGGCGCCGCCGTTGTCATTAACCCTTTTTTAACGTTACCATCGCGATCGAGCGGCGGCGCAGTAGCCTCCGCTGGTTCGAACGGTGAGGCAGGTCATGACGCGGCCGATCGTGGTGGCTGTGGTGGTCTATCTGGCGGCAGTGGCGGCGCTGATCGGCGCCTCGGCCGAACAGGTCCGGTTGCTCGATCCGGTGCCGTGGTACCAAATGACGATGTTCTGGTTGGCGCCGGAGACGTCGTTCACGCGGATCGGCGCGCTGGTCGCGGCCGGGCGCGACGCTGATGGCCTGCTCTATGCGGCAGTGGTCGGAATATCGCTCGGCCTGCTCGGTGGCCTCGCCCTGTTCGGCGTGAGTTTGGCGCTCTCATCACCGGCGCGCACTCGCCTGCTGCCGCAACGGGAGGCGTTGCTGTTCATCTGCCTGCTGGTCGCACTGGTGCTGACGGCCGACCCGATCATTTCCCTGGCACGCAACCTGGAACAGCGCGGCCTCATGGAGCCGGCCGGGCTCAACGCCATGCCCGGCTATTGGATCGCGACCGTGGTCGTGACGTGCGGACTGTTCGCCCGCTACGCCACGCTGATGGCGCACGATGCGACGGCGTGGTCGCGGACGGCGTGGCGTCGGCTCCGGCATTCGCGGCCGAGCGCCGCACACCGACACCTCCCGCCTCGATAACCGCGTCGGTAACAGCAACGTGCGGGCCGGCGCGCCGCGCCTTTCGGTAAGTGCCGCGAACACCACGCCCCGGAGCGCGGACGTGCCGCGGGTCCGGGGCGATGGGCAGAGCAGGCGCGGTTACGCCGCCAGCTTCTTCGGTTGAACCTCGGCGGCGTAATCCTCGATCAGCGCGGCGGTAAGCTGCGCGGGCGTGAAGCGGTAGGGGCCGATCTCGCCGACCGGCGTCACCTCGGCGGCGGTGCCGGTGACAAAGCACTCGGTAAACCCGGTCAGCTCCTCCGGCAGGATGCGGCGCTCGGCCACCTCGACGCCGCGCCGCTTGGCCAGCTCGATCACCGTCTGCCGCGTGATGCCGTTGAGGAAGCAGTCGGCGGTCGGGGTGTGGATCACGCCGTCCTTGACGAAGAAGATGTTGGCGCCGGTGCACTCGGCGACGCGGCCCTGCCAGTCCAGCATCATGGCGTCGGTAAAGCCCTTCGCCGCGGCGCGATGCTTGGAGATGGTGCAGATCATGTAGAGCCCGGCCGCCTTGGCGGTCGAGGGTGCGGTCTGCGGGTCGGGGCGGCGGTAGTCAGCGATGTCGAGCCGGATGCCCTTCTTGCGCAGCTCGGGGTCGAAGTAGCTCGGCCACACCCAGCTCGCGATTGCCAGATGAATGGTGTTGGCGTGGGCGCCGACGCCCATCTCCTCCGAGCCGCGCCAGGCCACCGGCCGCACGTAGCAGTCGGTGTGGCCGTTCGCCGCCATCACCGCGAGCTTGGCGGCGTCGATCTGCTCGACCGTCCAGGGCACCTCGAAGTCGAGGATGTTGGCGGAGTCCTTCAGCCGCTGCGAATGTTCGGCGGACTTGAACACCACGCCGTTATAGGCGCGCTCGCCCTCGAACACGCCGGATCCGTAATGCAGGGCGTGGGTCAAGACGTGAATCTTGGCGTCGCGCCACGGCACCAGCTTGCCGTCGAACCAGATGAATCCGTCACGGTCGTCGTACGGCATCAGGGCCATGGTTAAATCCTCCAATGGGTCGACGGCCGGGCCGCCGATAAACGTCTGATCGTCTGACAGATGCCGGGCAGGCTCGCCATCGCGGCGCATATTTGGTAAGCATCACTGACCCGACCCGGCGGGGTTGGCATGATCGTTTCGCCAACACGGCGGTTTGGGTAACAATCGGACCGGAATAAGTCAATATGGCTGACATAAATTTCGTCGCCGAGCGGAGCAGCCCTGCCGGTTCTGCATCCGAAACCGTGACCGGGCCGGACGAGCCGTACTACGACCTGATCGAGATGCTGTTCTTCGCCTACCGCGCCTTCGTCGGCGACGCCGACGGCATGCTGGCGCGCTACGGCTTCGGCCGCGCCCACCACCGCGCGCTGCACTTTGTCGCCCGGCACCCGGGAATCACCGTTGCCGAGCTGCTCGACATCCTCAAGATCACCAAGCAGAGCCTCGGCCGGGTGCTGCGCGAACTGGTGGAAACCGGCTACGTCATCCAGCGCGAGGGCCACGCCGACCGCCGCCAGCGGCTGCTCTACCTCACCGACAAGGGCGCCAAGCTCGCCGCCGACGTCGCCAGCGTACAGACCGGCCGGCTGATGCGGGCACTGGCCGACTCGGGCGAAACCCGCGACGGCGCCTATCGCCTGCTGCTGGGGCTCGTCGACACCGACCAGCGCCGCGAGGTCGAACGGCTGATCGCCCGCGGTAACAGCAACCGCCGCGACCGGCACAAATAGGAGGCGGCCATGCCCCGCCCGATCGTGGTTCCGCCCGACGACGCCCCGCACCTGCTGGTGGTCGACGACGACGCCCGCATTCTGGCGCTTCTGCAGCGCTACCTCACCGAGAACGGTTACCGCGTCACCACCGTCGCCTCCGCCGCGGAGGCGCGCGCCAAGCTGGAGAGCCTGTCGTTCGACCTCCTGGTGCTCGACGTGATGATGCCCGGCGAATCCGGCCTCGACCTCGCCCGCGGCCTGCGCGGCCGCTCCGACGTGCCGATCCTGATGCTGACGGCGCGAACCGATCCGGCCGAGCGCATCGCCGGGCTGGAGTCGGGGGCGGACGACTATCTCGGCAAGCCGTTCGAGCCCCGCGAGCTTCTGCTGCGGATTGGCGCCATCCTGAAGCGGATCTCCGCGCCTCAGTCGACCACCAAGCCGCCCGAGGCGGTGCGGTTCGGCGATTTCGTGTTCATGCTCGACCGCGGCGAGCTCAAGCGCGGCATCGAGGCCGTCCGCATTACCGAGCGTGAGCGCGACATGCTGCGGGCGTTGGCGCGCGCGCCGGGCGAGACGGTGCCGCGCACTGAGCTGGCCGCGCCCGGCGTCGAAGCCAGCGAGCGCGCGGTCGACGTCCAGGTCAACCGGCTGCGCCGCAAGATCGAGGACGACCCGGCCAACCCGCTGTTCATCCAGACCGTGCGCGGCATCGGCTACCGGCTGGTGGTGGCGCCGTGACGATGGCCGGGCTCGGGCGCGCCGGCGCCGCGCTGAAGCGCGGCTGGAACCGGCTCGCCGTGCTGATCAAGGCCCAGATGCCGAAGGGGCTCTACGCCCGCTCGCTGCTCATCATCGTCACGCCGATGGTGCTGCTGCAGGCGGTGGTGGCGTTCGTGTTCATGGAGCGCCACTGGCAGACTGTGACCTACCGGCTGTCGGCTTCGGTCACCCAGGACATCGCCACCCTGATCGAGGTCTACCGCACCTATCCGCAGGACAAGGACGCCGCCACGCTGCGCCGCATCGCCATGGAGCGCCAAGGCCTCACCCTCGACTTCCGCCATGGCGAACAGCTGCCCTCGGCCGGCCCCAAGCCGTTCTTCTCGCTGCTCGACTCGGCGCTGTCGCGCGAAATCCGCCGCCAGATCGGCAAGCCGTTCTGGATCGACACCGTCGGCAACTCCTCGCTGGTCGAGATCCGCATCCAGCTCGAGCCCGGCCTGATTCTGCAGGTGTTCGCCCGCCGCAGCCAGGCCTATGCCTCCAACTCCCACATCTTCCTGGTGTGGATGGTCGGCACCTCACTGGTGCTGGTCGGGGTGGCGGTGGCGTTCCTGCGCAACCAGATCCGCCCGATCCAGGCGTTGGCGGATGCCGCCGAGAGCTTCGGCAAGGGCCGCGACGTCGAGGGCTTCCGGCCGCGCGGCGCCCGCGAGGTCCGGCGGGCCTCGCACGCCTTTCTGGAGATGAAGCGGCGCATCGAGCGCCAGATGGACCAGCGCACCACCATGCTGGCCGGGGTGTCGCACGATCTGCGCACCATCCTGACCCGGTTCAAGCTGGAGCTCGCGCTGCTCGACGACAGCGCCGAGATCGACGCCATGAAGAAGGACGTCGACGAGATGAGCCGCATGCTGGAGGACTATCTCGCCTTCGCCCGCGGCGACACCGGTGAGCAGGCGGCGCCGACCGACATGGAACTGCTGCTGGAGGAGCTGCGCGACGAGGTCGAGCGCACCGGCGACACCGCCAATGTGGTGTTCAACGGCCCGCCGAGCGTGACGGTGCGGCCGGACGCCTTCAAGCGCCTGCTGCACAATCTGGTCGCCAACGCCTCGCGCTTTGCCGACACCGTCGAGATCACCGCCACCCGCGATGCGCGCTGGTTCACCGTGACCGTCGACGACGACGGTCCCGGCATTCCGCCGGAGATGCGCGACGAGGTGTTCCGGCCGTTCCTGCGGCTCGACGACGCCCGCAACCAGAACCAGGGCGGCTCGGGGCTCGGCCTCGCCATCGCCCGCGACGTCGCCCGCAGCCACGGCGGCGACATCACCCTGTCGGATTCCCCGCTCGGCGGCCTGCGCGCCACGGTGCGGGTGCCGGTGTAGGCCGCGCCGAAGCCCCCGCCCCGCCACCGGGACGGGATCGCCCGCTTGACAGCGTTCCGGCCGGCCCGTTTAAGGCGCGGGCGATGCCCCAGCGTGACCGGGGGCGCCCCGGCGGCGAAACGCCATCCCGCAGGCTGTTCGAGAGAGGCTGTCGATGACGAAGCAAGCCAAAACGGTGCTGATCGCAGTTCTGCTGACGCCCGTCGTGATCGCCTTGTTCGCGCCGCCGCCGTTCTCGGTTTGGGCGCTGGGCTGGCTGGCGGTGGTGGTGGTCGGCGTCCTGGTCGGCGCGGTGATGGTGGGACGCACCCGCCGCTGAGCTGCCGGCGCGCATCCCGCAGGGTCCAAGCCATGCTGCGGGTTCCCGACGGTGGCCCGGCGATCCCGGACGACGAGCCTCCCGCCTGACCGGCGGAACGCCGCATCAGCCCGGCGCGGCCGGCGCCGGCGAGAAGGTGCCGTGGAAGCCGAGCGGCAGGTAGCGGCCGAGCCACACCCGAGCCTGGAATTCGAGGGTGACCGCGGCGCGGACGTCGAGGAAGGTTTCGTCACGCCGCGCATCGTAGCCGAGCAGCAGCAGCCAGCCCTCGTGCTCGTCGCGGCCGTCGGGGTGGGGCACGAACACCGGCTCGCCGAGGGTGCGGCCGCGGCCGGCCTCCAGCCGCCTCACCGTGCCGGCCTCAAGGTCCCAGCACGCCAGCCAGTTGAAATCGAGCGGATCGTCCGAGGCCGGCGGCGATTCCAGCGCGTGGACGAAGCGCACCGGCGAGGATACCCGCCGGGCGTCGATGCAGGGAAAGTCGCCCGGCACGCCATCGGTCAGGTTACGGCGGCAAACCACCCGCTTTTCGACCAGGTCGAGCTCGAACCGCGTCACCCACTGCCGCGGCAGAGCGGGCGGCGACGGCGCGGCCCACGCCCCCATGACGTCGAGACTCGCGGCGTTGTCGTGAGCCATCGAGTGAAACACGATGCGGCGGCCGCCGTCGGTCTCGTATGCGTTGACGTGGTGGAAGATCAGCACCGGCGGCGCGCTGGCCATCTCGATCGGCGGCGCGGTGCCGTCTTTGCGGACGACGACGATGCGCAGCGGCCGGCCGGGGTCGTAGGCGATGGCGTCCGCCACCGCCCACCGCCGCGCCAGCAGGCCGAACAGGCCGACCGTGAGCGGGCAGATCACGAACACCAAGTGGTTCTCGGTGATCAGCATGTCGTGGATGGGCGAGAATCCCGCCAGCGGCACCGCGGCCAGCGGGCTGAGCCGGCTGCCGTCCGGCTCGATCCGGAACACCTTCAGCAGCGGGTTGAACACCCGGCGGAGGCCGACGATGTCGATGCCGTAGCCGTAGATCGCGCCGGTGGCGGGGTCAACCTTGGGATGGGCGGTGAACGAGGTGCCGTAGCGCAACGTGCCGCCGAAATCCCAGGTGCCGCGGGTGGCGAGGTCAGCCGGATCGAGCGCGACCGGGCGGTCGGCCTCCGACAATGCCAGCAGCCGGTCCGGCAGCGGCAACAGGCTGATCGAAGGCGCGTTCTTGTAGCCGTGCGCCCAGCGCGCCGCGGCCGCGGTACCGAAGTCGTGGTAGAGCATGCGGCCGGCGAACTGCTCCCTGGCTCGCTCCGGCGTCGCCACGAATCGGCAGCGCGCGGCGACGCGACTGGTGCCGTCGAACCTGAGCGCGGTAACCAGCGCGTCGCCGTCGAAGTAGTGCTGCAGGTCGCGCCCGCCGACCGTCTTGGCGCCGGGGCCGTTGCGCAACAGCGTTCCGCGCAGCTCAGCGGGCAGCGTGCCCTCGATGTCGGTGGTCGTCCAGCTGCCCTCGAAGGCGGTGCCGCGGTGGGCGAGCTGGCTGACCCGGCGGGGCTGCACCTGCGGCCACGCCAGCGACGCCTGGGGATGGCTGAGGGCGGAGGCGATGGCGAGCGCCCGCCGCACCCGCTCCGCGCCAAGGCCGATGACCCCACCGGACTTCGCCACACCGGTCATCGCCACCTCGCCCGTATGCTGCCGACCACCACGCCAACCCGCCGCCGATCGTTCAGTATCCGCAATCCGCAACGCCAGCCGCTGCGTCTGGCATCGCCTTGCGTTGCACCATAGCGGCACGCCGATCCTCGATACACGCTCGCGAGCGGGGCCACGGTGAGGCTCAACGTCGCTGGCGTGGCTTCGGCCGGTGCGACCGATCCGACCGGAGCTTCGCCGTCCGATCAATCGACGCGCGCGCGTTCGCGGGCTCGGCTGCATCCGGACGGTATCGGAGTTGCGACGAGCGAAGCGGCAGGTCCGCCGACCGCCATCGCGGTGCTCGATACCGGGTTCGTCGTGTCGCGCTAGGCCGTTTAGAATTAGAGTATTTCGAAACGACTATCACGCCATTGACATTCACTCTCACTCGCGGCTTTCAAAGATCGGAAGAACTGCGAGGGAGGCACTCTTGACGAAGGTCTGGTACCGTCTGACCGCGATTGTTCTGGCAACCGGCGCACTTTCCGCACACGGTATTGCTGCCGAGGTCAATGTCTACACGACGCGCGAGCCGGGCCTGTTCGCCCCGCTCGCCGCCGATTTCACCGCCCGAACCGGCATCAAGGTCAACACGGTGTTCGTCAAGGACGGCCTCGCCGAGCGCGTCGCCGCCGAGGGTGCCGGCTCGCCGGCTGACCTGCTGATGACCGTCGACATCGGCAACCTCGTCGAGCTGGTCGACAAGGGCGTCACCCGACCGGTGACCTCGCCTGCGCTCGCCGCGGCGGTTCCCGCCCATCTGCGCGCGGCGGACGGCGCGTGGTACGCGCTGTCGCTGCGCGCCCGCCTGGTGTGGGCGGACAAATCGCTCGGGCTGACGAGCGTCAGTTACGACGATCTCGCCGATCCCAAGTGGAAGGGCAAGGTGTGCATCCGCTCCGGCCAGCACCCCTACAACGTCGCCCTGGTGGCGGCGATGATCGCCCATGTCGGCGAGGCCAAGACCGAAGAATGGCTGACCGGGCTCAAGGCCAACCTCGCCAAGAAGCCGGGCGGCGGCGACCGCGACGTCGCCCGCGACATCCTCGGCGGGCTGTGCCAGATCGGCGTCGGCAACTCCTACTATGTCGGCCTGATGCGCTCGGGCAAGGGTGGCGCCGAGCAGAAGACGTGGGGCGAGGAGGTCGCCGTGGTGCTGCCGACGTTTACCGGCGGCGGCACGCACGTGAACGCCTCGGGCGCCGCGCTCGCCAAGCACGCGCCCAACGCCGCCGAAGCCGAGAAGCTGCTTGAGTACCTGCTGTCGCCCGAGGGCCAGAAGATCTACGCCGAGCAAAACTTCGAATACCCGGTGCGCGCCGACGCCGCGGTCGACCCGATCATCGCCGCGCTCGGAAAGCTCACGCCCGACACCCTGCCGCTCGCCGAGATCGCCAAGCATCGCAAGGCGGCGAGCCTTCTCGTCGACAAGGTCGGCTTCGACCGTTGACCGCGGTCCTGCCGGACAGGGCAGAACGGGTGGCCGCGGCGCCGGCGGCGGAGCATCGCGGCCCCGGCGGCTTCGCCTGGATCGGACTTTGTGCCGCGCTCATCGCCGGCGCGCCGATCGGCGCGCTCGGCATCCTCGCGCTCCAGGGCAACGCGGCGCACTGGCTCCACCTCGCGACGGCGGTGGTGCCCTATGCGCTGCACGAAACCGCCGTACTGCTCGGCGGGGTTACGGTGTTCGTGGTGGTGGTCGGCACCGGCACGGCCTGGCTGGTCACCGCCTACGCCTTTCCCGGCCGCCGCATGCTGGAGGTGGCGCTGCTGCTGCCGCTCGCATTCCCGGCCTATGTGATGGCCTATGCCTGGATCGACCTGATGCACCCGATCGGCCCGCTCCAGAGCGGGCTTCGGGCGCTGCTCGGCATCGAGCGGCCGGCGGAGCTGCGGCTGCCGGACCTGCGCTCGCTGCCGGGGGCGGTGCTCGTGTTCGGCCTTGCGCTCTACCCTTACGTCTATGTCGCGGCCCGTGCGGCGTTCCTGGCGCGGATGACGACGCTGACCGAGGCGGCGCGCACGCTCGGCGCCGGCCCGGGCCGGGTGTTCGGGCGCGTCGCGCTGCCGCTGGCTTGGCCGGCGATCGCGGCCGGCACCTCGCTCGTGCTGATGGAGACGTTGAACGACGTCGGCGCGGCCGAATTCCTCGGGGTCACGACGCTCACCACCACGGTCTACTCCACCTGGGTCAACCGGTCGGACCTCGCCGGCGCCGCCCAGATCGCGCTCGCCATGCTGGCGATCGTGCTGGCTCTGGTGCTGGCCGAGCGCACCGCACGCGGCGCCCGCAGCTTCGCCGTCGGTGGCGGCGCCCAGCGCGCCCTGCCGCCGCGCCGCGTCGACGGGATCGCCGGCCTTGGCCTGCTCGCGCTCGGCGCGCTGGTGGTGGCGCTCGGCTTCGGCCTGCCGACCGGGCATCTGGCTTGGCAGGCGGCACTGCGCCTCGCCGAAGGGCACGGCGGCGCCACGCTTTTGCCGGCGATCGGCAACACGCTGCTCGTGGCCGTGCTCGCAACGGTGGCGGCGGTGCTCACCGGGCTGGTGCTGGTCGAGGGCCGGCGTCTCCACCCCGGATCGCGGCTCCACGCCGCAGTGCTGCGGGTCGCCACCAGCGGCTATGCGGTGCCGGGCACCGTGCTCGCGGTCGGGCTCTTGGTGGTGCTCGGCGGCTTCGACCGCGCCGCCCGCGCCGTGGTGGAGTTCGCCGGCGGCGCGCCCACCGGCCTCCTGGTGTCGGCCTCGATCGGTGCCGTGGTGCTCGCTTATGTCGTGCGCTTCGTCCGGCTCGCCGCGACACAGGTCGAGACCGGGCTTGAGCGCATCCCGCCGACGCTCGACCAGTCGGCCCGCTCGCTCGGCCGCACCCCGGCGGGTGTGATGAGCGCGATCCATTTGCCGCTGCTGCGCGCCAGCCTGGCCGGCGCCGCGCTCTTGGTATTCGTCGACTGCATGAAGGAGCTGCCGGCGACGCTGCTGCTGCGCCCGCTCAATTTCGACACCCTCGCCACCTTGCTCTACGGCGAGGCGGCGCGCGGCACCTATGAGGACGGGGCGATCGCCGCGCTGCTGATCGTCGCCATCGGCCTGGTGCCGGTGGCGGTGCTGGTACGGCTCGGCCGGCCGCCCGCAACCCTGGAGGCGCGCCCATGAGCGCCGGCTTCGCACTGTCGCTTGAACATGTCCGCCACAGCTACGGCGACAAGGTCGCGGTCGCCGACGTCTCGCTCGCGGTGCGGGCCGGCGAAATCGTTGCCCTGCTCGGCCCGTCCGGCTGCGGCAAGAGCACGTTGCTGCGCCTCGCCGCCGGGCTCGAGCGCCCGGACGCCGGCAAGGTCGCTGTCGGCGGGCGCATCGTCGCCGGCGAGGGCGCGTTCGTGCCGCCTGAGCGGCGCGGCCTGTCGCTGGTGTTCCAGGACTACGCGCTGTTCCCCCACCTCGACATCGCCGCCAACGTCGCGTTCGGGCTGAAGGGGCGCCCGCGCGGCGAGATCGGCGCCATCGTCGCCGATCTGCTGGGCCGCATCGGCCTTGCTGACCGCGCACGCGCCTATCCGCACATGCTGTCGGGCGGAGAGCAGCAGCGCGTCGCGCTCGCCCGCGCGCTCGCCCCGAACCCGGCCGTGCTGCTGATGGATGAGCCGTTCTCCAATCTCGACCAACGCCTGCGCGAAGGCATGCGGACGGAAACGGTGCGCCTCTTGCGCGAGCGCGGTGCCGCGGCGGTGCTGGTGACCCACGATCCCGACGATGCGCTGGCCGCCGCCGACCGAATGGCGCTGATGCGCGCCGGCCGGCTGGTGCAGGTCGGCACGCCCGAGGAGGTGTTCCGAGCGCCCGCCGACCGCTTTGCCGCGCGACTGTTCGGCGAGGTGGCGGAGGTGCCGGCGGTCATCGCCGGCGGCAGAGCCTGGAGCGCGCTCGGCGCCTTTCCGACGCCGCGGCTCGCCGACGGGCCGGGCATCGTGTGCGTGCGCCGCGACGCCGTCACGCTCGCGGACGGGCCGGAGGCGATCGGCGCGAGGGTGCTCGCCACGCGGTTCCTCGGCGAGCGGAGGCAATTGCGCCTGCAGGTCGATGGCCTCGAGACGCCGATCGAGGTCGCGATCGACCGCCGCCTCAACGCCGAGCCGGGCGGGCGGGTCTCGATCACCGTCGACCGGGCGGACGCCTTCGTGTTTCCGGCGTGATGGGGCCGCGGCCGGCGGTCCCGGTGGGGCCGGGCCGCTTACCCCGCCAGTTCGCGGCCGCGTTCGGTGGCGGCGGCGACCGCGCGTTCGAACAGCGGGTCGACCCCGTTTTCCGCCATCAGCACCGCCAGCGCCGCGGCGGTGGTGCCGCCCGGCGAGGTGACGTTGCGGCGAAGCTGCGCGGCCGCCAGCTCGGACTGCCGCAGCAGCTCGCCGGAGCCGATCACCGTGGCGCGCGCCAGCCGCTCGGCCAGGTCCGCCGGCAGCCCGGCCGCGGCGCCGGCCCGTGCCATGGTCTCGACCAACAGGAACACATAGGCCGGGCCCGAGCCTGACAGAGCGGTGGCGGCGTCCATCAGCGCCTCGTCGGCGATCCATTCGCAGCCGCCGGTGGCGCTGAGCAGCGCGTGGGCGAGGTCCTGCTGCGCCGGGGTGAGGCGGCCGTTCGGCACCGCGACCGTGATGCCGCGGCCGACCGCGGCCGGCGTGTTGGGGATCGAGCGCACGATGGCGGTGCCCGCCGGGAATGCGGCGTCCAGCGTTGCCAGCGTCTTGCCGGCCATGATCGACACCACCAGGGTGCCGGGTCCGGCGAGCTTGGCCACCGTCGGCAGCGCGGCGGCGGCCATCTGCGGCTTCACCGCCAGCACGATCACCGCCGCTGCCGGCAGGGTGGCGGGATCGGGATTGAGCGCGATGCCGTGCTGTTCGATCAGCGCCGCCGCCTCGGGCGGTGGTGCCGGGTCGAACACCTGAACCTGGATAGGCGAAAGGCCATCGCGGAGCCAGCCCTCAAGCAAAGCTCCGCCCATCTTGCCCGCGCCCAGCAGGACGAGCGGGCCAGAAAACCGAGGAAGTCCCATAGCGATCAGGCCAATCAGGCCTCTCCGACAGTGTCGAGCAGCGAGGCGTCGATCGCCTCACCTGCGGTCTTACCCGCCCACACCACGAACTGGAAGGCCGGATAGAACCGCTCGACCGCGTCGACCGAGGCCTGCAGCAATGCCTCGCACTGGGTGCGGCCCATGGTGGCGCCGCCGGCGAGCAGTTGGGCGTGGCGGAACATCACCACCCCCTCGCGGGACCATAGGTCGAAATGGCCGAGCCAGAGCTGCTCGTTGACCATGGCGAGCAGCTTGAGCACCTCGGCGCGCCGGGCGTCCGGCACCTTGAGATCGAAAGCACAGGCGATGTGCAGCGCCTCGATCTGGTCCATCCACGAGAACGAGACGTGATAATCGCTCCAGCGGCCATCGAGCGACAGCGTGATCTCGTCGTCGCCGGATCTCTCGAACGTCCAATCGTTGGCGCTGGCAAGACGCTCGACCAGATCGACCGGATTCGGCCGATGCTCGACGTCGATTTCGATAAGGCTCATGCGGCCAACCTCGCGATCAGGAGACGGGGGCGCGGTCGCAGACTGGAGACGGTGATGATCCGCTTCCGCGTGCGAATGATCGCGAATCACCCCGGCACCAATCATAGGTGGCTCGTTAACGCCCGGCTACGATCCACCCTCTTCACCGGACCGGATTCGCCCTAAGGACTCAAGCGAGTCCCGGTCCATGTGCACATGTTCCGGCGCTGTGCCGGCAAAGCTCTAGTCGAGCCGCGTCACGGCGAGGTGACACTCAGCCGGCGGTCGGCGCGGTCTTGCTGAGCTTGGCTTCGAGCGCAGCGATGCGGGCGGCCTGCGCCTCGTTCTCGGCCCGCGCCTTCAGCGCGACCTCGCGCAGCGCCTCGAATTCCTCGCGCGAGGGCACGTCGAGTTCGCGCAGGATGCGCTCGGCCTGGGTGCGCATCACCGTCTCGACCTCGCGGCGCACCCCGTCGGCCATGCCGGCGGCGTCGTTCACCATGCGGGAGATGTCGTCGAAGAAGCGGCTGGTGGTCTGGGTCATGACCTTGATCTCCTGTACGCGCGCACGCGGCGCTCTCGCCGCGGCGGATCATCGTGCTGCATAGAGCATGATGGGCAAAAGTGGAAATCGGTTTTGCGGAAACATCATGCTCTAACAGAACCTTAGGCGACCTTCGCAACGTCGCTCCACCGCGGCGCTCTCCAGCCTGACGTCGCCGGGCCGGCGAAGCCGATCGAGGCGGTATCCGACCAGCCGTTGCAGACGCTGGCGCCCCTGGTCCGGGTGGGCCGATTTCATCCGCAGATTCAACAGCGTTTCGTCCCTCGCGCCCTGCCGCCCGTGACAGGCCGTGGCGAGATTGCCGAGCGAAGCAGGCGACACAATGGTGACGCCGGCTCTGCGGCGCAAGGCAGCGGTGGCGCGGGTCGCCTGTGCGCGCTGATTTGTGATGGCGGCGCAAGGTCTGTCATAGGCCCGGCACCACAGGGGCCGGGGAAATCGCCTCACGCGTTGTCGGCGCGGTCCTGGCCTTCGGCCCAGCCCTCCAGCCACTCCTCGCGCTCGGCCGAGCCGGCGGGGTAGGGGCAGGCGTCGGGCGTCATGCCGAACTCGAACGACTCCAGGCCCTCGTCGAACGGGGAGGGACCGTTTGGTCGATCGCCTTCCTCTCTTTGGCCGTTCATTCCGGAGATTCTAGCGCCATCACCAACGGATGTGGAGCATCCGCCGCCGCGACCAAAGTGCAGCCGGGTGCCAAATTCAAACTGAGGCACGACCCACGCAAAAGTTGTGTTGACGCCGGAACAAAAAATGAACAAGGTTGAGTTCTGGATTTGTTCCGGAGGTCGCCATGATCCGCGTAATCGTCAGCGAAGCCGCTGCCCTTGCCTCGCTCAGCCTGTTCGCCGCCACCATCCTGGTCTGGGCCCAGATGCTCGGCCAGGCCGGGTTCTGAAGTTTGCCGCCGCGGGCCGCGCCGGCTATGCGGCGGCGATATCGGCGCGCGCGGCGTGCCTCAGCCGCGCCGTCGGCGGTCAGCACGGCGCGAGCCTGTGGACGGCGCCCGGTGGTGGAGTCGACTCGGCGGGGCCTTGACGCGCACGTTGGGAGACCGAACGGGAGGATGAGATGGCGGGCGTCGGCTTCGTGCACCTGCATGTGCATTCATCGTTCTCGCTGCTCGAAGGCGCGCTGTCGATCGCCAAGCTGGCCGAACTCGCCAAGGCCGACAAGCAGCCGGCGCTGGCGCTGACCGACACCGGCAATCTGTTCGGCGCGCTCGAATTCTCGGAAAAAATGGCCGGCGCCGGCATCCAGCCCATCGTCGGCCTGTCGCTGGCGGTCGAATTCGCCGATGCCACCTCGCGCGGCCGGCCGCAGGGCGGGCTGCCGGCGCGGCGGTCGCGCATCGTCTGTCTCGCCGCACGCGAGGACGGCTATCGCAACTTGATGGCGCTGACCTCCCGCGCCTATCTCGAAGCCCCCTCCGGCGAGGAGCCGCACGTGCCGGTGGCGCGGCTCGCCGATCACAGCGCCGGGCTGATCGTGCTCACCGGCGGCCCCGACGGCCCGATCGACCGCGCCGCCGCGGAGGGCCAGCCCGACCTTGCCGGCAATAGATTGGAAACGCTGGTCGATCTGTTCGGCAACCGGCTCTATGTCGAGATGCAGCGCCACGGCGCCGACCGCGAGCGCGAGGTCGAGCCGGCGCTGCTCGACCTCGCCTTTCGCCTCGGCCTGCCGCTGGTCGCCACCAACGAGCCGTTCTTCGCCAAGGCCGACGACTACGAGGCCCACGACGCCCTGATCTGCATTGCCGAAGGCCGGCTGATCGCTGACGCCGAGCGCCGCCAGCTCACGCCCGAGCATCGCTTCAAGACCCGCGCAGAGATGGCCGCGCTGTTTGCCGACCTGCCCGAGGCGGTGGCGGCGAGTGTCGAGATCGCCCGGCGCTGCGCGGTGCGGCCGCGCACCCGCAAGCCGATCCTGCCGCACTTCACCACCGGCGACGGCGCCGCCGCCGACCCCTCCGCCGCCGAGGAGGCGGAACTGCGGCGCCAGGCGGCGGAGGGTCTCGACCGCCGCCTGAAAACGCAGGGCCTTGCGCCCGGGCTCACCGAGGACGACTACCGCCAGCGGCTCGTCTTCGAGCTCGACGTCATCGCCCGCATGAAGTTCCCAGGCTACTTCCTGATCGTGGCGGACTTCATCAAGTGGGCGAAGAACCAGGGCATCCCGGTCGGGCCGGGCCGCGGTTCAGGCGCCGGATCGCTGGTGGCCTATTCGCTCACCATCACCGATCTCGACCCGATCCGGTTCGGCCTGCTGTTCGAGCGCTTCCTCAATCCTGAGCGCGTGTCGATGCCGGACTTCGACGTCGACTTCTGCCAGGACCGCCGCGACGAGGTGATCCGCTACGTCCAGGAGCGCTACGGCCGCGATCAGGTTGCCCAGATCATCACCTTCGGCACGCTGCTCGCCCGCGGCGTTCTGCGCGACGTCGGCCGCGTGCTGCAGATGCCCTACGGCCAGGTCGACAAGCTCTGCAAGCTGGTGCCGCAGAACCCGGCCAAGCCGGTGACGCTGCAGCAGGCCATCACCGAGGAGCCCAAGCTGCAGGCGGCGCGCGACGCCGAGCCGATCGTCAAGCGGCTGCTCGACATCGCGCTCAGGCTCGAAGGGCTTTACCGCCACGCCTCCACCCACGCCGCCGGCATCGTGATCGGCGACCGCCCGCTGATGGAACTGGTGCCGCTCTATCGCGACCCCAAGTCCGACATGCCGGTCACCCAGTTCAACATGAAGTGGGTGGAGCCGGCCGGCCTGGTGAAGTTCGACTTCCTCGGCCTCAAGACCCTGACCACGCTGCAGACCGCGGTGAAGCTGATCCGCCGTTGCGGCATCGAGATCGACCTCACGCACATCCCGCTCGACGACAGGAAGACCTACGAGACGCTGGCGCGCGGCGAGACCGCCGGGGTGTTCCAGCTCGAAAGTGCCGGCATGCGCAAGGCTCTGATCGACATGGAGCCGGATCGCTTCGAGGACATCATCGCGCTGGTCGCGCTCTACCGGCCGGGCCCGATGGCCAATATCCCGACCTATTGTGCGCGCAAGCACGGCCGCGAGCAGCCCGAATACCCCCACCCCAGCATCGAGCCGGTGCTGAAGGAGACCTTCGGCGTCATCATCTACCAAGAACAGGTGATGCAGATCGCCCAGATCCTGGCGGGCTACTCGCTCGGCGAAGCCGATCTGCTGCGCCGCGCCATGGGCAAGAAGATCCGCGCCGAGATGGACAAGCAGCGCGCCCGCTTCGTCGACGGCGCCACCGAGCGCGGCGTCGACAAGGCCCAGGCCGAGACCATCTTCGACTTGCTCGCCAAGTTCGCCGACTACGGCTTCAACAAGAGCCACGCCGCCGCCTACGCCCTGGTCGCCTATCAGACCGCCTATCTCAAGGCCAACTTTCCGGTCGAGTTCCTGGCGGCGTCGATGACGCTCGACATGTCGAACACCGACAAGCTCGCCGAATTCCGCGCCGAGGCCGAGCGCCTCGGCATCAAGATCGTGCCGCCCGACCTCAATCGCTCGGGCGCCGAGTTCGAGCCCGACGGCCGCTCGATCGTCTACGCGCTGGCGGCCATCAAGGGGGTGGGGCGGCAGGCGGTCGATTCGCTGGTGGCGGCGCGCGCCGCCGCGCCGTTCCGCGATCTTCAGGACCTCGCCGAGCGCATCGACCCCAAGGCGGTGAACAAGCGCACGTTCGAGTGTCTCGCCGCCGCCGGCGCCTGCGACCGGCTGGAGCGCAGCCGCGCCCGCGCGGTCGCCGCCGCCGACGTCGTGCTCGCCCACGCCGCGCGCCGGCTCGACGACCGCATCGCCGGCCAAAGCGAGCTGTTCGGCGGCGCCGCGGCGGCGCCGCTCGCTGTGCCTTTGGTGCCCGACTGGCTGCCGTCGGACCGGCTGAAGCGCGAGTTCGACGCCATCGGCTTCTTCCTGTCCGGCCACCCGCTCGACGATTACGCCGCCACCTTGAAGCGGCTTCGGGTGCAGGCCTGGACCGAGTTCTGCGAGGCGGTGAAGGAGGACGGCGCCACCGCGGGCCGGCTCGCCGCCATCGTGGTCGGCCGCACCGAGAAGCGCACCAAGACCGGCAACAAGATGGGCATCTTGGCGCTGTCGGACCCCTCGGCGCCGTTCGAGGCGGTGATCTTCTCCGAGGGCCTGCAGCAATACGGCGCCTTGCTGGAGGAGGGCGCCCGCGTCGTGCTGCAGGTTTCCGCCGAGGTGCAGGGCGAAGACGTCCGCGCCCGCATCCAGGGCGTGGAAGCGCTCGACGAGGTCGCCGCTCGCCACCAGAGGGGGCTCAACGTGTTCATGCGCGAGGCCGGGCCGCTCGACAGCCTGGCGCGGCGGCTCGAAGCGGGCGGCGACGGCGAAGTCGCCGTGGTGCTGGTGCTCGACGGCGGCCGCACCGAGGTCGAGGTCAGGCTGCCCGGCCGTTACAAGGTGTCGCCGCAGATCGCGGGTGCCATCAAGGCCATTCCCGGCGTGATGACGGTGGAGGATGCCTAGGGAGGGCGCCGGCCCGGTTGTCCGGGAGGTTTTGGGACCGGGTCATACTGCCTCTCCGAAGGAATCCGCCTTGTGGGGTTGCGCCGACGGACGGTAGGCGCCGAGGATTTCATCGTGGCGCGGTACACCAACAGCGGCGGCAGCCCGCCGTTGGTGTCAGTCGCGAATTTTCCCTTGAGTCCCTGATTTCAATGAAGAATATCTGCGAGTGTAAACGACCCCATGGGTCAGCACCTGGGGCTTCTGGTTTTACCCATCGGCAGAAAGCGCCGGGTAGTTTTTTCTCGGGCTGCTTGATGCGAAGCCTAGCTCGCCGCGCCGGAGGATCTGCTGCCGGCCGCCGAGATCGATTCCCGTATCAAGAAGGCATCAACCGGAGGCCTCTTGAATGGCATCAGCTTTCGCGGACAGCCACGATAGGTAGGTGTCGATGGAAGGTGTCGATGTCTCGCCGTTTTGTGCAACCAAGCGACGTCCTTCGAGCTGATTGGTGTCAATGAGATTTTGGACCTGCTTGTAGACTGAAGCGGCCATGGAGCTCGAAAGCGATGACACGTTCGGAAGAATGACGCTCTCGGTGATCGCCGCGGCTTCTTCGCCGGAAGCGATCGCGGGCTGATTGTGGGTGCCTGCGCTATCGAATGATGAGATAAAATTCTTCAGCCAGGAGATATAGATATCAAGAGATGAGGTGGCTTTGTCACCGTTGTTACCGTGAATATTGGTGCCCTGGATCCAATTCATTCCCTTGGCCGCATCGATTTGGCCTAAAACAGTCTTCGCGGTATCCAAGGTCAAGGTCGAAATGTTCGGCAGATATGTCTCGTTGCTTTCGAATTGTTGACTCGCCTTGGCGTCGATCATCGCCGTGGCGTTGATTTCCGCGAGTTCTGCTGTTATTTTATTGCGTTCAGCGATGTCTTTCTTTTGCTGCTCCGAAAACGGTTGGGCAACAAGCACCTTAGAGGGTGCTAGGCCGGCCACCGAAATCGGTCGAGCCAGTATTCGCGCAATGCCTTTCAAAGATCCGGAACTCGATATATCTGTCATCGCGACCTCACCCATTCGGCTCTGAAATCAAAGGCTCCGCCCCGGCCCCCGCGTAGGATTTACGTCCGAGACGCCCGGCACGCGGTCGTTGCCGTCATCGGTGGCCGCAACCAGCAAGATGGGTGCCAGGCTTCCAAGAAGACAGGCATTCCAAGAAGAGTTGCCTCGTCGAGGGTTGCGCCATGGTCCGTCCGCCACTATAAGCGCGGCCATCCCACACGCGGACACGAGGGTCTCTTCCCGACCCGTCCGGTGCCCCGATACCGGGGCGACCGTCCGCGGAGGTTCAACCGGAAAAGGAACTGACATGGCGCTCCCTGAAATCTCGATGCGCCAGCTTCTCGAAGCTGGGGCGCACTTCGGTCATCAGGCCCACCGCTGGAACCCGAAGATGGCGCCGTACATCTTCGGCACCCGCAACAACATCCACATCATCGACCTTGCCCAGTCCGTGCCGCTGGCGCACCGCGCCCTGCAGGCGTTGTCGGACTGCGTCGCCCGCGGCGGCCGCGTGCTGTTCGTCGGCACCAAGCGCCAGGCCGCCGAAGCGGTGGCCGAGGCCGCCAAGCGCTCGGCCCAGTACTATGTCAATTCGCGCTGGCTCGGCGGCACCCTGACCAACTGGAAGACCATTTCGCAGTCGATCCAGCGCCTGAAGAAGCTGGAGGAGATGCTCTCCGGCGAGACCGGCGGCTTCTACACCAAGAAGGAGCGCCTCACCCTCTCCCGCGAGAAGGACAAGCTTGAGCGTGCGCTCGGCGGCATCCGCGACATGGGCGGCACGCCGGACATGCTGTTCGTGATCGACACCAACAAGGAAGACATCGCGATCAAGGAGGCGACCCGCCTCGGCATCCCGGTGGTGGCGGTGCTCGACACCAACTGCGATCCGGACGGCATCGCCTTCCCGATCCCCGGCAATGACGACGCCGGCCGCGCCATCGCGCTCTACTGCGATCTGGTTGTGCGCGCCGCGATCGACGGCATCTCGCGCGCCCAGGGCGATCTCGGCATCGACATCGGCGAAGCCGAGGCCCCGCTGGTCGAGGACCTGCCGGCCGAGGAGCCGGTGTCGGGCTTCGAGGCGCTGTCCGGCCCGCGCGGCACTCCGGACGACCTCACCAAGCTCCCCGGCGTGTCGAAGACCGTCGAAAAGAAGCTGAATGACCTCGGCGTGTTCCACTACTCGCAGATCGCCCTGTTCAACGCCGCCGACGCCGCCCATGTCGGTGATGCGGCCGGCCTGCCGGGTCGGGTCGAGAGCTGGATCAACAAGGCGAAGGAACTGTCGGCCGAGAGTGAGTGAGCCGGTCGTCGTTCGGCTCGTCGTCAAGGATACGAACGGGCGGCCTCGCGGCCGCCCGGTTGACCTGTTTCAGGGAGCGAGATCATGGCCAGCATCACGGCCCAGATGGTGAAGGACCTGCGCGAGAAGACCGGCGCGGGCATGATGGATTGCAAGACGGCGCTCGGCGAGACCGCCGGCGACATTGAGGCCGCGGTCGACTGGCTGCGCAAGAAGGGCCTCGCCAAGGCCGCCAAGAAGGCCGGCCGCGTCGCCGCCGACGGTCTGGTCGGCGTCATCGTCGAGGGCAACAAGGGCGTGGTGGTCGAGGTCAATTCCGAGACCGACTTCGTCGCCCGCAACGACCACTTCCAGGGCCTCGTCAAGCTGATCGGCCAGGTCGCGATCAAGTCCGGCAGCGACGTCGATGCCATCCTCGCCGCCAAGGTCGGCGAGCACACCGTGCAGGAGGACATCGCCTCCGCCATCGCCACCATCGGCGAGAACATGACGCTTCGTCGTGCCGGCCTGGTCGAGGTCGGCTCGGGCGTGGTCGGCGCCTACGTCCACAGCGAGACCGCCCGCGACTCCGGCCTCGGCAAGATCGGCGTCGTGGTGGCGCTCGAATCGGCCGGCGCCGCCGACGTGCTGGCGCCGTTCGGCCGCCTGCTGGCGATGCACATCGCCGCCTCCAGCCCGCTGTCGGTCGACCCGTCGGGCGTCGATCCGGCGGTGATCGAGCGCGAGCGCGCGGTGCTGACCGAGAAGGCCGCGGCCTCCGGCAAGCCGGCGGCGGTGATCGAGAAGATCGCCGAGAGCGGCCTCAAGACCTTCTTCAAGGAGGTCTGCCTGCTCGATCAGCCCTACGTGCACGACGCCGGCAAGACCGTCGCGCAGGCGATCAAGGAGATCGAGACCAAGGCCGGCTCTGCCGTCGCCGTGAACGGCTTCGTTCGTTTCGCGCTCGGCGAGGGCGTTGAGAAGAAGGAAGACGACTTCGCGGCGGAAGTTGCGGCCGCCGGCGGCGTCAGCTGAGCGGCCGGCCGTGAGCGCGGTCCCCTACAGGCGGGTTTTGGTCAAGGTCTCGGGCGAGGCCCTGATGGGCCCCGACGCCTTCGGGCTGCACCCGCCGACGGTGACGCGCATCGCGGCCGATCTCGCCGACGCTCGGGCGCTCGGCGTCGAGTTGGCGGTCGTGGTCGGCGGCGGCAACATCTTTCGCGGCGTCCAAGGCGCCGCGAAAGGTCTCGACCGCGCCACCGCCGACCAGCTCGGCATGCTGGCGACGGTGATGAACGCCCTGGCGCTGGAAGCCGCCATCGAGGCGGCCGGCACGCCGGCCCGCACCATGTCGGCGGTCGCCATGCCGACAGTGTGCGAGCCCTATTCGCGGCAGAAGGCGTTGTCCCACCTCGCCAAGGGCCGGGTGGTGCTGCTGGCCGGCGGCACCGGCAACCCGTTCTTCACCACCGACACCGGCGGCGCGCTGCGTGCCGCCGAACTCGGCTGCGGCGCTCTTTTGAAGGCGACCAATGTCGACGGCGTCTATTCGTCCGACCCCAAGGCCGACCCGGCCGCCGTGCGCTACGAGCGGCTGACCCACTCGGAGGCGATCGACCGCCAGCTCGGCGTGATGGATGCCGCGGCGTTCGCGCTTGCCCGCGAGAGCCGCATGCCTATCATCGTTTTCTCGATTCAAGAGCCGGGCGCGGTCACGGCGGTGCTGCGCGGGGAGGGCAGGGCCACCCTCGTCACGGCCTGAGGTGACTGGCCTTAGGACATCTACGCTCTAGAGCATTTTCCGCAAAAGTGGGAACCGGTTTGCGAGCGAAAACGCAATAAGCCAGGGATTTGGCGCCGCAAGGCGCGGGGCGGCCGGGCTCGGCCGCCGGCCCTGACCTTCAAAGGACGTGGCGTGGACCGTGGGGCCGGCCCGTGACGTCCGGCAGATCTTGACGAAGTGCAGGATTTTCGAGCCGGCCCGGCGGGTCGCGTTCGAATACGCTGATGAGCGGAGGATGATCATGACGTCGGGTGCACACGACCTGCCCGAACTCAAGCGGCGCATGCAGGGCGCCATCGGTGTGCTGCGCCATGAACTCGGCGGGCTGCGCACCGGCCGGGCTTCCGCAAGCCTGGTCGAGCCGATCGAGGTCGACGCCTACGGTGCCAGGATGCCGCTCAATCAGGTCGCCTCGATCAGCGTGCCCGAGCCGCGCCTGCTCTCGATCCAGGTGTGGGACAAGGGCATGATGCACGCGGTCGAAAAGGCCATTCGCGACAGCGACCTCGGCCTCAGCCCCTCGACCGAGGGCCAGGTGATCCGCCTGCGCATCCCCGAGTTGACCACCCAGCGCCGCCAAGAGCTGGTCAAGGTTGCCCACAAGTATGCCGAGGCGGCGCGCGTCGCGGTGCGCCACGTCCGGCGCGACGGCCTCGATTTCCTGAAAAAGCAGGAGAAGGACGGTCACATCAGCCAGGACGACCACGAGCGTCTGACCGTCGAAGTTCAGAAGGCGACCGATGCCGCCATCGCCGAGATCGACCAGATCCTGGCGCACAAAGAGAAGGAAGTCATGACGGTCTAGGGTCCTGGGCGGTGACGGCCGAACGTTGCGGCAACAACAGGCTTCCTCGATGGCGATCCCTGAACAAATGCTGTCCGAGACGCGCTCGCCGGCCGCAGGCAAGATCCCGCGCCACGTCGCGATCATCATGGACGGCAACGGCCGCTGGGCGGCAGCGCGGTTGCTGCCGCGGGTCGAGGGCCACCGCCGCGGCGTCGAGGCGGTTCGCCGCACCGTGCGGGCCTGCCGCGAGCTCGGGATCGGCTATCTGACGCTCTACAGCTTCTCCTCGGAGAACTGGTCACGGCCGCCCGACGAGGTCGGCGACCTGATGGGCCTGATCCGCCGCTTCATCCGCAAGGACCTGGCGGACCTCCACGCCAGCAATGTCCGGGTGCGGATCATCGGCATGCGCGAGGGGCTCGACCCCGACATCGGCGCCATGCTCCAGGAAGCCGAAGCGCTCACCGCCCTCAACACCGGCCTCGTGCTGGTGTTTGCGTTCAATTACGGTGCGCGGCAGGAAATCCTGGCCGCGGTGCGCCAGGCCGCCAGTGCCATCGCCGACGGCCGGCTTGCGCCTGAGGCGCTCAACCCGGAGACCTTCGCCCGCTATCTCGACACCGCCGAGATTCCGGACCCTGACTTGATCATCCGCACCTCGGGCGAGCAGCGCCTGTCGAATTTCCTGCTGTGGCAGGCTGCTTATGCCGAGTTCGTGTTCACGCCGGTGCTATGGCCGGATTTCGACCGCGCTGCGCTTGAATCGGCCATCGCCGAGTTCAGCGGCCGCGATCGGCGATTCGGGGGCCGGCGTGCCGCCGGCTCGCCGTGATAGAGTGATCCCGTGACATCCGTGACAGAACGTGCCGGCCCCACCTCCGATCTGCGCGTGCGCGTGGTTTCCGCGGTCATCCTCGGCCCGGCCGCGCTGGCGATCACCGTGCTGGGCGGCCCTGCCTTCGCCATCCTGGTGCTGCTGGCGGCGCTGATCGTGCTGGAGGAGTGGCTGCGGCTGCTGGAGGCGACGCCGCTGCGGCCGACCGCCACCGCCGGCGGGCTCGGCCTTGCGGCCGCCACCCTGGCCTGGGTGACCGGCTTTGGCCCGGCAGCGATTGCGGCCGTCGCGCTCGGCGCCGCGGCAATCGCGCTGGTCGCCGCCTCGCCGCGACGGGCCTGGGCGGCGGGCGGCGCCCTCTATGCCGGCGCGCTGCTGCTGCCGGCGCTGGCGCTGCGCGGCGATCCCGAGTTCGGCCTGAACGCGGTGCTGTTCGTGCTGGCGACGGTGTGGGCCACCGACGTCGCCGCCTATTTTGTCGGCCGCGCCGTTGGCGGCCCCAAGCTGGCCCCCCGCATCAGCCCCAAGAAGACGTGGTCCGGCAGCGTCGGCGGCGCCATTGCCGGCACCGTGGCCGGCTGCGGCATCGTCGCCATCCTCGGCATGGCGGTGACGTGGCAGCTTGCCGTGCTGGCGCTGGCCAGTTCGGTAGTGTCGCAGATCGGCGATCTGTTCGAATCCTGGTTCAAGCGCCGGCTCGGCGCCAAGGACAGCGGCAGCCTCATCCCCGGCCACGGCGGTCTGATGGATCGCCTGGACGGGGTGATCGCGGCGTTGCTGTTCCTGGCGCTGGTCAGCCTCATCCGCGGCGGCAGCGCGCCGGCGGCGAGCATCCTGATATGGTGATGTCATGACCGTTCCGTTCCAGGCGCCGCAGCCGGCGGCTTCCGACGCGCCGCTGAGGGTCAGCGTGCTGGGCGCCACCGGCTCGATCGGGACGAGCACGCTCGACCTTCTGACGCGTGCGCCGGAGCGCTACGTTGTCGAGGCGCTGGTCGCCAACCGCGACGCCGCCAAGCTTGCCGCCGCGGCCAAGGCGACCGGCGCGCGGCTGGCGGTGGTGTCGGACCCGGCCGCCTACCGCGACCTCGCCGCCGCGCTCGCCGGCAGCGGCATCGAGGCGGCGGCGGGTCCTGACGCGGTGGTCGAAGCGGCGCAGCGGCCGGCCGACTGGGTGATGGCGGCGGTGGCCGGCGCCGCCGGCCTCGCCCCCAGCCTTGCCGCGCTGGCGCCGGGCCGCAAGCTGGCGCTGGCCAACAAGGAATGCCTTGTCACCGCCGGCGCGCTGTTCATGCGGCGGGCGGCCGAGGTCGGCGCCACGGTGTTGCCGGTCGATTCGGAGCACAACGCGGTGTTCCAGGGCCTCACCGCCGGCCCGCGCGACGCGGTCGAGAAGGTGACCCTGACCGCGTCCGGCGGGCCGTTCCGCACCTGGACCAAGGCGGCGATTGCCGCGGCGACGCCCGAGCAGGCGCTCAAGCACCCCAACTGGAGCATGGGCGCGAAGGTCACCATCGATTCGGCCTCGCTGATGAACAAGGGCCTCGAATTGATCGAGGCCATGCACCTGTTTGCGCTCGACGCCGCGCAGCTCGGCGTGCTGGTGCACCCGCAGTCGATCGTCCACGCGCTGGTGCAGTATTCCGACGGTGCGGTGCTGGCGCAGATGTCGGTGCCGGATATGCGGGTGCCGATCGCCCACTGCCTGGCCTGGCCGGGGCGGCTCAATGGCCCGGTCGCCCGGCTCGACCTCGCCGCCCTTGGCAGCCTGACCTTCGAGCGGCCGGACCTCGACCGCTTCCCAGCCTTGCGAATCGCCATGGAGGTGCTGGCCGCCGGCGGCGCTGCGCCGACGGTGCTGAACGCCGGCAACGAGATCGCCGTCGCCGCGTTTCTGCAAAGACGGTTAACATTTCCTGGCATTGCCGGCCTCGTCGCGGCAACTCTGGACGCCATGTCGCCTGGGAACGCGCCGGAAACGCTGGCCGAGGCACTCGAACTGGACGCGGCGACCCGCCGTGTGGCCGAGGGCCTCTTGCCCGAAATTGCCGCAAAGGCATCTTAAGCGGGTGATATGCAGGAGCAGGACACACGATGGATCTGATCAGCGCAGTTGGCGCGCTCGGCGAGGGCTTTGTCGGCTACGCCCTGCCGTTCTTGTTCGTCCTGACCATCGTGGTGTTCTTCCACGAGTTCGGCCACTTCTGGGTCGCCCGGCTGTGCGGGGTGCGGGTCGAGGCGTTCTCGATCGGCTTCGGGCCTGAGCTGGCCGGCTTCAACGACCGCCACGGCACCCGCTGGCGCCTCGGCGCCATTCCGCTCGGCGGCTATGTCCGCTTCTTCGGCGACGAGAATGCCGCCAGCGTGCCGGACGGCGAGGCGGTGCGCACCATGACCGAGGCCGAGCGGCGGGTGAGCTTCCACTACAAGCCGGTGTGGCAGCGCGCTGCGGTGGTGGTCGCCGGGCCGCTGGCCAACTTCGTGCTCGCCATCGCCATTTTCGCCGGCATCTACACCCTTTACGGCAAGCAGATCACCGCGGCGCGGGTCGACGTGGTCGAGCCCGGCAGCGCCGCCGATACCGCCGGCTTCAAGGCCGGCGACGTGGTGGTAACGATCAACGGGCAGCCGATCCGCAGCTTCTCCGACATGCAGCGCGTCGTCGGCGTCAACGCCGATACCGAGATCGCGGTCGAGGTCGACCGCGGCGGCGTCCGCCAGCATCTGCTCGCCACCCCGCGGATGCGCGAGATCAAGGACAATTTCGGCAACACCATCCGCACCGGCATTCTCGGCCTGTCGCGCTCGACCACGCCCGAGGAGGTCATCCGCGAGCGGCACGACCCGTTCACCTCGACCTGGATGGCGGTGCAGGAGACGTGGTACGTCACCGAGCGCACCCTGGCCTATGTCGGCGGGCTGATCGCCGGCAAGGAATCGGCCGACCAGCTCGGCGGCCCGATCCGCATCGCCCAGCTGTCCGGCCAGGTCGCCGGGGTCGGGATGATCGCGCTGGTCAATCTCGCCGCCATCCTGTCGATCTCGATCGGGCTGCTCAACCTGTTCCCGATTCCGATGCTGGACGGCGGCCACCTCGTTTTCTACGCCGTCGAGGCGGCGCGCGGCCGCCCGATCGGCGAGCGGGCGCAAGAGATGTTCTTCCGGGTCGGGCTGGCTTTGGTGCTGATGCTCATGCTGTTTGCAACCTGGAACGACATTGTTCATTTGGCGACGTCTTAACAGTGGCGGATCGGCAACGGTGTCTGGAAATCCGAGGATCACGGCCGGGCTTTGGTTTGCAGGGTCTGGAAATGCCTGTACAAGCAATCTGTTCCCGTCGGAATCCATTCGGGCGGAGCAGCGTCACGACAAACATAATGGTTGCTTCCCAATGACTTCATGCGTTCGGGTTATTGGTCGACTGGCAGCGGTGGCGGCCCTCGCTGGGGGTGGCGTCACCGGGACCGGTACGGCGTTGGTGGTGCTCAGCACGCCGGCGTTGGCCCAGTCTGCCTCGGCCATCGTCGTTCAGGGCAACCGTCGCGTCGACGCTGACACCATCCGCGGCTATTTCCGCGGCAACCGGCTCGATGCCGCCACCATCGACGAGGGCGTCAAGTCGCTGTTCGCGACCGGCCTGTTCGAGGACGTCCGCGTCAGTCAGCAAGGTGGCCGGCTGGTGGTCACGGTGGTCGAGAACCTCGTGATCAACCGTGTTGCCTTCGAGGGCAACAAGAAGATCAAGGATGACGTGCTGACCGGCGAGGTTCAGTCCAAGTCGCGCGGTCCGCTGTCGCGCGCGACAGTGCAGTCCGACGTCCAGCGTATCCTTGAGGTTTATCGCCGCTCTGGCCGCTACGACATTCGTGTCGACCCGAAGATCATCGATCTGCCCAACGGTCGCGTCGATCTGGTGTTCGAGGTCACCGAGGGCTCGAAGACGGCGGTGCGCCGCATCGAGTTCGTCGGCAACCACGCGTTCGGCGACTGGAAGCTCAAGGACGTCATGACGACGACCGAGAGCAACTGGCTGAGCTGGCTGAAGAACAGCGACGTCTACGATCCCGACCGCCTCAATGCCGACCAGGAACTGATTCGCCGCTTCTATCTGAAGAACGGCTACGCCGATTTCCGCATTCTGTCGGCCACCGCCGACCTCGACCGCGAGAAGAACGAGTTCGTCATCGTCATCGCGGTGGACGAGGGCGAGCAATACAAGTTCGGCGCCGTCGAGGTGCAGTCGAACATTCGCGACATCGATTCGGCTTCGCTGCGGCGGGTGCTGCGCACCCAGACCGGCGCGACCTACAACGCCGATTCGGTCGAGAAGACCATTGAGGACCTCACCATCGAGGTCTCCAAGAAGGGTTATGCCTTCGCCCAGGTGCGACCGCGCGGCGACCGCGACCCGGAGACCAAGCAGATCGCGGTGACCTACGTCATCGAGGAAGGCCCGCGCGTCTACATCGAGCGCATCAACGTCCGCGGCAACACCCGCACCCGCGACTATGTGGTGCGCCGCGAGTTCGACATCTACGAGGGCGACGCCTACAACCGCGTGATGGTCGACAAGGCCGAGCGCCGGCTGAAGAACCTCGGCTACTTCAAGACGGTGAAGATCGCCAACGAGCCCGGCTCGGCACCCGACCGCGTCATCCTGAACGTCGACGTTGAGGACCAGCCCACCGGCGAATTCTCGGTGGCCGGCGGCTACTCGACCGCCGAGGGCTTCATCGGCGAAGTCTCGGTCGCCGAGCGCAACTTCCTCGGCCGCGGCCACTATGTCCGCGTCGCCGGGTCGTGGGGCGAGTACTCCAAGGGCGCCGAGTTCAACTTCACCGACCCCTACTTCCTGGGGCACCGCATCGCGGCCGGCTTCGACCTATTCTACAAGGAAACCTCGCCGTCGTCGTCGAACTCGGTGTCCTACACCAACAACATGAAGGGCGGCACCATCCGCTTCGGCCTGCCGCTCCAGGACGATCTGTCGATCCAGCTGCGCTACTCGCTGTACCAGCAGGAGATCACGATTGCGAACGAAGCCTATAGTGATGGTGATCCGGACAACGGTGAAGCGTCGCAGGCATTCAAGGAGATCGCCGGCGATCCGCAGCTGGTGTCGCTGGTCGGCTACACGCTGGCCTACAATACCCTCGACAGCAACAAGACCCCGACCAAGGGCGTCTATGCCGAGCTGCGGCAGGACTTCGCCGGCGTCGGCGGCGACGTCAACTTCATTCGCACCACCGGCGACGTGAAGTGGTACCACGACCTCGGCAGCGACATCGTCGGCCTGCTGCGCGCCCAGGGCGGCCACGTCACCGGCTGGGGCGACCAGGACTTCCGCATCATGGACGGCTTCTTCATGGGGCCGAACCTGGTGCGCGGCTTCAAGTCCGCCGGCATCGGCCCGCGCGACCTCGCCTCCTACAACCAGGACGCACTCGGCGGCACCATGTATTGGGGCACTTCGGCCGAGGTGCAGTTCCCGGTGCCGTGGATGCCGAAGGACTTCGGCCTCAAGGGTGCGCTGTTCGCCGACGCCGGCTCGGTGTGGGACTACCAGGGCGAAGTCTACTCCGGCATGGACGTCCGCGACGAGAACGTGATTCGCTCCTCGGTCGGCGCCGGCGTGATCTGGACCTCGCCGTTCGGCCCGATCCGCATCGACTACGCGGTGGCGCTGTCGAAGGACACCTACGACAAGACCCAGGCGTTCCGCTTCAGCGGCGGCACCAGGTTCTGACCCGTCGCCAACCCGACGAAATGGAAGCTCCGGCCGCGACGGCCGGAGTTTCGTTTTCGGGCCTGCCCATCTTGGCCGGGCCGCCGCCGCGGCCGGCGGGGCAGGGCAAACGCCGTGCTTTCCTCCGCCCCGACTCCCGGCTATTCACCGCAGTCCGGCGGATCATCGATGAGTCCCGCCTTCCCGTTCTCGCAGACCGGCGCGCCCGCGACGGTCGTGGCCAGTCGTGATGCCTGAACCGCGTTTCTTCACCCGCACGAAAACGCTGACGCTCGGCGAGGTGGCGGCGCTGGTGGGGGCCGAGACGCCGCGCCTGATCGATCCGGCGCGGTCGATCAGCGGTGTCGCGGCGCTCGACCGCGCCGGCCCGGCCGACGTCACCTTCTACGACAACACCAAGTACCGCGACGCTCTGGTCGCCTCGCGCGCGGCGGCGTGCTTCGTGCGCGCGCGCCTTGCGGCCGCGGTGCCCGAGCACATCGCCCCGCTGGTGGTCGCCGATGCCCACCGGGCCTTAGCGACGCTGTCGCGCACGCTGTTTCCCGAGGCGCTGCGGCCCGGCTCGGCGTTCGGCGCCACCGGCATCGCCCACGGCGCTATGGTCCATCCCACCGCGCGGCTGGAGCCGGGCGTCACCGTCGATCCCGGCGCGGTTATCGGCGCCGACGTCGAGATCGGCGCCGGCACCACGATCACCGCCAATGCGGTGATCGGGCAAGGGGTGCGCATCGGCCGCGACTGCTCGATCGGCCCCGGCGCCAGCGTCATGTTCGCGCTGCTCGGCAACCGGGTGGTGGTTCACGGCGGGGTGCGGATCGGCCAGGACGGCTTCGGCTACGCGATGGGGCCGCGCGGCCACCTCAAGGTGCCGCAGCTCGGCCGGGTGATCATCCAGGACGACGTCGAGATCGGCGCCGGCACCACCGTTGATCGTGGCGCCTCCGGCGACACCGTGATCGGCGAGGGTACGAAGATCGACAATCTCGTGCAAATCGCCCACAACGTGACGGTGGGGCGCAATTGCGTGATCGTGGCGCAGGTCGGCATTTCCGGCAGCGCCACGCTGGGGGACTTCGTGGTGCTGGGCGGACAGGTCGGCGTCATCGGGCACGTCACCATCGGCGACGGCGCCCAGATCGCCGCGACGTCGTCGGTGAAGGACGATGTGCCGCCGGGCGCCCGCTGGGGCGGCGTGCCGGCCAAGCCGGTGCGGGTGTGGTTCCGCGAAGTGACGATGGTGGCCAAGCTGGCGGCGCAAGGGGGTGACGAGCGCCCGGCTGGCAAGGGCGAACGGGGGGACGAATGACCACTGAGCCGGAGACGACGACGGTACTGGAGGCGCTGGACATTCAGCGCGTGCTGCAGCTGCTGCCGCACCGCTATCCGTTTCTCATGGTGGACCGCGTCGAGAAGATCGACGGCGACCGCTCGGCGGTCGGCATCAAGGCGGTCACCATCAACGAGCCGCAGTTCCAGGGGCATTTCCCCGGCCGGCCGGTGATGCCGGGCGTGCTGCTGATCGAGGGCATGGCCCAGACCGCCGGCGTCATCTGCATCCTCTCCCGCGCCACCGGCAGTCCGGGCGTGGTCTATTTCCTCACCATCGACAACTGCAAGTTCCGCCGGCCGGTGTTGCCGGGCGAAGTCGTTGAGTTCCACATGACCAAGACCGCCAAGCGGCGGAATATGTGGTGGTACCACGGCGAGGCCCGCGTCAACGGCGAGATCGCGGCGGAAGCCGACCTTGGCGCCATGCTGGGCGAGTGACGGCGATGGCCAGGATCGACCCGACGTCCCGCGTCGACGATGGTGCCAAGCTTGGTGCGGATGTCGTCGTCGGCCCGTTCTGCATTGTCGGCCCCGAGGTCGAGCTCGGCGACGGCGTCGAGCTGATCTCCCACGCCGTGGTGATCGGCGCGAGTCGGATCGGCGCCCGCACCAAGATCCACCCGTTCGCGGTGATCGGCGGGCTGCCGCAGGCGGTGCGCCATGGCGGCGGCGACAGCCGGGTCGAGGTCGGCGCCGATTGCATCATCCGCGAGACGGTCACCATCAATGCCGGCACCGATTTCGGCGGCGGGGTGACGACCGTCGGCGATCGCTGCTTCATGATGGCGGGCTCGCACGCCGCCCATGACTGCCACGTCGGCGACGACGTCATCTTCGCCAACAACGCCACCCTGGGCGGGCATTGCATGGTGGGCGACAAGTCGTTCCTCGGCGGGCAATGCGGGGTTCATCAGTTCGTGCGCATCGGCGAGCAGTCGATCATCGGCGGCATGACCGGGGTCGAGCACGACGTTATTCCGTTCGGCTCGGTGGTGGGCTCGCGGGGCCAGCTCGGCGGGCTCAATCTGGTCGGGCTCAAGCGCCGCGGCTTTTCGCGCGAGGCCATCCACGCCCTGAGGCACGCCTACCGCATGCTGTTCTTCGGCGCCGGCACGCTAGCCGAGCGGGTCGAGCAGGTGGCGGCGGCGTTCGAGGGCGATGGCAATGTCGGCAAGATCGTCGACTTCCTGCGCGCCGGCACCAAGCGGCGGATCACCATGCCGCGCGAGCTCGACGAGGTCTGACGCCGTGACGGTGGTGAGCGCCGAGCGCCCGGCCCCGTTGGGGGTTCTTGCCGCCGGCGGCCGGGTGCCGATCATGGTGGCGGATGCCGCAGTGCGCGCCGGCCGCCCGGTGTTCATCGTCGCGCTGCGCGGCCTTGCCTTGCCCGACGTGACGCGGTTTCCCCACCTGATGGTGCCGATCGGCATGCCGGGCCGGGTGTTCAACGCGTTTCGCGGCGCCGGCTGCCGCGAGATCGTCATCGTCGGCTCGGCGACCCGGCCGCGCATCCGCGACATCCGGCTCGATTTCAGGGCACTGCAGCTCATCACCCGCTACGCACGGGCCATGCTTGGCGGCGACGACAAGCTGCTGACCTGGCTGGTGCGGCTGTTCGAGGCCGAGGGCTTCACCGTGCGCGGCGCGCACGAGATCGCACCCGAACTGCTGGCGCCGGCAGGCGCGCTCGGCCGCCACCGGCCATCCGCGCTCGACGAGGCCGACATCGCCATCGGCATCGACTACCTCGCCACCGCCGGCCGCTTCGACATCGGCCAGGCCGTGGTGGTCGTCAACCATTGCATCGTCGCGGTGGAGGCGGCCGAGGGCACCGACCTGATGCTGGCGCGCGTCGCCGAGCTGCGCGCCGCCGGCCGGCTGCGCCTCAGCGGCCGCGCCGGGGTGCTGGTCAAGACGCCCAAGCCGGCCCAGGACCGCCGGGTCGACATGCCGGCGATCGGCTCATCCACCGTGGCCGGCGCGGTGCGGGCGGAGCTGCGCGGCATCGCGGTCGCCGCCGGCGAGACGCTGATCGCCGATGCCGCCGAGACGGCAGCGGCGGCCGAGCGCGCCGGGCTGTTCGTGACCGGCATTGCGCTGAAGGCAGGGCCGGCATGACCGCGCTGGACGTGTTTGTGGTCGCCGGCGAAGCCTCGGGCGATCAGCTCGGCCACAAGCTGATGGCGGCGCTCAAGGCGCGCACCGGCGGCCGCGTCGCCTTCCGTGGCCTCGGCGGCGCGGCGATGGAGCGCGAGGGCCTCACCAGCCTGTTCCCGATCTCCGACATCGCCCTGGTCGGCTTCATCGCGGTGGCGCGCCAGCTCCGGCGGGTGCTGCGTCGGATCGACGAGACCGCGCGCGCCATCATCGCCAATCCGCCCGACGTGCTGGTGCTGATCGACAGTCCGGATTTCTCCCACCGCGTCGCCCAGCGCGTGCGCAAGCGCCTGCCCGAGCTGCCGATCGTGGTCTACGTCTCGCCCACGGTGTGGGCGTGGCGGTCGGGGCGGGCGCGGGCGATGGCCAAGTGGTGCGACCACATCCTGGCGCTGCTGCCGTTCGAGCCGGACTCCCACCGCGAGCTTGGCGGCCCGCCGTGCAGCTATGTCGGCCACCCGCTGGTCGAGCGCCTCGCCGAGCTGCGGCCGGGGCCGCATGACGCGGCGCGCCGAGCCGCCGAGCCGCCGGTGCTGCTGGTGCTGCCGGGCAGCCGCCACGCCGAGCTGCACCACCTGCTGCCGGTGTTCGCCGATACGCTGGCGTTGCTCCAGCAGCGCATCGGGGCGTTCGAGCCGGTGCTGCCGACGCTGCCGCACCTCAAGGCCGAGGTCGAGGCCGCGGTGGCGGCGTGGCCGGTCAAGCCGGCGGTTCTCGACAGCGAGGCCGGCAAGCTCGACGCATTCCGCCGCGCCCGCGGCGCGCTGGCGGCGTCCGGCACGGTGACGCTGGAGCTGGCGCTGGCCGGGGTGCCGACCATCGCCGCCTATCGGGGCTCGGCGATCGAGGCGTTCGCGGCGCGCAAGCTGATTCGGCTGCCGATGTTCATCCTCGCCAACCTCGTGCTCGGCGGCATCGTGGTGCCGGAATATCTGCAGGCCGACTGCACCGCCGACAAGCTGGCGGCGGCACTGGACGGCATTCTGCGCGAGGGTGCCAACCGCGCCCGTCAGCTCGGAGCGTTCGCGCGGCTCGACGAGGTGATGCACGTCGGCGCGGTCGCGCCGTCGTTCCGCGCCGCCGATCAGGTGATTGCAACGTTCGAGACCAAAACGGGACGCCGCGCGCCCCGTTGAACACCCCTTTTATCCGTCGCCCCGGACCGCCGCGAAGCCGCGATCCTGGATCGTCAGCAAAAGCGGCCGCGCCCGAGCGCCGCTCCCGGATCGTCGCGGCGCGACGTCCGGGACGCGATTTGCGCAAAGTCAGCGCCGCTTGGCGATCGCGACATAGTCGCGGCGCGGCGCGCCGGAATAGATCTGCCGCGGCCGGCCGATCTTCTGCTGCGGGTCCTCGATCATCTCCTTCCACTGCGCGATCCAGCCCACGGTGCGGGCAAGCGCGAACAGCACGGTGAACATCGAGGTCGAGAAGCCCATCGCCTTGAGTGTGATGCCCGAATAGAAGTCGATGTTGGGATAGAGCTTCTTTTCGATGAAGTAGTCGTCGCTGAGCGCGATCCGCTCCAGCTCCATGGCGACGTCGAGCAGCGGGTCGTGCTTGATGCCGAGCTCGCGCAGCACCTCGTGGCAGGTCTGCTGCATGATCTTGGCGCGCGGATCGTAATTCTTGTAGACGCGGTGGCCGAAGCCCATCAGCCGGAACGGGTCGTTCTTGTCCTTGGCGCGCTTGATGTACTCCGGGATGCGGCTGACGTGGCCGATCTCGCCCAGCATCTTCAGCGCCGCCTCGTTGGCGCCGCCGTGGGCGGGGCCCCACAGGCAGGCGATGCCGGCGGCGATGCAGGCGAACGGGTTGGCGCCGGAGGAGCCGGCGAGCCGCACCGTCGAGGTCGAGGCGTTCTGCTCGTGGTCGGCGTGCAGGATGAAAATGCGATCCATCGCTTTCGCCAGGATCGGGTTGACCTTGTAGTCCTCGGCCGGAACGGCGAAGCACATGCGCAGGAAATTCGAGGAATAGTCGAGGTCGTTCTTGGGATAGATGAACGGCTGCCCGATGGTATATTTGTAAGCCATCGCCGCGATGGTCGGCATCTTCGCGATCATGCGGATCGAGGCGACCATCCGCTGGTGCGGGTCGGAGATGTCGATCGAGTCGTGATAGAATGCCGACAGCGCGCCGACGCAGCCGACCATCACCGCCATCGGGTGCGCGTCGCGGCGGAAGCCCTGGTAGAACCGGGCCATCTGCTCGTGCACCATGGTGTGGCGGGTGACGCGGTAATCGAAATCGGTCTTCTGCGCCGGGGTCGGCAACTCGCCATAAAGCAGCAGGTAACAGGTTTCGAGGAAGTCGCCGTTCATGGCGAGCTGTTCGATCGGGTAGCCCCGATACAGCAGCACCCCCTCATCGCCGTCGATATAGGTGATCTTGGATTCGCAGGCTGCGGTCGAGGTGAAGCCGGGATCGTAGGTGAACATCCCGGTCTGGCCGTAGAGCTTGCTGATGTCGAGCACGGAAGGGCCGATGCTTCCGTGCAGGACCGGAAACGACCAGCTCTTGTCGCCGACGGCGAGGGTGCCGGAATTGAGGTCGGGAGACTTGGGGTCCGGAGTCTTGGCGTCCATTGAACTGACCTTCGCGAGTCAACCCCGACGGTGGCCGACGGTTTCCGTCAGGAGGGGGACTATCTCACGCATGAGAGATGCGTCTTAACGGACGGCGCGGCCGCATTTGTCCAGACATCAATTCGTCCAGGTCCCGGGGCCGCGGCGCGCCGTGCACGGTTGAGCGGGAGCATGGGCGCCACCGCCCATCGCCGTCAAGCCGCCGCCGCCGCCGCGCCCTGGTCGCGCATGCGGCCGACGCTCTCGGCGCGGCCGAGCACCACCAGGACGTCGAAGATGCCCGGCGAGGTGGTGCGCCCGGTCAAGGCGACCCGCAGCGGCTGGGCGACCTGGCCGAGCTTCAAGCCGGCGCGCTCGGCATGGGCCCGCATGATCGGCTCCAGCGCCTCGGCCGACCAGGTCTCGGCCGCCTCGAATTCGTCGGCGAGCGTGGCAAGCAGCGCCCGCGCCTCCTGTGTCAGCAGCGCCTTCGCCTTGTCCTCGAGCGCGATCGGGCGCTCCGCCAGCACGAAGGCGGCGCCGTTCAGCAGATCGATCAAAGTCTTGGCGCGGTCTTTCAGCCCCGGCATCGCCGCGAGCAGCCTGTCGCGCAGCGGCGCATCGAGCCGGGCCGCCACCGCCGGCCCGCCGGGAAAGAACGGCAGCGCCGCTTCGAGCGCCGCCAGCAGGTCGGCGTCGGCGGTGGTGCGCATGTAGTGGCCGTTGAGGCTTTCCAGCTTGGCGAAGTCGAACCGCGCCGCCGAGCGGCCGATGCGCGAGACGTCGAATGCCGCCACCATCTCCTCGGTCGAGAAGATCTCCTGGTCGCCATGGCTCCAGCCCAGCCGCACCAGATAATTACGCAGCGCGGCCGGCAGGTAGCCCATGGCGCGATAGGCATCGACGCCGAGCGCGCCGTGGCGCTTGGAGAGCTTGGCGCCGTCCGCACCGTGGATCAGCGGGATATGGGCGAACCGCGGCACCTGCCAGCCCATCGCGTCGTAGATGTGCGTCTGGCGGGCGGCGTTGGTGAGGTGGTCGTCGCCGCGGATGACGTGGGTCACCGCCATGTCGTGGTCGTCGACCACCACCGCCAGCATGTAGGTCGGGGTGCCGTCCGAGCGCAGCAGCACCAGGTCGTCGAGGTCCTTGTTCTGCCAGGTCACGCGGCCTTGGACCAGATCCTCGATCACCGTCTCGCCTTCGAGCGGCGCCTTGAGCCGGATCACCGGGCGGACGCCGGCCGGGGCCTCGGCCGGGTCGCGGTCGCGCCAGCGGCCGTCATAGAGCTTGGAGCGGCCCTCGCGGCGGGCCGCCTCGCGCATGTCGGCCAGTTCTTCGGGACTCGCATAGCAGCGATACGCCCGGCCGGCGGCGAGCAGCTGCTCGACCACCGCGCGGTGGCGCTCGGCGCGGGCGAACTGGTAGATCGCCTCGCCATCCCAGGTGATGCCGAGCCATGACAGGCCGTCGAGGATGGCGTCGATCGCCGCGTCGGTCGAGCGCTCGCGGTCGGTATCCTCGATGCGCAGCAGCATCTTGCCGCCGGTGGCGCGGGCATAGAGCCAGTTGAACAGTGCGGTGCGGGCGCCGCCGATGTGGAGGAAGCCGGTCGGCGAGGGGGCAAAGCGGGTGACGACGGGGTCGCTCATGTCGGCCGGATCGTTGGAGAAAAGTTGGCGCCCGTTTATCACGACGGCGCCGGGTGTCACGGCCTTTCACCTATGCCCCTGCCGCCGGGGCGGTCGGGCCGGGGTTCCTGCGGTCGGCCGCCTTGGCGCGGCGGCGCGAATTTGGCACACCACTGGCATCGAGATTTGGACGCGACGCCCCCCGCGGCGGTCGGCAACGGAGTTCGCCAAGCATGACAGCCTTTGAGACCAGCACGGCGGAGGCCGGACGCGACTTCATCCGCGACATCGTCCAGGCCGACCTCGACGCCGGGCGCCACCAGACGGTGGTGACGCGCTTTCCGCCCGAGCCCAACGGCTATCTCCACATCGGCCACGCCAAGTCGATCTGCCTGAATTTCGGCATTGCCCAGGAATTTGGCGGCCGCTGCCATTTGCGGTTCGACGACACCAACCCCACCAAGGAAGAGCAGGAGTACATCGACGCCATCAAGCGCGACGTCCATTGGCTGGGCTTCGACTGGGGCGAGCACCTCTTCCACGCCTCCGACTATTTCGAGCAGCTTTACGCCTGGGCGGAACAGTTGATCAGGGCGGGCAAGGCCTATGTCGACGACCTCTCGCCCGACCAGATGCGCTTAAGCCGCGGCACGCTCACCGAGCCGGGCACCGACAGCCCGTTCCGGGGCCGCTCGGTCGAGGACAACCTCGACCTGTTCCGCCGCATGCGCGCCGGCGAATTCCCGAATGGCGCCCGCGTGCTGCGCGCGAAAATCGACATGGCGGCCGGCAATATCAATCTGCGCGACCCGGTGCTCTATCGCATCCTGCACGCCGTCCACCCGCGCACCGGCACGGCATGGTGCATCTATCCCAGCTACGACTTCGCCCACGGCCAGTCGGACGCCATCGAAGGCATCACCCACTCCATCTGCACGCTGGAGTTCGAGGATCACCGGCCGCTGTACGACTGGTTCATCGACAACCTGCCGGTGCCCTCGAAGCCGCGCCAGTACGAATTTGCGCGGCTGAACCTTACCTACACCGTGCTGTCGAAGCGCGTTCTGACCACGCTGGTGCGCGAGGGCCACGTCAAGGGCTGGGACGACCCGCGCATGCCGACGCTGGCCGGGCTCGCCCGCCGCGGCGTGCCGGCGGAGGCGCTGCGCGAGTTCGTCCGCCGCATCGGCGTCGCCAAGGCCAACTCCACCGTCGACGTCGCCATGTTCGACTTCGCGGTGCGCGAGGTGCTCAACGCCAAGGCCGAGCGCCGCATGGCGGTGCTGAAGCCGCTGAAGATCGTGATCGAGAACTATCCCGAGGGCCAGTCCGAGACGTTCGAGGCGGTCAACCACCCCGACGATGCCAGCGCCGGCACCCGCACGCTGCAGTTTGGCCGCGAGCTTTACGTCGAGCGCGACGATTTCATGGAGACGCCGTCCAAGGGGTTCTACCGGCTGTCGCCCGGCAAGGAGGTGCGGCTGCGCTACGCCTATCTCGTCACCTGCCGCGAGGCGATCAAGGACGCCTCGGGCGAGGTGGTTGAGCTGCGCTGCACCTACGATCCCGCCTCCAAGGGCGGCAACGCGCCGGATGGCCGCAAGGTCAAGGCGACGCTGCATTGGGTGAACGCGGCGGACGCGGTGGAGGCCGAGGTGCGGCTCTACAATCCGCTGTTCTCGACCGCCGAGCCCAACCCCGCCAATTTCGCCGCCGACCTCAATCCGGATTCGCTGGAGATCATCGCCGACGCCAGGCTGGAGCCGTCGCTGGCAGAAGGCGGCGTCGAGCCAGTGCAGTTCGAGCGGCTGGGCTATTTCACCCGTGACAAGGACTCGACGCCAGCCCGGCCGGTGTTCAACCGCACCATCGGCCTGCGCGACACCTGGGCGAAAGTGAGCGGGGCATGATGCAACGCTCGCCGCAGCCCTCATGCTGCGGAGGCGAAGCCGTCTCGAAGCATGACGGCGCCTTGAGGCGAGCTGTTTTGCATCTTCAGAGTGTGTAGCATGGCGTCGGTGGCCTGAGGATGCCGGAGCCGGCGCGGCCGCCCGGACCCTCGGGGCGCCATGGCGGGGCTGTCGGGCAGGACCAAGGTGCGGGCGGCGGTGATCGGCCGCGCGCGGACGCTCGCCGGCGCGGCGCCGCTGCCGACGGCGGGCCTGTCACGGCTGGCGGCATTGCTCGCGGCCTGGTGGCATCAGGAGCGCGCGGCCGCCCGCGGCCCGCTGTGGCTGCCGGTCGTCTTCGCCGCCGGCGTCCTGACCTATTTCCAGGCGGAGCGGGAGCCTTCGCTGATCGCGGCGGCGCTGGTGATGCTGGCGCTCGCCGCCATTGCCGTCGTTGCGCGGGCGCGCCCGCTCGGCTTTCCGCTGGCAGTCGCGCTCGCGGTCTTCGCCGCCGGCTTCACCGCCGCCACCCTGCGCACGGCGAGCGTCGCCCATCCGGTGCTGGCGAGGCCGACGGTCGCCACCGTGTCCGGCTTCGTCGCCGACCGCGACCAGCGCGAGAAGTCCGACCGCGTCATCCTCCACGTCACCGCGACCGCACCGGCGCTCGACCCCCAGCCGACCCGGCTGCGCATCGTGGTCCGGCCCAATGCCGCGCCTCCGGTGGGAAGCCATATTGCGGTGCGGGCGCGGCTGAACCCGCCGGCCGGCCCGGTGCGGCCCGGCGCCTGGGATTTCGGCCGCGATCTGTGGTTCGCCGGCATCAGTGGCACCGGGCTGGCCATGGGCGAGGTGCGCAGCGTGCCGCCGATCGGCGCGATGCCGTGGCCCATCGCGCTGCGGCAGGCGGTCGAAGGCGCGCGCGAGGGGCTGGGGCAGCGCATCCGCACCATCGTGCCGGGCGACGCCGGCGCCATCGCGGTGGCGCTGGTGACCGGCGAGCGCGACGCCATCGCCGAGAGCACCAACGACAGCCTGCGGGTGTCCGGGCTCTACCACATCATCTCGATTTCCGGCCTGCACATGGTGGCGGTGGTCGCCACCGTGCTGGTGGTGGTGCGCGGCACGCTGGCGCTGGTGCCGGGCATGGCGGTGCGGCGGCCGATCAAACAATGGGCGGCGTCGGCGGCCATAGCCGCAGCGGCGGCCTATTGGCTGCTGTCCGGGGCCGAGGTGGCGACCACCCGGGCGTTCCTGATGGCTGGGCTGGTGCTCGCCGGCGTCCTGATCGGCCGCGCCGCGTTGAGTTTGCGCACGCTGGCGGCGGCGGCGCTGGCGGTGATGATCGCGATGCCGGAAAGCGTGCTCAACCCCGGCTTCCAGATGTCGTTTTCGGCAACGCTGGCGCTGATCGCCTTCTACGAGCGCTGGGCGCCCAGCCGGCGTTTCGCCGACGGCGACGCCGTCCAGCGGGTGGTGCGCGGGCTCGGCCTCGCCACGGTGGGTCTTGCGCTGGCGGCGCTGGTGGCGGGGCTGGCGACGGCGCCGTTCGCCGCCGCCCATTTCCACCGGCTGTCGCCCTATAGCCTGCTCGCCAATCTGATGGCGACGCCGCTGGTGTCCGGGGTGGTGATGCCGGCCGGGGTCGGCGCGGTGCTGCTGCTGCCGTTCGGGTTCGATCGGCCGCTGTGGCTGCTGATGGGGTGGGGCGTCGCCCGCACCCTCGACGTCTCAACGTTCGTGGCGGGCCTGCCAGGGGCCGACGCGCGGCTTGCGGCGTTCGGCGACGGCCCGCTGCTGCTGGCGGTGACGGCGCTGCTGGTCGGCCTGCTGCCGGTCAGCCCGCTGCGGCTCGCCGCGCTGCCGGTGGCGGCCCTGGCGCTGGCGGTGGCGCTTGGCGCCCCGAGCCGGCCCGACGTGCTGGTGGAGGCTGGCGGCCGCATGGTGGCGGTGCGCGGCCCTGACGGCCGGCTGTCGATCCTGAACGCTGGGGCCGACCGCTTCGCCGCCCGCATCTGGCTCGCCGCCGACGGTGACCGCCGCGCGCCGAACGACCCCGGCCTGGCTGCCGGCTTTGCCTGCGACCGCGAGGGCTGTATCGCGCGACTTGAAGATGGTGCCGCGGTGGCGGTGCCCACCACGCTCGCAGCGCTGGAGGAGGATTGCGCCAAGGCGGCGGTGGTGGTGACGCGGGCGAGCGTGGCGATGGCGTGCGCGGCGGTGCGGATCGATCCCGCCCGGCTATATGAAACCGGCGCCCTCGCTCTTGGCCGGACGGCGGCGGGCTGGCGGTTCGAGCCCGCCCGCGACAGCGCGCGCGAGCGGCCCTGGGCCGTCCGCGCCGACCCCGCCGCATCGCCGTCACCGCACCGGCAGCCGGCCTCCTCGGCGGCCGTCGCCGCTCCCGCCGCTGTCGCCACCGAGGAGGCCGAGCCGTCGGATGCTGCCGAGTTGTCGGCCGAGGGGCCGGCTCAATAGCGGCGGAACAGTCCGACCAGCTTGCCCTGGATGCGCACCCGGTCCGGCCCGAAGATGCGGGTCTCATACGCCGGGTTGGCGGCCTCCAGAGCGATCGAGGCGCCCTTGCGGCGCAGCCGCTTCAGTGTCGCTTCCTCGTCGTCGATCAGCGCGACGACGATGTCGCCCGTGTCGGCGGAGTCGGACTTCTTGATCACCACCAGGTCGCCTTCGAGGATGCCGGCCTCGATCATCGAGTCGCCGCGAACCTCGAGCGCGTAGTGGTCGCCGGTCGGCAGCATGTCCGGCGGCATGTTGATGACGTGGCTGCGGGTCTGGATTGCCGAGATCGGCGTGCCGGCGGCGATGCGGCCCATCACCGGGATCGGCACCGAGCGGCCGCTGTCGTCCTCCGACAGTGGCCGCACCTTTCCGAGCCCGCCCTCGATCACGCCGGGGGCGAAGCCGCGGCGCGGCGGCGACGGCCCGACGCCGTCGGGGAGGCGGATCACCTCCAGAGCGCGGGCGCGATTGGGCAGGCGGCGGATGAAGCCGCGCTCCTCCAGCGCGGTGATCAGCCGGTGGATGCCCGATTTCGATTTGAGGTCGAGCGCGTCCTTCATCTCGTCGAAGGACGGCGGGATCCCAGATTCGGTCAGTCGCTCGTGGATGAACCGGAGCAGTTCATATTGTTTTCGCGTGAGCATCGGCGCCTCTTGCCTCGCAAGGCGTATTCGCCATGCAGGTTTCCCGGCCTCGAGCCCGTCTCGGCCGCGACGGAACTGAACGTTGAAAATCCATCCTGGAGGCGGCTCTTTAGAGCCGGCCCGGCAGGTCGAAACAAATCATGAACGGACCCTATACGTTCCTTTTGTGTTCCGCAACCCGTTAACGCCACGTGAAGAGCGTAATCTTTGTCGCTGGAGGCGCCGCCCGGTCCGGCGACGCCATCCTGCCGGTGCCGGACGATCACGGCGGGATCACGTTCAACCTCCGCAGACGTGGCATCGGTTGTGCGAGCGAATTTTGACAAGCGACAGCCGGGCGCGGCAACCCGGCTCGTTCCGATCGGTGGCTGCTCCGAGGAAACAGCCTCGTTGAACGCCTTGTTGGAAAGAGCGATTTTAGATGACCGGCTGCGGTTGCCGGCCAGATTCTGCTGGCGGTTGATCACGTCGTCGTTGATCAGCCGCCGATCGTCTCGCCGGCCAGAATTTGTGATTGGCCGGGATATCTTGGCAGGGCAATCGGGTGAAAAATCACGCTGCCAGGAGACTTGCGAGGAAGTCGTCGTCCCAGGCGGCGACTTTTCGCTTGAGGCGGAGAGAATCCTTGCCCGGGGCCTTGCGGATGAGATTGAGGGCCATGTGCTTGAGGGTGGTGAAATTGGCGGGGGCGTGATCGGTGCGGACGCGGCAGTCGTCATCGCGGAACACCATGTCCATGATCCAATGCAGGCTGTTCTCCACCGCCCAATGGCTGCGGATGACGGGTCCGAGCTGGTCGGCCGGGGACGCCAGCGAGGCGATGTAGAAGCGGGTCTCCTGCTCGCACTTGGCGCCGATCTCGCGCATGCTTTCGACCATGACGACACTGGTCAGGCCGGGCCAATCGTGACGGTCTCGGAGCCAAGCCACGTCGTGCATCACCGTGGTGGTGCGGGTCTCGATGCGGCCGTGATCGCCATCGACGCTGTGATGGCGGCTGATCGCTGTGTCCTTGAAACCATTGGCTTTCTGCTCGGCGGCGAACAGCTCGACGTCCTCTCGCAAGCTGCCCTGGTTGCCTTTCAGGGCCAGCACATAGTCGGCCTTCTGGGCGAGGATTTGCGCGGCGATGGCGCGCTGGCAGCCCATGGCGTCGATGGTGACGATGGCGCCCTCGATCGACAGCAGAGCGAGCAGTTGGGGGATGGCGACGATCTCGTTCGACTTGTCGGCCACCTTGACCTGGCCGAGCACCAGGCGCTGGCGCGCCGCGAAGGCGGACACCATGTGGACCGCCGCCTTGGCGTCCCTCTTAGCCGAGCGGCGCAGCGTCTTGCCGTCGATGGCGATCACGTCTGCGGGCGCCCCGGTCACCGCCGCCACCCAGGCGACGAAGCAACGCTGGAACTGCGCAGCATCGAGGGTGGCGAGGATGTCGCCGAGGTGGTCGTGCGAGGGGGTGCCATGGAGAAACGTGCGGAACCGGCGCAGCAGGTCGAGCTTCGTCTCGCCGAACCTTGCGATGTCGACGAAGGTCTCGGCGCCGGCCAGCACCGCCAGCAGGCACAGCAGCAGCACCTCCTCCAGCGAGTACATCACCTTGCCGCGCTGGCGCGGGTCGGGCATGTCCTTGAAATAGTCCAGGAAAACAAGAGCTTCCCCAAGCGCGGCAAAGTCCGGTTCCGCTGGCTCCATCGCCCATCCTCCGCATCCGAATCGGAGGAACCGACAGATTCAGCACTTCAGGCCTTTGTCACCCCTTTCTTCACCCGATCGCCCTGGATATCTTGGTCTCCAGTGTTGTATTTCGTTGCAACTTTCGATATGTGGAATTGGTTGCGTAAGGTGCTGTCGCCCGTATTCCGTGTCATTCAGAGGGTTCAGGGATTTGCCTGAGCTTTGCCAGGATCGATTTGCCGGAATCTGTCCAGACGCACAGTCTGGGGTGGGCATCGACGCCGCACGTTTAGGCCTGGATGGCCCCTGGCAGAGTTGCGCTCGGCCTGATGACGTTGCGGGGGGTGGCGCGGCGGACGGGCGCCAGGCTCAAGGCCGCGGCCACGCCGGACAGCAAGCGCCCTCGCGCGCGCGGAACATGCTTGAGGGAGCGGTTGCAATCGAGCGCGGTGTGTTCGAGGCGTCGCCGGTCGACAGTGTTCGGCAGGACGGAGACGATCCGGGCCGCGGCCCCGCAGTCGCATGGCTCCGCCATCCCATAAATTCCAAGCCCGCCTCCGTTCATCAGTAGATGGAGGCTTTTGGGATAATGGAACTCGCGCAGACCCTTGTCCTGGAAGATGAATGTGAAGAACGGCCGCCGCTGGCGGTCGACCTCGACTGTACCCTCATCTGGGTCGATTCTCTTCACGAGTCGTTTCTTGGAACGGTGCGGCAGGACTGGCTCGCTGCGATCAAAGCACTGTTCCACCTTCGGGCTGGCCGCGCGGCATTCAAACGTCATGTCGCAGACCAAACCGCGCTGGATGCCGCCAGCCTGCCCTACAATGAGCCGTTGCTGCGGTACTTGCAGGAGGAGGCGTCGGCCGGGCGCCAAATCGGCCTTTTCACCGCAGCGGATCAATCGATTGCCGACGCGGTCGCCGCGCATATCGGCCTGTTCGATGTCGTCCACGGCTCCGATGGTCGGGAAAACCTGCGGGGGACCCGAAAGCTGGCTGCGATCCGCGCGGCTTTCGGGGATCGGTTCGCCTATGCGGGCGATGCCGAGGTCGACGGACCGCTGTTTCGCGCCGCGTCCTCCGTTGTGCTCGTTGGCGAGACCGGTCGTCTGGAAAAAATGGTTGGCCCGCAGACCGCGGTGGAAGCGCGGTTCGAGAAACGGCGGGCGGGCCTGCGAACGTGGGTGCGGGCGCTGAGAATTCGGCACTGGGCCAAGAACAGCCTGGTGTTCGTCGCCCCGACCATGAGTCTTGGTCTGCTTGATCCCGTGATCGCGGCGAGGAGCCTGATCCTGTTTCTCGCCCTCGGAATCCTGGCGTCGGCGACCTATATCGTCAACGATCTTCTCGATATCGCAGCCGACCGCCACCATCCGCGCAAACGTGTTCGTCCGATCGCTGCGGGTCTGATCTCGGCTCACGCCGGCGCTGTCGTCGCGGCGATCCTTGTGGTCGTCGCAATGGCATTGTCGCTGGCGCTGCCTTTTGCCGCCGCGGCATCATTGGTCGCTTATCTCGTTATCACGCTTGCCTACAGTCTCGTCTTCAAGCAGATGCCGATCGTCGATGTCTTCGTGCTGGCGAGCCTCTTCACATTGCGGGTCTTTGCTGGCGCCGCGCTGCTGCCCGTCCCGGCATCGCCGTGGCTCCTCACGTTTTCGATGTTGTTTTTCCTTGGCCTTGCCCTGGTCAAACGCTACGCCGAGCTCGCGCGCGTGGTGCGTGAAGGCGGGGACAAGGTGGTATCCCGTGGCTATACCGCGAAAGACCTTCCGCTTGTGCTCGCCGCCGGCGTTGCATCCGGTTTTGCGGCAATCGTGATCGTGACGATCTATTTGATAAACGAACACTATCCCAGCGGGCTTTACAGTCGCCCAGAACTCCTGTGGGGGCTGATGCCGGTTATCTTGCTGTGGACGTTGCGCACGTGGCACATCACGGTGCACGAGCGGATGAACGAGGATCCGGTGGTGTTTGCGCTCAAGGACCGGTTTTCGCTCGGGCTTGCCGCCATTTCCGCCGTCCTGCTGGTGGCCGCGTGGCTGCCGTGACGGCTCCGAAGGTGTCTTACGCGGCCTGGGGCGGCGGTGCACACGCCACCGCCGAGGTGCGCGCCATCCGGCCGGCGAGCGTTGATGCCGCGCGTCGCGGCTATGCCAGCCCCGGCACCTCCGTTCTCGCCTTCGGAAACGGCCGCTCTTACGGCGACGTCTGCCTCAACCCCGGCGGCACTTTGATCGACTGTCGCTCGCTCGACCGCTTTGTCGATTTCGACCGCACCACCGGACGTCTGACGTGCGAAGCCGGGGTGCTGCTCGCCGACATTCTCGCCAGCATTTGCCGAAGCGACGACACCGGCGGGGCGTGGTTCCTGCCGGTGACGCCGGGCACCCGCTTCGTTTCCGTCGGCGGCGCGATCGCCAATGACGTCCACGGCAAGAACCACCATCGGTTCGGGACGTTCGGGCGTCACGTGCTGTCGTTCGATCTTGCGCGCAGCAACGGCGAGGTCGTCTCGTGCTCGCCGACCGAGAACGCCGCGCTTTACCGCGCGACCATTGGCGGCTTGGGGCTCACCGGCCTGGTGCTGCGCGCGACCATCCAGCTTCGCCGCGTCGAGGGAACGGCGCTTGAGGCCGAGGATGTCCGGTTCGATCGGCTCGATGAATTCTTCTCGCTCGCCGCCGAGGCCGATCAGGCGTGGGACTACACCGCCGCATGGGTGGATTGCCTGGCGACCGGGCGCAGCCTCGGGCGCGGCATATTCAGCCGTGCACGGCATCGTGCCGGAGCGGGCTCGCCGCCGCCGCCGCTGCAGCCTCGCATCACCATTCCCGTCCGCCCGCCGGTTTCGCTCGTCGGCGGGCTCGGTCTGCGCGCCTTCAACGCGCTCTATTGGCGCAAGTTGAGCCTGCGGCGCTCAGAGCGAACGGTTGGCGGATATGAGCCGGTATTTTTCCCGCTCGATGCGATCGGCGGCTGGAACAGGCTCTATGGGCCGCGCGGGTTTTTCCAGTTCCAGTGTGTCGTGCCGCCGGCCGTCGCCGCTGAGGCGATCAAAGACATGCTCGGCGCCGTCGCCGCCTCTGGCCAGGGCTCGATGCTCGCGGTGCTGAAGACCTTCGGCGATCTGCCCTCGCCCGGCATTCTGTCGTTTCCGATGGCGGGTGCGACGCTGGCCCTGGACTTTCCGGACCGGGGCGATTCCACCCGCGCACTGCTCGCCCGCCTTGAGACGATCACGGTCGCCGCCGGCGGGCGGCTCTATCCGGCGAAGGACTGCGTCATGACCGCAAACACGTTTCGAGACGGCTATGCCGGGTTGGCGGCGTTCAAGCCGCACATCGATCCGGCGGCCGCATCGGGCTTTGCGCGCCGCGTCGGCATCATCGGTCCGGCGGCGTCCTGACGTGCGGTGGAAAAGCGGCGCCGCCGGGCGGCTTCACCCTCTGTTTCCACCCGAACTTCAACGGCTCCATGCGTCAGCATCCGACGCCGTTGGCAAATTTGCCGGATCGGAGTTGCGCGCCTGCGGGCTCCGCTTCCGATCGAAAGGAGCTGGGCATGGCGAGTGACACGCCGACGCGGGTCGCGGTGTTTGGCGCGACGTCCGGGATCGCGACGGCCGTCGCGCGGCTTTATGCCGGTCGCGGCGCTCGCTTGGTGCTGATCGGCCGCGACCGCGCTGCACTTGAGGCGTCAGCGGCAGATCTGCGAACGCGAGGTGCGGCGGCGGTCGAACTGGTCGCTGCCGATTTTGCCCAGCCCGATCGGACCATCGCCGCCGCGGGCGAGGCGTTCGCCGCGTTCGGCGGGCTCGACGTTGCGATGGTTGCCTATGGCTCGCTGCCCGACCAGGTCGCGGCACAGAAGGAGCCGGCGCAGCTCATTGCCGCGATTGGCCTCAATCTCGTCAGCCCGGTGCTGCTGTGCGAGCAACTCGCCGCGCGGTTCGAGGCGCAGGGCCATGGCGCGCTGGCGGTGATCACCTCCGTCGCCGGCAATCGCGGCCGGCAGAGCAATTATATCTATGGTGCGGCAAAGGGCGGGTTGCAGCGCTATCTCGAAGGCTTGCGCCACCGGCTGCATGCGAGCGCAATCGCGGTGACCGACATCCGTCCCGGCTTCGTGCGCACCGCGATGACCGAGCATCTGCCGCGCGGCGGCCCGCTGTGGGCCGAACCCGGTGCGGTCGGTGCGGAGATCGTTCGCGCCATCGATGGCTGCCGCGCCGTCGTCTACACGCCACGCTTCTGGAGATATATCATGTGGGTGGTGCAGGCGCTGCCCCGCACGCTGATCCATCGCACGAGGCTCTGACCAAGATGAAGGTGTTGATCACCGGCGCGGCAGGGCTGGTCGGGCAAAATCTCATCGCGCGGCTGGCCGGGCGAGATGACTGCGAACTCGTCGGCATCGACAAGCACCCCTCCAACACCGCGCGGCTTGGCGCGCTTCATCCCTCGCTCAAGGTGATCCACGCCGATCTGTCCGAGCGTGGGGCGTGGGAGGATGCGCTCGACGACACCGACGTCGTCGTGGTCGGCCACGCCCAGATCGGCGGGCTCGACGGTGAGGAGTTCCGTCGCAACAATGTGGTCGCGACCGAGCGATTGCTTGAGGCGATCGCGCGGCGCGGCGGGCGACGGCTCGTTCACATCAGTTCGTCCGTGGTCAATTCCACCGCGGTCGATTGGTACACCGAGACCAAGAGGGAGCAGGAGGCGCTGGTCGCCGCCTCCGGCAATCCGCAGGTGGTGCTGCGGCCGACGCTGATGTTCGGGTGGTTCGACCGCAAGCACCTCGGCTGGCTGCGGCGCTTCATGGACCGCACCCCGGTGTTCCCGATTCCGGGCGACGGACGGTTCGTCCGGCAGCCGCTCTACGTTGGCGATTTCGCTGCGATCATCGCCGCCTGCATCGACCATCCCCGCACCGGCTGCTACGACATTTCGGGCCAGCAGCAGATCGAATATGGCGCGCTGATCCGGGACATCCACGCCGTGGTGAAGCCGAGAGCGCGGCTCGTCCACATCCCCTATACCGTGTTCTGGACGCTGCTTTGGCTCTACGCCCGGCTCGACAGCAACCCGCCGTTCACGACCCGCCAGCTTGAGGCGCTGGTGATTCCCGAAACGTTTCCGGTGATCGACTGGCCGGGGATCTTCAACGTGCCGGCGACGCCGTTGCGGCGGGCGCTGGAAGAGACCTTTCTCGATCCCGCCTATTCCAACATCGTCCTCGATTTCTGATTCCAGCGGAGCGAGCCATGGCGCGCATCGTCGTTCTCGGCGCCGGCCTGATGGGTCTTGCCGCCGCTCACCGTGCCCTTGAGCTCGGACACACCGTCGATGTGGTCGAGGCCGACAGCGAGCCCGGCGGCATGGCCGCTCACTTCGATTTCGACGGCCTGTCGATCGAGCGCTTCTACCACTTCGTCTGCAAATCGGACGCGCCCACCTTTGCGCTGATGAATGAGCTCGGCATCGGCGACAAGATGCGCTGGGTTCCGACCTCGATGGGCTATTTCATCAACGGCAAGGTTCATCGGTGGGGAAGCCCGGCCGCGCTGCTGGCGTTTCCGCACCTCGGCATCCTCTCGAAGTTTCGCACCGGGCTGCAGATGTTCCTGACCACGCGCGCGCACGATTTCGCGCCGATCGAGGCGCTGACGGCGCGGCAATGGATCGAGCGCGGCTCGGGCAGGGCGGTGTACGACACGCTTTGGCGGCGACTGATGGACCTCAAGTTCCACGAGTTTGCCGACGCGGTGTCGGCATCGTGGATCGCGACGCGGGTGAAGCGCATCGGCCGGTCGCGGCGCTCGATATTCCAGGAGGAACTCGGCTATGTCGACGGCGGCTCGAAAACGCTGGTCGATGCGCTGCTGACGGCGATCTTAGCGCGCGGCGGCCGCATCCACCTCGGTGCGCCGGCGGAGCGGGTGATGGCGGCGTCCGGACGGGTCGCGAGCGTCCTCGCCGGCTCGCGGGTCTTTCCGGCCGATGCGGTGATCAGCACGGTCCCGATCCCGCTGGTGCCTGACCTCGTGCCCGACCTGCCGCAGGATTGGCGCGCGCGCTACGCCGCGATCCGCAACATCGGCGTCGTGTGCGTAATCTTGAAGCTGCGGCGCGCGGTCTCGAAGCATTTCTGGATCAATATCGTCGATCCGGACATCGAGATTCCCGGCTTGATCGAATTCTCGAACCTGCGCCCGACCGCTGAGCGCATCGTCTACGCTCCCTATTACATGCCGGCGACGCACCCGAAATGGGCATGGCGCGACGAACAGTTCGTCGCCGAGGCGTTCGCCGCCGTCCGCCGGGTCAACCCGGCGCTGACCGCAGGCGACCTCATCGCCGGCAAAGTCGGCCGTCTGAAGCATGCCCAGCCGGTGTGCGGGCCGCGGTTCCGGGACACGCTGCCCGCGATCGCGACCCCGATCGCCGGACTTCAGGTTGCCGACACCTGCTACTACTATCCAGAGGACCGCGGTGTCGCCGAGAGTATCCGGCTCGGGCGCCAGATAGCTGAAGCAACAAAGTGAATTTCGATGACAGATCTCGCGAGCCTATACCGCCTCCGCTTTTCCAATACCGGTCTTGAAAAAAGAAACCGAGTCTGGCGCATCATTTGCAAACATTATTTCAGCCGTTACATTACGCCGGATGCCACCGTGTTGGATATCGCCTGCGGGTATGGCGAGTTCATCAACAACATTTCGGCCGCCAAGAAGTACGCGGTCGATTTGAATCCGGACGCCGCGGGCGGCCTGGCCAAGGATGTCTCTTTCGTCAACACGAAGGCAGACGATCTCTCCCATTTGGCGGACAATTCGATCGACGTCGCCTTTACATCGAATTTTCTCGAACATCTTCCGTCAAAGTCGGTGTGCGATGATCTTTTCAGGGAGGTGCGGCGTGTTCTGCGTCCGGGCGGACAATTTATCATAATGGGCCCGAACATACGCTACGCCTACCGAGAGTATTGGGATTACTATGACCACCATCTGCCGCTGTCGCATGTTTCGCTTGCGGAAGGTCTGAGCGTGGCGGGGTTCGGCGTTCGGACGGTGATCGATCGGTTCCTGCCGTACACCATGAACAACTCGACGCCGACGTACGATTTCCTGATTCGATCCTATCTGGCGCTGCCGCTGTTCTGGAGGTTCTTCGGAAAGCAATTCCTCGTGGTGGGCGTCAAGGAATGAAACAGTTCTCTCTGTTTGTTTTGGTCGGGGCGGTGGCGGCGATTGTGAATATACTCGTTCGCATCGCCGCCAATTATTTCACCTCGTATGAGGTTTCGATCGTTATCGCGTTCTTTGTTGCGCTCACGTTTGCCTTTACGCTCAATAAGTATTTCGTGTTTCGAGCAGAGGGCGACATTGTTTCGCAATACGGCAAGTTCTTTTTCGTCAACATGCTGGCGCTTGGGCAGGTCTGGCTCGTCAGCGTCGGGCTCGCGCGCTACGCGTTCGTCGCGGCCGATTTCACCTGGCATCCGGAAACAGTCGCGCACGCCATCGGCGTCGCCAGTCCAATCGTAACGAGCTACTACGGCCATAAGTATTTGAGTTTTGGAACCATGAACCGAGCCAGTTATTCGTTGAATAGATATTGGCTAGTAGGTATCGCGTGTCTTGTGTGCTTTTTGGTGCTAATTTCGTTTTCGTCGCTTTATGTGTTTAGTCACATAAGCGATCTGCCTTTCGGCGATCAGTGGGAGCTGATAAGGTGGCTTTCTCAATCTGAATCCCCCACCCTGCTGGCAAAATACCTTTTTCTTCCGCACAATGAACATATAATTGTAACGGAAAAAATATTTTCGATCATAGACGTTTATATGTTCGATGGACGCAATTGGTTTCTTATTGTTGTAATTTATATTACTGCTGCGGCGTTATCCGCTATTATTTCGAATATAATATTTATTAACAATCATGAAAGTATATACGAAAAGATAGTTGTTGCTATTGCGTGCTTCTGTTTGCTTGTTTCTCTTGTTCAGTGGGAGAACTTAACATGGGGATTCCAGACTCATTTTTATTTCGTCAATTTCGGGGCGCTTGCAGTGCTGGCCTTGTCATTTGCGTATCTCGGGGGGCAGCGGTCGTACTTTAATTTCTTTTCAATTTTGATACTTGCTCCTTTGACCGTTTTGTCTAACGGGAGCGGCGTTCTTATAATTTTTCCGCTGGCACTTATAGTTCTCATGTTTAGAGAAAAATGGAGAGTTTTTCTAATTCCAGCAGCTGTCACGGCTGTGTCTATATTGTATTTCTTTTATATGGTAAGGGGCGCAACAAAAATTGGCGACCCGTCACTTCGGACTCTGGAAAATATCATAGCGTTCTTTTTTACGATGCTAGGAGGTCCGTTTTCGACAAATTTATCGATCTGTGCCGCTCTTGGCGTCGTCGCTGTGTCTGTTTGGATAGGAATAGGTATTTTTTATCTGAAGCAATTTGTCGCTCAAGGTAAAGTGGACGGTCCAGGGTTTGTTTTATTTTGTTTCGCGATGTTCGTTTTTGCATCTGCAGGCGCGGCAGCTTATGCGCGAGTGACGGTGGGGACTGGAGCGGCGCTCGCGCCGCGGTATGCGACGCCGATACTCGCACTATGGCTGGGACTTGGTGCGTCGGTTGTCAGGATCGGACTTTGTTCGGCTCGCTCGCGTGAGAGGCGTGAGCTGGTTATTTCGGTGTTTCTCGTCTGCGCCGCACTTTCGTCTGTTTGGATGAATGTTAGGACAACATTTCGCCAAGCTATAGACAATAGATTTGAAGCCATTGAGAGAACTAAATTCGCAATACTTTCAAATGCCTATGATCAGCAATTAATTAGAGTTGTCTATCCGTCGTCGAAAAATATCGCAGGTGCGCTTGAGTATATACGGGAAAGGCGATTGTCGGCATTTTCAGATAAGTCTAGCGATTCGAAAATACCGGGAGACGTGTTAAATCGTGGCTCTAGCGCTCCAGCTTGTTCTATGAATTACGTAGATAGAATTGGAAAATTATCCGATTTTGATTTTATTGTAGATGGCTGGGTCGCACACGAGGGGAACCGGCGTGCTCCACTTTGGGTAATTGCGTTTTCGTCCTCGGGGCGAGTCATCGGATTTTCACGTCCCTTAATTCCGCGACCGGACGTTATGAAAGCTGTCAACGCACCGCGTGACTATCGTGGTTTCTCCGTTCCGGTTCACCTGAGCAATGAAGATAATAATCTAGACAAGGCTAGCAACTATATTCTGGCCGTATTCAACGGCGGCTATCCGAGTGTTTGTAGGATCGATTTAAAAATGGAATGAACGCCGATTTGAACGAACCATTTGGGGTCTATATCCGATGGGTACGCTATGTAACGAGAGTATTTGGTTCGGTCGCCCCTGATGATTTGTACCGGCAGCGTGTGAGTGGCTGCTTCGGTGTAGCGTCGATTGCCGTGCGTTAAGCTCGGAACATTTTTTGGCGATACTCGGCTGCCTGACCGCACCCGCAGGCTGTCATCCGTGGCCTGCGTTGCGAGGTGGGGTGGAATGATCCGGCCGCGATTTCATCGGCGGCGCTGCTCTGGCATCATGGGCCAACGTCACTAGATGAATGACCATGAAAACTTGGCGCGCTTCCCTTCATGCCACCATCGCCGGCGGCGCCGCCGGCGTGGTGCTGCTCACCCTGATCGCCGCGGTGCACGGCACCCATTTCGACGGTGCGACGGTGTTCTTCATGGTCGGCGTCGCTCTGCCGGCGGCGCTGCTGGTTGCGGCGCCGGTCGGCTTCATTGCGTTTCCGCTGGCGCGTCTCGCGCTTGACCGGGCGGAGGCCTACACCGCCGGCCGGCTGATGCTGGTCGGCGCGGTGCTGGGCTTCGTGCTGCCGCTGACGGCGGCGTGGCGGTTCCGGTCGAGCTTCGTCACCGGCGGCTGGGCGCTCACGGTCATCTTCGTGTTGGCCGCCACCGTCGCCGGCGTCATCAGCGCCTACGCCTATCACCGGCGATCGGAACCGGCGGCGCCCCGGACCGCTTAGCTCCGCGGGTGGCCGCGGCGGCCGCTCCGCGGAACGCTTTGGAGGTTCCATGCGCGCGAATTCCGTCTTTGCTGCCATCACCCTTGCAGCCGCTTTGTTGACCGCGCCGCCGGCGATGGCCCAATCCATTGCTGTGCCCCGCGCCTTCGACGGCCTGTGGTCGGTCTACGTTGATGTACTGCGCGGCAACTGCGCGGCGAACTCCTCGTTCCCGGTCAGGGTGGTGCGCGGCGCCATCGCCTATGCCGGCCAGGTCAACATCGACGTCAGCGGCACCATCGGGCGCGACGGCCGCGTCACCGCCCGCGTCAGCCGCGGCGCGGAGACGCTGAGCATCTCCGGCCGGGTGTCGGCCGCGCGCGGCGCCGGGGTGTGGACGGCGTCCTCGCGCGGCTGCTCCGGCCGCTGGGTCGCCCGCCGGGCGGGCTGATCCGCCGCGTGGCGGAAGCGGCCGCCGCGCGGCGGCCTTCGCCGTTGTGCCGTGCCCGCGCCCGGTATGCAGCAGGGCGGGGCGCCGCTGCCGCACCTGCCCACTGGTCCCGTGCGGCGGCATCCTGCATAATCGCGCCAATCAGGGTCGGCCTCCCGGCGCATCGGCGGGGGCCTGACGTCGTCACGTCCCGGTCGGCATTGTTGCCGCCGCAACAGCCGTTTGGCGCAGAGAAGCACCATGAGCCGCATTCCCGATTTCACCCGCGTCGAATTCGCCGATGCTCCGCTGCCGGCCGTCGAGGCGACGGGCGAGCCGTGGCTCACCCCCGAGGGCATTCCGGTCAAGAGCGCCTACGGCCCCGCCGACGTCGCCGGGCTCGACTTCCTCGACACCTGGCCCGGCCTGCCGCCCTATCTGCGCGGGCCGTACCCGACCATGTACGTCAACCAGCCGTGGACGGTGCGGCAGTACGCCGGCTTCTCGACGGCGGAGGACTCCAACGCGTTCTACCGCCGCAACCTTGCCGCCGGGCAGAAGGGCCTGTCGGTGGCGTTCGACCTCGCTACCCACCGCGGCTACGATTCGGACCATCCGCGGGTGTCGGGCGACGTCGGCATGGCCGGCGTCGCGATCGATTCGATCTACGACATGCGCACGCTGTTCGCCGGCATTCCGCTCGACCAGATGAGCGTGTCGATGACCATGAACGGCGCGGTGCTGCCGATCATGGCGCTCTACATCGTCGCCGCCGAGGAGCAGGGCGTGCCGGCGCAGAAGCTCGCCGGCACCATCCAGAACGACATCCTCAAAGAATTCATGGTGCGGAACACCTATATCTATCCGCCGCTGCCCTCGATGCGGATCATCTCCGACATCTTCGCTTTCACCTCGGCCAACATGCCGAAGTTCAACTCGATCTCGATCTCCGGCTACCATATGCAGGAGGCCGGGGCGACGCAGGACCTCGAACTCGCCTATACGCTGGCCGATGGCGTCGAATACATCCGCGCCGGCATGGACGCTGGGCTCACCGTCGATGCGTTCGCGCCGCGCCTGTCGTTCTTCTGGGCGATCGGCATGAACTTCTACATGGAAGTCGCCAAGATGCGGGCGGCGCGGCTGTTGTGGGCCAAGCTGGTGAAGCAGTTCAACCCGCAGAGCCTGAAGTCGCTGCCGCTGCGCACCCACTCGCAGACCTCGGGCTGGTCGCTCACCGCGCAGGATGTGTTCAACAACGTCATGCGCACCGCGATCGAGGCGATGGCGGCGACGCAAGGCCACACCCAGTCGCTGCACACCAACGCGCTCGACGAAGCTTTGGCGCTGCCGACCGACTTTTCCGCCCGCATCGCCCGCAACACCCAGCTGTTCCTGCAGCAGGAGAGCGGCACCACCCGCATCATCGACCCGTGGGGCGGCTCCCATTATGTCGAGCGTCTCACCGCCGATCTCGCCCGCCGGGCGTGGCAGCACATCGAGGAGGTCGAAGCGCTCGGCGGCATGGCCAAGGCCATCGACGCCGGCATTCCCAAGCTGCGCATCGAGGAGGCGGCGGCCAAGACCCAGGCCCGCATCGATTCCGGCGCCCAGACCGTGGTCGGCGTCAACAAGTACATCGTCGCCGACGAAAAGCCGATCGACGTGCGCAAGGTCGACAATTCGGCGGTGCGCACCATGCAGATCGACAAGCTGAAGCGCCTGCGCGGCGAGCGCGACGAGGCGGCGGTGGCCTCCCGGCTCGACGCGCTGAGCCATGCCGCGACCGACCGCGCCAAGGGCAATTTGCTGGCGCTGGCGGTCGAGGCGGCGCGGCAGAAGGCGACGGTGGGCGAAATCTCCGACGCCTTGGAGCGGGTGTGGGGCCGCCACCGCGCCGAAATCCGCGCCATTTCCGGCGTCTACAAGCGCGAGTTCAAGAAGATGGATGACAAGGTCGCCCGCATCCAGCGCCGCGTCGAAGCGTTCGAGGCCGAGGAGGGCCGCCGCCCGCGCATCCTGGTCGCCAAGGTCGGCCAGGACGGCCACGACCGCGGCCAGAAGGTGATCGCCTCCGCCTTCGCCGACCTCGGCTTCGACGTCGACATCGGCCCGCTGTTCGCCACCCCGCAGGAGGCGGCGCGCCAGGCGGTGGAGAACGACGTCCACGTCATCGGCGTGTCCTCGCTCGCCGCCGGCCACCTCACGTTGGTGCCGGAAGTGAAGGCGGCGCTGGCGGCCGAGGGCCGCGGCGACATCATGGTGGTGGTGGGCGGCGTGATTCCGCCGCAGGACTTCCCGGCCCTGGTCGAGGCCGGCGCCGCGGCGATCTTCCCGCCCGGCACGGTGATCGCCGACGCTGCCGAGAGCCTGCTGGAGAAGCTTGCCACCCAGCTCGGCCACTTGCCCAAGCAGGCGGCGGAGTAATCGAGGTTTCGCCGTCCCGGAGCGAGCGCAAGCGAGCATCCGGGACCGTGCGAAGACGAGGGCTCTCTTCCTGCTGACGGTCCCGGCTCTCACGGCTTCGCCGTTCGGCCGGGACGACAGATGACGCCAGTGGCTCTGAGGAGCGACCTTTCTCGGCCTCATGCTGATGAGGCTGCTACCGGGTCGCGCCGTAGGCGCGCCCGATGCCAGGCAGGCTCCGCAGCCGTCTCGAAGCATGGGCCGAAGGCCGACGTCGACCAAAGGTCAAACGTAAAGGCCGTTGGTATACCGCGTCTCCGAAGGAATTCGCCTTGTGCCCTTGCGCCGACAGACAGTCAGCGCAAGGGATTTCATCGGCGTCGCGGTATATGAATTGGAGCCGCGATCTGTCGTCCCCGGCGAGCACCGCGAAGCGGTGCGAGGGAAGGGGACCCACTTTCCATTTGCGTTCCAGATGGGTTCCCTTCCCTCGCCGCTTAAGCGGCTCGGCCGGGAACGACCGGCGGTGACTGCCGCGACGTTTCGCGCCAATTCCACCGGCCAAGGCAGCCGTCAGCGCGTCCCCGCCGGCTCGTTCTGCCGCTCTTCCAGCACGGTGCGGGCGTGGCGCACCACGTGGTCGGCCATCACGGCGTGACCTTCGGCGGTGGGGTGGAACGCTCCGCCATAGAGCGCGGCGTAGGCCGGCTGCAGCACGTCGAACGGCGAGATGTTGTCGCGGTGGGTGTTGGCGGTGAGGAAGGCGTCGTTGGGGGTGCGGAACAGCCGCCAGTGCCGGCCATAGGGCAGCGTCGCCGCCGGCGAATAGGGCACGAACTCGCCGGTGGCGAGCGAACGGCGCGGCACCGCCATCATCGTCTGGTCGAGCTGGGCGCGCTGCGGCTCGCGCGCACACAGGCCGCGGCGGGCGAACGCGCCGACATGGTCGCCGATCAGGCGGAAGCCGGTGCCGGCGCCGGTGGCAAGATTGGTCGGGCAGTCCGCCCCCTTCGAGCTGGCGATGCATGTCATCCGTTGCAGCAGCCGGGCGTGGAAGCCGGACACCTCGCGCAGCCGCTCCGGGCTGAACGCCAGTTGCGGCGCGACGTCGAGGCCGAGCGTCGGCGGGCTGCCGCACAGCTGGCCGGTCTCGTCGTATTGCAGCGGCGGGTACTGGGTTTGCAGCACCCGGCCGGGTGGCACGCCGAAGCCGTCCTCGAGCGCGGACCTGACCGCCTGCAGCCGCTCGTCGAGCACCTCCAGATTGGCGTTCGCGACGCTGGGCGGGACGCGGAGCTCGTGGCCGACCCAAACGGCGATCGGCGCGACATCGGCGGCGCTGTCCGTCACCGCGTAGAGCGCGAGCGAGGACAGGCCGACGTCGTCGCCGCCGATCGACAGCAGCACGAGGTCGATCGGCCGCCGCATCGCCGTGCGCGGACACCACCGCATCGTCACCGGCTCGACGCCGATCTCGCTCGATCCGCGCGGATAGGTTGGCAGGCGGTAGGTGAGGCGGCTTGCGCGCGGGCCTTCGCACATCAGGTCGGCGAGCAGATCGAGCTGCGGCGGCACCTTGGCGCCGCCCGGCTCCTTGAAGCCTTCGCGGGCGTCGCTGGGCAGAAACAGGCCGTCGGCGACCTCCGCGCCGGCGCAGGCAAGGCTCACCAGCGTCACCGAGCGCTGGCGGTTCTCCAGCGCGAGTTGAAGGCCGACCCGCATCGGATAGCCGTAGAGCGAGCGGTGGCAATCCGGGCTGAGCCAGCGCGCCCCGCCGCGCTCGAACGCGGTGGCGAACTCGGGCGAGGCGGGCTTGAAGGCAACGCTGCTGTCGTCGTCCGGAAGCTTGCGGCGCGGCAGCGCCTTGGGGTCGACATCGCCGCCCGGCACGGCCAGCCCGAACGCTTCCACCGGCGCGAGGTTCTTCTTCAGCGCGGCGATGTCGTCGCGCAGCAGCGTCGGGTCATAGACCATCTCGCGGCGGGCGCCGAACACCACCGGCCGGTCGGGATTGGCCTCGCCGGAGGCGAACGAATCGCCGAGCGCGACGATCAAGAGGTCCTCGACCACCACCGCGGGGTCGGACAGCACCTGGCCATTGGGCAGCAGCACCGACACCGCCACGCCGGAGTCCGCGGCATTGCGCGAATAGGGCACCCGCTCGACCACCAGCGGCGCCTTGCAGGGCTGCCTGCGGGTTTCGACCTTGCCGCCGGCGCGGCGCGGCTGCCAGGTCCAGGTGCATCCGCCCTTGACCCCGGCGGAATTGGCCTCGGCCGAAACGGCCTCGGCGAGGCGCGCCGGGCTGAGGCGCACCTGCACGGTGTGGGCCTCCGGCAGGACGTAGCTCTCCGTTGCGCTGCCCCACGAATACTGCCGCTCGCAGCTCTGGCCATAGCGGCGCGGGCGGACGTTGGCGTCGTAGCAGGTGTCGTCGACCACCTGCGCCGCCCAGCCGAGCCGCGAGGCGTCGTAACGCGCCCGCGCCGTCGCCTCGCAACTCGCCGGCGTGGCCGGGTCGGCGCAGTCGGGCTCGTTCAGCCGCCGCTCGGTGCGCCACACGATGTCGGCCGGCAGCTTGCCGGCACCCTTCGCCGCGGCGAAGGCGCGCTCGTGCAGTGCGAACGCCGCCGGCTTCCTGAACAGCCGGAACGGGTTCTCCACCTCCCACGCCAGATCGCCGCCGGCGGCGGGGGCGGCCGCGAGCGGGGCGGCGAGCGCGACGAGGCAGGGCAGAAAGGCAAACGGGCGCATGCGGGGTCCTGCGGTTCGAACCGGATCGGCCGGCGAGTCGACGCGGCGGGCGAGCGGCCGGGGTTGCCGCGCAGGGGCCGATCCTAGCGCATCATCCGGCCTGACTGCATCAGGTCAGATGCTCTAGGTCTTTGTAATTTCGCATTTTCTTTCGCACAACCGGAACCCGCTTGTGCGGAAAATGCTCTAGCCTCGGCGGTCCGGCGCGGCGACTCCCCGCCGGTCTGGCCGGGACGACGGCAGCTGTGGCGATCGGCCGGGCCGATGAATATATCATCTGCCGACGGTCTGTTTGGCGGAGAGCCTGATGGCGAATGATACCGAGGATAACATCTTCATCGGCCGGAGCGTGCCCGCCCGGAACGACAAACCGGCCGACCAGTATCTGGCGCTGAAGTTCGGCAACCGCCACGGCCTGGTTGCCGGCGCCACCGGCACCGGCAAGACCGTGTCGCTGCAGGTGCTGGCGGAGGGCTTCTCCCGCGCCGGCACCGCGGTGTTCGCCGCCGACGTCAAGGGCGACCTCTCCGGTATCGCCGCGCCGGGCGAGCCGAAGGATTTTCTGGTCGAGCGCGCCCGGGCCGTCGGCCTCGACGGCGGCTACCAGCCCGACGCCTTCCCGGTGGCGTTCTGGGACGTGTTCGGCGAGCAGGGCCACCCCATCCGCGCCACCATCTCCGAACTCGGCCCGCTGCTGCTGTCGCGGCTGATGGACCTCAACGACACCCAGGAGGGCGTGCTCAACATCGCCTTCAAGGTGGCGGACGACGACGGCCTGCTGCTGCTCGACCTCAAGGACCTGCGCGCGCTGCTCTCCCATATCGCCGAGCGCGCGGGCGAGCTGACCACCGAGTACGGCAACGTCACCAAGCAGACCATCGGCGCCATCCAGCGCCAGCTGCTGGTGCTGGAGAACCAGGGCGGCGCGAGGTTTTTCGGCGAGCCGGCGCTCGCCATCAAGGACCTGATCCGCCAGGATCGCGACGGCCGCGGCGTCATCAACCTGCTCGCCGCCGACCGGCTGATGAACTCGCCGCGGCTCTACGCCACCTTGCTGCTGTGGCTGCTGTCGGAGCTGTTCGAGGAGCTGCCCGAGGTCGGCGATCCCGACCGGCCCAAGCTGGTGTTTTTCTTCGACGAGGCGCACCTGCTGTTCGACGACGCCCCCAAGGCGCTGCTCGACAAGATCGAGCAGGTGGTGCGGCTGATCCGCTCCAAGGGCGTCGGGGTCTATTTCGTCACCCAGAACCCGCTCGACGTGCCGGAAACGGTGCTCGCCCAGCTCGGTAACCGTATCCAGCATGCGTTACGCGCGTTCACGCCGCGCGAGCAGAAGGCGGTGCGCACTGCGGCCGAGACCTTCCGGCCCAATCCCAAGCTCGACACCGCGCAGGTGATCACCGAGATGGGCAAGGGCGAGGCGCTGGTGTCGGCGCTGGAGGGCAATGGCGTGCCGAGCGTGGTGCAGCGTACGCTGATCCGGCCGCCGGCGGCGCGCATCGGCCCGGTATCGCCGGAGGAACGCGCGGCAATTGTGGCCAGGAGCGCGCTGCGCGGCAAATACGACGCGCCGATCGACGCGGAGTCCGCCTACGAGGTGCTGAAGCAGCGCGCGAGCGCGCGCACCGACCAGCGCGCGCCGGAGCCGCGCGGCCCGTGGGGCCAGCCGGCGCCGAGCGAGAGCACGAGGTCCGGCGGGCTCGGCGGCATTCTCGACGGTATTTTCGGCGGCGGCAGCAGCGGCGGTGGCGCGCCGGCGCCGCGCGGCCGTTCGTCGGGGCGGGCCAGCGTCACCGAGGTGGTGGTGAAACAGGTAGCCCGGTCGGTGGCGAGCCAGGTCGGCAGCCAGCTCGGCAGGGCCATCCTGCGCGGCGTGCTCGGCAGCATGCGGCGCTGAGGGCCGCCAGCGGCGCTCGCGCGTGGCTTCTGCCCTGGTGCTGCGGCCACTCACGACCGCGGCGTGACCTCGAGGATGACGTAACCCCGAGGATGACGTGGCCGGCCGCCCCGTCGTCGGCGAGCCCGTCGTTCCGGGCGGAAATCTCGAGCCGTCGTCCCCGGTCCGGTCTCCGAATTTCCCGCTGGGGGCGAATCTGCCTTGGCTGCCGCCGAACGGACCGGCGTCGGCGGAGCCGCGCAGACGGCTTTTGTCGAGAGCAGCCCGCGGGTGCCGGCGCACCGGCCCGACACATGAACGAAGGCGGCGATCTCAACCCGCTGGCTGCCGCCTGTGGCCGGGCGAGCGCGGCGCCGAACCTTTGCGCAGAACCGCGGATTCTGCACGCCGTATGCGCAAGCGTAACCGTTGCGCTAACTGCTTCTTCTGGTTATGAGTGCAGAGCGGTTTCCGGCGCGAAGCTTTCGCAACAGGGATTCCGAAAACCAATTGCGTCGGACGTACTGGGATGAAATTAATTCTCTCTGCCCATGTGCTCGTGGTCGATCACGATCCCCAGACCCGGCACGAGACCGCTGAAGCTTTGCGGGCTCTTGGCATTCAACGTGTGACTGAAGCAGGCCGTGTCGAGGACGCCGAGGCGGTGTTCACCGCCGGGCGGGTCGATGTGGCCGTTGTCACCGCCGAACGGGCCGATGCCGTCCGTTCGGCGGATCAACCGCGCCAGTTTCCGCCGGCGCCAGGCCCGGATTTCTGCGTTCCGAGCATTTTGCTGCTGGCGACACCGGTTCGGGCCGACATTCGGGCTGCCAACGCCGCCGGCTACGACGCGGTGGTGGCGCTGCCGCTGATGGCGCGTACGCTGTATCGCCGCATCGGGTCGCTGATGCAGCGCGCCCGCCGCCACGAGCGGGCGCGCGTGCCGGCCGGCTATGCCGGCGGCCCGGTAACGCTGGACATGGCGGCCGAAGCCAAGGAATGACGTAGGACCCAAGGCCCAGGAGGCTGATGCAGCGGGCCGTTGAAGCTCGAATATTCGGCTTTCATCTCAATGATACGGTTTCCGGTTGATCAGCTCGGCTCTTTCTTCCCTCTCCCCTTGCGGGTGAGGGGTGCCTGCGCCGAAGAGGCTGAAATACCCCTCGCCCGGCTCGGATTTCGCTGCGCTCATCCTCGCCACCCTCTCCCGCAAGGGGAGAGGGAAAAGACGCGCCCCTCGGTCAACGGCCATTCCGAGCTGATCAACGGGAAGCCGTATGACGTCACGAGAAACTGCCCTTGGAACCAACGGCCGGCTTTCGCTGCCGTTGGTATAATTTTGCCGCCGAGATTCTTGCCCGCCGGGATTCTTGCCCGCCGAACATGAAACCGCCGGTCGTTCCGGGCGAAGCGAAGCTGCGACCCGGAACCCATGTCCGCGACGTTTCCGGCAACGGCAGCACGAGCGATGCCGCGGCCGGCCGGCCGGCCTTGGACGTCGGACGGCACGGCGCCGTGGCGCGCAGTGCGTACAGTTTCTGTTTAGCCGGCCGATCAGGCCGGAGCTTCGTGCTGTCGCGTCGAATGCCGCGGGGCGAGATACCCGACCCGGACTGATTCCAAGGCGCCCGTTCGAAGCGTGACGTGTCGCCCCGTTCGAAGCGCGAGGTTCGGATCGCGGTGCCGCCGTTGGCCGCGTCCTGCACCGGCGGGCCTGGCGCGCCGGTTCCAGCTTTTGCGGAAAATTTCCCAGGGGCTTGACGAATGCCGATGGTTGTATTCAGAACGGCCGCCGCGTGCTTGGTCATGCGGGTTGCGGCCGATCGAGCCGGGAGCCTTATGCGGTTTCAGTCGGACCAGGGCGGTATCTGCCGGCCGATTTCGGGCTGTCGCTTTGCCGATTAGGTATTTCAGCAAGATTCAACCGCCGGGCGGCCACGCTGTCCGCGAGATCCATTATAAAGTCTGTACTGTTGCGACCGGAGCTTTGTCATGGCGGACCTGAAGCGCATTCTCGAAGCGGTCGATTGCGAGCTCGACCGCAGCCTGGAGCGTCTGTTCGGGCTGCTGCGCATCGCCTCGATCTCGACCGACCCCGCCCATGCCACCGATTGTCGGCGCGCGGCGGATTGGGTTGCGGCCGATCTTGCCGACCTCGGCTTCGAAGTCGGCGTGCGCGAGACCGGCGGCCACCCGGTGGTGCTCGCCAAGCATCTCGACGGCAATCGCCGCCACGTGCTGTTCTACGGCCATTACGACGTGCAGCCGGTCGATCCGCTGGACTTGTGGGAGACCGCGCCGTTCGAGCCGCGCATCACCACCGGCCGCGACGGCATCCAGCACATTGTCGCCCGCGGCGCCTGCGACGACAAAGGCCAGCTCATGACCTTCATCGAGGCGTGCCGGGCCTACAAGATCGCCACCGGCACGCTGCCGCTCGGCGTCAGCGTGCTGATCGAGGGCGAGGAGGAGATGGGCTCCAAGCATCTCCCCGCCTTCGTCGGCGCCTTCCGCGACGAGTTGGCCGCCGACGTCGCGCTGGTCTGCGACACCGGCATGTGGAATCGCACCACGCCGGCCATCACCATGTCGCTGCGCGGCCTGGTCTATGAGGAGGTGCGGGTCCGCGCCGCCAGCCACGACCTGCATTCCGGCCTGTTCGGCGGCGCCGCGCAGAACCCGGTCCATGTGTTGTCGAGCATCATCGCCGCCATCCATGACGACAACGGCCGCATCACCATTCCCGGCTTCTATGATGGCGTCGAGGAACTGCCAGCCGACGTCAAGGCGGAGTACGCCAAGATCAGCCCGAGCGCGGAGAGCTTCCTTAGCACGGCTGGCCTGAAGGAGTCCGCCGGCGAGCGCGACCGGCTGCTGATCGAGCAGATCTCGACCCGGCCGACCTGCGACGTCAACGGCATCTGGGGCGGCTATACCGGCCCCGGCACCAAGACCATCATTCCCGCCGAAGCCTCGGCCAAGGTGTCGTTCCGGCTGGTCGGCGACCAGGATCCGGACAAGGTGCGCGAGGCGTTCCAGGCCTTCGTGCGGGCGCGGGTGCCGGCGGACTGTGCGGTCGACTTCATCTCTCACAAGGGCTCGCCGGCGGTGAGCCTGCCCTACGACCACCCGCTGCTGACCAGTGCCTGCCGCGCGCTGGAGGACGAGTGGGGCAATCCCGCGGTGCGGGTCGGCTCCGGCGGCTCGATCCCGATCATCGGCGATTTCAAGCGCCTGCTCGGCCTCGACTCGCTGCTGATCGGCTTCGGGCTCGACGACGACCGCGTCCATTCGCCGAACGAGAAGTACAACCTGGCCTCGTTCCACAAGGGCATCCGGTCCTGGGTGCGCGTGCTGCACGCGCTGTCGCAGTAGCGCGGCTGGTTTCAGGCGCTGTCCGGTCGATCGGGCCGGATGTCCGATCAGGCGGCCACGCCTTGGAAGCCCGGCTCGACTGCGCGCGTCAAATCGAGCGCGGCGGCCGGTTCGGGCCGCCCGAACAGGAAGCCCTGGCAGAAATCGATCCCCGCCTCGCACAGCAGCTCGAACTGCTGGCGGGTCTCGACGCCCTCTGCGGCAGTGGCCACGCCGAGGCAGCGCGTCAGCGTGATCATCGACGACACCACCGCGGCGGAGTCCGGGCGCTTGGCCATGTTGAGGGTGAAGGAGCGATCGATCTTCACCGTGTCGAACGGGAAGGTGGTCAGGTAGCTCAGCGAGGAATAGCCGGTGCCGAAATCGTCGAGCGCGATCGACACGCCGAGCGCCTTGATCCGGCTGACCTCATTGACGTTGTCCTGGCCAGCCAGGAACACGTTCTCGGTGATCTCGATCTCCAGCCGCTCCGGCGGAAAGCCGGTCTCGGCCAGCGTCTGCGCGATCGCCTCGGCCAGATCGGGCTGGTGGAACTGCGACGGCGACAGGTTGACCGACAAGGTGGTGTCCTCCGGCCACGCCGCGGCGTCGCGGCAGGCCTGCCGCAGCACCCAGCTGCCGATCGGCTCGATCAGGCCGGCCTCTTCGGCGACCGGGATGAAATCGCCCGGCATCAGCAGCCCGCGGTGGGGATGGCGCCAGCGCACCAGCGCTTCGGCACCGCTGATTCGCCGCCGGCGGATATTGACGATCGGCTGGTAGTGGAGCTCGAACTCGCCCTTGACGAGGGCTTCGCGCAGCTCGCCTTCGAACTGCTGGCGGGCACTCGCCACGTTCATCAGCTCAACGTCGAAGATGCTGTAGCCGCGCCGGCCTTCGCTCTTGGCGCGGTAGAGCGCGAGGTCGGCGTTGCGGATCAGCTTGTCCGGGTCGGTGCCGTGCTCGGGCGCCAGCGCGAGCCCGATGCTGGCGCCCACCGTCACCGTCTGCCCGCCGAGATTGAACGGCGCGGCGATGCAGGCGACGATCCGCTCGCAGAATGCGGTCGCGGTCTGGCGCTGGTCGGTGCCGCCGGTCAGGATGATGGCGAACTCGTCGCCGCCGAGCCGGGCGAGGATGTCGGTTTCGCGCACCGCCGCCCGCAGCCGCTCGGCGGTCTGCTTCAGCAGCATATCGCCGGCGGGATGGCCGAGCCGGTCGTTGACCAGCTTGAAGCGGTCGAGATCGAGCATCAGCACGGTGAACTGCTCGCCGAACCGCCGCAGCCGCGCCCCGGCTTCGGCGATTTTCTCCGAGAAGGCGGCACGGTTGAACAAGCCGGTCGATAGGTCGTGGCGCGCCATGTAGGCGATCCGCATCTCGCTGCGGTGGCGGTCGGTGATGTCGTCGTGGGCGGTCATCCAGCCGCCGTCGGCCATGCGGTTGCGCCGGATTTGGATGGCGCGGCCGTCCGGCAGCAACTGCACCTCGGACTGCTTGTTGGCGATGTCGGCGACGTAGTGCTGGGGCGCCTCGCCCGAATAGGTGCCTTTCTCCAGGCGGATGTGGAGAAGCTCCTCGAGCGAGGTGCCGGGGACGACCTCCTCCGGCATAAGACCGTAGATCTCGGCGAACCGCATGTTGGACACCACCACTCGCAGGTTCGCATCGAGCAGGCAAAGGCCCTGCGAGACGTTGTTCATCGCCGCGTCGAACCGCATGTTCGCGGCGGCGAGCGCGTTGCTCTGTTCGAGCAGGCTGGTCTCGGAGCGGTGCAGCCGGCGAATCTGGCCCAGCACGATGAGGTGGAGGACGCAGGCGAACACCAGGATGGTCACGGTGCCGACCGCGATCGAGGCGGCTCGGCTGTTCCAGCGCGCCAGCATCTCCTCTTCCGAGATGCCGACATTGAGCACCAGCGGATAGTCGCGCAGCGGTCGCGCCGCGAACCAGCCCGGCTGGCCGTCGAAATAGCCCGGCGAGCGGTATTCGCCGCCGCCCTTCGCCATGGTCTCGTACCAGGGTGAGCTCTTCGGAACGGTCGTGCCGATGGCGGTGGCAAGGTCCGGGAACCGCAGGATCACGGTGCCGTCGCGGCGCAGCAGCGCCATCCGCACCCGGCCGATCGATTGGATCGGCGCGTAGATGCTCTCGAAATAGCTGATGTTCATCGGGATCAGCAGCGCGCCGATGAACTCGCCGTTGCGGCCGATGATGCGGCGCGCGAACACCAGGTTGGTCGCGCCGGTGACCCGGTTGACCAGCGGCAGCGAGATCACCAGCCCGGGGCTGTTGCCGTCCTTCAGTTCGCGGAAATAGTCGCGGTCGGCGATGTCGGCGGCGTTGCCGTCGCGATAGCTCATGGCGAGCGGATTGCCACTGGCGCCATAGACCAGGGCGCCGTGCACCTGCGGCAACCGCGCCAGCCGCTGGTCCATCAGGCGCCGGAAGTGGGGGCTGGCCACGAACTTCGACAGCTCGCCCTCGGTCGCGGCCGACGCCAGCGCGATGTGCTCGAGCAGGTCGACCAGGGTGATGTCGACCGATTGGATCGACCGCTCGACCTCGCCGCCGAGCACGGTCGAGAGGTTGCGAACGTGGGCGACGCTGTCGTCGATGACGTCGGAACGGAACTGCCAGGTGGCGATCCCGACCGCGACGACCGCCGCGAGCAGCAGTGCGGCGACACCGGCGGTGATGCCACGGGTCGACAGTCGGGTCAGCCGGCTCAGCACGGACACAGCCATCGCAACCTCGCCGGCTGGGCGGGGACGACGCGGGACGCCTGATAGACATCAACCGCAGGCGGCTGGGAGGTTTGCTGCCGAAGCACCATCTGACGCATCCGAATGCCCGTTCTCGACCCGTTCAAATAGGCCCGGCGTTCGAATGCGGGGACGCTACAGCTTGGGGCGCCGTCTATTAATATCGTTTGAAATTGCAAAGATGCACCGTTACCGCAACAAAAGACCGTGAATTTTCTTCCATCGCGTAACGGAAACCTGTCGGCATGCAGTTGAAAATTCGGCCGCTGGGCCACGCAAAGAGTCAATCGAACGAGAATTGAATCAAAATGTCAGGATTGCGCGGCCATCGATTTTGTTGTTTTCCCGAGGCGCGATCCCGAACGAAGAAGATAAAACGATAGAATAATGTTAGAATTATTGCGATAATTTCATCGTTCGTGTTTTGGTATGTCGCCAGAGTTGCTTGTTAATCGCCTCTTAGGCGTCGTATGCGGTGAAATAAAATCTCTATATATAGCACGTTGCATCCGAGCGTCCTGCGGACGAGTCGGCGATTTGCCATGTCTAGTTCTAGGTTTTCGTGTATAAATCCGTTCAACCGAAGCGGCGAGCTCGCCGCCCGCGGGCTAAACAGAAACCGTGCGCACTGCGCGCCACGGCGCCTTGGCGTCTGTTGTCCGATGCCGCCCGGCCGCGGCGGAGACCTCGCGCCGTCGCCCCGGACAAGCGGCCAAGCCGCGCGATCGAACCCATGATGCTGTTTCCGGGAGATCCCTTCGGGATCCCGGAAACAGGTTCGCGAAAATCCCTTTGCAAAGAAGGGGATTTTCGGCGACCGGAATACGGTTCTCCGGCCTGATCGGCCGGAGAACCGTATGATCCGCGAGGCTTGCCGTCGTCCGCATCGCCCCTCGCTGCGCGGCATCGCTCGCGCTGCCGTTGCCGGAAACGTCGCGGATCATGGGTTCGGAGTCTCAGCTTCGCTTCGCCCGGAACGACCGGCGGTTTCATCCCCGGCGGGTCGGTTCTTCCGGGGGCAAACCGATACCAACAGCGGCGACAGCCGGCCGTTGAAACTCACAGATTTTCGTGAAATCATTGATTCCAAGGACGAAAATCCGCGAGTTTCAACGGCCCGTGCGTCAGCATCCGGGGCTGCTTTCAGCACTCGCAGCAAAACCGGCATCCGGTTTCGCGAAGAAGAACCGATAAAACAAAACCTGGAGCAACCGACCTGGTCAGATCGGATGCGCTAATATTAGCTGGAGCCGTCGCTCAGCAGTGCCGTGAGCTGTTCGACTTTGCGCTCGATCGAGCCGCCATGCGGCATCTTGCCGACCAGCCGGCCGTTGCGGTCGACCAGAAAAACGCTGGCGGTGTGGGTGAAGGCGTAGTTTTTGCCGGTACCGGTCTTCTTGAAGATGGCGCGAAACGTCCAGGCGACCTTGGCGATCGCCTCCGGCGTGCCGGTTAGGCCGACGATGCGGGCATCGAAATTCTGCCCGAGGTAGGTCTTGAGCAGCGCCGCGGTGTCGCGCTCGGGATCGACCGAGACGAAATAGACCTTGAGGTCGCGGGACCCGGCCACTCCGGCGGCGTCGAGCCGGGCGAGCGCGTCGGTGAGGTCCGCCATCGAGGTCGGGCAGATATCCGGGCAATAGGTGTAGCCGAAATAGAGGGCGTAGGGCCGGCCCTTTAGCGTCTCGCCGCCGACCGGCTCGCCGGTATGTGTGGTCAGCGTGGCACCCCAGCCACCGTCAGCGGCCGGGTCGGCGGCAGCCCGTTGCGGCCACAGCGCCGTCGCGGTGCCGGTCAGCCCGGCGGCGGTCGCGGCCAGCGCGAGCTGGAGCAGGTGTCGGCGGCGGAGGCGAGTGTTGCGGTCGGTCGAGGTCATGGCTGTCCGGGATTCACGCTGCAAATCGGAGCCGCCACGCCGTGGGGCGCGGCAGCGCGTCATAGGGGTGTCCGTGGCCGAAAAATCCCGCTCTGACCGAGGCGTTTTCGGCGCGCTTGTCTCCGGGGTTGCGACGGGGGATCCCAGAAACCGTATCCGGCGGCGTCAGTGCCCCTTGTGGTCGGGCGTGCCGCCCTGGTGGCCCGCCGGGGCCTTGCTGCCGCTGGCGCCGACCGCGCGCACGGCGTAGCGCACGTCGACAGTGCCGGCCTTCTCGAACCGCAGCGTGCCGGTCAGGGTGGTGCCCTCGACCAGCTGCTGCTTCAGGTCCATGAACATGATGTGGTAGCTGCCCGGCTTGAGCTCGACCGAGCCACCCGGCGGAATGGCCAGCCCGTCGGTGAGCGGGCGCATCTTCATCACGTCGCCCTCCATCTTCATCTCGTGGACCTCGAACCGGCCGGCCGCCGGCAGCGAGCCGCCGATCAGGCGGTCGGGGGCGGTGCCCTTGTTGTCGATGCGCATGAAGCCGCCCGCGACCGGCGCACCTTGCGGCGTGGCGCGCGCCCAGGGCTCGGTGATCACGATGTCGCCGACGACGATCTGGTCGGCGTTGGCCGAGGTGGCGAGAACGACGGCGGCAACGGCGGCGAGTGCAAAGCTGCGAACGATCATGACAGTCCCTCGAAAATGAAACGATGCGAGACGAAAGTCGGGCTCAAACGGCGTTCGGCCACGTGAGCCGGAGACCGGCGGTCGGGTGGCGGAATTCCCGCTCCGGACCGGGATTTCGCCGCGTTGTGTTTCCTCACACGAATTCCGGCGCGGTCGGGCCGATCGCGACGGGATCGCCCGGAAACCCTATCAGATCCCGCCAACCGAGCGGCGCCTCGGCGCGGCGTCGGCGCGGCGCGTCCACCGACCGGCGGCCGCCAAAGGTTGATTGTCACCCCATGAAGAACAGCGACACCCAACTGGTCAGGCCGACCGCGACCGCGAGCGAAGCGGCCGCGGTGGCGGCGAGGCGGCGGGGGAGGGCGCGGGCGTGCGTGCCGGCGTGAACGCCGGTGATCTGCCATGCCAGCACCATGCACCACAGCGCGGCGCCGGCCAGCAGCAGTGCGCGGCCCTCCGGCACGAACGGCGGATCGAACCCTTCCGCCCGCAGCATGGTGATGGTGAGGGCGGACAGGCCGAGGAACACGCCGCACGCCCCGAGCGGAATCAGGCACTGGGCGAGGTGGTGGAACCGCGCCGACCGCCACCGCCCGAGCGCGCGCGTCGCCAGCGCCAGCGCCGCGAGGGCCGAGCAGGCGATCACCGCCGCGGTGCCGAGCACGAACACGATCAACGTGATGCCGTCGGCCGGCACCATCACGTCGTGCTGGTCGGGATAGTTGGTGAGGATCCACCACGGCAACACCGGCTGGATCAGCCACATCGCGTCGTGCGCCACCGCCCATTCGGCGAGGGTCTGCTTGATGGCGATGAAGACGTCCGAGGTGGTCCACAGAAATGCGCCGGTGGCCACCCCCATCAACGCCACCACCAGCATCACCGTTTCCCACGGCTTGGGCTCGGCGCCGGCGACATGGACGATCTCGTGGTTTGGCGAACGGCGCTCCAGCACGATGGCATCGCGAAAGCCGCTGCAGCGCCCGCACATATGGCAGTCGCTGGCGCCGCGCATCACCCCGATCGGCACCATCGGCGCGCAATTGACGGTTTCCTTCGCCGTGCCGGGAGCGCGCCGATAGCGCCGCCACGCCTGCTGGTCGGTGCGGAAGTGCAGCGGCGCCAGCTTGGCGAGCAGCCGGAACACCCCCGACACCGGGCACAGGAAACGGCACCATACCCGCTTGTCGCGGCCGTAGAGGAGGCCGATGCCGGCGGCCAGCACCGTCGAGCCGCCGAGGATGATCACCACCGGCAGCGGGTACTGATAGACGCTGGTCATCTGGCCGTAGATGGTGGTGACGATGAAGGCGAGGATCGGCCAGCCTTTCCACATGAACAACCGCGGCGTCGCAAGGCCGAAGCCGTGGCGGCTCGCCCGCTCCGACAGCGAGCCTTCCGGGCACAGCAGGCCGCACCACACCCGCCCCACCAGCACGGTCGACAGCAGCACGCCCGGCCACCAGATGCCCCAGAACGTGAACTGCGCCAGCAGCGTGACGTGGCTCCAGATGTGCGAGGTGCGCTCCGGAAGCGGCACCAGCGTCGGCACCACGATCAGCGCCATGTAGAAGAACAGCACCGACCATTGCGCGATATGGATGGCGCGCTGGTGGTCCCTCAGCCATTCGCCGATGCGGCGCAGCGCGACGTCGATCGGCCGCGCCGCCTTCGGCGCGGCGCCGGGAGCGCCGGGCGCAAGGCGGTGCGGGTCGAGGTGCTGCAACGGATATCGACGGCCTACGCGGTTGGCCGAGCGGTCGCGGTTATCGAACGCGGCGTCGAGAGAAGCCATAGCACCACCACCCAATATCCAACGAACGCGATCACCTCGATGCCGACCGGGCGGGCGCGATAGCCCGTCAGCGCCGACACCATGCCGCCGACGGTGCCGCCGTCGGACAACAGCCACGAGGTGTCCCACAGCTTGCCGGTGAGCGCCGGCAGCAGTTCCAGGTCGATCAGGATGCCGATCCCGGTCATCAACAGCGCGGCGGCGAGGAACAGCAGCATCACTTCGGTGACGCGGAAGAACACCCGCCACGACAGCACCCGGCCGCCAAGCTGCAGCAGGCCATAGGTGGCGAGCGCCAGCGCAAAGCCGACCGCAGCGGCGCCGATCAGTGCCAACAGGCCCGATCCGGAGCCGGCCGACAGCGTGCCATAAAGGAAGATCGCGGTTTCGCTGCCCTCGCGCGCCACCGCGATCAGGGCCAGCACGAACACGCCCCACCAGCTCGACTGCGCCGCCGCCTCGCTCAGCGAGGTCTCGAGTTCGCGCTTCAGGGTGCGGCCGTGGCGGCGCATCCAAATCACCATCTGCACGATCAGCGCTGCCGCCACCAGCACCACCGTGGCCTGATAAGCCTGCTGGGTTTCCTCCGGCAGGGTGTCGCCCAGCGTCACCAGGGCCCAGCCGAGCAGCACCGCCACCACCAGCCCGGCGCCGACCCCCGACCACAGATAGGCCTTGGCCCGGCCGACGCCGGCGCCCTGGTGGGTGAGCCACGCACTCAGGATGCCGATCACCAAAAGGGCCTCGACGCTTTCGCGCCAGATGATGAAGACGACGTTGCCGAGTTGGCTGCTCACGGGACCGCTCGCAAAGGGTTGTTCAGTTTCCGGATGATCAACTCGTGACCGAAGGAAACGATCTCGCCGAAAAATCCTTGATCCAGAAAGGATTTTTCGGCGAACGGACTGTGGTCTCCGGCTTGAGTGGCCGCAAACCGAATTACTTCGCCACCAGCAGCGCCGGCGGTGTGTCGAGATGGAAATCGTCGAAGAAGTGGTACTCGCCGGGGTCGAGGTTCTTGATCACCATCGAGGTGGTGACGCCGGGGGCGATGACCTTTTCCTTGCGCAGCTCGACGCTCTCGAATTCGGCCGGCGTGGTGCCGGAATTGACCAGCTCGAGCTTGAAGCGGGTATTGGCCGGCACGTCGAGCCGCTGCGGCGTCATCTTGCCGTCGCTGAACTCGATGCGGAACACCGGGTCATCTGCTCGCGCCGGAACGGACGTCGCCGCCACGACGAGCGTGGCGGCGACGAAGCCGGCGAGCAGCCTCGACACGAGAGCGGGGCTGCCGAGTGCCATCAATAGGCTCCCTTCTTGCCGAAGCCGGCAAAGGTGAACTCGTAGTCGAGCGTGAACGTCTTGAACCACGGGTCGACGCCGGTTTCCTTGTCGGTGTGGCGGTGGAAGGCGGCGCGCGGGTTCTCGCTCGGGGGCGCGATGATGAGCTTCAGCTTGTACTTGCCGGGACCTTCGAGCTTGACGTTCTCGCCGTAGTGCGGGCCGTCGCTCGCCACCATGGCGAGGAACTCGCCCTTGATCGGGGTGGTCGAGCCGTCCTTGGTGAGCTCGTAGGTGATGAACAGGTACGGCACCCAGTCGCCATCGGCGAAGCCGTTCTTGTTGCTCTTGGTGGCCTTGATATCGGCCTCAAGGTGGATGTCGGCGTCCTTGATGTCGCAGGCGCCGTCGGGGTCCATCGTCACCGGCTGCAGGTAGACGGCGGCGACCTCGAGGCCAGCCTGAACCTTCGGCTTGCCGATCGGGTATTCCTTGGCCGAAGCGCTAGAGACGGCCAGCGCGAGCACCAAGCCGGCGGCGAGACAGGTCAGTTTCTTCATCGACGATCCCCCAAAGTAGGAATGAGTGGCGAAAGCATTATCGCGCACTCAAAGCAGCGTCAATGAATTAGCCAGTTTGGCGTCATTCTAAAAACGTGAGCACAAAATATTGCTCGATGTGATCCAATAAATAATCAAAGACGTGAAAGCTGTCGTCGAGTCACGGTCGGCGTCATCTTGATGAGATATTATGTATTTCGGAATTTTAAGGGAGCTAAAGGTCGCCAACTTTAAGAGAGTCAGGCCTTGCTTCTCCCGAAAAACCGAAAAATGTTGCGATATATCGTCGGTTTGGTCGAGGATGCCCTGCATTCCTTTGGGTCTCGTGGCGCAATAATGGCGGGATCATGGCGTAGCCGTAACATTCCGGACCCGCCGCGCCGGGGCGTGCTGCCGGCGAGCAGATACCGGCGCGGCGTTCGTTTGCGAACCTCGATCAGTCGGCGACGCCGGCGAGATCGTCCAGGCGCGCCAGCACCCGCTCCGGATCGAGGCCGTCATACTCGGCCGGGGCGTTGGTGCGGTTGATCCAGATCGGGCGGAAGCCGAACGCCGCCGCCCCGGCGACGTCCCAGCGGTTGGACGACACGAACACGATGTCGCCGGCCGCGCAGCCCAGCGCGTCGACGGCGAGGGTGTAAACTTCCGGTCGCGGCTTGTAGAGCCGGACGGCATCGACCGACAGCACGTGGTCGAGCAGGTCGCCGAGTCCGGCGCCGCCGACCGCGTCGCGCAGCATGTCGGGCGAGCCGTTGGACAGAATCGCGGTGGCGTGCCCGGCGGTGCGAAGGCGGGCGAGGGCGGTGCGGGCATCGGGATAGGCGTCGAGGGTCCGGTACGCCGACAGCAGCGCCGGTTTCAGCGCCATGTCGGCTCCAGTCGCCGCCAGCGCGAAGTCGAGCGCCCGCTCTGTCAGCTCCCAGAACGGCCGGTAGCGGCCCGCCAGCGTCAGTACCCAGGAGTATTCCAGCTGGCGCTGGCGCCAGATCGTGGCGAGCTCGGCCGCGCGCGGGCCGACCTCGGCGTCATAACGCCGCACCGCGGCATTCACGTCAAACAAGGTGCCGTAGGCATCGAATACGAAAGCCCGAACCGTCATGCCGTTGTTTCCTCGCGCAAATCTCGGAGAGCGCGTCCCGAATGGCCCGCGCGGCGCGATGGTGCCGCAAAGCGGTTTCAAGCGAAAGCGTCACAGCTCCACCAAGGGCAAGGAAGACACATCCATTTCGGCCGGCGATGCGATCGCGCCGGCGAACGCGCGGACGCCAAAGCGGAATCGGCGCCGGCAACCGGTGTCGTCAAAGGAATTTATGCCCAGCCGTTGCAACCCAGCACACAATTGCCGGTGCAGGAGGCACCGACATGGACGCAAAGGGCATTCGCGATCACCGCGCCGGCCGCATTCGCGCGTTCCGGCTCGAAGACATCGGCGATATCGCCGATAACCGGGTGGTGGCGTACGAGCGGTTTGCCGCGACCGGCGCCGCGACGCGGGCGCTGCGCGCCGAACGCCGCTGCAGGGGCGGCACCGGCTACGACCTGGTTCGGCATATCGGGCTGATGCGTCGCCAAAAGCGGCAACTGCCGCCGGACTGCAAGGGTGGCCGCCTCAATGCAGAATAGGTTAACTGATCCTTACCGGGCGTCGCGACGACTATCCCTCGTCTCGCGCTGGCCGGTCGAACCCGGCCAGCGCCTGCGGCAATAGGACCTTGATCTTAAACCAACGGTGGCGGCGGCCGGCCGTTGGTTTCGATCGCAAACTTCGTGAAATCATTGATTTCAAGGACGAAAAACTGCGAGCTTCAACGGCCCCGTGCGTCAGCATCCCGGGCCGTTGGTATTAAACGAGGAAAAGGCGGCCATGAGGCCGCCCATTCCCTGCGGACGCAAAATGCAAAAAGATCAGCGGCCCTTGCGGCGGCGCTGCTGTCCAAGGCCCATCTGCTTGGCCAGTGCCGACCGGGCGGCAGCGTAGTTGGAGGCGACCATCGGATAGTCGGGGGCGAGGCCCCACTTCTCGCGATACTGCTCCGGCGTCAGGTTGTATTGCGTGCGCAGGTGGCGCTTCAGCGACTTGAACTTCTTGCCATCTTCCAGGCAAATGATGTAGTCGGGCGTGACCGACTTTTTGACCGGGACCGCCGGCTTCAGAGGCTCGGCCGGCGCCTCGGCCTTGCCGCTCGAAACCTTCAGCAGCGCGGCATACACGTCACTGATGAGATTTGACAAATCCCCCGACGCCACCGAATTGTTGCTCACATAGGCGGAGACAATGTCGGCGGCGAGTTCGATGAAATTCGACGAGCTGGAACTGTCGGTCATGTTCTCGGTGTCCTTCTAGTGCGAACCTCTGTAAGGACGCGGAGGCTCGCCCAGCGACGGCGACGCTTACTGACCCCAACGCCCACTCTGCTGATATGCGACGACGGGCGTCGAATCGAGCATTCTGTGTTCTGGTTCTTCTAAACTATATATTCCGGGAACTTTCAAGGCGTTATTTCTGCCGAAGCACGATTGTGCTTTCGGTATGCGCTGCCGATAAGCTTTTCCAAATCGCTCACACCAGTGGCGGGTGTAAAGTGTGGTACTACCTGTCCATCGACATTCGCATGACAGGTTTCTTGTGCAACCGCCCGCGCCGTGCTTGACGCCCTTGACGCCGCGCGGCAGCAGGCCGCCCCGGACCCGCCCGGACTGGCTGAACCGGGCCGGCACACTAGGTTGATGGAACGAATCGGAGCCCGCGCGCCGTCGCTGCCCAGAGAAATCGTCCGCTGTAGCAAAGCGTTCGGACGAGGCGGGCGGGATGGCGTCGCGGCCTCCGGACAACGGTTCCATTTGTCGTGTTCGCTGAGGTGCTTTGATGAATCAAACGAAATCAGCCGGTGGCTCGCCGCGCGTCGTCAAGAGCGAGGCGGAGTGGCGTGCGATTCTCACCCCGGAACAGTACGAGGTCACCCGCAACCACGGCACCGAGCGCGCCTGTTCGAGCCCGCTGAGCCATGAGACGCGGGCTGGAACCTTTGTCTGCGTGTGCTGCGGCGCATCCCTGTTCCGCTCCGGCGCCAAGTTCGAGTCGGGCACCGGTTGGCCGAGTTTCTTCGAGCCGGTGGAGGGCGCCGTGACCGAGTACGACGACCGCTCGTTGTTCATGCATCGCACCGAGGTGCGCTGTGCCGCGTGCGACGCTCATCTCGGCCACGTCTTTCCGGATGGACCGCCCCCGACCGGGAAGCGCTATTGCATGAACGGCATCGCGTTGCGGTTCAGTCCGGACGGAGCGTCCGATGCGGCGTGACGAGACCGGTGGCGAACCGGTTGCACCGGTTGCGGTGCGGCGGCCGACCAGCCGCGAGGTTCATGGCGAGACGCTGACCGACGATTACGCCTGGCTGCGTGCCGACAACTGGCAGCAGGTGCTGCGCGATCCCGCCCAGCTCGATCCGGCGATCCGCGCCCATCTTGCCGCTGAGACCGCCTATGCCGAGGCCATGCTGGCGGGGGAGGCCGGTCTGCGCCGCACGCTTGTCGCCGAGATGCGCGGCCGCATCAAGGAGGACGATGCCACGGTGCCGGCGCCGGACGGGCCGTTCGCCTATTTCGTTCGCCACCGCGACGGCGGCCAGCATCCGCTGGTTTGCCGCACCGCGCGGGCGGGCGGGGCGGAACAGGTGCTGCTCGACGGCGACGCGCTGGCCGCCGGCAAGGCGTTCTTCCACCTCAGCGGCTGGCGCTGGTCGCCCGACCATCGCCGCCTTGCCTTCTCGGCCGACGACACCGGCTCGGAGTTCGATACGCTGCGCATCCGCGATCTTGCCTCCGGTGCCGACCTTGCCGACACCGTGCCCGATACCGATGGCGGCGCGGTGTGGTCGGCCGATAGCACCGCGATCTATTACGTCCGCCGCGACGCTCATCACCGGCCGTCCAAGGTCTATCGCCATCGCCTCGGCACCGACGCCAGCGCGGACGAACTGGTGTTCGAGGAAAGCGACCCCGGCCTGTTCGTCGGCCTCACCGAGACCCAGGCGCAGCGGCTGGCGCTGATCACCGTCGGCGACCATGACACCGCCGCGGCGATGGCGCTCGATTTGTCGGATCCCGCGGCGAGGCCGCGCCTGCTGGCGCCGCGGCGAACCGGCGTGCGCTATTCGGTCGAGCACCATCCCGATCAGGGGCTGTTCTACATCCTCACCAATGCCGATGGCGCCGAGGACTTCAAGGTTGCGGTCGCGCCGGTGGCGACGCCGTCGCCGGACCATTGGCACGATCTGGTGCCGCACCGTCCGGGCACGCTGATCCTCGACATCGCGCTATTCCGTCGCCACCTCGTTCGGCTCGAGCGCGAGGACGGACTGCCGCGGCTGATCGTGCGCGAGCTCGAAACCGGCATCGAGCACGCCGTTGCCTTCGCCGAGGACGCTTATTCGCTCGGCCTCGACGCCGGCCACGAGTTCGACACCACCCAGGTTCGCTTCGTCTACTCGTCGATGACCACACCGGCCGAGACCTACGACTACGACATGGCGAGCCGGGCGCGGGCGCTGCGGAAGCGCCAGGAGGTGCCCTCCGGCCACGATCCCGCCGCCTACGTCACCCGCCGCCTTCATGCGACCGCGCCAGACGGCGAGCGCGTGCCGATCACGCTGCTCTATCGCGCCACGACGCCGCTGGACGGCACCGCGCCGTGCCTCCTCTACGGCTACGGCGCCTACGGCATCTCGATGCCGGCGGGCTTTCAGACCGCGCGACTGTCGTTGGTCGACCGCGGCGTCGTCTATGCCATCGCCCACGTCCGCGGTGGCACCGAGAAGGGCTGGCGCTGGTATCGCGAGGGCAAGCTTGCGGCGAAGACCAACACCTTCACCGATTTCATCGCCGCGGCGGCTCATCTGGAAGCGGCCGGCATCGCCGCCAAAGGTCGGATCGTCGGCCATGGCGGGTCTGCCGGCGGGCTGTTGATGGGGGCGGTCGCCAACATGGCGCCGGAGCGGTTCGCCGGCATCATCGCCGAGGTGCCGTTCGTCGATGTGCTGGCCACCATGCTCGACGACACCCTGCCGCTGACGCCGCCGGAATGGCCGGAGTGGGGCAACCCCATCGCCGACCCGGCGGCGTTCGCCACCATCCGCGCCTATTCGCCGGTCGACAACGTCGCGGAGCAAGCCTATCCCGCGATCCTGGCGCTGTCGGGCCTCACCGACCCGCGGGTGACCTATTGGGAGCCGGCGAAATGGGTGGCGAAGCTGCGCGCCGCCACCACCTCGGGCAAGCCGATCCTGCTGCGCATGAACATGGACGCCGGGCACGCCGGCGCCGCCGGCCGGTTCGACCGGCTGGAGGAGATCGCCTGGGCCTACGCCTTCGCGCTCAAGGTCGCCGGACGATAACAGCGCGACGGGTGGCGCGAACCGTCAGCTGCGGTTGGCGCCGTCCTCTTCGCCGCTGGCGTGGGGGCCGGCCTCGGCGCGCTCGACATGCTCGCGCAGGGCCTGGACCGAGGCAAAGCGGATCAGCCCCTCGGGCAGGTCGGCCTCGATCGAGCCGTCGGCATAGAGCGTGTAGGCCATGCCGCCGATCACCCCGGCTTTCAGGATCTGGCTGGAGGCCGGATCGGAAAACGCCGGAACCGGCGGGGCATTGGGCTCCGGAGCGGCTGACGGTGCTTCGGCCGCGGCGCGCTTTTCCGCCGTCAGATCGGAGGTCCAGTTCGGATCCCACGCCTTCTGCCAGGCGGCGCGGAACGGATCGAGTCGGGAGGCGGCTGCCGGCCGCGGTGCCGGCGCGGTGGGCTGCTGAATCGCACGCGCCGGTTCGGCTTCGGCCGCCGGCGGCGCGGGTCGTTCGGGGGCTGCCGGCGGCGCCGCCGCTGACGCCGCCTCGGCCTCGGGGGCGCGCAGCGGCGGAATCCGCATCAGATCGGGCTGAAGCCGGGCGGGCCGGACTTTGTCCCGCGCCGTGGCCCCGGCCGGCAGGTCGCGGCCGGCTCGTTCTGCACTTGAACGCTCGGGGGCAGGGCGCTCCTGCGTTGACGGCCGTTCGTGCGTCGGACGTTCTTGAGCGATGCGTTCCGAGCCGAACCGGTCCTTGGCGGTGCGCTCCGCCGGGGGCGGGCGATCCAACGGCTGCCGCTCCTGGCCCAACCGCTCCTGGCCCAACTTGTCCTGGCTTTGCCGCTCCCGAGTTGGCCGCTCCGGGAGCGTCCGTTCGGCAACTGGCCGTTCGGCGGCCGGCGACTCGAAGCCGGCGGGCTCGCCTGCGTTCCGCCCCGCCCACCCATCCCCGGCAGTGGCCGCGGAGGCTGGAGCAGGTGTCGGCGCGAACTCGGACGGGTAGGCCGGCCGGGCCGGCTGGCGTGGCTGCGCCGGGCGCGGCACGCCGTTATCGGCGCTTGCGGCCGGCTCGAACGATGTCGCGGCGGTTGGCTGTGCCGGCCGGTCGACCCGGAGGCCGAGGTCGACCAGTGCGGCGAGGATGCGGCCGAGCCCCACCAGCATGAGGCCGCCGACCAGTCCGACCGTGCCGGCCAGGATCAGGGTGTTGTCGAAGCCGAGCGCAAAAACCGGCGCGCCGCCCAACACGGCCGCCAGCCCGCTGACTGCCAGGATCGCCCCAACGACGATCAGAAAAGTGGCCATCTCGTTACCTCGCCGAACCGCCGCGGCTCTCACGGGTTTTCATCCCCGTCGCCGCTGCCTCTAAACCGGCTGTTCAAGGGCGGGCGGAACTGTTGCCTCGGCGTTCCGCGCCCCTATGTTAAATTGCGTCCCAGCTCCGCCTGGCCCTCCGTGACGGGCTTTCCCGACGCGGCGGCATCAACCCGATCAAGAAGGTCATCGCCATGTCGTTCTCGCTCCCGGACCTGCCGTACGCCTACGACGCGCTCGCGCCCTATATGAGCGCGGAAACGCTCGAATACCACCACGACAAGCACCATCTCGCCTATGTCAACAACGGCAATAACTTGTTGAAAGACACCGAGTGGGAGGGCAAGTCGCTGGAGGAGGTCGTCACCGGCTCTTACGGCAAGAACATCGGGCTGTTCAATAATGCCGGCCAGCACTTCAATCACCTCCACTTCTGGAAGTGGATGAAGCCGGCCGGCGGTGGGCCGATCCCGGGCCGGCTCCAGGCCAAGATCGTCTCGACCTTCGGCTCGGTCGAGCAGTTCAAGGAGTTCTTCATCCAGGCCGGCGTCACCCAGTTCGGCTCGGGCTGGTGCTGGCTGTCGGTCAAGGCCGGCGAACTCGTCATCTCGAAGACGTCGAATGCCGAAAATCCGCTCGTTCACGGCGCAGTGCCGATCCTCGGCTGCGACGTCTGGGAGCACTCCTACTACATCGACTACCGCAACCGCCGGCCGGATTACATGAAGGCGTTCGTCGACCAGCTCGTCAACTGGGAGTATGTCGAGGAACTCTTCGAGCGCGCCGACAACGCCTGATACGGCTTCCAGCTGGTCAAGTCGCCAACTGTGGTTCCGTCGCCGAAAATCCCGTTTCCGAACAGGTGTTTTCGGCGACGCCACGTCCGCGATCGTCGAGGTCCGGCGCTTTCCAGCGGCTCGGTGCTCAGATCGATGCCGGACGACTGCGTTCCCAGGCTGGCCCTGGCGGTTTCGTGCAAGTCGTCAGGGCCTGACCGGCGGTACCATCAAGATTACCGACCCTGGGCTGAAATTCCGGCCATCAAAGGGGCGATCTCCAGGACGCCGAAGCCGATTTTCCGACAGATCGACACCGAGCGCGCGGAGTCTCAATTGGCAGCTTGCTGCGATGGCGGGTCTGTCGAAGGGGATATATTTCGACCATGTTAAGAATATTGAAAAGATTGATCCTCAATTCGGTACTGTCGACTTCCACGAAGATGACATAATTCAGTCATCTGCACGCCGGGTGCCGGTGTCTTCTGTGGCGGCGTAAAAGAATCTTTGGTCTGTTGCTGGTTCGGGCTGGCAATATCGCCATAATTCTGATCAATGTCGCCTTGCGAGTTTCCGCCAGGGCTGTGTGTCGACATGCTGACAACTTCTGCGCGCTGCGAGCCGGGTGCGCGCATTGCCGATATTGCCGCGCTCGGGGTGCTGGGTGCCCTGTTCGTGGTGTCGCTGCTGACGTTTCGCCACTACGGGCTGGGGTGGGACGACTACACCCACGCCGAATATGGCGAGTTGCTGTTGTCCTATTACGCCTCGGGTTTCGAGGACGACCGTGCGCTGTCGTTCGTCAATCTCTATTATTATGGTGGCGGGTTCGACATGCTGTCGGGCCTTGTGGCGCGGGGGCTGCAGCTCGATCTGTTCGCCGCGCGCCGCCTCACCGGAGCGGTGGTTGGCCTGATCGGCATTGCCATCACGTGGCGGCTTGGCCGCCGGCTCGGCGGCCACCATGCCGGTCTCGCCGCCATGGTGCTGCTGGCGCTGTGCCCGCTCTATTACGGCCACATGTTCATGAACGCGAAGGACGTTCCGTTCGCGGTGGCGATGATCGGGCTGCTGGCCACGCTGGTGCGCGCGTTCGACGAGTTTCCGCGGCCGAGCTGGAAGACGGTGCTGCTGTTCGGCCTCATGCTCGGGCTGACGCTCGGCACCCGCATCATGGGCGGCCTCGCCGCAATCTCGGTGCTGATCGCGGCGCTGGTGCTGCTGATGCTGGAAGCGCGGCGCACCGGCTTCATCGCTGCCGCGAAGGAAACCGGCCTGTTCGCCGCCATCATGTGCTGCGGGCTGGTGCCGGCGTATGTGGTGATGGGCATGGTCTGGCCGTGGGCGATCGTCGATCCGCTCAACCCGATCCGCGCGGTGCTGTACTTCACCAGCTTCTGGGAAGTGCCGTGGCGAGAGCTCTATGAGGGCTCGGCGGTGCTGGTGCCGGAAATGCCGCGCAGTTACGTGCCGACGCTGTTCGCGGTCACGATGCCGGAGGTGTTCCTCGTCGCCTCCTCGCTGGGCGCAGCGCTGGCGCTGCACATGCTGTTACGCGCCGAGGTAACGCCGGGCCGCCGCGCCTCTGCCATCCTGCTGCTGTGCGCCGCCGTGGTTCCGATCGTGGTCACGGTGTTGTCCCGCCCGGCGATGTACAACGGCATTCGCCACTTCGTGTTCATCATCCCGCCGCTCGCGGTGCTGGGCGGTTGGGCGGTGGCGCGCCTTGCCGAGAAGCTGGCGGGCTGGCCCAGGCTGCGTATCGCCACCCTCGGCGCGTTCGGGGTGGCGGCGTCGGTGACCGCCGTCGACATGGTTCGGCTCCACCCCTACCAGTACGCTCACTACAACCACCTTGTCGGCGGGCTTGAGGTTGCCGATCGCGAATTCATGCTCGACTACTGGGGCTTGGCGTTCAAGGAGGCCGGCGAGGAACTGCGCGCCGAGATTGGCCGCCGCGGACTGAAGCCGCCGGCGGGGGGGCGCTGGAAGGTGGCAACCTGCGGCCCGCACAATGCGGCACGGATCGCGCTGGGGCCGAACTTCATCGTCACCTACGACACTCGCGGCGCCGACTTCGCATTGATGCTTGGCGAATACTACTGCAAGCGACTGCCGCTGCGGCCATTGGTCGAGGTCAAGCGCGAGGGCGTGACGTTCGCGGCGATCTATGACGTGCGCAACGCCGACCCGCTGGCGAGCGTATTCTCGACGCCGCCTTTGCAGGCACCGCCGCCGAAGCCGCAGCAGGCGGCCGGCAACGCCGCCACGCCACGGCCGACGGCGCCCTGACGGTGCCTGCCCACAACGCCGTCGCGGGTTGAGTGCCGCGGCGGCTTGGGGGATCATGTGCGGGGGGAGCACGCATGAACAGCCTCGCACGTCTCGACTGGATCGCCGAAATTCCGGGTCTCAACCAGCTGGATGAGGAGGCGCGCGCGCTGATCGCAACGCGCACCCCGCTGGTCCAGGTGCCCAAGGGTGCGAAAGCGTTCGCCGCCGGTGCCGAATGCAATTCCTATCTGGTGGTGGTCCGCGGCTGCGTCCGCGTCCAGCTGATCGCCGAGAACGGCCGCGAAATCGTGCTCTACCGCGTTCGTCCGGGCGAGAGCTGCGTGCTGACCACCTCCTGCCTGATGATGCGCTCGCCCTACGGTGCCGAAGCCGTCGCCGAGGACAATGTGCTGGCCGCGGCGCTGCCGGGCGAGACCTTCCGCACCTTGCTGGCCAACTCGGCGACCTTCCGCGATTTCGTGCTGGCGGCCTACGCCGACCGTGTCGCTGACCTTATTCTCACCATGGAAGACGCGGTGTTCCACCGCATCGACCGGCGGCTGGCGCGCATCCTGGGCGCACGCGGCACCGCCATCGTCACCGGCACCCATCAGGACCTAGCGGCCGAACTCGGCTCGGCCCGCGAGGTGGTGTCGCGCCAGCTCAAATCGTTTGAGAAGCAGGGGCTGGTCACGCTGTCGCGCGGCCGCATCGATATCGTCGACCGCTCCCGGCTGGCCCGGCTCGCCGACGAGACCGACTGAAACCGTTTCTGGCGCAGGATGAGGCGAGCTGGCGTCGGTGGAAGGTCAAGCTAAGAGCCCGAGGAATTTCCTCGCGCTGTCGGCCGGTCAATGCCGGCATTCGGTGTCATGCGCTTTTCGTCGAAATTGTGACTTCGTCACCGACGCTGCGGTATCCCGCCGTCATGGTGCCGTCATGCCCGATGGGCACCGGCACTTCGGCCGGATACAGCATGGAGACGGACATGACCAAGAACATGGGCGGCGTGGATCGCGCCCTGCGCGTCGTCGCCGGTATCGGCCTTCTCGCTTTCGCGCTGCTTTCGGACTCGACCTACGCCTGGGCGGGATGGATCGGCGTGGTTCCGCTTGCCACCGCCATGCTCGGCTGGTGCCCGGCCTACTCGATGGTCGGGCTGTCGACCTGCTCGCGGGCGTGATTGACGTCACCTCCGTCGCCGGAAACCCCGATGCGAATGGGTTTTCCCGGCGACAGACGACGAAGCTCCGGCCCGATCGGCCGGAGTTTCGTATGAACCATGGTGAACACGCTCTATTTTAAGACCACCCCCGGCCGACCTTCGGGGCTTGGCTGAACCGCGAGTGATGCGGCTTCCAGTTGATTGAGCCTTCGAACCGCAGTTTGTTCGCCGAAAATCCCAGTTTAAGCCAGGATTTTCGGCGAAACCACGTCTGTGGATTGCCAAGAGATCTTCCGGGAAACCGGATGGAACGGCTTCATCTATTTCCGGAAGAAAATTAGGCCCCTCGTGACATCAACGTCTGGCAGACTCCGTCACTTTGCGGAGAGAAAGTCACCGACCTCCAGGAGAATGAACTCGTTGTCGTCCTGCTTCTGCGGCGCACGCCCGGCCGAATAGGGGAAGTTGTTGTCGTTGGCGACGACGATATGGCTGGCGTCGACCCGGTCGACATCCTCGATCGTCACGAACGGGAAGGTGAACGTGCCGTCCGCGCCGCCCTGGCGGGCGAGGCCCTTCGGATCCTTGATCGCCATCAGGTCGATATAGCCAACCTTGCGCACCGGCTTGCCGACGGTGTCGTCGGTCAGTTCGATCTTGTAGACGCGCTTGAAGCGGGCCGGCACGTTGAAGCAGTCCGGCCGCGCGGCGCCCTGCGGGCAGGCTTGCGCTTCAGCGCCTTCGCCGTTGTCGCGCTCGATGATCAGGCCCATCGAGGGGTCGATCATGTTGAAGTCGCCGATATTGTTGCCGGCAAGCTCAAGCGGATAGAACCAGAACCGGCCGGTCCATTTGTTCTCGGCCGTCGAGAACTCAAGGATACGCAGCACGGCCTTGCCGTCGACGCTCTCCCAGGAGCCGGTGCCGGCATCCCACAGCGGGCCTTCGAGCAGCGGGTAGAGCAACTTGCCGTCCGGTGAGGCGGCCATGCCCTCATAGCCGCGCGAGCGGCGCACGGTGAAATCGACCTTGCCGCCCGGCACGGCCGGGGTCAGCACCTGGAAGTGGTCGGGCGAGCGGGCGATCTTGCCGTCGACCAAGGTGTCGAACACCGCCTCGATCTTGCCGGTGCGGTCGGTGCGGATGAGATAGGGGCCGAACTCCTCGCCAAACCACAGCTTGTCGCCGATCGGCTGGATCGACTCGATATCGAAGTCGGCACCGGTCAGATAGCGCGTCGGCGTACCCTCGAGCGTGATCTGGAACGGAACCTTGCGGTCGGGGTCGCGCAGGTGAATGGTTTCGACCATCGCCACGCTGCCACTCTTCCAGTCTGGGCGAACGCGGTGGGCAACCAGCAGAGTGTCGACGGAATCGCGCTTGGCGCCGAACCCGTTGTCGGTCAGCACCAGGAAGGTGCCGTCGCCCATGGTCTTGATGCCGGAAAAGCCTTGCACCGGCTGGCCCTTGATCGGCACGGCAAAGCCGGTCGCGCGCGGAGCCGCGGGATCGGACAGGAACGACGTGCCTGCGATGGTGCCGAGCGCGTCGATGCGGCGGCGATCGGGCGCGGCGAACTTGCCGGAGACGGCGAGGTCGGCTGGAGCGTCCGCCGGCGGGGTGAAGCTGGTTGCGGCCGGGATGAGCGCGTGGCCGGCAAGTGTGGCCGGGAATTGCTGCTGGGCGGTGGCGGGGCTGGCCAAGGCGCAGGCCGCCAGGACGCAGATCGACAATCGCATGACGATGTCCTCGTGGTGATTGACCGCCGCGAGGTTTGGCCGGTCTTGGTGTCGTGCGGCTGACGGCGCGGTGACGGCTGGGTGACGCAAGACCCGGCTGGCGAAGCGGGACCTCTGCCGGCGGCGGCTGAGGCGGTGTCAAGCCGCTTGCTGAAATTGCCGTTTTGGAAGGCAGCGCTCCGAGGCGTGCGCGTGCGGTATCGCGTCGCGCACCTTCCGCAATGGTTCTCGCGGCGATCATGCCCGGACGGGGGCGGACTCCTCGCGCCGCTCCGGCCCGGATGGCTCGGATTACCACCGCGAGCGCGGACAGGGCGAGGCCGGCTGCTCACTTGTGCGGGGAGGGCGGCGGGAAGCCCTTGCGTCGGCGCAGCGTTGCGGGCATCACTCGTCCGGGTCGGGATCAGGCCACGCTGACCAGCTCGGAGGCGGACGGACCGGTGCGCGATCTCCTGTCCAATGAATTCAAGGCACGCCTCGTGCGTGCCTGGCTCGATTTGAACGCGCGTGCCGATAGCGCGACCTTCGGGCTGCTGACGGCGTTGCACGACGGTTGGGAGAACTTCTCCGCCTTCATGGATCGCTTCTATGTCGGCGGCTGGAAGCGCTGGGTGCTGATCGAGCCGCTGTCGGAGGTGGTTACGCTCGGCACCGTCGGCGCGGTGGTGATGCTGGGGCTGGCGATACCGGCGTTCCGCGAGACCACGCCCGACTGGCTGAAGCGCACCGAGCTTGCGGTCACCTTTCTCGATCGCTACGGCAACGAGGTCGGCCGGCGCGGCGTTCGCCAGAACGACACGGTGCCGCTTGAGGATTTCCCCGACCACCTGATCAAGGCGGTGCTCGCCACCGAGGATCGCCGCTTCTTCGAACATATCGGCATCGATTTCGGCGGAACGCTGCGCGCACTCACCGCCAACGCCCGTGCCGGCGGCGTGGTGCAGGGTGGCTCCTCGATCACCCAGCAGCTTGCCAAGAACCTGTTCCTGTCCAACGAGCGCACCATCGAACGCAAGGTCAAGGAAGCGTTTTTGGCGTTCTGGCTGGAGACCCACCTCACCAAGAACCAGATTCTCAAGCTCTATCTCGACCGGGCCTATCTCGGCGGCGGCGCCTTCGGCGCCGATGCCGCGGCCCAATACTATTTCGGCAAGTCGGTGCGCGACGTAAACGTGGCGGAGGCAGCGATGCTGGCTGGCCTGTTCAAGGCGCCGACCAAGTTCGCCCCGCACGTCAACCTGCCGGCGGCGCGCGGGCGTGCCAACGTCGTGCTCGACAACCTGGTCGACGCCGGCCTGATGACGGAAGGTCAAGTGTTCGGCGCCCGCCGCAATCCGGCAACGCCGATCGAGCGTCGCGACGAAAAGGTGCCGAACTACTATCTCGACTGGGCGTTCGGCGAGGTTGAGGACATCACCGAGACGCTGCCGAAGTCGGTGACCGAGCGGGTGTTCGTGGTGCGCACCGCGCTCGACCCCAACATCCAGTACGTCGCCGAGATGGCGGTCGAGGAGAAGCTGCGCCAGTACGGTCGCGAATACGGCGCCAGCCAGGCGGCCACCGTGATCATGGACGTCGACGGCGCGGTGCGCGCCATGGTGGGGGGTCGCGATTACGGCGCCTCCCAGTTCAATCGGGCCACCGATGCGCTGCGCCAGCCGGGCTCATCGTTCAAGCCTTATGTCTACGCGACTGCGTTCCTGAATGGCCTCAAGCCGACCTCGACGGTGCGCGACGAGCCGATCTGCCTCGGCAACTGGTGTCCGCAGAACTACGGTCGTTCATTTGCCGGCACGGTGACGCTGCACTACGCGCTGCAGAAATCGATCAATACCGTTCCGGTTCGGCTGTCGGTGATGCTGGGCAAAGGCACCGCCAAGGCCGGCCGCGCCAAGATCATCGACACCGCCCACCGCATGGGGATTTCGACACCGCTGCCGGATTCCTCGTCGCTGCCGATCGGCGCAGCGGAGGTTACGGTAATCGACCAGACCCAGGCCTATGCCGCCTTCGCCACCGGCGGCATGAAGGTCACCGCTCACGCCGCGCTTGAGATCAAGACGCCGACCGGCGAGACGGTGTGGCGGTTCGATCGCGACGCACCGAAATCCGAGCGCGTGCTGCCGCAGCAGGTTGCCGAGGACATCAACCGTGCCCTCAAGTCTGCGGTGGAGGACGGCACCGGCCGGCGCGCCATGCTCGATGGCGTTCGCGCTTCGGGCAAGACCGGCACCACCAACGGCTACCGCGACGCCTGGTTCGTTGGATACACCGGCAACTATGTCGGCGCGGTGTGGTTTGGCAACGACGACCACTCGCCCACCAACCGCATGACCGGCGGCACGCTGCCGGCGATGACCTGGCAGCAGATCATGGCCTATGCCCACCAGGGCATCGAACTGAAGACGATGCCGGGCGTCGGCGCCGAGCCCAAGCCGCCCAAGGCCGATACGCCGGTGGCGCAGTCGGGCGGCGACAGCGGGCCGCAGCGGCCGATGACGCTGTCGACCAAGGCGAGTTCTGTGCTGAACCGCATCGAGAAGCTGATGCGCGACTCAGGGGTTCCGGTGAAGCCGCAGGCCGCGGCCACCGACGAGCGCGCCGGCACGCTGCGTTGAGTCGATTTCGCATGCGCCGCGGCGCGGAATTTCGCCGAGGCGATTTGCCGGGGGCGGTGGCGTTGGTATAGGGAGCAGTCGGGCCATCGCTTCGGTCCCAGCTTGCTCAAGTCCGGACGAGATTTCGTGGGGCCCTTTTCGACCCTCGTCAGTTTCCTGGTCGCTGCGGTCACGGCGCTCGTGCTGACGTGGTTCGCGGTCGACGGCCGCGTTGATTTCGCGACCATCCGGATCGGGGCATGGACAGCGGCGCCGAGCCACGGCACCGCAGATGCCGATCCCTACGCGCGGGCGACCTTCGCGAAGTTCGGCACGCTGCCGCTCAGCCTGGCAGACGGCTTGGTGTTCATCGCCCGCCGCGATTCGGCCAAGAAGCCACTCGACGGCCGCTGCACCATTCGCATCGCTGGCCGCGTGCCGCAGTCGCGTTTCTGGACCATGACCGTGACCGACGACAGTGGCGCGCTGATCGACAACCCAGCCGGCCGCTTCGCCTTCGTCAGCTCCGAGCTGGTCTGGAACAGCGACGGCAGGGTCGAGATCGTCGCGGCGCCACGGGCGCGGGCGGGCAATTGGCTGCCCACCGGCGGCGCCAGCAGCGTTGTGCTGGTGCTCCGGCTCTACGACACTCAGACCGGCTTTGCCTCGCGCACCAGCGATGCGCCGCTTCTGCCCGTCATCCGCCAGGACGACTGCCCGTGATGAGACCGCAGCTTTCCATGCGCTGGATGCTGCCGGTGGCGACCGGCCTCGTGATCGGCGTCGCCGCGCACTTGGTGTCGGTGCTCATCATGCCCTATCAGGCGCCGGCCGACGCCTGGGCTCGCATCGCCACACTTGGGCCGACCAATAAAGTTCTGCTGGTGCCGCAAGCGGTCGCCGACAACGAGCTGATACCGTTGCTCGATCCTGCGTTCGCGGTGGCGGTGTGCCGCTATGATCTGTCGCGCGGCAGCCTCAAGGTGCGCGCGCCGGTGACGGCGGACTACACCTCGATTTCGTTCTACACCCGCCATGGCTTGGCGTTTTACGGGATCAACGACCGCGCCGCCGGCCGCAACGTGATCGACGTCGATCTGATGACGCCGCAGCAGAAGGAACTGCTGCCGGCGGACGAGGAGATCACAGCGGCGGACCGGCTGATCGTCGAGTCGCCCACCACCACCGGCATTGCGGTGATCCGCGCCCTGGTGCGCGAGCCCGGCGCCCGTCCGGCCGTCGAGGCGCTGCTGGCGCGAGCAACCTGCGAGCCGGCGAACTGAGGGCGATGGCCCGGCGCGAGCATCCAAGATCGTGCGAAACACTGCGCCTGTTCGCCGCGGCCGCGGCGATTGGCGGTGCTTCGCTCAGTCCTTGCGGATGACGCGGTCTTTCGCGCCGGGGAAATAGCCGGTTTGCGCGCTCGGCGGCGCAACCGGCACCGGTTCGGTGCGGAGCGCGAACACCGAGCTTTCCGCCCGTTCCTGCAGGCTCTTCAACGCCCGTTCGGCTTCCACTGCGATCGGCGCCGGCTGTGCCACCAGCAGGTGCTCCATGGCGTGCCGGTAGATCGCGATGCGCTGGGCCAGGGCGAAGCGGACATCGTCGATCAGCCGGGCGTTCTCCTCCATGCGGGCGACCGCCTGGTCGCGTTCGGGTGCCGTCATGGTCTGAACGTATTGGAAACTGTCACGCCGGACGCGGTCCATCGCGATGACGTGCTCGGCCACCCGCACCACCGGCCCGATGCGGTCGCGATCGGAGCGGATATCGTCGATCAGCCGTTGCCAGCGCGCGGTGGTCGAGCGGTACTGATATGACACCAGCGCGTTGGTATAGGCTCCCGGCGTCGGCTCCAGCGGACCATCGGTTGGCAGCACGCGCGCCGCACGCAGTTCGGCCACCGGCAGCGACAGGAATTTCCAGCCCTCCGGCGGTGCCAGGAAGGCGTAGGCGCGGTCGCGTAACTGGCGCTCGTCGTCGGTCATGGCGAACACCGACACCGGCTCGCCGCGCACGGCGGCGAAGGCGCCGCCGATCACCGGCATGGCTTCGTCGCGAACGACGTTCGGACGCGGACGCCCAAAATCGCCCTCGATCTGGGCACAACCTCCGGCGATTGCCGCGAGGACGGCTGCCGTGAGGGCTTTGCCGTGGAGGCGGCCGGTCATGACCACAGGGGTCCCCGTTCGTTTGCGCAGGCGGACTTCAGCCCGGATGGCGTTTCGCTGGGATGAGTCGGTTCGGCGATTCGCTCGATCCGCACCGCCGGCAGGATCACGACGTCGGCAGACGCGGTCGAACTGGTCCTGCTTTCGGGATCAGGCGGAGCGCGCCGCTCGGTTGGGAATTTCAGCACGGTGCCCATTGGTCTCTCCCGCCGGTCTGCGTCCCCGTCGGGCCAGCTTCGATGGGCTGATTAAGGCCGCGGTAAGGTTAATAGGCTATTAAGCGGTTCACCTTAGGCTTGCCTTGTTTCGATCCTGCGCCGGAGCTGCGCCCGCTATGTCGACCAGAACGCCGAACCTTCGTGGCCTCATTGCGCTCGCCCGTCGCGACGGGGTCGACATCCGCCCCACCTTGGTTCGGGTGATCACTGATTTGTTCGTGCAGGAACAGGTTCATAGCGCGGCCGAGGTAACACGCTACGTCGAGCTGGCGCGCCATATGCTCGACGGGGTCGACGAGACTGCGCGCCTCGCCGTCGCCATGAAGCTGGTGCGCTATCCGAATGCGCCGCGCGAGATCCTGATGATGCTGGCCACCGACATCATCGAGGTGGCCGAACTGGTGCTCAGCCGGGCGCACTTCGGCGAGGCCGATCTTCTCCATCTGGTCGAGACCGCCGACGCCGAGCGGCGCCAGATTCTCGCCGAGCGGCGCGACCTGCCGGCGGCGGTGGCTGCTCGGCTCGGTGTCGCCCCGGCGGCGCCGCAGGGCGGCGCTGAATCGGCGCGCGCGGTTCACCGCGGTCAGCCCGACCTCAAGCCGGCGGAAGCGCGTGCCGCCCAGGACGTCGCCACCGCGAAAGGCGACGTCGTCGTCGCCAGGGATACGACGGGCTGCGTTGCCAAAAATGCGACTGCCGGCATCGCGTACGCCGAGGGCGCCAAGGCGGTCGCGGCGGCCGCAGCGCCGCCGGCCTTCGATTGGGAAAAGCCGCTTGGCCTTACCCCGTTGACCGCGGCCAAGCCGGCGGCCGAGCCGATGCCGGCTTGGCGAAGCAAGGCGATGACGCCGGCCGCAACCGCGCCGATGCCCCCGCCGCGCGCGCCCAAACCTGCGGCCGAGCCGATGGCATTGCCAGCTTGGTTGAACAAGCCTGCGAGTGCGGCCGCCGCGAAACCGGCGACAGTCGCGACCACACCCAACCTCAAGCCGACCGCCAGGCCGATGGCGTTGCCGACTTGGATGACCAAATCGGCGACGCCCGCATCGGCTCAAGCGCCGGCTGCCGCACCGGTGCCGGCGGTGGCGCAGGCTCCGGCTCAACCGGAGCTCCCGGCTCGGCGACCGATCGCGAACGCTGCCGACACGACCGTGGCGATCACCGAGCTTGAACAGGCGGCGCTGCAGCGCAAACCCGAGGACTTCATCGACCGCCTGGCAGCGATGCTCGACCTCGACCGCACCAAGGCCGAGGAGGTGGTGCGCGATCCGACCGGTCAGTCGGTGGCGATCGCCTGCCGCGCTCTCGACATGCCATGCGACGTGTTTTCGCGGATCATGCTGTTCCTCGATCCGACCATCGGCCGGTCGGTGGCGCTGGTGTTCTCGCTTGCCGAGTACTACGGCCGGCTGTCGGTGGCGCAGGCGAACGACGTCGTTGCCACATGGCGGGGGACCAAACGTCCGGCGGCGCGGCATGTGCCGGTGACCGCCGCCGATGGCCCCGGCCGCCACAGCTTTGAACCGCGCCGTGTCGCGCCGGCCCAGCCCGGCGGCGGCCGCATTGCAGCACGGGGCTAAACAGAAACCGTGTGCGCTGCGCGCCACGGCGCCGTGGCGTCCGACGTCCAAGGTCGGCCGGCCGCGGCGGGAGACCTCGCGCCGTCGTCCCGGACAAGTTACCGCGGCACCACGGCGTCCAGGAAATGGCGGCCGGCGCGGTCCTCGACCACGACGATCCACAGGTCGGAATCGAATTCCAGCTCGCGCGCCAGGATCGCCTCGGCTTCGGCTGGCGTGACGGTGTCGTTGGCGTGCAACGGACAGAAGGCGCGCTCGGGCGCGGCGTCGTCGAACGCGCTCTGTGGCGCCGGGCCGAATAGCGCAACGCGCCCATCGAGCCGGTCGAGCTCGATGACGATGGCGCCGGCTTCCTCCGAGCCGCGGCGGCGTACGAGCGCATAGGCGCCCTCGACCTGACAGCGCCGGACGTAGGCCGAAACCCAGATCGCACTCTTGAGGCGGCTCATTCGATCGGCATGCCGCTCACCGCGGCGAGCTCCCGCACCAGACGGCTGCTGATCTCGCCGGTGACCGGCAGGTTGCGGTCGCGCTCGAAGCGCTGCACCGCGGCCCGCGTCTCGCCGCCGGGGCGGCCGTCCGGTCGGAGCGGGCCGTAGCCGAGGCGGGCGAGCGCGCGCTGGATGGCGAGGATGCGGGTATCGATCGGCATCGCTGTTGGCGCTGGGCTGGAGGCTGGAACCGCGGCCGGCGGCCGCGGCGTCGCCCGGGTTTCGACCCGGCGCAAGGAGGCAAGCAGCGCCTCGGTCGGCTCGCCGGTCTCGCGCCAAGCCAGCACCAACTCGATGTCGCGTATCGCCGCTTCGGTTTTCGGGCCGAGCACGCCGTCGGCGGTGCCGTCATAAAGGCCGAGCCGTTGCAACTCGTGCTGCAGGTCCGAAATGAGCTGGGCGCGGGTACGGCGTGCCGGCTCGGCCGCCGCCGTCGTCGGCGTGGGCGCCGCGGGCTCCGCCGCCGCCGCCATCAGCGAGGCAGGCCGTGCGATCGGCTGCGGCGGCGTCAGCGAGCCGGTAAGATCGGTCGCAGCCATCTTGGGCACGGCCTTGGGGGCCGGCGCGGGGCTGACCGGGGTGGCAGCGGCGAGCGGGGCAGGGTGAGGCCCGCTCTGCATCAGCAGCGCATTGACGGCGATGGCACCGGACCCCAGGGCGAGCAGGGCAAGGCCGACGAGGTCGGCGCGCCGCAGCCCGAACACGCCACGGCGCGCGCGCGCCGGCGTTCCATGCCGGGCGTCATCCTCCGCGGTGTCCTCCCAGGCGTCGTCGGCAAGGTCGTTATGCACTCTTTCGAATCTCCTTCGCCTCGCTTTCCTCGCGGACCAAGCGACGCGGCAGCGCCGTCACAACGTCAGCCGTCCGCGGCGGGCGGGCGGCGTCGCAGTTGCGCGGCAGCCGCACCGTCACCGTCGTACCCTCGCCGACCCGGCTGGCGATTTCGAGGCGGCCGCCATGAAGTTCCACAAGACCCTTCACCACCGAGAGACCGAGCCCGGTGCCTTCGAACGGGCGATCGTACACCGAGCCGCATTGGAAGAACGGCGCGCCCAGCCGCGGCAGGTCGGCGGGGTCGATGCCGATTCCGGTATCGGCGACGGTGATTCGAAGCTCGTCGTTCTCGACCCCGGCGAGGACGGTCACCGCGCCGCCGGTCCGGGTGAATTTTACCGCGTTGGAGATCAAGTTGATCAGGATCTGCTTGAGGGCGCGCTTGTCGGCGACGATTTCGGGCGAATCCGCGGCCACCTCGGCCGACAGGGTCAGCCCGCTCGCTTCGGCTTTCAGCGCCATCATCGCGCAGCAGCCCTCGACCACCGGCCTCAGGGCGAACGGCTCGGCAAGCACGTCGAAATTGCCCGATTCGATGCGCGACATGTCGAGAATACCGTTCACCACGCCGAGCAGGTGGTAGCCCGATTCATGGATCAGGCGGGCGTAGTCGCCGCGCTTGACGGCATCGAGCTGCATCACGCGCTCATTGGCGAGCAGTTCGGCAAAGCCGATGATGGCGTTGAGCGGGGTGCGCAGCTCGTGGCTCATCGTGGCCAGGAACCGCGTCTTGGCACGGTTGGCGCGCTCGGCCTCGCTGCGGGCCTGTTCGAGCGATTCCTGCTGCTGCTTGCGCTCGGTGATGTCACGGGTCACCGCGACGACCTGACGGCGGGTGCCGGCCGGCGCCTCGTCGTCCAGCGGCCGGCAGCGCATCTCGGTCCAGATGTAGCGGATGTCGGACGCACTGGCGCCGCGGCGCAGGCGGAACTCGACCGAAGCCGGCTTGCCCTCTGCGGTCGCCCGCCCGAGTGCGGTCAGATAGGCGGGGCGATCGGCGACGTGGACGCGGGCGAACAGCCCGTTGCCGTGAAGTTCGGACGGCGCCACCCCGACCAGCCCCTCGGCCGCCGGCGAGACGAAGGTCACGGCGCCGTTCGGCGCATGGCGGGTGATCAGGTCGGTCATGTGCTCGGCCAGCAGCCGGTAGCGGGCATCGTTGAGATCGCGCAGCCGCTCGCCGGTGCGGGCCACCGCGCCACTGCCGAGCATCAGGCCGGTGCCGTAAAGCAATGCCGCGAGCACCGCGAGCAGCATCATCGCCCCGTGCGGCAGCCCGGATGTTCCCGCAGGTGGCAGCACGCCAAGGGCATCGGCGGCGAACAGGCCGCCGCCGGCCGTGGCGGCGATCGCGGCGGCGCCGATCATCGCCGGGCGCGAGGCCGACAGCGCGGCCTCGACCGGGATGACCACCAGCCACACCATGGCGAACGAGGCCGGTCCGCCGGTGACGGCGCCGACGGTCAAGACCAGGCCGGCATGGTTGAGCGCCGACAGCAGGTGCGCGGTCACGAATCGTCCGGTTGCGGCCAGGAGCCACGCCAGCGCCAGCGGGATCACCAGGCAGCCGAACACCGCGACCGCCAGGGCGTCCGGTGCGCCATGAACGGCCAGGAACACCGGCAGGCCGGCCACCGCCGTGAGGCCGGCGCCGAGATGGGCCCCGATAAAGGTCCGGTGGCGCGCCGCGGCCATCGCATCGCCGCGGGCGCTCGGATGAACGAGCCCGTCGATATAGCTGCGGATCGGCTCGAGCACCGGCACTAAACGAAACTCCCCACGCGGACCCGCTTCCTTCTTCCGTGATCCTGGCACTCGGGCCTTAAATGAAGCCTAAGCCTTGGGGGCAGAAAGACTCTGGCAGCCCTAACGGAGCGTTGAAATGATCGGTTCCATTGTCATGGTGAAAAACCGGTGAAGAAACGGTCGTCGGCGGTCGGCCACAACGCTGCCAACAGAATTAACAGTTATTCAGATTTGGGATGTGGGCGGGAAAGATCGAATTTGAATCAATTTCGTTGAAAATGAAAACTTGATTTAAGCCGTTTCTGTCTAGTGAAGAAGAACAAATCCAAACCGGTGCCTGTTAGAGAAGCGGGGTGGGACAAAGTGGCCGTTCTGGCACCGGGAACGGGCAGGATGGTCGACATACGGACGGACACATGATGTTCTTGGTCAAAGTGGCGTTCTGGCTGGCGGTGTTGGTGCTGCTGATTCCGACCGGCGGCGACTCCTCGCACCGTTCCGACCAGGTCGGCGCGGGTGACGCGATGTCGGCGGCCTACGCCGCCGTCGACGATCTGCGCGGCTTCTGCGGCCGCCAGCCCGAGGTCTGCGAAATCGCCGGCCGAGTGGGCTCGACCTTCACCGAGAAGGCACAGGTCGGCGCCAAGATGCTCTATGAATTCCTGAAAGATCAGGCCGGCGACCATGGCGGCGCAACGGTCACGGGCAGCGTCACCGAACCGGCCGCACCCAAGCCCGAAGCCCCGTCACTGGCGCCGGACGAGATGCAGATGCCGTGGCGGGGGCCGGAGAACCCACCGCGGCGCCGTAGCTGACGGGCGGGTCTGATGAACGGGGCTGATGATCTGAGAAAATGGTTCCCGCTTCCCCCGGCGGCGGCCTATATGTCGCTCATGGATATCGACGAAATCACCGAGAACTTTGCGCTGCTGGACGATTGGGAGGACCGCTATCGGTATCTCATCGAACTCGGCCGCTTGATGCCGCCATTCCCCGAGACAGCCCGCGTCGACGCCAACAAGGTGCAGGGCTGCGCCAGCCAGGTTTGGTTGTCGACGACTGTGGAACCGGGGCCGGAACCGCGACTCACCTTCATCGGCGATAGCGACGCCCATATCGTCAAAGGCCTGATCGCGGTGTTGATCGCGTTCTACTCGGGCCAAGCGGCGCGCACCATTCTGCAAACCGATGCGATCGAGCTGTTCGACCGCTTCGGTCTGCGCGAGCATCTGACGCCGCAGCGCTCCAATGGCCTGCGCTCGATGATCGAGCGTGTCCGCGCCGACGCTCGCGCCGCGCTGGCGACGGTGTGATCGCGGGCGGGCGGGCCGCCGCCGGTTGCGTCTTGGGATGAGCCGACGGCCCCGCGCGACCGCGCTCGGGGCCATCGGCGTTGTTAGAACAACTCGTCGAGCTGTTCGAAGAACGTGCGTTTTTCGCGATTGTCGGCTGTGCCAATGGCCTTCAGGAAATTGTCCGCGGCATCTTCCGAAACATCGTCGCGCAGATTGCGGAGGATGAAGGCGATGTCCGACCAGCGGTCGGCCAAGCCACCGCGCCCAAGGTCGATGAAATAGAGATTGTCGCGATCGTCGACAAAGACGTTATTGTCGCACAGGTCGCCGTGGGTGAACACCAGGTCCTCGTCCGGCCGGTTGGCGTCGAGGTGCGCCAGCAAGTCCCGCGGCTCGGCAAAGCCCGGCCATTGATCGAAATCGCAGTCGTCGGCGCACAGGCCGTGGGCGATGAGATACTCCGCTTCGCGCAGACGGGCGGCTATTCTGGAATCGAACGGGCAGCCCTCGACCGGTACCGCCTGCAGCAGGCGCAGCGCGTCCCGGAACAGCTCGGTCACGGGCCGCCCGGCGGCGATCCGCGCCGCCAGCGGCTCGCCCGGCACGCCGCGGGTGATCATGAACTCCGCGTCCTCGCTCGCCGCGACCAGCACGATTTCGGGCACCGGCAGCCGGCCGCTCAGCCAGCCGAGTACGCGCGCCTCGCGCAGGACGCTGTACGTCGTCGGCGCGTAGATGGCGGACGACGTCTTGAGAAAGAAGCGGTCGTTGCCGCGGGTGAAGCTGTGAACGTGACCGGGCGACTCGCCGATGTCGTCGGCGACAAGACGCGCGTCCCCGACGAACTGAGCGACGGCTTTCGGCAGCTCGAACGACAATTTGGACTCCGTGGACCAATGAGACGGCGTTCCGGCCGGCCTGGTCGGCCGGACACCGTATCACTCGCCGGCCCCCGCGCTCCACGCCCGAAGCCGTCCGCGCGCCGGGCCGCGGGCCTCGCTGCCGAGGCCGTAATGGCGGGCGAGGCGATCGAGCGCCAGCCCCAGCACCACTTTGGCGGTGCGTGCCGGCCAGTTGCGCTCGCGCTCGACCGCTTCGAGCCCTTTCAGAAAGCAGCATACATCGAGCAGAACGCCTGATAGCTCCGGCCCGGCGGTGTCGAGCGCGGTGGTCAGCCGCTCCTTCGCGGCGACCGCGGCATCGGCGAACGCCGCCGGATCGCGGCTGCCGCCGCCGCGGGTTGCCGCCCCGCCCCAGTCGGCGGTGAGGCGCGGCGTCATCTGGGCGCGGGTGAAGTCGGCCCGGAGCCGCTCGCCGGCGGCGAACTGGTGTGGCGCCAGCAGCGGCCGGCCGGTCTTGTCCTTGCGCCGCGCCAGCCAGGCCAGTGGACTTTCGTCGGCATCGCACAGCACCTCGGCGTCGAGGCCGTCGATCGCCACCGTGGCCGGCTCCAGGGTGCGGTGTTGGGCGAGGAAGGGCTGCGCCGTGGCGGTCAGGCGCGCCAGCCGGGCGTTGCCGTCGTTCGATGGCTCGAAGCGGCCGGCCCGGCCGATCGCGATCAGGCCGCGGGCGCAAAGATCGGCGAGTGCGGCCGCCGTGGTGGCGATATGGCGGCCGTCCGGGCGCGCCAGGGCCACGGTGCCATCGTGCGTCGCAGCGGCGGTCGCGCCGTCAGCCAGCGCCAGGAGGAGCGCGTCGCCTGCCAGCGGCGTGGGGTGTTTGGCCCGCTTGCGGGCGGTCATGCCCGCGGCTCCAGGCCCAAGGTCTCGGCCAGCGCCAGCGCCTCGCGCTCGATGGCGCACAAGGTGCGCTCGGCCTCGGCGGATTCGCGTTGGTCCTCAAGCTTGGCGCAAGCGCGGGCAACGGTGCGGCGGTCGCGCCCGAACAGTTTCGCGGTGCAGTCGCGGTCGAACCCGAACACCACGTGCACCAGATAGATCGCGAGTTGGCGGGCGGCGACCACATCGCCGCTGCCGCGTCGCATCAGGCTGAGATCGGCCGGTGCCACCCGGTGGGCCGACGCGGCGAGCCAGGTCGACACCAGGAAGGCGAGCTGGCGCTCGCGCGCGGAGGCCGGCGAGGTCGGGCCGGCGGGTGGGCCGAATGCGGCGAGGGCATCGCGGCCGGGGTCCGGGGTGGTCAGGGCAATCTGCATCGCGGCCTCCTCTTGTAGGACTAAGAGCCTAGCATAAGTTGGCCGAACTGGCTGAGCGTAGCGAATCCCGGTCAATGTTCTCTATACGTTCCCTAACATACGGCTAGGGAATACGAAATTCACGCGCTAGGCGTGTGCGCCCAAAGAATTTATGCCCAGAAATAATCTGAGTGGCGTCCCAGCGGGGGGCGCCGCAGTTGCGGGCGAGCCGCTGCCGCGGAGGCTCATCAGGCGGCCTCGGCGTCCAAGCAATTGGCGCCGAGCGGCGCGTTCGGTCGCAGATTTCGTATATAGAGTGGCGGCATGAGTGCCGCTGACATGACCGAACGACCATTCTGGAAGACCAAGACGCTGGAGCAGATGACGCTGGCGGAGTGGGAAAGCGTATGCGACGGCTGCGCGCGCTGCTGCCTGGCCAAGCTCGAGTGTGAGGACACCGGCCGCATCGTCTACACCGAGGTTGGCTGCCGGCTGCTCGACGACGAGGCGTGCCGGTGCATCGACTATGGCGCCCGGTCCGAACAGGTGCCCGAATGCGTCCGCCTGACGCCGGTGGAGGTGCGCACGCTGGGTTGGCTGCCGCCAACCTGCGGCTATCGCCTGCTGGCCGAGGGGCGCGACCTTTATTGGTGGCACCCGCTGGTGTCCGGCGATCCCGACAGCGTCCATGCCGCCGGCGTCAGCGTGCGCGCCAAGGTCGCCGCCACTGAGACCGATGTCCCGGCCGAGCAGATGGAGGGCTTCGTCGTCGATTGGCCGCTACGGCTGCCGCGCCGGGCGCGGCGCCGGCCGGCTGCGCTGGCACGCGTGGCGGGCTGACCGGCCCCTCGGCGCTGGCAGCTGCGGCGGTGCCACGGCGAGCGCGCAGCGGGGAAGGGTGCCGAGCGCCGGCGGGGTGGGCGGCCAGCCGCTGCGTTCGCCGCCATGTTGCGCTGCGGTCGATTGTCGCGCGCGCTGGCCAAGTCGGCGGGGAAGGCCGGTTCTGGCAGGCGGCAGGGGCGATGGGCGGTATTTTGGTAGCAGCCCTGCGACCGCCTGTCGCAGCCTATTTTCCCAAAAACGGCATTTAATCCTTGACAGCGGCGCGCTGCTGGGCTAGGGTTGTTGCACGCTCCGCAAGTGCGTTGGCGCCGCCTCTCGCCCCTCGGCAAGGCGCCAAGCGTCGGTGGGCTCAGCCCGCCGCCGTTAGAGACCCCGCCGCGCACCCCCCGCGCGCGGCGGGGCCTCCTTAAGGAGCAGCCGATGGCTATTCCGGTGCGCGCCCTCAGCCAGCGCCCTCATCACCCGGGATAGCGTCGCCTCTTCGGGCCTTCCTTTCCGTCGGAAGGGGATGGTCAGGTGCGGGTTATAGCAACCCGCACCTGACCGTCACGCCCGGGAGCGCGCCCGCGAAACCCGGCGTCCGTCACCAGTGACCTTTCACCGTCATCGGCCCGCCTCGATGCGAGGACGATCGATCAGGCTTGTCCTGTGGGATCGTGCCTGGCGCGCGTTCGCCGCCGCCGCATGACGCCGCCAAAGGTCGGGTCCTCGGCTCCCGCCGCAACTGCCATTTCGGAACATCAATGATCCCGCCCATGCCGTCGCCTCCGCCGGAGGAGCTGGCGCGCTTGCGCGCGCTGTACGAGACCCGCCGCGATGTCACCGTCGCCGAGCTGGCGGCCGAGTGCGGCCTGCCGGCGTCGCGCCTCAAGAGATACGCCAGCCGCTACGGCTGGTACCGCCGCCGCCTGCCCAATGGGCTTCGCCGCCGCGCCGGGCAGGGCGCTGGCCGCCACCGCGGTTTCCTTTGCACCGGCTTTGCCACCTGCCGCGAGCGCGAAGCCATGGTCGGCAAGCTGTTTGCCGCCTGCGAGGACCAGGTCGCGGCCGCGGTCGACCGCCTCGCCGCCGGCGGCGACGACCTCGTGCCCGAGCGCGAGGCCCGCACCCTTGCCGTGCTCGCCCGCACCATCGAGCGGCTGGCGGCGATCGACAGCAAACGCGCCGCCGCCGGGGGCCCCGATGACCGATCCTTGCCTAAAGACTATGCCGGGCTCCGGGCCGAGCTGGCGCGCCGTCTGGCGGAGCTGGAGGCAGAAGGGGCGGGAGGCGGCGTTGCTGGCGCAGCTGACCGAGGACGAGCTTGAGGACTTCCTCCACGAGTGGCGGTCCTGGGCGCGGCCGTCGCAATGGCCGCCCGACGTCGCGGCGGACGGCGCGCCGTGGACCACCTGGCTGATGATGGGAGGCCGCGGCTCGGGCAAGACCAGGGCCGGCGCCGAATGGGTGCGCGCCCTGGCGCTCGGCCGCCCGCCGGCTGCCGCGGCGCCGCTCTCGCCGATCGCGCTGGTCGGCGAGACCTCAGCCGACGTGCGCGAGGTGATGGTGGAGGGCGTCTCCGGCCTGATGCGCATCCACCCGCGCGGCGAGCGCCCGCAGTGGCTGCCCTCGCGTCGCCGGCTGGAATGGCCGAACGGCGCAGTGGCGCAGGCTTTCTCCGCCGACGATCCCGAGCAGCTGCGCGGGCCGCAGTTCGCCGCGGCGTGGTGCGACGAGATCGCCAAATGGAGCCGCGCCGAGCAGGCGTTCGACATGCTGCAGTTTGCGCTGCGGTTGGGCGAGGCGCCGCGCCAGGTGGTGACCACCACGCCGCGCGCGGTGCCGATGGTGCGGCGGCTGCTGGCCGACCCGCGCGTCGCCGTCACCCGCATGACCACCGCCGAAAACGCGCTGAACCTGGCGCCGCGCTTCCTCGACACCGTGGTGGCGCGCTATCGCGGCACCCGGCTCGGCCGCCAGGAGCTGCTGGGCGAACTGATCGAGGACCGCCCCGGTACGCTGTTCCCGCGCGATGTCATCGAGCGCGGCCGGGTGGCCGCGGCGCCGCCGCTGCCGCGCGTGGTGGTGGCGGTCGATCCGCCGGCCTCCGCACACCGCGCCTCCGACGCCTGCGGCATCGTCGCCGCCGGCAGGGCCGAGGACGGCCGGCTCTACGTCCTGGCCGACCGCACCGCCCGCGGCCTTCGCCCGGCGCAATGGGCGGCGCGGGCGCTGGCGCTCTATCGCCAGCTTGAGGCCGACGCGCTGGTGGCGGAGGCCAACCAGGGCGGCGAGATGGTGCGCGCCGTGCTCGCCGAAGCCGACCCCGCGGTGCCGGTGCGCCTCGTCCACGCCCGGCGCGGCAAATGGCTGCGCGCCGAGCCGGTCGCCCAGCTCTACGAGCAGGGCAAGGTCGCCCACGTCGGTGCCTTCCCGGAACTGGAGGACGAAATGGCCGACTTCGCCCACGACGGCCTGTCGGACGGCCGATCGCCCGACCGCCTCGATGCCTTGGTGTGGGCGCTCGCCACCCTCACCGAACCCGCCACCCGCCCGCGGGTGCGGCGGATGTGAACGTGGCGTAGGCCGCCATTGGCCTCATCCTTCGAGACGGCGGCTGCGCACCCTGCTCAGGATGAGGCTGTCCGCGCCGCCTTGGCACAATGGATGGCCGCCACGCCGCGTCCCAACGACGAGGATGCCGCGAGAGGATCTAGCATGTCCCTGATCGCCCGCCTGTTTCGCGCGCCCGAGGCCAAGGCCAGCCGGGTGGCGAGCCTGATCGCACTCGACCCTGGCCGGCCGCGCTGGTCGCCGCGCGACTACGCCGCGCTGGCCCGCGAGGGCTACGCCGCAAACCCGGTGGTGCACCGCTGCGTGCGGCTGATCGCCGAAGCCGCCGCGTCGGTGACGTGGCGGATCTATGTCGACGGCCGCGAGGCGCCCGACCACGCCTTGGCGCAGCTGCTCCAGCGGCCCAACCCGCGCCAGAGCGGGCAGGGCTTCCGCGAGGCGCTGCACGCCTTCCAGTTCGTCGCCGGCAACGCCTTCATCGAGGCGGTGGCGGCCATGAGCGCGGTGCGCGAACTGCACCTGCTGCGGCCGGACCGCGTCAAGGTGGTGCCCGGGCCGGACGGCTGGCCGCAAGCGTTCGACTACACCGTCGCCGGCACCACCGTTCGGCTGTCGCAAGGCGATGGCGCCATTCCTCCGGTGCTGCACCTTGCGCTGTTCCACCCGCTCGACGACCATTACGGCCTATCGCCGTCGGAAGCCGCGGCGAAAGCCATCGACCTTCACAACGCGGCGGCGGGCTGGAACAAGGCGCTGCTCGACAACGCCGCGCGCCCCTCCGGCGCGCTGGTGTGCTCGGGCGGCGCCACGCTGTCGGAGAGCCAGTTCGAGCGGCTGAAAGTCGAGCTGGAGAGCGGCTTTTCCGGCGCCGCCAATGCCGGCCGGCCGCTGCTGCTGGAGGGCGGGCTCGCCTGGCAGCCGCTGTCGCTGTCGCCGAAAGACATGGATTTCATGGAAGCCAAGAACGCCGCCGCGCGCGACATCGCGCTCGCCTTCGGCGTGCCGCCGATGCTGCTCGGCATTCCCGGCGACAACACCTATTCCAATTTCGCCGAGGCCAACCGCGCGTTCTGGCGCCAGAGCGTGGTGCCGTTGGTGACGCGCACCGCCGATGCGCTCGCCGCGTGGCTGTCGCCGGGCTTCGCCGACGCGCCGCGCATCACCGTCGATCTCGACGAGGTGCCGGCGCTGGCCGAGGATCGCGAGGCGCTGTGGCGGCGCGTCGGCACGGCCTCGTTCCTCACCGACGACGAAAAGCGCGAGGCGCTGGGCTGGGAGCCGCGCGGCTAGGGCAGCATCCGACCTGACGGCATCAGGTCAGATGCTCCAGGTTTTGTAATTTCGCATTTTTCCTTCGCACGTTCGGCACCCACGTGTGCGAAAATGCTCAAAAGCGGCCGCCGTTGTGATGTCATCAGGCGGCCGCACCAAGCCTTCGAGTATCGCCATCTCTTTCGCGAAAACCGGAATCCGGGGGCCGGCCGCCAGCTATTTCTTGCGCACCGCCTCGAAGCGCTCGGTGAGGCCGCTGCGCTCGGTTGCCGGCAGCACGTCGACGTCTTCCGGCGCCTGGAAGCCGAAGAAGGCGTAACGGTAGATGTTGTAGTAGTCCGGCTTGGCGTGGTCCGGCTTGAGCGTGAGGTTCAGCGTCGCGCCCTGCAGGCGACGGCTCTCCGCCACCGTCCGCAGGTTCGCCCGCAGCCCATCGAGCGACACGTGCTCCTTGAACGCCTTCACCAGGTCTTCGATCTCGCGGATGTCGATGCCTTCATCCGGCCGGTCTTGGTCTGCCATCGCACTGTCCTCCTGTTCGTGGTGCCGGCAGCGGGGTTGCCGCCTGTCGCGCCACATCCTCCTCGATCCGGCGCCGGATGTGGTCGAACAGCCGGTGCCGGCCCTCGCAGAAATAGTCCCGGCCGAGCATGTCGCCGCGCATATAGGCCGCGACCGGACAGCCGCCGTTGCAGATCCGCCGGTGGTGGCAGCCCTCGCACGCTGCGATCCCGAGGTGGCGCCGGTCGAGCAGCCGGGCGTACATCGGCGCGGCGAAGATCGCCGGTGCGTCGTCCTTCAGCACGTTTCCAAGCCGGAACTCGGGGCGGCCGGCCAGTTGGCCGCACGGATAGACCCCGCCGTCGGGGTCGACGCAGATGACGTCGCGCAGGCAGCCGCCGTGATAGTCGCAGCCCCACACCGTGTCGGAAATCATGTTGCCGACGATGAGGTTGAACGGGTCGACGTGGAGAGGCACATCGTCCTCGAACCACAAATCGAACAGCGCGATCATCGCCTGGGCGTAGTCGTCCGGCGTGACGGCGTAGCGCGGCGAGGCGCTGCGATCGCCCGCGATCTGGATGACCGGGTTGATGCGGAAGTTGATGCGCAGCTCGCGCATGGTGCGATAGACCCGCTCGATGTTCGCGGCGATGTCCGGCGTCATCACCACCACGGCGCCGACCGCCTGATTTCGTTCGCGCAGCAGCGACACCGCCTCGAGCACGCGGCGGTAGGAGCCGCGGCCGTTGGCGAACGTACGGTTTTTGTCGTGCAGGTCCGCCGGCCCGTCGATGCTGAGGCTCACGGAGAAACCGCGGTCGGCGAAGAACGCGACGTGCTCCGGCGTCAACAGGGTGCCGTTGGTCTGCACGCAATTGTCGATGAACCAGCCGGGGAACAGCTCGCGCTGCAGCGCGACGGCCTCCTCGAAGAAGCTGAGCGGCATCGCCAGCGGCTCGCCGCCATGCCAGATGAAATGGAGCTGGCGGCGCCAGCCGAGCATGGCGCTGAGCATCGACATCGACGCCTTCAGCACGTCGCGTGTCATGCGAAGGTGGTGGCCGCGGTGCGGAACGTAGCAGTAGCCGCACCGCAGGTTGCATTTATCGGTCGGCTTCATGATGACCGCGAACGGATGATCGGAACACGCGATGCGGTTCGCGATCGCCGCCACATCATTTGGCGATGCTTGGAACGGGGCCGTTCGAGCAACTTCGGCCTGTCGCGCCGCGTCCGCGTTCATGGGAGTTGCTCCATGCTGACACGCAACCAGAAGTTAACATCGATTTTCGGCCTTGGCAACGTTCCCCCCGGGCAGCGGTACTTCCGGGAGACAAACGGAGACATCCATGGACGAGGTCACCCGCAGCGTGATCGCGCGGGGCGATCTCGCGCATCTTGCGTTGTTTCTGTGGGCGAGCGGCGCCTCGGCGCTCGCCGCGTTCGCGCTGCGCGAGCTTGCCGCCGCCAATCGTCGGTTCGACGCCTTCGTGCGCGAGCTGACGCGCTTCAACAACCGGTTCGAGCTGTAGGAATTCGCCATGACCGCGATGTTCGAAGGTCTCGCCGTGCTGCTGCACCGCCGCACGCGTCACGCCGAGGCCGAGGCGGTGTTCCGCCGCTTCGTCATGACGCTGGCGCGGCTGCGCCGGGTGCGCGCATGAGCGACATCATCGAAGGCTACGCCAGCCTGTTCGGCCGCGCCGACCTTGCGCGCGACGTGGTCGAGGCCGGCGCATTCGGCACCGCGCTGCGGCGGCGCGGCGCCGGCAATATCCGCATGCTGTGGCAGCATGATCCGATGCAGCCGATCGGGGTGTGGCTGTCGATCGCCGAGGACGGCTGCGGCCTTTATTGCCGCGGCCGGCTGGTGCCGGACGCCGCCAAATCGGCCGAGGTGGCGGCGCTGCTCAAGGCCGGCGCGCTCGACGGGCTGTCGATCGGCTACCGCACGGTACGCGCCCGGCTCGACCCGGTGACGCGGCTGCGCCGGTTGATCGAGATCGACCTGTGGGAGATCTCGATCGTCACCTTTCCGCTGCTGCCGGAGGCGCGCCTCCGCGCCAAGCATCTCCTGTTTCGGTAGGGCGCAAGAGCGCAGCGTATTGCGCCAATAGCGCATTCACTTGGCGAAATACGCGTTCGCTACGGCCTTTGCCCGCGCCTCGTCATCCCGGACGGCGCGCAGCGCCGAGCCGGGATCGTTTTCAGAACACGACACCCCGTTCTGAACACGGTCCCGGGTCGCACGGCTTCGCCGCTTGCCCGGGACGACGCATCGAACTGTTCAAACCAAAGGACCTTCTCATGACCCTCGCTTCGCCCGAGACCAAGGCCGCGACCCCCGAGATGCAGGTGGCGCACGAGGCCTTGCACGACACCTTCGCCGCCTATCGCGACGCCAATGACGAGCGCCTGTCGGCGCTGGAGCGGCGCGCCTCCGCCGACGTGCTGATCGAGGAGAAGGTGGCGCGCATCGACGCCGCGCTGGAGCGCCAGCGGGCGGTGCTCGACGAACTCGCGGTGAAGGCGCGCCGGCCGCAACTCGGCACCGAGACCGCCGACGCCGGCGACGCGGCGCGCCGCGAGCACAAGGCGGCGTTCGACGCCTATGTCCGCTCCGGCGAGACTTCGGGCTTGAAGCGCCTGGAGCGCAAGGCGCTGTCGGCCGGCTCGGGCGCCGACGGCGGCTACACCGTCACCGCCGAAGTCGAGCGCGAAATCGGCCGGCGGCTCGCCGCCATCTCGCCGATCCGCGCCATTTCCGGCGTGCGCGAAATCTCGCTCGGCACCTACAAGAAGCCGTTCATGACCACCGGCTTTTCCGCCGGCTGGGTGAGCGAGACCGGCGCCCGCGCCCAGACCAATACGCCGACCCTCGATGAGCTCGACTTTCCCGCCGCCGAACTCTACGCCATGCCGGCGGCGACCCCGACGCTGCTGGAGGACTCCGCCGTCGACATCGAGCAGTGGATCGCCGCCGAGGTCGAGACCGCGTTCGCCGAGCAGGAGGGTACTGCGTTCGTCACCGGCGACGGCAACGGCAAGCCCAAGGGCTTCACCGCTTACGAGACCGTTGCCAATTCGGCGTGGGAGTGGGGCAAGCTCGGCGTCATCGCCACCGGCCAGGCCGGCGGATTTCCGGCGACCAGTCCGTCCGACGTGCTGATCGATCTGGTCTATGCGCTGCGCGCCGGCTATCGCCAGAACGGCACCTTCGTGATGAACCGCAAGGCCCAGAGCGCGGTGCGCAAGTTCAAGGATGCCCAGGGCGCCTATCTGTGGCAGCCGCCGGCCTCGGCGGGCGGGCGCGCCACGCTGATGACGTTTCCGGTGGTCGAGGCCGAGGACATGCCGGACATCGCCGCGGGCTCGCTTTCGATCGCGTTCGGCGATTTCCGCCGCGGCTACCTCATCGTCGACCGCCAGGGCGTGCGCATCCTGCGCGATCCCTATTCCGCGAAACCCTACGTTTTGTTCTACACCACCAAGCGCGTCGGCGGCGGCGTGCAGGACTTCGACGCCATCAAGCTCTTGAAGTTCGCCGCGAGCTGAGGCTTGTCGTCGTCCCGGCCCAGCGTCAGCGAGCGCCGGGATCGGCATCCGGAACAGTCCCCTTCCGGAACACGGTCCCGGGTCGCGCGGCCTTCAGCCGCTTGCCCGGGACGACAACCCTCATAGGGCGGAATAGCGTCAGCGTATTCCGCCATGCCCCGGCGCACCTCGGCGCAATCACTCGCCCAGCCGGGCGCCGAGCTTTTGCGCCGCGAGCGGCAGCCAGTCGGCGATGGCGCCCACCGCGGTGATGGCGCTGGCGGCACCGCAATTCTTCGTGCCGTCGCCCGCGCTCCAGGCGATCACGCCGGCCAGCACCGATGCGCCATTCTCGCTCGTCAATGCGGCGCCGCCGGAATCGAGCTCGCACGCGCCAGCCGGCGCGCCGCCGAGCGGCACCAGCTTCGCCTGGGCGGTGACGTAGCGCAGCAGCACCTTCAACGTCACGGTGCGCAGCACGCCGCCGCTGCGCGGGCTGCCTTCTTCCGACAGGCCGAACCCGGCCAGCGTGAATTGCGCGCCGACCGCCGGCAGGCCGGTCGCCGCCGACAGCGCAATCGGCCGGAACTGCGCGGGCAGGGGGCTGCGCGTGCGCACCAGCGCCACGTCGGGCGAGGGTTTTTTCTGCTGGTCGTGCGCGCGGGTCCAGGCGGGGTGGATGGCGACGCCGTCGATCTCCACCACGCTTGGGCCGTTCGCGCCGCGCACCAGCACGGCGTAGCTGCCCGGCCGGTCGACGCAATGCCCGGCGGTCAGCACCAGGTTGCGGCCGACCACGGTTCCTGAGCACGCGCCGTTGGGCGACACCACCTCGATCAGATGGGCCTTCAGCGCGGGGGCGGCCGGCGCGCCGCCGACGATGGCGCCGGCTGGTGTGGCAGCGGCGAACACGAGCGCAGCAATCGCAAACGTCATGGTCGCACAATTCACGGTCGCACGCTTCACGGTCATGCGCTGATTTCGCGCCTAGCGGCGGTGAAGTCAAATGACGCCTTCAAGCAGGACACACCATGCCCCTGTCCCTTCTCACCCCGCCGTCGGCGGAGCCGGTGACCCTTGCCGAAATGAAGACCTATCTCCGGGTCGAGCACGACGACGAGGACGAGCTGATCGGCCGCCTCATCGCCGCGGCACGGCAGGCGTGCGAGAGCGCGACCCGGCGCGCGTTTCTCACCCAGAGCTGGCGCCTCACCCGCGCGCGCTGGCCGCACAGCGGCCAGATCGACGTGCCGCTGGCGCCGCTCGCCGCTGTCACCGCCGCGCGTATCCGGAACGCCGATGGCGCCGAGACCGAGGTCGACCCGGCCCGGTTCAAGGTGGTGGCCGGCGCGGCGCCCGGCCTCATCCTGGCGCGGCGGCCGCTGCCGGCGCCGGCCGGCGGCACCGTCGAGCTTGACCTCGTCGCCGGCTATGGCGACAGCGCAGCGTCGGTGCCGGCCGATCTGGTCGAGGCGGTGCGCCGGCTCGCGGCTCGCCTTTACGACAGCCGCGGCCTCGACGCCGCGGCAATGCCCGCCGACGTCGCGGCGCTGCTCCAGCCTCACCGCGTGGTGGCGCTGTGACCGCCGCCGCCGACCTCAACCACCGCCTCGTCATCGAGGCGCCGGCGGAGACCCCGGACGGCGCCGGCGGCGCGGTGCGGAGCTTTGTCGTCGCCGGCCGGCTGTGGGCTCGGCTGGCGCCGCTGACGATGGACGAGCGCGTCGGCGCCGACCGCAGCCTCGGCGTTCTCACCCACCGCGCCACCGTGCGCGCCCGCTCAGGTCTCACCACCGCGCACCGTCTCAGCCATGGCTCGCGGCGGTTCCGCATCCGGGCGCTGCGCGACAGCGGCCGCTTCCTGGAGCTGCTGCTGGAGGAGGAGCGGGGGTGAGACGACGGCGTCGTGCGCTTCCGCCTGTGCTTGCTACCGAATTCAAGGGTTTGCCATGTCCGCCGCCGTTCCGCTGCGCGCCGCGATCTTCGCCGCGCTGTCGCAAGATGCTGCGCTCGCCGCCATGCTCGGCGGCGCGAAAATCTATGACGAGCCGCCCAAGGCGCTCGACTATCCCTTCGTCACCCTGGGCGAGGCGGAGATGCGCGACGCCTCGACCATGACCGAGCCGGGCGAGGAAACCACGCTCACCCTCAACGTCTATTCGCGCCAGGGCGGCCACCGCGAGGCGCACGCGATGGTGGGCGCGGTGATGGAGGCGCTGGTCGATGCGCCGTTGGCTCTGGCCGGCCATCACCTCGCCAATCTCCGCATCGCCACCGCCGAGGTGCGGCGCGACGGCGACGGCCGCACCTATCGCGGTCGCATCCGCATCCGCGCCGTCACCGAGCCGGCATAGAACGCCCGTCGCCTCAAGCGAGCGAGATCCGGGGCCGGATTCTGGACGGCGCGTTGTTCCAATGACGATCCTGGGTGTCGGCTTCGCCTCGCCCGGAATGACGACATTTGAGGGAGAGTTTGATGCCTGCCCAGAAAGGCAAGGACCTGCTGCTCAAGGTCCACAACGGCACCAATTTCATCACCGTCGCCGGGCTGCGCACCAACCGCTTCGCGCTCAATGCCCAGGCCGTCGACGTCACCCACGCCGATAGCGCCGGCCGCTGGCGCGAGCTGCTGGCGGGCGCCGGCGTGCGCAAGGCCAGCGTGGCCGGCGCCGGCATCTTCAAGGATGCCGCGTCCGACGCGCGGCTGCGCCAGCTCGCCTTCGACGGCGAAATCGCGACGTTCCAGCTCATCGTGCCGGACTTCGGCACCATCGAGGGGCCGTTCCAGGTCACCGCGCTGGAATATGGCGGCCGCTTCGATGGCGAGGTCACCCACGACATCGCGCTGGAATCCGCCGGCGCGCTGAGCTTCAGCGCCCTTTGAGCATGAAGTGTCCTCGTCCTGGGCAGCCTGCGACAGCGGGCGTCTCGAAGGGCGGGGAGGGCATTCGCCCGATCCTGCGAGACGGTGCTCTACGCCGCACTCAGGATCAGGCGCCAGAGAACGAGGCACGCAATCCATGCCCAATCGCTACCGCGGCGAGATCGCCGCCGAACTCTCCGGCGCGCGCCGCCGGCTAGTGCTGACGCTGGGCGCGCTCGCCGAGTTGGAGGACGCGCTCGGTGTCGCCGACCTCGCCGCGCTCGCCGCGCGCTTCGACAGCGGCCGGCTCGGCGCGCGCGAGGTCGCCGCCATTCTCGGCGCCGGCTTGCGCGGCGCCGGCGAAAGCGTGACCGAGGCCGAGGTGCTGGCGCTGACCCATCCCGACGGTGCGCGTGGGCTGGTGCGGCTCGCCGCTGACCTCCTGGTCGCGACGTTCGCGCCGGAGGACGCCGCAAACCCTCCGCCGGCCGGGGTCGCGACCGCGGCTCCGGCGCCGATTGCGGCCGCGCTGCCGGGCTGATGCCGCGGCCGTTGCTGCGCGTCGCGCTCGGCGTGTTGCGCTGGCCGCCGGAGGCGGTGTGGCGCGCGACGCCGCGCGAGATTGCCGCCGCCATCGCCGCGCTGCGGCCCGAGCGCGGGCCGCCGCTCGCGCGCACCCGGCTCGACGAGCTGATGGCCCACCACCCCGACGAGTGACGACGATGCCCGATCATGACACCGCGCGCGACGACCTCGACCTTGAGACGATGCGCGGCGCGACCGATACGCTGGCCGGCGCCCGCGCCGAGATGACCGAGCTGTCGGCCGCGGCGCGCAGCTTCGGCTTCGCCATCACCACGGCGCTCAAGGGCGCCGCAACCGAAGGCAGGGCGTTCGACGACGTGTTGAAGACCCTCGGCCTGCGCCTAGTCAAGGTCGGCGCCGACGCCGCCGGCAAGCTGATCGCCGCCAGCCTCACCGGCTTGACGCAAAGCGACACCGGCACCGCCGGCATCACCGCGTTTGCCAAGGGCGGCGTGGTCGATGCGCCGACGCTGTTTTCGATGTCGGGCGGCCTTGGGCTGATGGGCGAGAGCGGAAGCGAGGCGATCATGCCGCTGGCGCGCGGCGCCGACGGCCGGCTCGGCGTGCGCACCGACGGCAACGCGGCGCCGGTCTCGGTGGTGGTGAACGTTGCGGCGGCGGATGCGGCGAGCTTCCGCCGCTCCGAATCCTACCTCGCCAGCATGCTCGCCCGCGCGGTGGACCGCGGGCGTCGCACCTGGTGAGGGCGGCCGCATACCAACTCCGGCCGTTCAGGCCGGAGTGTTGCATCCGTGTGCGGCGTCAGGCGGTACGGCGTCAGGCGGCGGCCTTCTTCGCCGCGGTGCGCCGGGTCGCCGGCTTGCGCGTGCTGGTCTTCGGCTTGTCGGCGGCCGCCTTCTTCGCGGAAACCTTGGCCGCAACCTTGGCCGAGCCCTTGGCGGCCGGCGCTTTCGCCGCCGCGGCCTTGCGCCCGGCCGGCGCCTTCGCTGCCGCGGCCTTCGTCGTCTTTGGCGCCTTTGCGGTCTTTGCCGTCCTCGTCGTCTTTGTCGTCTTGGCCGCCGCCGCCTTCGCCGCGGCGGGCTTGCGCGCGCTCGCCGTCTTGCGGGTGGTCGCCGCGCGGGTGCCGGCCTTCGCCGCGGGTTTGGCCGCGGCCTTCGCCGTCTTGGTCGCGCGGGTCTTGGTCGCGGTCTTTGCCGCACCGGCTCGCGCCGTCCGCGCCGCCGGCGCCTTCTCCGCCGCGGTCTTGCGGGTCGAGGTCTTGCGTGTTGCCGTCTTGGTGCTCGCGGCCTTGCGGGCAGCCGGTTTGCGCGCCGAAGTCTTCGCGGTCGAGGTCTTCGCGGTCGACGTCTTTGCTGTCGCAGCCTTGCGGGCCGACGTCTTGGCGGCGGCAGTCTTCGAGGCAGCAGTCTTGGCGGTCGACGTCTTGCGGGTCGACGTTCTGGCCGTCGAAGCCGAGGCGGCCGCGGTCTTGCGGCCGGTCGCCGCGCGCGTCGCCGGCGTGCGGGCAGCCGTCTTGGTCGAAGCGGTCTTGGTCGAAGCGGTCTTGGCGGCAGCCGGCTTGCGGCCGGCGGTCTTGCGGCCGGTGGCCGTCGCGTCCGCCTTGGCGGCGGCTTTGGAGCGGGTGGCGCCGGGGGTCTTGGTGGTGGAGGTCTTGGTGGTGGAGGTCTTGGCGGCGGAGGATTTGGCGCCCGCGGCTTTGCGGGTGGCGGCCGTGCGCGTGGTCGTCTTCGCCGCGGCGGATTTCCGCGTCGCTGGCGCCTTCAGAACGGCAGGCTTGCGAGGCGCCCGTTTCTTCCGGAACACCGACGTGAATTCCTCCGCCGGCGTTTCCTCGGCGGCCACGCCGCGCGTGGCCGCCTTTTTCGTCGTCGCCATGATTACGCTTCTCCTATCCACATGGTCCAGCACCATGATTCGGATAATAAAAAGAGTAAAACGTAAATCGTTCCCCAACAATGCAGGTCGGCAACCTTCGCGGAATGTGGTTTCCGTGCGTGAACGGCGCGCACAACGCCCCTCGCGCCGGACCTCGCATTCCGCGCAAAGCGTTGCGTATCAAGCGTTCCGGAGATGAACGAGCTGCGCAAAAATACTGTCTTTGAGGTGCAGTCGCTCCTTCTTCAGCTCCTCCCAGCGTGTGTCGGAGGCCGCGTCTTCGCCGCCCTCGATGCGATGGATCTCGGCGTTGACGATGTCATAGCGCTTGGTGAGCGCAGCAAACTGCGGGTTTTCACTTGCGAGGTGGCGGATCGTTTCCGCGTCCGCAGGGAACTCCTCCTTGAGTTCATGGGGGATGTGGCTCATCGCAGTTTCTCCTCTTTGCGTCGGGTCGAGTTGAAGTCTGCGACCGTGCGCGGACGTTCTGCATTGCGATGGATCATGCCGTTCGGGAGAACAGTCCGTGCCGGCCTTCCATGATATTCTGTTTCCGCTCGACGTGGCGCTCGGCGCCCGCGGCGGCCCGGAGCGCAAGACTGAAGTTGTCTCGCTCAGCTCCGGTCGCGAGGAGCGCAACGCCCGCTGGGCGCATTCGCGCCGGCGCTGGAACGCCGGCTACGGCGTCAAGTCGCTGGCCGCGCTGGCGGGCGTGGTGGCGTTCTTCGAGGAGCGGCGCGGCCGGCTCTACGGCTTCCGCTGGCGCGACCGGCTCGACCATTCCTCCGCTACGCCGGGTGTCGCGGTAACCGCGACCGATCAGGCGCTCGGCGTCGGCGATGGCGCGCGCACGGCGTTCCCGCTGGTCAAGACCTACGGCACCAGTTACGCGCCTTACAGCCGGCCGATCGCCAAGCCGGTCGGCGGCAGCGTGCGCGTCGCCGTCGGCGGCGTCGAGCTTCACGCCGGCGTTGCGGTCGATACCGCGACCGGCGTCGTCACCTTCTCCGCGCCGCCGCCGGTGGGTGCGCTCGTCACTGCCGGCTTTGTGTTCGACGTGCCGGTGCGGTTCGACACCGACCGGCTCGACATCGACCTTTCCGCCTTCGCCGCCGGCGAGATTCCGTCCATTCCGGTGGTGGAGATCCGGCCATGAGAACGCTTCCCGCCGCGCTCGCCGCGGCGCTGCAATCGGGCGCCACCACGCTCGCCCGCTGCTGGATCGTCCGCCGCCGCGACGGCGTCGTGCACGGCTTCACCGAGCACGACGAGGACGTCGTGATCGACGGCGTGGTCTGCCGCTCCGGGTCCGGCATCGACGGCTCGGAGGTAACCAGCCGCCTCGGGTTCGCCGCCGACGCCCACGAACTGGTCGGCGCGCTCGCCGACGACACGCTGACGGACGACGACCTCGCCGCCGGCCGCTTCGACGGTGCGGCGGTCGAGGTGTGGCTGGTCGACTGGAGCGCGCCGGCCGGCCGGCTCAAGCTGCGCGCCGGCGAGTTCGGCGAGGTGACGCGCGCCGGTGCCGCCTTCACCGTCGAGGTGCGCGGGCTGGCCGGCCGGCTCGATGAGGCGCGCGGCCGGCTCTACACTGCGACCTGCGATGCCGACCTCGGCGACGCCCGCTGCGGCGTCGCGCTTGCGGCGCCGGCGTTCCGCGCCGCTGCCGCCGTCGGCGCGGTGACGTCGGCGACGCGGCTCACTGTCCACGGCCTCGCCAGCTTTGCCGACGACTGGTTCACCGGGGGCCGCCTGGTGTGGCAGAGCGGCGCCAATGCCGGCGCCGCGGTTGAGATCAAGGCTCATCGGGTTGATGCCGCCGGCGTCGCATTGGCGCTGTGGCAGCCGCCGGCCCGCCCGGTCGCGGCCGGCGACGGCTTTGTCGTCACCGCCGGTTGCGACAAGCGCTTCGGCACCTGCCGCAGCCGCTTCGGCAACGGCGCCAATTTCCGCGGCTTCCCGCATATCCCCGGCAACGACGTGGTGGTGCGCTACGCCGTGGCCGGCGAGCCGGGCAATGACGGCTCGGCGCTGGCGTAAGGCGCAGGTGGACGACAACGCATCCGCGACCGGTCGTCTCCGGATCGCGCCAAACCAACGGAACACACCATGACCGAACTTCGGACCGCCATCGTCGCCGCGGCGCGGCGCTGGATCGGCACGCCCTATCAACATCAGGCCTCGCTGATCGGGGTCGGCTGCGACTGCCTCGGCCTGGTGCGCGGGGTGTGGCGCGAGGTCCATGGCTTCGAGCCCGAGCCGCTGCCGGCCTATACGCCCGACTGGGCGGAAGCCGCCGGCCGCGAGACGCTGGCCGAGGCGGCGGCGCGCCACCTCGTGCCGGGACCGCTCGATGCGCTGGCGCCCGGCGACGTGGTGCTGTTTCGCTGGCGCGACGGCCTGCCGGCCAAGCACGCCGCCATCGTGGTCGAGCCCGGCCGCATGGTCCACGCCCACGATGGCGCGGCGGTCGCCGAGGTGGCGCTGACGCCGTGGTGGCGGCGCCGTCTCGCCTTCGCATTCGCCTTTCCGGAGCGCTGAGCCATGGCTTCGCTTATCCTGTCCTCGATCGGCGGCGCGGTTGGCGGCGCGTTCGGCGGTCCGGTCGGCGCCATGCTCGGCCGCACCCTCGGCAAGCTCGGCGGCGGGCTGATCGATGATGCGCTGTTCGGCTCCTCGACCGCGCGCAACCGCGAAGGGCCGCGCCTCGACGACCTCGAGGTCATGAGTTCGACCGAGGGTGGCGCCATCCCGCGGCTCTATGGCCGCGCCCGCCTCGCCGGCGAGTTGATATGGGCCACCAACCTGGATGAGGACGTCACCAGCCGGCCGCGCGCCAGCGGCGGCAAGGGCGGCGGCTCCAGTTCCGCCGGCTCCGACACCACCTATGCCTATTACGCCAATTTCGCGCTGGGCCTCACGGAGGGGCCGATCGCCGGCATCGGCCGCGCCTGGGCCGACGGCAAGCCGCTCGACCTGTCGGCGGTCACCTGGCGCATCCATCACGGCACCGAGACCCAGGAGCCCGACCCGCTGATCGTCGCCAAGCAAGGCACTGGCGCCGCGCCGGCCTACCGCGGCCTCGCCTACATGGTGTTCGAGCGCCTGCCGCTCGCCGACTACGGCAACCGCATTCCGCAAATCCAGGTCGAGGTGGTGCGCCCGGTCGGGCGGCTGGAGAAGATGATCCGCGCGGTGACGCTGATCCCCGGCGCCACCGAGTTTGGCTACGATACCAAGGCGGTGTCGCGGGTGCTCGGGCCGGGATCCTATGAGACCGAGAACCGCCACACCGCCAGCGCCGACACCGATTTTCTTGCCTCGCTCGACCGGCTTCAGATGCTGTGTCCGGCGCTCGAGCGCGTCGCGCTGGTGGTGACGTGGTTCGGCACCGACCTTCGGGCTGACCGTTGCCGCATCGAGCCGCGGGTCGACCGCAAGGGCAAGGTGACCACCGGCGCGCAGTGGTCGGTGGCCGGGCGCACCCGCGCCAGCGCCGCCGTGGTATCGACGGTGGACGGCCGCGCCGCGTTCGGCGGCACGCCCGCCGACAGCTCGGTGGTCCGGGCGCTGCGCGAGCTGTCGGGGCGCGGGCTGAAGGTGACGCTGGTGCCGTTCGTGATGATGGACATCCCGGCCGACAACACGCTGGCCGATCCGCGCACCGGCGCGGCGCCGCAGCCGGCCTATCCCTGGCGCGGCCGCATCACCTGCGATCCGGCGCCGGGTCGGCCGGGCTCGCCCGACGGCACCGCCGTGGCGGCAAACCAGGTCGCGACGCTGTTCGGCAGCGCCACCGCGGCGCAGTTTGCGGTGAGCGGCGGCACGGTGCGCTATGGCGGCCCCAACGAATGGACGCTGCGCCGCATGGTGCTGCATTGCGCGGCGCTGGCCAAGGCCGCCGGCGGGGTCGACGCCATCCTGGTCGGCTCGGAGATGGAGGCGCTGACCCGCGTGCGCTCCGGGCCGGGGGTCTATCCGGCGGTGGGCCAGTTCGCTGCGCTCGCCGCGGAGGTGAAAAGCCTGCTTGGGTCGGCGGTGAAGGTGTCGTATGCCGCCAACTGGAGCGAGTACGGCGCCGATGTGCGGGCGGGCGGCGCCGAGGTGCGCTTTCCGCTCGATCCGTTGTGGGCCTCGCCCCACATCGACATGGTGGCGATCGACTGGTACCCGCCGCTGGCCGACTGGCGCGACGGCGTCCACCTCGACACCGCCCGCGCCGCCGCGATCCACGACCGCGACTATCTTGCCGCCAACGTGCGCGGCGGCGAGGCGTTCGACTGGCATTACGCCGACGATGCTGCGCGCCTCGCCCAGGCCCGGACCCCGATCGTCGACGGCGCGTTCGGCAAGCACTGGGTGTTCCGCCAGAAGGACCTCGCCGGCTGGTGGGCGAACCCGCACGTCGAGCGCGTCGGCGGCGCCGAACTCGCCGCCCCCACCGCCTGGGTGCCGATGGCAAAGCCGATCTGGCTCACCGAACTCGGCTGCCCGGCGGTCGACAAGGGGGCCAACCGGCCGAGCTGCTTCCCCGATGCAAAATCGGCCGAAGGCACGCTGCCGCCGTTCTCCAACGGCCGCCGCGACGACCTGATCCAGCGCCGCGTGCTGGAAGTCTCGCTCGCCGCGCTCGACCCGGCGTTCGGCGCTGGCGCCGCCAACCCGCTGTCGCCGGCCGGCCTGCGCATGGTTGATCCCGCCGCCATTCACCTGTGGACCTGGGACGCCCGGCCCCACCCGTGGTTTCCGCGCGCCACCGAGGTGTGGGCGGACGGCGCCAACTGGGAAACCGGCCACTGGCTCACCGGCCGGCTCGGCGCGGCGACGCTGGACGGGCTGGCCGGCGCGATCCTCGGCGACCACGGCATCGCCGCCGACACCAACACGCTGCGCGGCAGCCTCGACGGCTATGTCGTCGACCGGCCGATGTCGGCGCGCGCCGCGCTGGAGCCGCTCGCGCTGGCCTGCGGCTTCGCCGCGCTGGAGGAGGGTGGGGCGCTGGTGGTGCGCCCGCGCGGCGGCGCGCCGGTGGCGACGCTGACCGAGGACGACCTGGTGCTGCCCGATCAGGACGGCGACGTTCTCAAGCTGGTGCGCGGCCAGGACAGCGAGCTGCCGCTGGAGATCACGCTCGGCTACACCGACGCCGAGGCCGACTATCGCCGCGCCGCCGCGCGCTCGCGCCGGCTGGTCGGCACCAGCCGCCGCACCTCCCACGCCGACCTCGCCATCGTCACCTTCGACGCCGACGCCGAACGCCTCGCCGAAGCGTGGTTGCAGGACACCTGGGCCGGTCGCGACACCGCCACCTTTGCGCTGCCGCCGAGCCGGCTCGACCTGATGCCCGGCGACGTGGTGAGCCTCGTTTATCGCGGCCGCGAGCGGCTGATGGAGATCACCTCGATTGTCGACGAGGCGGCGCGGCAGGTCGAGGCGCGCGGCATCGACCCCGATGCGTTCGATATCGCGGTGCGGCCGGGCCGGGTGCGAACGCCCGCCATCGCTCCGGCGATCGGGCCGCCGCTGGTCCAGGTGCTCGACCTGCCGGCGCTGGCCGAGCCCCCGGTGTTGCAGCACGTCGCGGTGTTCGCCGCGCCGTGGCCCGGCGCCATCACGCTGTGGCGCTCGGCCGACGGCCTGAGCTTCGAGCCCGCCGCCCGCGCCGGCGTGCCGGCCATCGTCGGCACCACGCTCGATGATCTGCCGGCCGGGCCGGTGTGGCGGTGGGACCGCGCCAACGCGGTGCGGGTGCGGCTGGCCGCCGGCACGCTGGCTTCGCTGCCGGACACCGCGGTGCTCGACGGCGGCAACGCCGCGGCGCTCCAGCACGCCGATGGCGGCTGGGAGGTGATCCAGTTCGCTGGCGCCGAGCTGGTGGAAACCAACGTCTACCGGCTGTCGCGCCTGCTGCGTGGCCAGCTCGGCACCGAGCGGACCATGGCACCGCTGCCGGCCGGCGCCACCTTCGTGATGATCGACACCGCCCTGGTCGCGCTGGAAAGCGACGTCGCGCGCATCGGCCGGCAGGTGCTGTGGCGGGCCGGGCCGGCGGGCCGCGACCACGCCGATCCGGCGGTGGCCGAGCTCACCGCGACGCCGGGCGCAACCGCGCTCAGGCCGCTGGCGCCGGTGCGCGTCAAGGCACGGCGCGCGGCCGCCGGCATCGTGCTGTCGTGGATCCGCCGCACTCGCGTCGGCGGCGACAGCTTCGACCTTGCCGAGGTGCCGCTCGGCGAGGCGACGGAATCCTACGCCGTCGACATTCTCGACGGCGCCACGGTGAAGCGCACCCTCGCGGCGGCGACGCCGTCCGTCCTTTATCCCGCCGCAGCCGAACTCGCCGATTTCGGCGCGCCGCAGGCCCGCCTGTCGCTCAGCGTCGCGCAGATTTCGGCGGTGTGTGGCCGCGGCTTTCCGGCCGAGGTGACGATCGATGTCCGATAGCCCCAATCTCGCGTTGCCGTTTCTCGCCGCCGGTCAGGCGCAAAAGCATGTCACCATCAACGAGGCGCTGTCGGTGCTCGACGCGCTGGTGCACCTGACGGTGCTCGGCAAGGACGCCACCGCGCCGCCGGCTGCGCCCGCCGATGGTGACCGCTACATCATCGCCGCCGGCGCCAGCGGCGCCTGGGCCGGCCACGACGGCGCCATCGCCGCCTGGCAGGACGGCGCCTGGACCTTCCACGGCCCCAAGGCCGGCATGCGGGCGTGGGTGGCGGACGAGGCCGCGCTTTATGTCTATGCCGGCTCGGCGTGGACCAACCTCACCAATCTGGCCGGCGGGCTGCAGAACCTCGCGCTGCTCGGCGTCGGCACCACCGCCGACGCCACCAATCCGTTCTCGGCCAAGCTCAACAAGGCGCTGTGGGCGGCCAGGACGACCGGCGAGGGCGGCTCGGGCGATCTGCGCTACACCCTCAACAAGGAGGCGGCGGCCAACGTGCTGTCGCTGCTGCTGCAATCAAACTGGTCCGGCCGCGCCGAGATCGGCCTGATCGGCGACGACAACCTCACGCTCAAGGTGAGCCCGAACGGGGCGTCGTGGCTTCACGCCGTCGTGGTCGACAAAACGACCGGCAATGTCGGCGTGAACGGCGCGCCGACCGGCATCGGCCGCCTTGAGACCACCGCGACCAATACGCCGGAATTCAATGCCGCGTTCGTGTGTTCGTCGGACACCGCCGACGCCGCGCGGCTGGTGTTCCGGAAAACGCGCGGCACCAAGGAGGCGCCGACCCAGACCCTCGCGGGCGATCCGGTGATGGCGCTGCTGTCGTCCGGACGGCTCGCCAGCGACGCATTCAGCGGAAATTCCGCGGTTGTCGCCTCCTTTGCCGCCGAGAACTTCAGCGCCTCCGGCATCGGCACCTATGTCGCCATCGGCACGACACCGGTTGGGTCGAGCGCCCGCCGCCTTGCCGCCGTATTCGACACCGACGGCGCGACCCGGCCGGCCACCGACAACGCGTTCACCTGTGGCAATGCCAGCCACCGCTGGTCCCAGGTGTGGGCGGCCAATGGCACGATCCAGACATCGGACCGGCGCGACAAGACCGACATCACGGATACTGCGCTCGGGCTCGATTTCGTCATGTCGCTTCGCCCGGTGTCCTATCGCTGGGCGGTCGGCGGCTTCGACGTGATCGCCGATCCGGCCGCCGTGGCGGATGCTGCCGGCGACCGGCCGACCATCGCTGTCGCGGTGCCAGGCCGGCGCACCCATTACGGACTGATCGCGCAGGAGGTCAGAGCCGCGCTCGACGCCGCCGGCATCGCCGACTTCGGCGGCTGGATCAAGGTCGATCCGTCCGATCCCGACAGCCCGGAGGCGCTGCGCTACGACCAGTTCGTGGCGCCGCTGATCAAGGCGGTGCAGCAGCTGGCGCAGCGGGTCGCCGCGCTCGAAGCGGACCGCGACCAGCGCCGCACGCCCTAGCCCGGCCGCCGCGTCCACGCCCGGAATTTTCGTTGCGCCGCCGCCTTCGGGCGGCGTTGTCATGAGGACATCATGGAACTCTCTCGCGAGATTGGCGAGCCGATCGCCAAGGCGTTCGAGTCGTGCCTTGAGCCGGTCAAGGGACGGCCCGGCTTCTTTCAGACCTATCGCTGCCCGGCCGGCGTCGCCACCATCGGTTGGGGCACCACCTCGGAGAACGGCCACACCGTCAAGATCGGCATGGTGTGGTCCAAGGTCGACTGCGACGCCGCCTTTCGCGCCGACGCCGCGGCGTTCGCCCGCCACGTCGAGCGCCAGCTCGGCGGCGCCAAGGTCACCCAGGCCCAGTTCGATGCGCTGTGGAGCTGGGCCTACAACACCGGCGGCCCGGCGACGTCGTCGGTGTGGCCGGCGGCGCGTGGCGGCGACATCGAGGCGGTGTGCGAGCGGCTCGCCCGCTGGAACAAGGGCGGCGGCAAGGTGCTGCGCGGCCTGGTGCGGCGGCGCAAGGCCGAATGCGCGCTCTATCGCGGCGACATCGACGCTGCGTTCGACCTCGCCGAGGTGCAGCGCGCCGCGTCCGAGCCGATGGCGCAGGCGGTCGACCGCCCGCTGCCGCCCGCCGCCGAGCTGGCCCGTCGCACCCGGACCGAGGCGGCGGTGACCGCCGTCGCCGGTGCGGGCGCCGGCACCGCCGTTGCGGCGCCGCCGGCCGGCACCGGCCCGCACGATGCCGCCGGCACGCCGGCGCTGCTCGGCATCGCGGTGGCGCTCGGCCTCGTCATTGCGGCGGCCGGGCTGGCGTTGTGGCTGCGCAAGGCCCGCGCGGTGATCCGCAACTGGGCGTGAGGATGCGGGATCAGGGAGATTGCGATGAACTGGACGGATCTTGCCGGGCCGCTCGCCAAGGTCGGCGGCTCGCTGCTCGGCGGCCTGGTCGCCGGCCCGGCCGGCGCTGCCATTGGCGGGCGCATCGGCGGCGCGCTCAGCGATGCCCTCGGCGTGCCGGCGACACCGGAGGCGATTGCCAACACCATCGACCGCGATCCGGCCGCTGCCGGCGTGGCGGTGCGGCAGGTCGAGGCCCAGTACGGCCCGGAGCTGGTCGCCTACGCCCACGCTCAGCTCGCGTTTGCCGCCGGGCTCGCCCGAGACGAGAAGGCCGAGGGCTGGACCGGCTATGGCTGGCGGCGCCTCGCCGGCTGGTCGGTGCCGGTGCTGGGGCTGTGGCAGTTGCTGGTCGGCCCGCTCGTCGCCGCGCTGACCGGCCAGCCGGTCACCGCCGACTTCTCCGCCTTCGTCGCCTATGCCGGCATCGTCACCACCTTCCTGATGGGCGGCCACACGCTCAAAGAGGTGATGGGACGCAAATGATACGGTTTGCGGCGAGCCCGCCGGCGTCACCGCAACACCGGCCCGGCAGAGGAACCGCAAAGCCTCGGTGACGTTGTCAGCCGTTCCCGCCTTGATTGCGCTGTCGCGCAGAGGGGTTGTATTTGCCGGAGCAATGCAGCGTGCATCCGTTGATGCGGTTTCCGGCCGACCACGCCGCCGGGCGGCGGTCACACATCAATCGATCAGGAGGTTGTCATGCAATCATCCCAGACGCCCAACGCTGTTCTGGATGATGCGACGCACGCCCACGCCGGACGTCCCCGCGCCGCGCCTGCTCGGCGGGGACGGGCGATAGGCATTCGCAGCGTGGTCGGCACCGTGTCCAGCCTGGTCGCCCTGGCGGTGGCCGGCATCACGCTGGGGCAGCCGGCGCAGGCCTGCACCCGCGCGGTCTATCTTGGGCCGGACAACACCATCATCACCATCCGCAGCATGGACTGGAAGGACGACATCGGCTCGAACCTGTGGATCTTTCCGAGGGGCATGGCACGCGACGGTGCGGCCGGGCCGACGTCCATCCGCTGGACCTCGAAATACGGCAGCCTGGTCGCCACCGCGTTCGATGCCGCGACCGCCGACGGCATGAACGAGAAAGGGCTGGTCGCCAACCTGCTGTATCTGGCCGAGGCCGAGTACGAAAAGCCGGCCGCCGGCAGCAAGCGCCCGCCGATCTCGATCTCGGCCTGGGCGCAATATGTCCTCGACAACTACGCCTCGGTGGCCGAGGCGGTCGAGGCTCTTCGCGCCGAGCCGTTCTACGTGGCCGCGGTGACGACGCCGGACGGCGAGCCGGGTGCGGTGCATCTGGCGATCTCGGACGCCACCGGCGATTCCGCCATCTTCGAATACATCGGCGGCAAGCTGGTCATTCACCACGGCCGCCAGTATCAGGTGATGACGAATTCGCCGGTCTACGACCAGCAGCTCGCGCTTGACACCTACTGGCAGGAGATCGGCGGTGCCGTCATGCTGCCGGGCACCAACCGCGCCGCCGACCGCTTCGTGCGGGCCTCATTCTACATCAACGCCATTCCGAAGACGGCCAACGAGGTGGAAGCGGTAGCCTCCACGTTCTCGGTCATTCGCAATGCGTCGGTCCCGCTCGGCATTTCGACGCCGGCCGAGCCGAACATCGCCTCCACGCTGTGGCGCTCGGTGTCGGACCAGAAGAACAAGCGCTACTATTTCGAATCGTCCCGGAGCCCGAGCTTGTTCTGGATCAATGTGTCGGAGCTGGCCTTCGCTCCCGGAACCCCGACCAAGAAACTCCTGCTGACCGGTGGCGCCATCTATGCCGGAAATGCCGCGGCGCAGTTCCAGCCGGCGGAGCCGTTCAAGTTCCTGCCGGCGTCGGTGAAGTAACCGTCTGTAACGACATCCGGCGGATCAGCCGGAAGCGGAACCGGTGCCGTTCATCCGGCAGCGGATGGCCGGATCTTTCGGACGTCGGCACGTTTCGTTGGTCGGACCGGTGGGTCCGACCAACGGCGTCGGCATCCAAGACCGTTGCGATCAGCCATCGTCACCACGGTTTCGAGGAGGTGACGGCGCGCAGATACGCAGGCAGAAAGCGGCGGCGATCCGGCCTGCGCCCCGATCATGCCGGAATGGCTCTGCTATAGTCGGCCGATGCGTCTGCTCGTCGTCGAAGATGATCCCGATCTCAATCGCCAGCTCGCCAGCGCACTGGAGGAGGCCGGCTACGCCGTCGACCGCGCCGTCGACGGCGAGGAGGGCCATTTCCTCGGCGATACCGAGCCCTACGACGCCGTGGTGCTCGACCTCGGCCTGCCCAAGATGGACGGACTGTCGGTGCTGGAGGCGTGGCGGCGGGCCGGCCGCACCATGCCGGTGCTGATTCTCACCGCGCGCGAGCGCTGGAGCGACAAGGTGCAGGGCTTCGACGCCGGCGCCGACGACTACGTCGCCAAGCCGTTCCATATGGAAGAAGTGCTGGCGCGGCTGCGGGCACTGCTGCGGCGCGCCGCCGGTCACGCCACCAGCGAGTTCACCTGCGGCCCGGTGCGGCTCGACACCCGCGCCAGCCGCGTCACCGTGGCGGGGCTGGCGGTCAAGCTGACCTCGCACGAATATCGCTTGCTGGCCTATCTGATGCACCACCAGGGCCGGGTGGTGTCGCGCACCGAGATCGTCGAGCATCTCTACGAGCAGGATTTCGACCGCGATTCCAACACCATCGAGGTGTTCGTCGGCCGCCTGCGCAAGAAGCTCGGGGTCGACGTCATCCAGACCGTGCGCGGCCTCGGCTATGTGCTCGCCCCGGCCGCCGGCGCCAGCTAAACCATGGCGCGCAAAACCGGTTCATCTTCGTCGCCGGATTGTGCGACAACGCGGCGGGCGGGGCCGGCCGGCAGCGTCGTCGGCGCAGGTGGAATGGGCGGTGGCTGAGAACACGCGGCATCCTCCGCAGCCGGAGGCCGACCGGCGCGCCGGCTCCAGCTCGTCGCTGGCGCTGCGGCTGTTTCTGTCGGCCGCGGTGGTGACGTCGCTGGTGCTGCTGGCCACCGGCATCGGGCTGTCGTCGCTGTATTCCGGGGCGCTGGAGCGGGCGTTCGACCGCCGGCTCGCCATCTACCTCAAGGCGCTGGTGGCCGCCGTCGCCGTGTCCGAATCGGGCGCCGAGGACGGCGACCTCGGCGAGCCGCTGTTCGATCTGCCGCTGTCGGGCTGGTACTGGCAGGTGGTGCGGGTCGACAGCTCCCCGGCCGAGGTGCGCGCCTCGCGCTCGCTGTTCGGCAGCACGCTGCTGCGGCTGGATCAGCGCGCGGTGCCGGAGGACGCCGACGGCATTCGCCACGGCTACGTCGCCGGCCCGGGCGAGCAGCCGCTGCGGCTCGCCGAACGCACCATCGACCTCGGCGAGGACGGCCGGCTGCTGGTCGCCGTCGGCGGCGACGCTCGCGAAATCGTCGAGGAGAGCGCCGGCTTCAACCTTGCGATCGGCACCACCTTCGCCGGCCTCGGCCTGCTGCTGGTGCTGACCACGCTGTTCCAGGTCGGCTATGGGCTGAGGCCGCTGCAGGCGCTGTCGAAGGGCCTGGCGGCGATCCGCGCCGGCACCGCCGACCGGCTGGAGGGCCCGTTCCCGCGCGAGGTCGCGCCGCTGGCGCGCGAGATGAACGCCCTGGTCGCCGCCAACCGCGAGGTGGTCGAGCGCGCCCGCACCCACGTCGGCAATCTCGCCCATGCCCTGAAGACGCCGCTGTCGGTGCTGCTCAACGAGGCCGCCGGCCGCGACGACGCGCTCGCCGCCAAGGTGCGCGAGCAGGTGGCGGTGATGCGCGAGCAGGTCGGCCACCACCTCGACCGCGCCCGCATCGCCGCCGCCGCCGCGCACGTCGCTAGCCTGACCGAGGTCGCGCCGGCGATCGCCGCGCTGGTGCGTACGCTGGAGAAGATCCACGCCGGGCGCGGGCTCACCTTCGCCACCGCGCTCGACCCCGACCTCAAGTTCCGCGGCGAGCGGCACGATCTCGACGAGATGATCGGCAACCTGATCGACAACGCCGCCAAATGGGCGTCGAGCCGGGTCGAGATCGAGGTGCTGGCCGAGCCGGCCGCCCATGCGCTCGATCGCCGCTTCCTGCGGGTGGTGATCGACGACGACGGCCCCGGCCTCACCGCCGACCAGCGCGAGGCGGTGGCCAAGCGCGGCAAGCGGCTGGACGAGACCAAGCCCGGCTCCGGCTTCGGCCTTGCCATCGCGGTGGAGACCGCAACCGAATATGGCGGCCGCCTGGTGCTCGGCGCCGCGCCGATCGGGGGCCTGCGCGCCGAGCTCATCCTGCCGGCGGGGTAGGGCGCCTGGCGTGCCCGCCTCCAAGCCCAGCTTTCGCCGGAATCCCGCCCTACCCGAAGCACAGGCCGCGACTCGCCGGCCGGTTCGCCGTCACGCCCAGGGCCAAGCCCGTCGCCAATTCCGGAGTGTTGCCGATGCATGTCCGCAAGTCTTTCGTCGCGGTCGCGACCGTCCTCGCGCTCGGCGGCTGCACCACCACCGATGATGGGCCCGGTACCAAGACCGTGGTCGGGGCCGGCACCGGCGCGATCATCGGCGGCCTCGCCGGCAGCGCCATCGGACACGGCGACGTCGGCTCGGTGGTGGCGGGTGCCCTGATCGGTGGCCTGATCGGCGGCGTCATTGGCGCCCAGCTCGACGAGCAGGACCGCCAGCGGGCTTATGCTGCGGAGGTCGAGGCGCTCGAACGGGGCCGCTCCGGCGCCCCGGTGTCCTGGCGCAACCCCGACAACGGCCACTACGGCACCGTGGTGCCCGGCCCGTCCTATCAGCGCTCCGGCCGCGACTGCCGCGAGTACACCCATACCATCTATATCGACGGCCGGCCGCAGACCGCGCGCGGCACCGCCTGCCGCGAGCCCGACGGGGCCTGGCGGCCGGTCGGCTGATTCGCCGCCGGCCACCGTTCGAAAATCCGTTAATTTCCGGGGCGGTGGCCGGGCGAATACCGAATTTTAAACGACGCCGCCATAGCTTGCCTCGATCTTTCGAATGGATGGGGGGGCCGGCATGGCGCAGCCGCGCAATGCGATCGACAAGCTGCGGAGCTATCTGGAGAACCTCACGCCCGAAGCCCGTGCGTTGGTCGTCGAAAAGCTCGAGCGCGAAGCCGCTGCCGGCGACGACACCGCGACCATCGTTCTCCAGGAGCTGCGCGGCACCGCGGCCTCGCCGGCCGAGGCGCCGCAGCCCCGCATCACCAGCCCCCAGCAGCTGTTCTTTCTGCCGGTCGAGCCGTTCCTGGCCGACGAGGTTTCGCCGACCAAGATTCGCGGCGTCATTCCGCGCGCCTGCCTGGAGCCGATCTGGACCTGGCTGAGCCGCGATGTGCTGCCGGCCGACATCAAGGCGTTCACCGTTGCGGTCGCGACCACGCTGCAGCCGGGCGATGAGGCCTCGGCACTGCGCATCGCCAAGAGCTTCCAGGACCACACCATCATCCGCATCCGCGCCGCGCTGACCGCGGCGGCGCGCGACGAGGTGGCGGCCCGCAAGCTGTCCGCGCAGCTCGGCTCCCAGCGCGAGGTCGAGGAGTTGCGCGACGTGCTGGCGATCCTGTGCGCCCGCGACGCGCTGGGGGCCATCGGTGGCCGCCTGCCGACCTCCATCAAGAACCTGTCCGATCAGAACCTGGACGCGGCGCGGGCGGTGTTCAACGGCTCGATGGCGCGCCACCCCGACGTGCTGCCCTACGCGCTGGCGCTGCTGATGAGGCGGCTGGCCCAGCCCTGGCAGATCGTCCGCGTCGCCATCAAGGCGGCCGAGACCGACGTTGCCGCCAAGATCGCCGAAACGCCGTTCGCGGCCGCGGTCGAGCTAGCCTTCGCCGATCTCGACCGCAAGGTGGCGCTGCTGAAGGCGCTGATGAAGCGGCGCGACTTTTCCGCGCTGGCGCCGGTGGTCAAGGATATCCACGACGACGCCCGCGGGTTCCGCACCGAGCTCGACCTGCGCGGCGATTCCGCCTGGAGCCGCCGGCTGGCGGCGATCCGCAAGGACATCGCCGCGCTGCTGTCGACGGAAATCGCCGCCTGCAGCACCGACATCCGCCGCCTGCTCAAGATGCGTACCCGCAAGGAGGCGGCGTCGGAACCGGCGGTTTCCGCCGCCGACGTCGCGACCGCGGAGGAGGCGATCGACCTTCTCCTGCTGTGCCGCACCTATGCCGGCGAGATCGCCCTCAACGAGGCGACCCAGCGCGCCACCTCCGAACTGAACGCGCTGCTGGACACCGGCACCGCCACGCTGATCGATGGCCTTCGCGTCGCCAGCGACGTCGAGAAGCCGTTCCGGCGCTCGCAGCTCGACGCGGCAATTCAGCTCTCCGGCCGGGTGTTCGGTCCCGGCTACGCACAAACGCTGACCAGGGCGGTCGATCTCGCTGCGCAGGGAAGGCAGGCCGAGCCGGCCGGCGAGCGCCGATAGGCCGCCCGATCTTGACGTCGACGCATTCCTCCCTTTGATGCTCCGCAAGGACCGGCCGGCTCCGGCTGCGTAGGGTCCCGGAAAAATTCCGGCGTGCCGCGTCGCAACCGACAGGTCGAGTTGCGGAGGGAAGAATGGTGTTCTGGGTCACGTTGGCGTCGATGACTGCTCTGGCAGCGCTGGCGGTCTTGCTGCCGCTGGTTCGTCGACGGACGGCCGCAGCCGCGCCCGATCTGGCCATCTACCGGGATCAACTCGCTGAGGTTGAACGCGATTTGGCCGGCGGCCAGATCACCGCCGCCGAGGCCGGCGCCGCCCGCGTCGAGGTCAAGCGCCGGCTGCTGGCCGCTGCTGATCGCCTTGCCGCCTCTGCGCCGGGTGCCGCGCGCGCGCGGGGCTGGGCGGTCGCCGCCGCCGGCCTGGTGGTGGTGCCGATGCTGGCGGTCGGTACCTATCTTGTGATCGGCGTGCCGGATCTGCCCGACCAGCCGATCGCGGCGCGCCGCGACGCGCCCTCCAATCACCAGGACTTCGCCGTGCTGATCGAGCAGGTCGAGGCGCGCCTGGCGGAGAACCCGGACGACGGCCGCGGCTGGGAAGTGCTGGCGCCGGTTTACATGCGCTCGGGCCGCTACGCCGATGCGGTGCGGGCCAACCAGAACGCGATGCGACTGCTGGGCGAGAGCGCCGACCGGCTGGCCGGTCTCGGCGAGTCGATGTTCGCTGCGGCCGGCGACGTCGTCACCCCGGAAGCGCGCGCGATCTTCGAGCGGGTCGCAGCGATGGACGCCAGGCAGCCCAAGGCGCGCTACTTCCTTGGCGTTGCCGACCACCAGGAGGGCAAGCGTGAATCGGCCGCCGCGCGGTGGCGGATGCAGCTTGCCGACACCGCGCCGGATTCGCCCTGGCGCGAGGTGCTGGAACAATCGCTCGCAGAAATCGCGGCCGAGGCCGCCAAGTCCGAGGCGGGCAAGTCCGAGGCGGGCAAGTCCTCCGAGGCGAGTAACCTCGACGCGGGCAAGCCCGAGGCCGCAAATGTGCTGCCGGGGCCGCGGGTCGAGAACATGCAGCCGGCCGCCGAGCCTTCGGCGGAGGCGCAGACCGCCATGGTTCGCGCCATGGTCGAGATGCTGGCGCAGAAGCTGCAAAACGACCGCGGCGACGTTGAAGGCTGGATGCGGCTGATGCGCGGCCACATGACGCTCGGCGAGGCCGACAAGGCCCGCGCCGCGCTGGCTGACGCCCGGACGGCGCTGCAGGCTGAACCGGACAAGCTGAGAAATGTCGAGACCTTCGCCAAGGGGCTCGGCCTGGGCGGCTGAGGCCCTGGCCGGCCGGCTTGCCGTTTTTCGACGAGGGTCTGGTTCGGCCGGATATCCGGATCAAAAGAGATCCTGATCCCGCGGTCGCCCGGATCCGGTATGAGACCGGGATCATCGGAAGGGTAGCGGACATGACCCGCAAGCAACGTCGCCTCGCTCTGATCGGCTCGGGACTCGCCGTGCTGGCAGTCGCCACCGGCCTGGTGCTGGTCGCGCTCAACGATTCCATCGTGTTCTTCAACTCGCCGACCGACGTGGTCGAGAAGGGCGTGGCGCCCGGCGAGCGCATCCGCCTCGGCGGCCTGGTGGCGAACGGCACCATCGAGCGCGGCGAACAGCTCAAGGTGCGGTTCAAGGTGACCGATGGCAACAAGGCCATTCCCGTCGCCTATACCGGCATCCTGCCCGACCTGTTCCGCGAGGGGCAGGGGGTCGTCACCGAGGGCAGCCTCGGCCCCGACGGCGTGTTCCTCGCTGACACCGTGCTCGCCAAGCACGACGAGAACTACATGCCGCGCGAAGTCACCGACGCGCTGAAGAAGCAGGGCCACTGGCAGGGCGAGGGGCCGGCACCGGGGGCGGCAGCCAGCACGCCCTCGACGCCGCGGTAGAGCATGATGCGCAAACGTGGACACCGGTTTTGCGGGAGCATCATGCGGGGGCAGCTTCATGATGCGCAAAGGCGGGCCCCGATTTTGCGAGAGCACCGTGCTCAAACGAAGGCTTAATGCGCGCCGGCGATTTCAGTGAAACACATCGCGCGGTAGGGACACGCTCATGATCGCCGAACTCGGCCATTACGCTCTTATCTTGGCGCTGGCCTTAGCGCTGGTGCAGTCGGTGCTGCCGGTGTGGGGCTCGCGTACCGGCGACGACGCCCTGATGGGCACCGCCGCGCCGGTGGCGCTGGCGCAAGCGCTGTTCGTCTCGCTGTCGTTTGCGGCGCTGACCTGGGCTTACGTGACCAGCGACTTCTCGGTCGCCAACGTCTACGAGAACTCGCACTCGGCCAAGCCGCTGATCTACAAGATCAGCGGCGTGTGGGGGAACCACGAGGGCTCGATGATGCTCTGGGTTCTCATCCTCGCCCTGTTCGGCGGGCTGGTGGCGGTGTTCGGCAAGAACCTGCCGCAGTCGCTGAAGGCCAACGTGCTGGCGGTGCAGGCGTGGGTGGCGCTGGCGTTCCTGCTGTTCATCCTGCTCACCTCCAACCCGTTCCTGCGCCTGGACCCGGCGCCGATCGAGGGCCGCGACCTCAACCCGATCCTGCAGGACGTCGGCCTCGCCATCCATCCGCCGCTGCTCTATTTCGGCTATGTCGGCTTCTCGATCTGCTTTGCCTTCGCGGTGGCGGCGCTGATCGACGGCCGGCTCGACGCCGCCTGGGCGCGCTGGGTGCGGCCGTGGGCGCTGACCGCCTGGATCTTCCTCACCCTCGGCATCGCGATGGGCTCGTACTGGGCCTATTACGAGCTGGGCTGGGGCGGCTGGTGGTTCTGGGACCCGGTCGAGAACGCCTCGTTCATGCCGTGGCTGATCGGCACCGCGCTGATCCACTCCGCGGTGGTGATGGAGAAGCGCGAGGCGCTGAAGGTTTGGACGGTGCTGCTCGCCATCCTCGCCTTCTCGCTGTCGCTGCTCGGCACCTTCCTGGTTCGCTCGGGCGTGCTCACCTCGGTGCACTCGTTCGCCACCGATCCGGCGCGCGGCGTGTTCATCCTCGCCATCCTGGTGCTGTTCATCGGCGGCTCGCTGTCGCTCTATGCCTGGCGGGCGCCGACCCTGAAGCAGGGCGGGCTGTTTGCGCCGGTGTCGCGCGAGGGCGCGTTGGTGCTCAACAACCTGTTCCTGTCGGCGGCGTGCGCGGCGGTGCTGGTCGGCACGCTTTATCCGCTGGCGCTGGAATCGATCACCGGCGAGAAGATTTCGGTCGGCGCACCGTTCTTCAACTCCACCTTCGTGCCGCTGATGATCCCGCTGCTGATCGCGATGCCGTTCGGGCCGCTGCTGGCCTGGAAGCGCGGCGATCTGCTCGGTGTCGTCCAGCGCCTGCTGGTGGCGATCGCGGCGGCGGTGTTCACCACCGGCATCCTGCTGGCGCTGGTGACGGGCGGCTCGGTGCTGGCGCCGCTCGCGGTCGGGCTTGCGGTGTTCATCATCGTCGGCGCGCTGGCCGACCTTGCCGAGCGCGCCGCGCTGTGGCGGGTGCCGCTCAAGGTGAGCTTCGCCCGCGCCCGCGGCCTGCCGCGCTCGGCCTGGGGCACCGCTTTTGCCCATATCGGCATGGGCCTCGTCATCCTCGGCATCGTCGGCGACAGCGCCTGGAAGAGCGAGGTGGTGCAGCGCGTCAAGATCGGCGAGAGCGTCAGCATCTCCGACTATACCCTGACGCTGGAGTCGCTGTTCCCGCGCAACGGCCCCAATTATCAGGAGGGCGTCGCGCGCTTCACCGTGTCGCGCAACGGCAAGACCATCGGCACCGTCGAGCCGTCGCGGCGCATCTTCCTGGCGCGGCGGATGCCGACCACCGAGGCGGCGCTGCTCACCCACGGCTTCTCGCAACTCTACATCGCGCCGGGCGAGACCTTCACCGAGAACTCGATCGACGTGCGGATCTACGACAAGCCGCTGGTGCTGTGGATCTGGCTCGGCTGTCTGGTGATGGTGGCCGGTGGCGGGCTGTCGCTGTCGGACCGGCGCTACCGGATCGGCGCGCCGCGCACCGCCAAGATGCGCAGCGCCACGCTGCAGCCGGCCGAGTGAGTGCCGCTATCCCTCTCCCGGTGCGGGAGAGGGCGTCCGAAGCCCTCGGGTCCGGCCTTCTTCGGCCGGCCCAAGGGACAGGCTCCGCGAGGGCGGGCGAGGGGCAAACCCGTGACCCGCCCGGCCCGGATGTCGCTTCGCCCAAACGTCGCCGCCCTCTCCCGCAACGGGGAAGGGACAACAGCCCGGTTCTGCCGATGACGGAGCCGTCATCTGGAGGTCGATTGAACGTCATGATCCAGGCATTCAGCATCGTCTTACGCAAGCACTGGTTCCGCGGCGCGATCGTGGCGCTGGCGTTGGCGGCGCCGCTGCCCGCGCTCGCGGTGCAGCCCTCCGAGGTGCTGTCCGATCCGGCGCAGGAGGCGCGGGCGCGCGAGCTCTCCAAGGAGCTGCGCTGCATGGTCTGCCAGAATCAGTCGATCGACGATTCCGACGCTGGCCTCGCCAAGGACCTGCGCGTGCTGGTGCGCGAGCGCATCCAGGCCGGCGACAACGACCAGCAGGTGTTCGACTTCCTGGTGGCGCGCTACGGCGACTTCGTGCGGCTGCGGCCGCCGTGGGAATTGTCGACCGTCCTGCTGTGGCTGAGCCCGCTCGCCATCCTCGTCGGCGGCGGCATCGGCATCGTCGTCGCAGCCCGTCGCCGCCGCACCGCTGCTACCGCCACCGCGGCGCTGAGCGCGGATGAGGAAAAGCGCGTCGCCGACCTGCTGCGCTCGGAGTGACGCGAACTCGGGGCGATCAGGCCGGATTTCGTGGCGCCGTCGCCGAAAAATACTCTCCTGATGACAACTTTTCAGGTCGCTATGTTTAATTTATCGGGGCGGCAGTCCATAACCCAACAGTAATTGATCCAATTGACGCGGTGTCAGCGGCGGCTGGCCGCTCTTGGCATCCGTATCTCGAAATTCGATGCACCGCAGGACGAACGTCGCGTAGACGTCATCTGCCTCTGTGCACGAGTTCGGGATAGGGAAGCGTCGGCGACCGACACACTTTCTGACCGCAGCCGTGGCGCGGGAGTCGTAAATAAAAAAAGCGTTTGGATTATGAAAATGTAAGTATTTTGAGGTGAACGACCGCCGCTCGCGTTTCGTAAGTCTTTTCATGAGAAGTGTAAATCGCTGATGGACAGCGAGTACGCGGGATAGATTTTCTTTGTCAACGAATTCAATGTCAGAAATTTCTTTAAGCCAAGCGTCGAGAGGTGATGCCTTGATCTCCGGTGCGATGGTCTGATGTAGATCTTTGCCTGCGATGATGGCATCTCCAGCGCCGCGCTCGATTGCGGCGGAGTAGGCGCGTCCTATCAACCATAATTTGCCGGAAATTACATCGTTATCGGTGTGTTGAGGTCTTTCGCGACACATGCGGTAGAGAACCTCATTGCCCCAGCCCCAAGGAAAAATTTCATCCATACTTTAGCCCTACAACAAAATTCAGTGAAAAAGACAAATCCGCGGATCGCGATCTCGCCGTTCACCCGGAAGCCCTTGGTTGCCCCACGCAATGGGCCCGGTGCGGCAAAGAGAGGTTGAAGGCGCCTCCTGGGATGCAATCGAACAGTGGGGTGCCGCCGAGCAGTGGTCAAGTCTCGGCGTGCAGCGTTCAGCTGTAGTCACTCCGGCGGATCCAGCCGGCTGTTGGGTTCGTGACTTTCGAGCTGATAAAATATTCTGAATCAAAGTGTTAGCGGTACCGAAACTCTTGAATTTTGACGGCGCAGGTCCGCCACCAGGGCCGGCCGCAATGACGTTAGGATAGGGTCGCGGCCGCGGAATTACCAAACTTTCATCGACGCTCCAGCCCGCGGTAAGGTGGAGAACGTCACTCTCCGGCTCAACAGGGCGGCAATGCCCGTTTCGGAGAGATCTCAGATGTCCCCCATCGTTCAGACTCCGCCGTCGTCTGGGTCGCGCTCGCCGCGCCGGAACCGGTTGCTCGCCGGCGTCGCCGTGCTCGCGCTGCTGGGCGTCGGCACGTTCAGCCTGTCGCCGTTGCTGGTCCGCGACGTTGCCCAGGCCCAGTCGACCCAGTCCCAGACTGCCCAGCTCCAGGCCACGCCGAACCGCCTCACCGCATCCTCGTTCAGCTTCGCCGACGTGGTCGAGCGGGTGCGGCCAGCGGTGGTCAGCGTCCGCGTCAAGACCGAGACCGTCGCCGAGCCGATGCAGTTCGGCGGCGAGGACGATGAGGCCGCGCCGATGCCTCCCGGCGGCATGGAGCGCTTCTTCCGCGAGTTTGGTGAGCGCTTCGGCCGCGGCGGTCCGCACGGCTTCGGCCCGCGCCAGCCGCACCGCTTCGGCCAGTCGCAGGGCTCCGGCTTCTTCATCTCCGCCGATGGCTACATCGTCACCAACAACCACGTGGTGGATCGCGCCGCCAGCGTCGAGGTGGTGACGGACGATGGCCGCACCCTCAACGCCAAGGTGGTCGGCACCGACCAGCGCACCGACCTCGCGCTGCTCAAGGTCGACGGCGGCTCCTATCCGTTCGTGACGCTGGGCGAAAAGGCTCCGCGGATCGGCGATTGGGTGGTGGCGGTCGGCAATCCGTTCGGCCTCGGCGGCACCGTGACCGCCGGCATCATCTCGGCGCGCGGCCGTGACATCGGCTCGGGACCCTATGACGACTTCGTCCAGATCGACGCGCCGGTGAACCGCGGCAATTCCGGCGGCCCGACCTTCAACCTCGATGGCGAGGTGATCGGCGTCAACACCGCGATCTTCTCGCCGTCCGGCGGCAGCGTCGGCATCGCCTTCGCCATTCCGGCCGAGACGGTTCGGACGGTGGTCACCAGCCTGCGCGAGCACGGCACGGTGACCCGCGGCTGGATCGGCGTGCAGATTCAGCCGGTTACCGCCGAGATCGCCGACGGCCTCGGTCTGAGCAAGGCCGAGGGTGCGCTGGTGGCCGATCCGCAGCCCAACGGTCCCGCCGCCAAGGCCGGCATCAAGGCCGGCGACGTCATCACCCAGGTCAACGGCAAGCCGGTGCGCGACGCCCGCGAGCTCGCCCGCCGCATCGCCGCCGAGAAGCCCGGCGAGGCGATCAAGCTCACCGTCGTCTCCGACCGCAAGGAACGCACTGTCGAGTTGAAGCCCGGCCAGTTTCCGGACGACCAGCAGGCCCCGAAGCGCTTCGGTCAGGTGCCATCTGACCGAAGCGTTCCCCACCTCGGGCTGACGCTGGCACCCACGCCCGACGGTTCCGGTGTCGCGGTCCGCGACATCGAGCCGGGCGGCCCCGCCGCCGCCGCCGGGCTGCGCCAGGGCGACCAGATCCTCGACGTCAACGGCCGCAGCGTCGGCAGCATTGGCGATGTTCGCGAGGCGGTGCAGGCGGCGACCGACGCCAAGAAGCGCAGCGTGCTGATGCGCGTCAAGAACGGCGAGTCCAGCCGCTTCGTCGCGCTCAAGGTCGGGCAGGGCTGACGCCCGCCTGGCTCATCCATTCGGACCTGCGGTCGCTTTCGTCGCCCCTGCTGCCGCAGGACCGACGGGCGGGAGGCCACGCCTCCCGCCCCGCCTTTTGTCCCATCTTCAGTGCTGCACTCGCCCCTGGGTGCGATTTCGGAGAGGATGCCATGTCTGATACCCGAGTCGCCGCTGCCCGAGTCGCGCCTGCTCGAGTCGCCGGCTCGACCTCCACGGATCCGGCCATGCGCATTCTGGTGATCGAGGACGACGCGGCCGCGGCCGAATACGTCGTCAAGGCCTTCAACGAATCCGGCCATCTCGCCGACCACGCCGGTGATGGCGAGGAGGGCCTGCACATGGCCCGCGAAGGCGACTACGACGTGCTGGTGGTCGACCGCATGCTGCCCAAGCGCGACGGACTGTCGGTGATCGAGACCCTGCGCGCCGAGGACCGTCATACCCCGGTGCTGATCCTGTCGGCGCTCGGCCAGGTCGACGACCGCGTCCGCGGCCTCCGGGCCGGCGGCGACGACTATTTGCCCAAGCCCTACGCCTTTTCCGAGCTGCTCGCCCGCGTCGAAGCGCTGGGCCGCCGCCGCACCCCGGCCGCCGCCGCCACCGTGCTGAAGGTCGGCGATCTTGAACTCGACCGCCTCGCCCGCCGCGTCATCCGCGCCGGCACCGAGATCGCGCTGCAGCCGCGCGAGTTCCGGCTGCTCGAATACCTGATGACCCACGCCGGCCAGGTGGTGACCCGCACCATGCTGCTGGAGAACGTGTGGGACTATCATTTCGACCCGCAGACCAACGTCATCGACGTCCACGTCTCGCGGCTGCGCTCGAAGATCGACAAGGGCTTCGCCAAGCCCCTGCTGCACACCATGCGCGGGGCGGGATACGTGATCCGTGACAGCGCTCGGTAAGCTGTTCCGCACCACGGCCTTCAAGCTGATGGCCGTGTATCTGGCGGTGTTCCTGGCGTTTGCGGCCTCGCTGGTGGCCTATCTCGGCTGGCACACCCAGAACCTCGTGTTCAGCCAGATCCAGGAAACGCTGGATACCGAGATCGCGGCGCTGTCGGAGATTTATTCCCGCGGCGGCATCAGGCGGCTGGCGGCGGTGATCGACTGGCGTTCGCGCCAGCCCGGCTCCAACATCTACCTTCTCACCACCTTCCAGGGCGAGACGCTGGCCGGCAACATCGCCGAATTGCCGGGCAAGCACCTCGCGGCCTCCGGCTGGGAGCAGATCCGCTACCGGCGGATGGACGAGGCCGACGGCCGCGAGCTGCGGGCGATGGCGCGGGCCTTCCTGCTGCCGGGCGGTTTTCGCATGGTGATCGGGCGCGACCTCGAGGAGCGTGAGCGTATCCATGGCGTGATGGCGCCGCCGATGCGGTGGGCGATCGTGATCGTGGTGGTGCTCGGCATTGCTGGCGGCGTGTTCGTCACCAGCCGCGTGCTGCGGCGGGTCGACGCCATCGGCACCTCGGCCGAGGCGATCATGGCCGGCAACCTGTCCGAACGCCTGCCGGTCGCCGGAACCGGCGACGAGTTCGACCGCCTCGGCTCATCGCTCAACGCCATGCTGGAGCGCATCGAAGGGCTGATGCGCGGCCTGAAGGAAGTGTCAGACAACATCGCCCACGATCTCAAGACGCCGCTGACCCGGCTGCGCAACCGCGCCGAGGAGGCGCTGCGCACCGCCCGCACCGAGGACGACTGGCGCGGCGCGCTGGAGGACACCATCGCCGAGGCCGACGGCCTGATCGCCACCTTCAACGCGCTGCTGATGATCGCGCGCTCCGAGGCCGGCCGGTTCGACGGCGAGATGACCGAACTCGACGCCGCCGAGGTGGTGCAGACCGTCGGCGAACTCTACGACCCGGTCGCCGAGGAGAGGGGCGCCACCCTGACGGTCGACGTCGCGGCGCCGGTGCCGCTGCGCGGCAACCGCGAGCTGATCGGTCAGGCGCTCGCCAATCTGGTCGACAACGCGCTGAAATACGGCGTGCCGGCGGGCACCGACCCGGCCTCGCCGCCGTCGATCACCCTGGCCGCCCGCACCGTGCCGGGCGGGGTCGAGCTGTCGGTCGCCGACCGCGGCCCCGGCATTGCCGCCGAAGACCGCGCGCGGGCGGTCGAACGATTCGTTCGGCTCGAATCCAGCCGCTCCCGACCCGGCTCCGGGCTCGGTTTGTCGCTGGCATCCGCGGTTGCCCGCCTGCATGGCGGTAGCTTGGCACTTTCGGACAACAATCCTGGCCTGAAAGTGGTGATCACATTGCCTCGGGGTGCTAGAGATGCGGCATGACGTATCCTGCCGCCCCCCGACCGGCCATCGCCTGCCCGGCGCACGCGGCGTCGGCCCTCGCCGTTCGCCTGACCGCCGCCCCGCTGGTCGGCGACCCTGCCGCATCCGAGCCGCGCCTCGACGATCTCCTCAAGCACGATGACGTTGCCGCACTGGTGGATGCCTACCCGCTGGCGCGGCGCGTCCTCGCCGGCATCGCCGGCGGCTCGCCCTTCCTCTACGACCTTGCCGCCACCGACCCGGCCCGGCTTGTGCGGCTGTTCACGTCGGCGCCCGAGGAGCGGCTGGCGGCGCTGATCGAGGAGACCCGCGCCGCGGTGGTGGCCTCGCCCGATGACGCCGGGGCGATGCGCGCGCTGCGGCTGATGAAGCAGGAGGCGGCGCTGCTGATCGCGCTCGCCGACATCGGCGGGGTGTGGGATCTGGCCCGCGTCACCGGCGCGCTGACCGAGATCGCCGACGTCGCGGTGCAGGCGGCGCTGCGCCGGCTGCTGCTGGCGGCGGCCAGCGAGGGCAAGCTCGTGCCGCCCGATCCTGCAGAACCCGAGCGCGGCTCCGGCTATTTCGTGCTGGCGATGGGCAAGATGGGCGCCGGCGAGCTCAATTACTCGTCGGACATCGATCTGGTGGTGTTCTACGATCGCGAGCGCGCCCCGCTTCGCCCCGGCGTCGAGGTTGGACCGCTGTTCGTGCGCATCACCCGCGGCCTGGTCAAGCTGCTGCAGGAGCGCACCGCTGACGGCTACGTGTTCCGCGTTGACCTGCGGCTGCGGCCTGATCCGGCCTCCACTCAGGTGGCGATGACCACCATCGCCGGTCTTCACTATTATGAGCGCGAGGGGCAGACCTGGGAACGCTCGGCCTACATCAAGGCCCGACCGTGCGCGGGCGATTATGCCACCGCCGCCGCCTTCCTGGACGAGCTGGTGCCGTTCATCTGGCGCCGCTTCCTCGACTACGCCGCAATCTCCGACGTCCACGCGATGAAGCGGCAGATCCACGCCTATCGCGGCCACGACGACATCGCGGTCGAGGGCCACAACGTCAAGCTCGGCCGCGGCGGCATTCGCGAGATCGAGTTCTTCGCCCAGACCCAGCAGCTCATCGTCGGCGGACGCAACGCCCACCTGCGCCTGCGCCAGACCCTGGCGGCGCTGGCGGCGCTGGCCGAAGGCGGCTGGATCGCGCCGGCGGCGCGCGACGAGCTGACCGCAGCCTACGAATTTCTGCGCGCGGTCGAGCACCGGCTGCAGATGGTGGCGGACGAGCAGACCCAGTCGCTGCCGGAGGAGACCCACGCCCTCGACGCCTTCGCGCGCTTCTTCGGGCATGACGGCCGCGACGCCTTCGCCGACGCTATCCTGCCGCATCTGCGCACCGTGCAGCGCCATTATGCCGGGTTGTTCGAGGATGCTCCCCCGGTGGCGCAGGTCGAGGGCGCCTTCCGCTTTCCCGACGATCGCGACGACAAGGAGACGCTCGACACCCTCAAGGGGCTCGGATTCAGAGATCCGCTGGCGGCCAGCTTCATCGTGCGCGAATGGCTCGCCGGCCGGCCGCGCGCGCTGCGCAGCGAGGCGTCGCGGGCGCTGCTGGCCGATCTGGTGCCGGCGCTGCTGGATGGCTTCGCCTCGAGCGGCAATGCCGACGTGGCGCTGACGACGTTCGACCGGTTCGTGTCCGGGCTCGGCGGCGCGTTGCGCCTGCTCACGCTGCTGCGCCGCAATCCGGATCTGGTGCGCCTGCTCGCCTCGGTGATGGGCACCGCGCCGCGCATCGCCGAGATGCTGGCCCGCCGCCCGCAGGTGCTCGACGCGCTGCTCGACCCCGCCTTCTTCGGCCCGCTGCCGGATCGCGACACCCAGGAGCAGCGCTTCGCCGCCACCTTGGCCGACGCAGCGAGCGACGAGGATTTCCTCGATCGCATCCGCCTGCTCGGCCAGGAGCAGAAGATCCTGATCGCGATGCGCGTGCTGTCCGGCACGCTGACCGCGACGCAGGCCGGCGCCGCCTATGCCCGCCTCGCGGTGGCGTTGGTGCGCTTCCTGCACGCCCACGTGCTCGACCGCTTCGTCGCCCAGCACGGCCGCGTGCCGGGCATGGCGACCGCGGTGCTGGCGCTCGGCAAGCTCGGCGGCCGCGAGATGACCGCCGGCTCCGACCTCGATTTGATCGTGCTCTACGAGTTCGACAAGGAGCACCCGGAGTCGGACGGTCCGCGCCCGCTCTACGGCGCACAGTATTTCGCCCGGCTGACGCAGCGGCTGATCAACGCGCTCACCGTGCAGACCAATGTCGGCAAGCTCTACGACGTCGACATGCGGCTGCGGCCGTCCGGCCGTTCCGGCCCGCTGGCGGCCTCGCTTGACAGCTTCCGCAGCTACCAGCTCACCGAAGCCTGGACCTGGGAGCACATGGCGCTGACGCGGGCGCGGGTGATCTCGGCGCCGCCCGATTTCGCCGCGCGGGTGGAGGAGAGCATTCGCGAGGTGCTGGCGCAGCCGCGCGATCCGGACGCGATCGCCGGCGACGTGGTGGAAATGCGCCGCGCCATCGCCGAGGAAAAGGGCGAGGGCGAGGCGTGGGACCTCAAGCACGCTGCCGGCGGGCTGGTCGACCTCGAGTTCATCGCCCAGTACCTGCAACTGGTCTACGGCGCCGACCAGCCCGAGCTGTTCGACACCAACACCGGCCGCGTGTTCGACGGCGCGCTGCGCCTCGGGCTGATCCCGGTCGAGGACGCCGAGACGCTGCGCGGCGCGGTGCGGCTCTATCAGAACCTGACGCAGGTGCTGCGGCTGTGCCTGTCGGCGCCGTTCGACCCCAACACCGCCGGGGCCAACCTGCTGGCGCTGCTGACGCGGGCGGGTGACGTGCCCGATTTCGCGACGCTGGACGCCCACCTGCGCGAGACGCAGGCCAAAGTCCGCACCGTGTTCGACCGCCTGCTCGGCAACCAGCCCGGCTGAGCGCCGAGCGCCTTACGCTGCGGCCTGTCAGCTTGGCCTTCCAACGCCTGACGTTCGCCTCATGGTTCGAGACGGCTGCTTCGCCTCGCCATGAGGCCGACCAACGTCAGTCGTCAGGGCCGCAGGTATTACGCCGCGGCCTTTTGACCCTGGTGCAGCGGCAGGCGTACCATCACCTTGGTGCCGTTGCCTTCGCTCGAGCGGATCTTGATCGCGCCGCTGTGCAGCTCGATCAGTGACATCGCGATAGCGAGGCCGAGGCCGGAACCCTTGTGGTTCTTGGTGAACTGGCTCTGCACCTGCTCGAACGGCCGGCCGAGCTTGGCGATCGACGCCCGCGGGATGCCGATGCCGGTATCCTTGATCACCAGCACCACAAAACTGCCGCCGGCGCGCGCCCGCACCGAAATGCGGCCGCCTTCCGGCGTGAACTTCACGGCGTTGGACAGCAGGTTGAGCAGGATCTGCTTCATGGCGCGGCGGTCGGCGTGCAGCACCAGCCCGGAGGTGAGGTCGGCCGACACCGACAGCCGCTTGTCGACCGCGCGCATGGCGATCGCTCGCAGCGTCTCGGTGATGACGTCGTCGAGCCGCATCGGCTCGGGGTGGACCATCATCCGCCCCGCCTCGATCTTCGACATGTCGAGGATGTCGTTGATGACGTCGAGCAAATGCTGGCCGCTGGCGCGGATGTCCTGGCAGTACTCGTAATATTTCGCGTCGAGCTCGCCGAACATGCCGTTCTCCATGATCTCGGAGAAGCCGATGATGGCGTTGAGCGGCGTGCGCAGCTCGTGGCTCATATTGGCGAGGAATTCGGACTTGGCGCGGTTGGCCTCCTCGGCGCGGGTCTTCTCGCGGGCGTACTTGCCGGCGAGGTCGGCGAGCTGCTGGGTCTGCTGTTCCAGCTTCTGCTGCGATTTGCGCAGATCGGCGACCGTCGCCATCAGCCGCCGCTCGCTGTCGAGCAGCCGGTCCTCGTGGCGCTTGCGCGCGGTCATGTCGGTGCCGACCGAGACGAAGCCGCCGTCCTTGGTGATGCGCTCGGCGAACTGGAACCAGCGCCCGTCCTCCAGCTCGGCCTCGAACGTGCGGCAGCCGGCCTCGTCCGATCCGCTATCCTGGGTGCGGGTGATGGCGTCGCGGCTCGCTGCCATCACCACGTGCAGCGCGGTGCCGGGCTGGACATGGCTGTTCGGCAGCCCGTGCAGCCTTTGATACTGCGAATTGCACAGCACCAGCCGCTTGTCGGCGTCCCACAGCGCGAACGCGGCGGAGATGGCGTCGATGGCGTCGCGCAGCCGGGCGTCGGCGGTCTTGGTGGCGTCGACCAGTTGCTTCTGCTCGGTGACGTCGACGGCGATGCCGACCAGCCGCACCTCGGCGTCGCTGGCGCCGCGCACCGCCTGGCAGCGGAACCGCAGCCACAGCCATTGGCCTGAGACGTGGCGCATCCGGAACATGCGGTCGATGGTGCCTTCGTCCGCGCTCACCAGCTGGGTCGCGATGTCGTAGAGATCGCCGTCATCGGGGTGGACCAGCTTGTTGATGTCGCCGAACTCCAGCATGGCGTCGCGCGGCGACAGCCCGAGCAGTTCGTACATCGAGTTTGACCAGAACACCCGGCCGCGCGCGATGTCCCAATCCCACAGTCCGCAGCGGCCGCGGTTGAGCGCGGTGTCGACGCGCTGGCGCGCGATGTCGTAGATGGCGTCGGCCTCGCGTGCCCGCGACGACTGCCAATGGAAGGCAAAGCCGAGGATCAGCAGGATGCAGCCGGTGGTCGAGAACAGCGTCACCAGCAGCGCGGTGTCGGAGCGCCAGCTGATCAGCACGTCGTCGATGGTCTGGATCACCGCGACCTGGCCGTAGGACCCGTTCAGCGTCCGCACCGTGGCGATGGCGTCGGCGCCGTTGGTCAGCACCACCTGCAGCACGCCGGCGCGCTCGGCGAACGTCGTCAGCGGCTGGCCGGTGCCGAGCACCTCCGCCAGGGTGTGGCCGTGGCCGCTGCGCGGGTCGGGCCAGGCGGCGACGATGTTGCCGGAGTGGTCGCTGACCAGCACGGCGCGGCCGGGCATGGCCGCCGCCTTGGGCAGCGACAGCGCGAGCGCCGCGGTTGCGCTGGTGGCGGACGCCGCCGTGAGCAGCTCGTCGGTGACTGCGTGAACCAGCAGCTCGATGTCGGTCTTGGCGTTGGCGACGGCGCGCGCGCGGCCGTCGTTGATCTGCATCAGCGCGCCGATGCCGACGGTGAGCAGGAACACCAAAATGAGAATTGGAACCGCTCGCTGAAGGAACGGTTCAGCCCTCAGCAACCGCTGGTAAGCGGGGCGGGCGAGTGACTGTGCAATACCGCTGACGTGCGGATGACGCACAGACGCGTTGGCTGCCCGGGCGCGAGCCATCGCCGGCCTCCGTCGGATAAGTCCCATCGATTTGACCTGGAGGGACTGCCGCATCTCTCCGAATCACCCCGATTGGAATCGAATCGGGGGTACCTTGTCCAGAGATTCGAGGAGTCAAGAACGGTTCCCAGTACGCCGGGCTTCAACCTGTCCGATTAAAGATGCGAATGCGACCGTCGGCGGGTGTCGAGGTAGGTTGCGCCGACGGTCGGTGCATCCGGACCGGGGTACGGCCTCAGCCGAGCGAGCGCTCGACGATGTCCCGCACGTCCGACGACAGTGGGTCGGACGCGGCGATTCGACGCAGCACCGCCTCGGCCGCCGCGCGCCGGGTCGGCTCCAGCGCCCGCCAGCTCTTGAACGCCGACAACAGTCGCGCGGCGAGCTGGGGGTTTCTGGAATCGGTTGCCAGCACCACCTCGGCGACCAGTTCGAAGCCGGCACCGTCGGAGCGGTTGAACTGGGTCTGGTTGGCGATCGCGAACGTGCCGACCAGCGCGCGCACCCGGTTGGGGTTGGCGGCGGAGAACGCCGGATGGCTCATCAGGTCGCGCACGCGCTCGAGCGTGCCCGGCTCGGCGATGGAGGCCTGCAACCCGAACCATTTGTCGATGACGAGGTGATCGCCGGCGTAGCGCTCGTAAAACCGCGCCAGCGCCGCCTCGCGGCTGTCGGCACCGTTCAGCGTCAGCACCGACAGCGCGGCGAACCGCTCGGTCATGTTGTCGGCGGTCTCGACTTGGCGCAATGCCGCCGCCAGCGCCGGTGGCGTGCCGGTGGTGGCGATGAGGTCGAGGCAGGCATTGCGCAGCGCCCGGCGCCCGGCACCAGTGGCATCGGGCGTGTAGGGCGCGGTGGTCGCCGCCTCGTGCAGCGGCCGCCACAGCCGCTCCGACAGCGCCCGCGCCAGCGCGGCGCGCAGATCGCGCCGCGCTGCGAAGATGAGGTCGGGGTCGACGTCCGAGCCGATCTCGCGGGCGATGTCGGCTTCCGACGGCATCATCAGCACCTGGGCCGCGAACGCCGGGTCGCGCTCGGCGTCGTCGAGGGTGCGTCCGAGCGCGTCGATCAGCGCGTCGGCGCTGGCCGGCTTGCGCCGGTCGCGACGCGCCGCCACCGCGTCGAGCAGGTGCCGCATCGCCAGCACCTGAGCCGACTGCCAGCGATTGAATGGGTCGCGGTCGTGCCGGATCAGGAAAAGAAGGTCGTCTTCGGTCAGATTGGCGGTCAGCTTGATTGGCGCCGAGAAGCCGCGGTTCAGCGAAGGCACCGGGCGGGCCGGCACGTTGCGGAACACGAACGCCTGGTGGGCGCGGTCGACCTCGATCACGCCGTCGCTGCGGCCGCCGCCGTCGATCTCCAGCGGCAGATCGGCGCCGTTGGGGCCGACCAGGCCGATCTTGAGCGGGATCACCGCGGGCTGCTTGACCGCCTGGCCGGGGGTCGCCGGCACCAGCTGCGCCACCTCCAGCCGATAGCAGCGCGTGCGGGTGTCATAGGCGCCGGTGATGGTGACCTCCGGCGTGCCGGCCTGGGCGTACCACAGCGCGAACTGCGTCAGGTCGCGGCCCGAGGCGTCGGCGAAGCAGGCGAGGAAATCCTCGATCGTTGCCGCCTGGCCGTCGTGGCGGGCGAAATAAAGGTCCATGCCGGTGCGAAACTGCTCGGAGCCGAGCAGGGTTTTCAGCATCCGGATGACCTCGGCGCCCTTCTCATAGACGGTCGAGGTGTAGAAGTTGTTGATTTCGTAATAGGAATCCGGCCGGACCGGGTGCGCCAGCGGCCCGCCGTCCTCGGCGAACTGGTGGCTCTTCAGCAGCCGGACGTCGGCGATGCGCTTCACCGGGCGCGAGCGCTGGTCGGAGGAGAATTCCTGATCGCGGAAAACGGTGAGGCCTTCCTTCAGGCAGAGCTGGAACCAGTCGCGGCAGGTGATGCGGTTTCCGGTCCAGTTGTGGAAGTATTCGTGGGCGATGATCGCCTCGATATTGGCGTAGTCGGTGTCGGTCGCGGTGTCGGGCGAGGCAAGAACGTATTTGTCGTTGAAGATATTGAGGCCCTTGTTCTCCATCGCGCCCATGTTGAAGTCGGACACGGCGACGATATTGAACACGTCGAGATCGTATTCGCGGCCGAACGCGGTCTCGTCCCAGCGCATGGCGCGTTTCAGCGCGTCCATGGCGTAGCTGCAGCGGCCCTCGTTGCCGGGCTCGACATAGATGGCAAGCTCGACCGTCCGCCCCGAGGCGGTGACGAAGCGGTCGCGCACCGCGGCGAGGCTGCCGCCGACCAGGGCGAACAAATAGCACGGCTTGGGGAAGGGATCGCGCCACACTGCGAAGTGGCGCGAGGTGCCGGGAACGTCGCCGGCCTCGACCAGATTGCCGTTGGCGAGCAGCACCGGCGCCTCGGCGCGCTCGGCCTCGATGCGGGTGGTGTAGACCGCCAGCACGTCGGGGCGGTCGGGAAAATAGGTGATGCGGCGGAAGCCCTCGGCCTCGCACTGGGTGCAATAGGTGCCGCGCGAGCGGTAGAGCCCCATCAACTGGGTGTTGGCGGAGGGATCGATCCGGGTCGAGATGGTCAGCACCAGCGGCCGCGGCGGCGGCACCGGAATGGTCAGCGCGTTTGGCGTGACCTCGAAGGCGTTGGGTCCGAGCGGCCAGTCGTCCAGGGCGAGGCCGGTCAGGGTCAGGCCGTCGCCGTCGAGCACGATCGGCGCGTCGAGCCGTCCGGCCGGGTTGGGCCTGAGCGACAGCTTGGCCGTGACCCGCGTGTCCGTCGGATGCAGGCGGAAATCGAGTTCGACCTGATCAACCAGCCAGTCGGGGGGGCGATAATCCGTCAAGCGGACGGGACGGGCGTCAGTTCGCATCGTGACTCTCGGTATCTGGAAGCTCGGGTGTAAACTGTTCGCCGACCATGCGAAAGCCGCTCGAACTGCGCGGGCGGCATGGCCGCGCCGCGAGGGCGGTGCGGCGGGCGAGGGCGGAGCGGCACGGGAGGCGGGGACATGCATGCCATGGTGCTCAAACGTCCCGGCGATGGCTTGGTGCCGCACGAGCGGCCGACGCCGCAGCCGGCCCCCGGCGAGGTGCTGGTCGAGGTCGCCGCCTGCGGCGTCTGCCGCACCGACCTTCATATCGTCGACGGCGAGCTGCCCGATCCGGCGCTGCCGCTGGTGCCGGGCCACGAGGTGGTCGGGCGGGTGGCGGCGCTGGGCGCCGGCGTCGGCGGCCTGGCGCTCGGCGCCAAGGTCGGCGTGCCGTGGCTCGGCTTCACCTGCGGCGTCTGCCCCTACTGCGCCTCCGGCCGCGAGAACCTGTGCGACCGGCCGCTTTTCACCGGCTATACCCGCGATGGCGGCTACGCCAGCCACGCCGTCGCCGACGCCCGCTACGTCGTGCCGCTGCCGGAGGCGGAGGACGACGCCCACTTGGCACCGTGGCTGTGCGCCGGGCTGATCGGCTGGCGCGCCTACCGCATGGCGACGGCGGGAATGGCGGGGGAGGGGGCGGCGGAGACGAGGACCCTCGGGCTCTACGGCTTCGGTGCGGCCGCCCACATCCTGGCCCAGATCGCGCACTGGCAGGGCCGGCGGGTGTTCGCCTTCACCCGGCCGGGTGACAGGGCGGCGCAGGACTTCGCCCGCCGGCTCGGCGCGTCATGGGCGGGCGGCTCCGACGAGGCGCCGCCCGAGCCGCTCGACGCCGCCATCATCTTCGCCCCGGTCGGGGCGCTGGTGCCGGCGGCGCTGAAGGCGGTCAAGAAGGGTGGCCGGGTGGTGTGCGGCGGCATCCACATGAGCGACGTGCCGAGCTTCCCCTATCGCCTGCTATGGCAGGAGCGACAGCTGGTTTCGGTCGCCAACCTCACCCGCGAGGACGCCCGCTCGTTCCTGGAAGTCGCCCCGCGCGCCGGCCTGACCACCGCCATCGTGCGCTATCCGCTGGCGCAGGCCAACCAGGCGCTGGCCGACCTGCGCGAGGGCCGCCTCGAGGGCGCGGCGGTGCTCATTCCATAACGGCATTTTGTTCGGGCAATAGCTGCCGCCGCGGTTCGGCGTGGCCGATCACCCGGATCACGTCGGGGGCCGCGGCCTTGAGGCGGCGCTCCAGCAGGTCGACCGCCTCATGCACCGCGGCGATGCCGGCCTTGCCGTCCGCCCGGCAATGAAAGTTGACGATCAGCCCGTCGGGGCCACGGCGCAGCCGGACATTGTGGATGTCGGACAATAGCGGGTCGTCGACCGACAGCGACCGCAGCGTCGCCGCGATCGACTTGCTGTCGGCTTCGCTGCCGGACAGCGGCTGCGCCTGTAGCGGCTCGATGTGGGTCTCGACCTCGACACCGGGGCCAAGCTTCTCGCGGATGGCGTGTTCGAGCGCGGTGGCGACCTCGTGGGCGCTGGCCAGCGTCATGGCGCCGTCGACCTCGAGGTCGAACGCGATGGCCAGCCGCTCGGGCAGCTGGTGGATGGTGACGTGGTGGATGGCGAGGCCGCGGTTGCCGGCGATGACGTGGATGCGCTCCTGGATGGTCTCCTCGTCGAGCGCGACGCCCTTGGTCGTCACCGTGACGTCGGCTTCGCCGAGCAGCTTGGCGACGGTGGCCTGGATCGCCGCCTTGGTCTCGCCGATCCGCTCCATGGTGTGGGTGCGCGGCACCGACACCGCGGCTTCGACGAAGTGCTGGGGGCCGACCTGCCGGGTACGCACCCGGTCGATGCCGACCACGCCGTCGATATCGCGCAGCGCGGCGGTGACGCGCTCGGCCGCGCCGCTCGGGGCGGTGTCGAGCAGGGTGTCGATGGTATGCCGGGCGAGCCGGACGGCGAGCACCGAGATCAGCACCGCCACCGCGATCGCCGCCACCGCGTCGCCCCAGCCGTAGCCGGCATAGGACAGCGCGATGCCGATCAGCACCGGGATCGAGCCGAAGAAGTCGGAGGCGAAATGCAGCGCATCGCCGGCCAGCGCCTGGCTGCCGGTCTTGATCGCCACCCGCCGCAGCGCCAGCGCCCGCCAGCCATTCACCACCATCTCGACGCCGAGCACGACGAACGGAATGACCGAGACCGTCATCGGCGCGGCGGGGGTGTAGAGCCGCTGCACCGCCTCGACGGCGATGCCGCCGGCGACCAGGAACAGCAGCGCGCTCTGCACCAGCGCCGCCAGACTTTCGACCTTGCCGTGGCCGTATTGGTGGTTCTCGTCGGGCGGCCGGTCGGCGATGCGCACCGCAAACCAGGTGACGACGGTGGCGCCGAGGTCGATCAGGCTGTGGAGGGCGTCGCCGATCAAGGCGAGGCTGCCGATCATCACGCCGGCGCCGAACTTGGCGGCGGCGAGCGTTCCGCTCGCGACGATCGAAACGGAGGTGACGATTTCTTTTTCGCTGGCCATCGGGGGATGCTCTGGCGGGGCGGAATGCAACGTCCGGAGACCGCATCGCGATCCCGGCACCAATCTCGCCGAAAACTCCGGGTCGGAAAGAGCCTTTCGGTGACCGGCCGCGAAATCCGGCCGCGCGGCCGGATTTCGCGTCAGGCCCTCCGTTTAGGCCGACATGCGCGCGCAGGCCAGCCTGCGGGCGGCGACGTGGTCGGTCTTGCCGGAGCCGAGCAGCGGCACCTGGTCGATGACGATGACGTCGCTCGGCACCATCAGATCGCTGGCGCCGCGGTTGCGGCCGTAGGCGGCGACGTCGCCGCGGCGCGCCGCAATGCGGGTGGTCAGCAGCACGACGCGCTCGCCGCGCCGCGGGTCGGGCACCGCCACCACGGCGTGGCTGTCCTCCGGCCACAGCTCGGCAACCATCGCCTCGACCGCGTTGAGCGAGATCATCTCCCCGGCGATCTTGGCAAAACGCTTCACCCGGCCGCGGATGGCGACGTAGCCGTCGGCGTCGATCTCCACCACGTCGCCGGAATCGTGCCAGCCGTCGTGGGGCGGCTCCAGCACGCCCGGCCGGTCGCTGCTGAGATAGCCGAGCATCATGTTCGGCCCCTTCAGCCACAGCCGGCCGCCGCCCTCCAGCCCCGGCACCGGCTCCATCCGGATCTCGATCAAGGGCAGCAGCGGCCCCACCGTGCCGTCGCGGTTGAACATCGGCGTGTTCACCGCCACCACCGGCGCCATCTCGGTCATGCCGTAGCCTTCGAGCAATTGCAGGCCGAAGCGCTCGCGGTAGACCCGCCGCGTATCAGCCCGCACCGGCTCGGCGCCGGACACGATCAGCCGCACCGAACTGAACGCCTCGGGCGAGGCGTTGCGGGCGTAGCCGGCGAGGAAGGTGTCGGTGGCGAAGAAGATGGTCGCCTTGGTTGCGACCAGTTGCTCGGGCACCTGCTTGTAGTGCAGCGGCGAGGGGTAGAAGTGCAGCTTCACCCCCGCCACCAGCGGCAGCACCATGCCGGCGGTGAGCCCGAGCGAGTGGAACACCGGCAGCACGCTGAGCAGCTTGTCTTCGGGACCGAACGCGATGCGCGAGGCGACCTGGGCGCTGTTGTTGAGAATGTTGCGATGCGACAGCACGACGCCCTTGGGCGAGCCCTCCGAGCCCGAGGTGAACACCACGGTGGCGGGATCGTCCGGCTTGCCGCGCGGGCGCCAGAACAGGTAGCTCAGCACCCCGCGCAGCTTCTGCAGCCGGCCGACCTTGGCGCGGATGTCCTCCAGCCAGATGATGGTGGTTTCGGTTTGTAGCGCCGCGATCAGAGGTTGCAGCTGCGCCCGCTCGACGAACGCCCGCGAGCTTAGCACCAGCCGGACCTGGGCTGAGCGGCAGGCGATGATGATGTTGGCGGCGCCGGCGGTATAATTGAGCATTGCCGGCACTCGGCCGACCGACTGCAGCGCGAAGTAGGTGACAGCGGTGCCGGCCGCGTTCGGCAGCAGCACGCCGACCGTCTCGCCCGGCCACAGCCGCCGCGCCAGCAGGCGGCCGAGCACCAGCGCGCCGATCTGCAGCGTGCGGTAGCTGAAGGCGGCGCCCATCGAGTCGCTCAGCGCCGGGTGGCCGGAGCCGTAGCGGTCCGCCGCCCCCCGTAGCGCGCCGAACAGCGTGCGGTTGGTGTCGGCGGTGCGGAAGCGGAGGTCGGACAGCGCGAGGTAGAGCGCCCGACCGGCAGCGATCCGGCGCGTCTTGCCGAGGGTGTTGCCGAGGTCGAGCCGCCGCGGCGCCTCGACCGTGACCGTCACCTTCGGCAGCCAGCGCCGGCGCATCGCGGTCTCGGCGTGCAGCGTGGCGGGCGAACGCTCGAGCCCGCCGAGCCGCATCAGCACCACCTCGGCGCCGATTCGATCGGCCAGCACTGCGATGTCCTGAACCGCCTGAAGCTCGTCGCCCTCGATCACCGCGCCGTTCGGCGCGTAGACAACGACGGTATGCCGGTCCGCGGCCAAACGCCGCAGTTTTACCGCCTCGCGATTGTCGGTCGGCGCCAGCACGGCGATGCCGCGGGGCAGCATCCAGCGCAGGTACCATTTGGCCGCCGCTGCCGCCGGCAATACGTGCAGGGCATCGCGGCCGAGCAGGACGTAGCCGATCAGCGGGTCGAGCCAGCTGTCATGGGCGATCACATAAAGGCGCGGCTGCGCGGCAGTAGACGTGAGATGATCCCGCCCAACAATCTTGAGTCGGAACACAGCGCGCAGCAGCAGTCGCATCACGAAACGAAACACAACCATCGGCCGACCCTCGAACCCCGATACCGCAAATGCCGGCAGGATCTTCGGCCTCGCGATGACGGCGGGGTGAGGCAACACCTGCTCGCACGGTTCGAGTTTAGAAGACTGCGACGGCACGATGCGATATCAGGGAAAGTCGATATCCGGGGAAAATTCGTCGCTGCAGCGCAACCGTCGTGAGTTGCGCTGCAAAGGACCAGACGATTGGCGCTCCGGCCTGCACAAATTTCTCGTGACAACGGCTGCCGGGCGAAAAATTCCGCTCTTGCGCAATTCCTCCAAAATCATGCGGTTTCCTTGACTCTACAAGGGTGCCAGTCGATTCTTCGCCGGGCACGGAAAGGACTTTGGTCCTTGCTTGAAGGGTCTGGGGTCGGAGGAATTCATGACGGAGGGCGTTGCAGCGATGCCTGACGAGAGGCGGACCATCCAGTCCGTCGAACGTGCGCTCGACATCCTGGAAGTGCTGGCCACCGGCGCCGACGAGATGCGGCTGAACGAGATCGCCCGCGCGACTCATCTCAACACCTCGACCTGCCACCACCTGATCTCGACCCTGCTCGATCGCGGCTATGTCGGCCAGAATCCGCGCGGCCGGACCTATTTTCTCGGCAACAAGACGCTGGAGCTGTCGCGCTCGCGAGCGGCAATGATTGATCTGGTCCAGATTGCCATGCCGACGCTGCGGTCGCTGAACCAGGGCACCGGCGAGACCGTCCATCTCGACGTGCTGCGCGGCCACGACCTGACCACGGTGGCCAAGCTCGATTCCCAGCACGCGGTTCGCGTGGTCACCGACAATGCCACCAAGGCCGGCGCTGCCCACGCCGCCGCCACCGGCAAGGCGATCCTGGCGTGGCTGCCGGAAACCGAGCTGAACCGCATCCTGGCCGACAAGGGGCTCCAGGCCTTCACCGACGTCACCATCCGTTCCAAGGATGAATTGGTCGAGAATCTGGGCCTCGTCCGCCGTCAGGGCTTTGCGATCGACCGCGAGGAGCACCAGCCCGGCGTCGTCGGCGTAGCCGCGGCGATTCGCAATCATTCAGGCGCCGTGATCGGCGCGCTGAGCTGCTCGATGCCGACCATGCGCGCCGACCGCGACCAGCTTGCGCGGGTCTGCGACCAGGTGACGGCGGCGGCCGCCGCCTTGTCGCTTCGGCTCGGCGACGCCGGGGCCGATGCCGGCGATCGGCCGGCGCCACGGCCGCTGCCGGCCTGCCGGCCATCGGCCGCCTGAGACCGGCGCGCCGGAACGCCAAACCGGCCGGCTCCGGGGCTGCGGCGATTTACCGTCAGCGTCGCGTCAATCGGACGGGTTATTGCTGCTTTTGGCATCGCCCGGCTTTCAAACTGCGCCGCCGGTATCTACCCTGCTCCCGACGCCCGGTTCGACATCCCAAGATTCCAATTCCACGACGGCCCAAACTCCACCGTCCGACTGTTGCGAGCCGAACGAACGAGCCCGGCTCGCGATCCAAGGGCGACGAACCAAGGTCGAGACTGCCAGGCCCGAGGCTCGGGCGTCACGATGAGGTGGACAGGCGGGCGCCACACTGAAATCCTGTTTTGCCGAAGCTTGGTTCCGGAACGGATTCGATCATGCCGCTTGATGAGAAATTGCGTGCCACGCTCCTGAAGCGTCGCGAACAGCTTCTGGCCGCGGGCGGCGAGAAGAAAATCCAGGAGCGGCATGGCAAAGGACTGCTGACGGCGCGCGAGCGCCTCGCCGCCTTCTTCCAGGAGGACACCTTCCAGGAATACGGCGCCCACATCCGCCACGGCTCGCAAGCCTTCGACCTGGCCGACAAGGACATTCCCGCTGACGGCGTGGTCGTCGGCACCGGCCATGTCGACGGCCGCCAGGTCGCCGCCTTCAGCCAGGACTTCATGTCGGTCGGCGGCACGCTGGGCAAGATGCACGCCCAAAAGATCGTGTGGGCGCAGGACTACGCCCTCAAGAACGGCACGCCGCTGGTCGGCTTCAAGGATTCCGGCGGCGCCCGCATCCAGGAGGGTGTCGACGCGCTGTCCGGCTATGGCGAGGTGTTCTACCGCAACGTCGAGCTGTCGGGCGTGGTGCCGCAGATCGCCATCATCGCCGGGCCTTGCGCCGGCGGCGCCGCCTATTCGCCGGCGCTGATGGACTTCATCATCATGACGCGCACCAACGCGCAGATGTTCATCACCGGCCCGCAGGTGATCAAATCGGTGTCCGGCCGCGATGTCAGCATGGACGACGTCGGCGGAGCCGACATGCACGCCTCCGTCAGCGGCAACGTCCACCTGCTCGCCGAGGACGACCGCCATGCCATCGAGATCGCCCGCCAGTTGCTGTCCTATCTGCCCAGCAACAACACCGACGATCCGCCCCACGCGCCGCGGCCGGAAATCGACTTCGGCCCGGATGATGGCATCGACGCGCTGGTCAGGTCCGACGCCTCCGAGCCGATGGACATGCACGCCATCGTCCGGCGCGTGCTCGACAATGGCGTGCTGCTCGAAATCCACGCCAGCTTCGCCAGGAACCTGATCGTCGGCTTCGGTCGCATCGAGGGCGTCGTGGTCGGCGTGCTCGCCAACAATTCGATGGAGAAGGCCGGCTGCCTCGACATCGACTCTTCCGACAAGGGCGCCCGCTTCATCCGCTTCTGCAACGCCTTCAACGTGCCGCTGGTCACCGTCGTCGACGTGCCGGGCTTCCTGCCCGGCATCGACCAGGAGCGCAGCGGCATCATCCGCCACGGCGCCAAGATGCTGTTCGCCTATGCCGCCGCCACCGTTCCCAAGGTCACCGTGGTTGCCCGCAAGGCCTATGGCGGCTCCTACCTCGCCATGTGCAGCCAGGAGATGGGCGCCGACGTGGTGTTCGCCTGGCCCACCGCCGAGATTGCGGTGATGGGTGCGGAAGGTGCCGTCAACATCCTCTACAGCCGCGATCTCAAGGCGATCGAGGACCCGGAGCTGAAGAAGGCCAAGCGCCGCGAGTTCGTCGAGCACTACCGCGCTGAGTTCGCCTCGCCCTATCTTGCCGCGTCCAAGGGCTACATCACCGACATCATCGAGCCGGAGATGACGCGGGCGATGGTGTCGCTGGCGCTGCGCAAGCTGCTCTCCAAACGCGAGTTGCGCCCGGCCAAAAAGCACGGTCTGATCCCGCTGTGACGTTCTCGGTGGTCCGGCAATGATGGAAGACGCCTACGCCCTGGCCCTGTCCGATCCGGCCGTGCTGCTGCAGCTGACGGCGCTGCTGCTGGTGCTGCTGACGGTGGTGGTGGCCGCGCTGACTGCCATCGTCACGGTCACCGTCATGCTCGGGCGCAGGGCCGCGGCGGAGGTCGCCGCCCTGCCGCCGGCGGCGCCATCGGTGCCGCGCACGATTCCCGGCTCGATCGTGGCGGCGATCTCGGCGGCGGCCTACGCCATCGTCGGCTCGCACCGCCTGATCTATATCGGCGAGTGGCCGCACGACTCCGCCTGGGCCACCGAGATCCGCCAGCGTCAACACGCTTCACATACGCCTCACGCCTGACCGGTCCGTGCTCGCGCCTTCAAGGAAACGATCATGATCAGACATCTTCGCATCACCGTCGACGGCAAGGCCTACGACGTTCTCGTCGAGGAGGTGACCGGGGAACAGCCCGCCGCGCCGTACGCTCCGCCGTCCGCGCCGGTGGCGATGGCCGGCCCGGTGGTGTCGGCCGGGCCGGCGCCCGCGCCGGCGGCATTTTCCGGCGCGGGCGAGGCCCAGCGCGCGCCGCTGGCCGGCGTGGTGGTGTCGGTCGCGGTCAAGCCAGGCGACACCGTGGTGGCCGATCAGGAAATCTGCGTGCTCGAGGCGATGAAGATGAAGACCTCGATCTTCGCCTTCAAGGGCGGCACCGTGACCGAGGTGCTGGTCAACGCCGGCGATGCCGTCGACAGCGGCCAGCCGCTGGTGACGATTTCCTGAACGGCGCCAGCGGTCGGGGGCAGCATGGACAAATGGTCGTTCGGGTTGGTGATGATGGTCGGCGGCGTCGCCGGCACCTTCCTCATGCTGGCGGTGCTGGTCGGCTCCATCAGCCTGTTGAAGCGGATCTTCCCCGTATCCACCGATGACGGGTCACGGTGAGCGGGGAGGGGTGATGCTCGGCGCCATTCTCGACGGCCTCGCGGGGCTGACCGTCGGTGTCCAGGCGCTGCTGACGCTGGCCGGCCTGAAGAACCTCGCGATGATGGCGGTTGGCGCCACGCTGATCTATCTCGGCGCGAAGCGGAATGTCGAGCCGCTGCTGCTGGTGCCGATCGGCTTCGGCTGCCTGTTGGTCAATATTCCCTACAGCGAGTTGATGCAGCAGGGCCTGGAGCCCGCCACCCGCCAGACCCTGCAGCTGCTCGACCTCGTGCCGGACGCCGCCAAGGAGATGGCGCAGACCGAGACCGGCTTTCTGCGCACGCTCTTTCAGTTCGGCGTCGCCAACGAGCTGTTCCCGCTGTTGATCTTCATCGGCATCGGCGCGATGACCGATTTCACCCCGCTGCTCGCCAATCCGAAGATCCTGCTGCTTGGCGCGGCCGGCCAGTGCGGCGTGTTCGTCACGCTGCTGCTGGCCTTAGCGGTCGGCTTCTCCGAGTTGCAGGCGATGAGCATCGCCATCATCGGCGCTTGCGACGGGCCGACCGCGATCTATGTCGCCTCGCGCTACGCGCCCGAGCTGCTTGGCCCGGTGTCGGTGGCGGCCTATTCCTACATGGCGCTGGTGCCGATCATCCAGCCGCCGATCATGCGGGCGCTGACCACCGACAGGGAGCGCCGCATCCGCATGCCGGAGCTGAAGAACTCGGTGTCGCCGGCGGCGCGGCTGGTGTTTCCGATCGTCGCCACCGTCATCACCGGCCTGATCGCACCCAAGGGCCTGCCGCTGATGGGCGCGATCATGCTCGGCAATTTCCTGCGCGAGTGCGGCGTGGTCAGCCGTCTGGTCAAGGCGTCGCAGAACGAGATCCTCTCCATCACCACGCTGTTTCTCGGCCTTGCCATCGGCGCCACCATGGCGGCCGAGAATTTCCTGCGCCTGTCGACGCTCGCCATCTTCGGGCTGGGCTTTTTCGCCATCTGCCTCGATACCGTGGCGGGCGTCACCTTCGGCAAGCTGATGTGCCTGTTTTCGGGCGGGCGCATCAACCCGCTGCTCGGCGCCGCCGGCATTTCGGCTTATCCGATGGCGGCGCGGGTGGTGCAGGTCGAGGGCCAGAAGCACGACCGCCAGAACCACCTGCTGATGCACGCGATGGGCGCCAATACCGGCGGCCAGATCGGCTCGGTGGCGGCAGCGGCGGTGATGCTGGCGCTGGTTCATTCACTCGCCGGGAATTGACGGGTTCTGCCGCCGGCGACACCCTTTCTGCTGCGTGCCGGATGAGGCCGGCGCCGCCAACCCGGAGGCTTGTATGGGCGAGGGCATGGGCGAGGCGACGTTTCTCGCGCTCCAGACCGTGGGGGTCGCGTTCGTGCTGATGGCCGCCATCAGCGCGCTGTGCGCCGGCATCATCAGCGCCATCGTCGCCGTGCTGGCCCGCAGCCAGCGCAAGAAGGTCGCGCCGCCGCCGGATTTCGCCATGCCGGTGCAGGACGACCGCGCCGCGGTGGTGGCGGCCATCACCGCCGCGGTGCACGTCATGCTGCCGCGCCACCGCATCATCCATCTCGGCGCCGCCCAATCCGGCCAGGACTGGGCACGCGAGTCGCGCACCCGCCACCACGCCTCGCACGCCCCCCGCCGCTGACGCGCCCGTTACCCCGCCAAGGAGCCGCTGCCATGCTCGACATCTCGGTCCTCGACCTGTTCCAGGGCATTGCGACGCTCGCCGCGGCCGAGCCGCACATCCTGGTCGGACGGGTGTTCCTGATCTTCCTCGGCATCACGCTGGTCTATCTCGGCCACAAGGGCGTGCTCGAAGCCTTGCTGATGGTGCCGATGGGCCTTGGCATGGCGACGGTCAATGCCGGCGTGATGTTTCTCCAGGACGGCAAGACCGGCACGCTGTTTCTCGATCCGCTGGCGAGCGGCACCGACGCCGTCGTCAACATCCTGCAGATCGATTGGCTGCAGCCGATCTACACCTTGATGTTCTCGAACGGCCTGATCGCCTGCCTCGTCTTCCTCGGCATCGGCACGCTGCTCGATGTCGGCTACGTGATGCAGCGGCCGTTCCGCAGCATGTTTTTGGCGGTGTGCGCCGAACTCGGCACCCTGGTCACGCTGCCGATCGGCGTCATGCTCGGGCTGCCGCTCAACCAGGCCGCGGCGACCGCCACCATCGGCGGCGCCGACGGGCCGATGGTGCTGTTCGCCTCGCTGATCCTGGCGCCGGAGATCTTCGTCGCCATCACCGTGGTCGGCTATCTCTATCTCGGCCTCACCTATGGCGGCTATCCTTACATCGTGCGGGCGCTGGTGCCGGCGCGGCTGCGCGCCATCCAGATGCCGACCGAGAATTTGCGGCCGATCTCCAGCAGCGAGAAGATGGTGTTCGCCGTTCTCGCCTGCGTGCTGTTCTCGCTGCTGTTCCCGGTGGCGGCGCCGCTGTTTCTCAGCCTGTTCCTCGGCGTCATCATTCGCGAGAGCGGGCTGACCTATTTCTACGACCTGTTCTCCAACCAGGTGCTGTACGGCGCCACCTTCTTCCTCGGCCTTGTGCTGGGCGTGCTGTGCGAGGCGAACACCATCCTCGACCCCAAGGTGCTGATCCTGCTCATTCTCGGCATCCTGGCGCTGACGTTCTCCGCGATCGGCGGCCTGCTTGGCGGCTACGTGCTCTATTGGCTCACCGGCGGCAAATACAATCCGGTGATCGGCATTGCCGCGGTGTCGTGCGTGCCGACCACCGCCAAGGTGGCGCAGAAGATCGTCAGCCACGACAATCCCAACGCCATCATCCTGCCGCACGCGCTGGGCGCCAACATCAGCGGCGTCATCACCAGCGCGGTGTTCGCCGGCATCCTGATCAGCCTGCTCAGGGGGACGTGACGCTGGCGCCGCGACGCGCCTGACCTCTGGCCTCACGGCTCGGGACGGCGGCGTGACGCTGCCGCCGTCCCGTGGATTGTGGGGCGTCCGTGCTCCGGCCCGGCGCGGCCGACCCCGGTGATATTTGACTTGGGGCGAGCGGTGTCGGCATACTACTTACGTGACCCTCGCAAGGCCGATCGCTTTTTGGATTGCAGTGCTCGCGGCGCTCACGTGCGTTGTTGTGCTGTTGCGCGAGGTGCTGCTGCCGTTCGTCGCCGGTGCGGCGTTGGCCTATTTGCTCGACCCTCTGGCCACGTGGTTGGAGCGGCTGGGCTTGAACCGGCTTATCGCCACGCTGGCGCTTGTCTTCAGTTTTCTTGCCGGATTTATCATCCTGTTTGCTCTGACCGGCCCGATCATCGTCAGTGAGCTCGTCTATTTCGTCGACAATTTTCCCCTGTACATCAAGCAAATGCAGGGATTGGCGACCGATCCGAGCCGACCGTGGCTGAGCAAGATCGTCGGAGAAGGCCTCGGCTACGCCGAGTCATCCATCAGCGATTTGATGAAGTTGACGAACAACTGGCTGGGCGAAGTGTTGCGCTCGGCGTGGTCCGGCGGACAAGAACTGATCTCGGTGTTGTCCCTCGCGATCGTGACCCCGATCGTGACCTGTTACCTCGTCTATGACTGGCGCAAAATCAAAGCGGTCATCGACAATTGGGTGCCGCCGGCCCAGCGCGACACCGTCCGGGCGCTCGCCGCCGAGATCGACCAGAAGGTTGGCGGCTTCGTGCTCGGAAACGGCGCGCTGTGTCTTATCATGGCGGCGTTCTATGCCACGGCGCTGTCGATCCTTGGTCTCAACCATGGTGTTCTGATCGGGGCGGCAGCAGGCCTGATCGGCTTCATCCCCTACTTGGGGTCGTTGACCGGGCTGGTCGTGTCCACCTGCGTGGCGATCGCGCAGTTCTGGCCGGACTGGACCTTGATCCTGGCCGTTCCCGCGATCTTTTTGGTCGGCCAGACCATCGCGGACTATCTGCTCTCGCCGGTCTTGGTTGGCCGGCGGGTCGACCTGAACCCGGTCTGGGTCATGTTCGCGCTGTTCGGGTTCGGCAATCTGTTCGGGTTCGTCGGCCTGTTGATTGCCGTGCCGCTGGCGGCAGCGATCGGCGTGATCGTGCGCTTCGCATTGAAGCAATATTATGCGAGTTCCTTTTATATCGCGAAGCCGGTGGCGGCAGATCCTCAAACGTCGGCATCGGGTAGACCTGATGACGGGTCGATGTAATCGCTGATTCCAGAAGGCTATGCCGGGATTGTCCTTGTCATGCCCGCGGCCTTTGAGTGACCTTCCGCCGACGCCGGCTCGCTTCATCCTGAGGAACCCGTGAAAGCGGGCGTCTCGAAGGATGAGGCGACTTTGGAGTTGGGGTCGGCCCCATGGTTCGAGACGGCTGCTTTTGCCGCCTCCTCACCATGAGGCTGAGAAAGGTCAGCCTTCAGGGCCTCTGAGTCCGACCCAGCGCCGACTGGCAATTCAGGGCTTCGCGCGGGGCGTATGATGCCAGAAATTGTGGGTGCTGTGCCAGATGATCGGGGCGACGATTCCGACCAAGACGACAACGACCAAGAGAAGAAACAAGGCGGACTGCTCCAGCCATGCGATCTCCGGCACACCGGCGCCGAGAATGACGCCGACCAGGCAGATTCGCCAGGATCCGATATGGACGCCAGCTAGAAACGTTCCGAGGCCGAGCAACGTCAGAACAGAAAGGGCGCTGGCATCAGAATTCATCATCCGAGCGACATCGGCGATGAACAACAGCTGCATGGACAGCAGCACCGCAACCCAATGCAGGCACTGCGTCCAAACGAGGTGCAGCCGTTCGTCGCGGTCCGCGGCGTCGCGCCACCGGATGATGATGCAAACGAGTCCGATGAAAGGGGTGAGCGCGATCCAATATCCCCGCATCGGTGTTTGGGAAATACTCGTGTAGGCGACGCCAAACAGACCAAAGAGCAAAATCAGCAGGTACGGCCATTCTCTCATAAGGAACGGGCGCGGGTGAAACCGCGAATGAGCAGGGTTGGCGTTGGATTGCTCGGCGGTCATCGTTTCATGCTCCTAACGTCATTTCTGGTGTCGTCATGGAACCGGGCGGCCGACTCCAATTCATCCATACCAACCCGGTTCCGTCGATAGGATTTGTTGGGCTGGCGCCGGATGCGGTGGCGATGACGGGTGCCAGAGGCGCCGGCGCGGTGAGCGCCGGGGCGATCACGAGCGTGTTGCCGGCCTGTCTCACGGTAGACGCTCGCGCCGTCTCGCCTGATAAGAGGTCCGGCGCGTCGCGGGCCGGCGCTTGGCCGCCGGCGCGGGCGGGCGGTTGCGCTGTGTGCGACACGGAAACGGGAGATAATCGTTGGAACTTGGTCGGGGCGAGACGGGCGCCGAAGTAGAAGACTCAGGTCGCCAAAATCCCATAATATCCAACGATTGCAGTGTCTGGCGCTTCTGCGTTGCACCGATGCTTGACCTGACGGATCGCCATTGTCGGTTCTTCCACCGCCAGCTTACCCGCCATGCGCTGCTCTATACCGAGATGCTCACCACCGGCGCGGTGATCTTCGGCGACAAGGCGCGCCTGCTCGGCTTTGCGGCGGAGGAGCAGCCGGTTGCGATCCAGCTCGGCGGCTCCGACCCCACGGCGCTGGCCGAGGCCGCCCGCATCGCCGAGGCGTTCGGTTATGTCGAGATCAACCTCAATGTCGGCTGCCCGTCCGACCGGGTGCAGGAGGGCCGGTTCGGCGCCTGCCTGATGCGCGAGCCACAGTTGGTCGGCGACTGCGTCGCGGCGATGAAGGCCGCCGTCAAGCTTCCGGTCACGGTGAAGTGCCGCATCGGCGTCGACGAACAGGACGCGGAGGCGGCGCTTGACGCGCTCAGCGAGGCGGCGGTGGCCGCCGGGGTCGATGCCTTGATCGTGCACGCCCGCAAGGCTTGGCTTCAGGGCCTGTCGCCGCGTGAGAACCGTGACGTGCCGCCGCTCGACTATGACCGGGTCTATCGCCTGAAGCGGGCCCACCCGAGCCTTCCGATCATCCTCAATGGCGGCATCGCCGACATCGAGGCGGCGCGCGGCCACCTCGACCACGTCGACGGCGTCATGCTGGGCCGGGCTGCCTATCAGGAACCGTGGCGGCTCTTGCAGGTCGACCCCGCGCTGTTCGGTGAGCCGGCGCCGGTGGCGGACATGGCCGAGGCCATCGAGCGCATGGTGCCTTATTGCGAGGCCCACCTCGCCAGCGGCGGCCGGCTGTCGGCGGTGACGCGCCACATGGTCGGCGCCTTCCATGCCGTGCCCGGCGCCCGCCGCTTCCGCCGCATGCTGGCGGAGGGCGCCACCAAGCCGGGCGCCGGCGTCGAGGTGATCGGCGCCGCTCTGGCCGAGATCGCCGCCGGCGGTCACGGCGACATCGCGGCCTGATCGGAACTCGGACATGATCGATATTCCTCTCGGCGAACTTGCCGTGCTCGCCGCCGCCTTGATCGCGGCCGGCGTCATCACCGGGCTGATGGCCGGGCTGTTCGGTGTCGGCGGCGGCGCGGTCATCGTGCCGGTGCTCTATCAGGTGTTCCAGGTGCTGGGGGTGCCGGAGGAGGTGCGCATGCACCTTGCGGTCGGCTCCTCGCTCGCCATCATCATCCCGACCTCGATCCAATCGTTTCGCGCCCATTTGAAGAAAGGCGCGGTGCGGCTGGACGTGCTGAAGGTGTGGGCGCTGCCGGTGGTGGCCGGGGTGGTGGTGGGCGGCGTGGTGGCGGCCTACGCCCCGGCCGTGGTGCTCAAGCTGGTGTTCGTGGCGGTGGCGACCACCATCGTGATCAAGACCTTCTCCGGCCGCGACGACTGGCGCATCGCCGACGATCTGCCGGGGCCGGCGGCGCTCCGCGGCTACGGCTTCGGCATCGGCATCGCCTCGACCCTGATGGGGGTCGGCGGCGGCGCCATGGCCAACATGGTCTTCGCCCTCTACAACAAGCCGATCCACACCGCGGTGGCGACCTCGTCCGGGCTCGGCGTCTTGATCTCGCTGCCCGGCGCGCTCGGCTACATCATCGCCGGCTGGCCGCACATGGCAGCGCTGCCGCCGTTCTCGCTCGGCTTCGTCTCGCTGATCGGCGTCATCCTGATCGCGCCGACCGCGACGCTCGCCGCGCCCTATGGCGCCCGCCTCGCCCACCGCTTGCCGCGCCGCCGGCTTGAGATCGCCTTCGGCGTGTTTCTCACATTGGTGTCGCTGCGCTTTCTGGCCGACATTCTGTTCTGAAGCGCGGCTGATGGGCGTGCTTGGCTGCGCCGGAGCCCGAACGCCATTCAACCGCGTGGACACCGCGCTGGCGGCGGCGCGTCAACGCCCTGGTGCGGCTGGATCGGGCGCGGATGGGAAAGAGGAAGACAATTTTTGATTGACCTGAAATTTTCGTAAACTAGAATTTGAAAAAAAGGAATTCTAACCATGGCATACAACGCAACGGTTTATAATGTCATGATTGCTTCCCCAAGTGATGTTGTAGCTGAGAGAAATATTGTAAAAAATGCAATATTTCAGTGGAACGCTATTAATTCTTTTTCGCGCAAAATGATTTTGCAGCCCCTGGGGTGGGAGACGCACTCTCATCCTGATATGGGGGGTCGTGCACAAAGCGTATTGAATGACCAGATTCTTGATAAGGCAGATATTTTAGTCGCGATTTTTTGGACCCGTTTGGGGACACCAACAGGTGAGGCTGATAGCGGGACCGTTGAGGAGATCGAAAGGCATATCGCAACAGGTAAATCGACGATGATTTATTTCTCTTCTGCGCCTGTGCGTATGGAAAGCGTTGATGCAGGGCAGTACGCTGCATTAAAGAATTTTGAAAGATCACTGAAGAATAAAGGGTTAATAGGTTACTATGACGGCCAATCGGAATTTGCCCAAGAATTCCTGCGTCAGCTGTCGGCAAAATTAAATAGCAAAATCTATACAAATGACATCACAAAGCAATCTGCTGGTGATGGTTCGAATATAATTTTTAATAAGATTCCAGCAATGTCTGCAGAAGCAAGGGCGCTTCTTTCTGAAATTTCGGAAGATCGTTCTGGTCAAGCTTTGTATTTAAAATTTCTAGGAGGCGTGGAAATTCAGGCGAATGGAAAGCAATTCATTGAAAGCAATAACTCTCGTTCACGTGCCTCCTGGGAAGGTGCGCTTAGGGACCTTGAGAAAAATGGATTTATCAATGACATCAGTCATAAAGGGGAGGTTTTTCAAATTACAAGGGAGGGCTATGAAATGGCGGCAATTCTGAAGGGCGCATCATAGAGGCAGCATAGAGAATGTCGTCCTACACCACCACGCAAAGCCGCTTCGCCGCCCGCGTGATGCCGGTGTAGAGCCAGCGGGCGCGGCTGTCGGGGAAGGCGAAGCTCTCGTCGAACAGCACCACGTCGTCCCACTGCGAGCCTTGTGCCTTGTGGACGGTGAGCACGTAGCCGTAGTCGAACTCATCGAAGTTGCGGCGCATCTGCCAGTCGAGTTGCTCCAGCCCGCCGAGGAAGCACTCGGAACGCACCGACACCTTCAGCGGCTTCCTGCGGCCGTCGTCCTCGGGCTTCAGCACCAGCTTGACGATCGCCTTGGTGCGGCCGGGCGTTGCCTCGACCGCCGACCACAGCGCGCCGTTGAACAGGCCCTTCTTGCGGTTGTTGCGCAGGCACACCAGCCGGTCGGACGCCACCGGCAACGGGTCGGTGAAGCCGCGGTGCTCGCGCAGGCGCTGGTTATAGGCCCGGCGGGTGTTGTTGCGGCCGACCAGCACCTGCTCGGCACCGATCACCCGCTGCGGATCGAGCGTATCGCGCCGCACCACCTGGGTGTCGCCCCATTCGCCGGGGGCGAGGCGGCCGCCGGTGCGTACCGTCATCGACAGCCGGATGATCGGATCGCCGGCCGCCTGGCGGTGGACCTCCTCCAGCATGGCGTCCGGGTTGGAGGCGGTGAAGAAGCCGCCGCCCTGGATCGGCGGCAATTGCGCCGGGTCGCCCAGCACCAGCACCGGTACACCGAACGAGAGCAGGTCGCGGCCCAACTCCTCGTCCACCATCGAGCATTCGTCGACGATGATCAGCCTGGCCTTGGAGGCCGGCGCGTCGTCCCACAGCTGAAAGCTCGGGATCTCCTCCTCGCTCTCCTGCGCCTTGTAGATCAGCGAATGGATGGTGGTGGCGCCGTCGCAGCCGCGCTGGCGCATCACGCTCGCCGCCTTGCCGGTGAAGGCGGCGAATTTCACCGTGCCGTCGACGCCCTCGGCGATATGGCGCGCCAAAGTGGTCTTGCCGGTGCCGGCATAGCCGAACAGCCGGAACACCTGGGTCGCGCCATTGGGGCGGTTTTTCAGCCACTGCGCCACTGCGGTGAGCGCGGCATCCTGTTCGGGGGTGAAGGTCGGCATCTTTCGACCATAGAGCGCTTGGCGCCGTATGCGCAAAGCGCAAACCACCGCCTTAAAAATGTGCTTCCAGAGCAAGGGCCTGGGGCGTCAGGCTTGGTGTGGTCACCGCGGCGCCGCCGGTGCGATGGGGTGAATCGGCGAGGCGGCGCTGCCGTCCGAACAGAAAAACGCCGCCGTGCAGGGGAACACGGCGGCGTTTGCACTGAACCTCACGGAGGCGGGAAGGTTCAGCGGCAGACTTCAACCTCTTCCCATTCGCGGTGGCCGTCGACCCACACCTTGCGGCGCTCCAACCAGCACTGCCGCGGCGGCGGGGGTGGCGGCTGCGAGCCGGCGATGGCGGCGCCGACCGCAATGCCACCCAACAGGCCCAGCGCCGCGGCGGCGCCGGCATCCCCACCATGATGACGCGGCGGCGGCGGCCGATAGCCGTAGGGCGGGCCGGGCGGGGGATAGGGCGGCTGCGCCTGCGCCGGCACCGTGGCCAGCAGCACCGCAGCTGCAAGCCCCGCGGCCAACGCCTTGTTGAGCACAGGTCGGACGATCATCGTCGACACCCCACACGAACGCGATACGGGACTCAATATAGACGTCCGCAACATCCGGCGCCAGTTAAGTCTGGCGTGATCTAGATGAATGAGGAGCGAAATTCCAGTATCGAGGCGCGAATTTCGCGTCATTGCCGGATTTCCGCCGCAGCTTGGGCCGAACGATGACCAAGCAACTGCCCGCCAGCACTGCCCGTGAGAGAAGAGGTGGGGCGGGACGCCGGGCGCCGCCACTGCGGGCCGACGAACAACGCAATACTGTCCAGATGGCGTCGGCCCATTGCGTCCAGAAGCGGCGGAGGTTTCGCCCCTGGAAGGTTTTGGTCGCTGCCGGAAATTTTCTAAGAAATGCGCCCGGTCGGATGGTGTTTTCGCGCCATGCCTCTGTCGAGGGGTGGCAAGGCCACGCATTTTTTGAAATTTATTTTGATCCGAGAGCGAAGCCGCCTGACGGCGGGTGGAGTGCGGCAGAACGCCGCCGTGACGGCCACGGCGGCGCTCGATTTTCCGGACCTGCCGTCAGAACACCGGTTCCGTCCAGGCCCGCAGGCCGGCGGGCGACGTCAGCGGCAGATGCAGCGGCGATAGTATGTGCCGGGATAGTAGACCGGCTCGCCCCAGGCCGCGCCATAATAGCCGCTGCCGGCGCCATAATAGCCGGCGCCATAATAGCCGCTGCCATAATAGCCGCTGCCATAGCCCCAACCGGAGTTGCTCGCCAACGCGCCCAGGGTCAGGCCGCTCATCAGGCCGGCGGCGCCCCATCCCCAGTTGTTGCCCCAGCCGCGGTTCCAGCCCCAGCCGCGGTTGCTGGCCCAGCGATTGCCGTACCAGCCGCGATTGCCGTACCAGCCGCGGTTGCTGACCCAACGGTTGCCGTACCAGCCGCGGTCGCCGCGCCAGCCGCCGTGGCTGGCGTGGAAGGCCCCGCCGCGGTAGCCGTGGCGCGGTTGCGCCTCTGCCGAGGTCGCCGCGACGCCTGCCAACATGACCGCCGAGAGCGCCGTAGCAGTCACGGTTCGAGTAAACATATTGAGCTTCATGATCGATCCTCCGATCCCGTGGGATGGACCGAAAACTCATTGATTAAGACATTGTTTCAGACGTGAGCTGCATAATAATCTGAACAAGCGTTCAGAAAAGAAATACAGGTTACGATCAAGCTTTGTCTATTGCTAAGCTTTGTTGCACCGCGAAGCCAGGTCTTTGCAGACGGATAACGTCTTTCATTCAAGATTGTCGCTGTGTTCGGCTAAACCAACACTGGCGCCGGTGGGTAGCCGCCCGCCCGAGACACGTGGGCCGCCATCGTTCCAGCGGCGATGCCTGGCCGAGGCAGTTCGTTGCGTCCCCACGCTGGCCGCCAGTGTCTCCGGTCTGGGCGGGCGCCGATGGCGTTCTTGCCGTTGCCGTACCTCATCGAGGTCCGGCCTGTTTTGGTCCCGTTGAGTTCAGGGAACGTAGGGTCCGCTGAACGGTTCTTTCGATAAATGACAGGTAATAATCAGCAAATGATAATGGTGCCGGACGCAAAGGAATGGCGAGCTGGCTCCGGCGGAAGCCGGCGAGTGGGGCGACTGCGCCGCTTTGGCTTGGCTGGTCTTTCAATTTTTGGCTGTCTTCAGTTTTAAGCGACCGGCGCTTGCCGGTGGAGCTGGGCGGACCATCTAACCGGATGCGGAGGTGCCTCATGACTCAGATCGAAAACTGGGCGGTTGCGGCCGACCTGCAGCCGCGACCGGGAGATTGGCGGTTCGACCTCGACCACGTTTTCGATGCGGTGGTCGGCCTGTCCACGACCGTCCCGGCCGATGCCTTCACCGCGCCGGTGCTTGGTACCGAGCGCGCCGGCCACGGCGTGGTGATCCGCGAGGGGGTGGTGCTGACGGTCGGCTATCTCATCACCGAGGCCGACACGGTGTGGATCGCCTGTCGCGACGGGCGGCTGATCCAGGGCGATCCGATTGGCTACGACCACGAAACCGGCTTTGGGCTGGTGCAGGCGCTGGGGCGGCTCGACCTGCCGGTGCTGCCGATGGGCCACTCGAAATCGGTGGCGGTCGGCGGCGCGGCGCTGGTCGCAGCCTCCGGCGGCCGGTCGCGCTCGCTGGCGGCGCGGGTGATCGCCAAGCAGGAGTTCGCCGGCTATTGGGAATACCTGCTCGATGAGGCTCTGTTCACCGCGCCGGCGCACCCGTTTTGGGGTGGAACGGCGTTGATCGCGCCGAGCGGCGAACTGATCGGCATCGGCTCGTTGCACCTGGAGCGCGCCCTGCGCGGCGGTGGCAGCGAGCCGATCAACATGATGGTGCCGATCGAATTGCTGCCGCCGATCCTCGGCGATCTGCTGGCGTTCGGCAGGCCGCAACGGCCGCCGCGGCCCTGGCTCGGCATGCTTGCCAGCGACCTCGACGACAGCCTGACTGTGATCGGCCTTGTCGAGCGCGGTCCGGCAGTGCAGGCCGGGCTGCAGATCGGTGACGTCGTGCTCGCCGTCGGCGAGGTCGCGACCACCGATCTCGCCGAGTTGTTCCGCGAAATATGGGCGCTCGGCCCGGCCGGCGTCGAAGTGCCGCTGCGGCTGTGGCGCGAGGGCCGCGTCATCGAAGCGCGGGTGCACTCCGCCGCACGCGATGCCTTCCTCCGCCGCCCCCGGCTTCACTGATCGCCCGAGGACCGCTCGCCCGAAGTCGCGCAGGGCGCGAACGGATCAACGAAATCCGGCCACTCAGGCCGGAGTTTCGTCGTCCGTTCGCCGAAAAATCCCCTTCCGATCAAAGATTCTCGACGACGCTATTTCCGTGATCACGTGCGATCACGCGGCAAATCGCATCAGTTGTCGAGTTCCCAGGTGACCGACACCTGGACGTCCAGGCTCATGGTGCCCGGCGCGACCGGCACCGCATCGCCGGTGGCGTGCAGCATCAGCGCCCGTCGCGGCGACGCGGCGTTGACTTCGGACAGCGCCATCACCCGTCCGAGACGGGCGCCGGCGGCGGTGGCGTAGAGCTCGGCCTTGCGCCTCGCCTCGTTCACCGCCGCGGCGCGCACCGCGTCGCGGCGCTTGGCCTCGTCGGCAAAGCCGAACCGGACGTCGGAAATCTGGTTGGCGCCGGCGGCGACCAGCTTGTCGAGCGCCTCGCCGAGCTTGGCGGGATCGGTCAGCTGGACGTTCACCTCGTTGCTCACGGTGTAGCCGACGACGCGGCGGGCGCGGTCGCCGTCCTTCGGGCTGGAAACGAGCGGCTGCACCGACACCTCGGTGGTGCTGACGTCGCTGGCCGGCACCCCGAAGGCGTCCAGTGCGCGCAGCACTTCGGCCATGGTGCGGCCGTTCGCGGTCAGCGCGTCGCGGGCCGACTTGCCCTGAGAGGTGACGCCGGCGGTGACGAAGGCGCGGTCGGGCGCGGCCGCCAGTGCGGCTTCGCCGATGACGGTGATCAGGCGGGGAGCGGGCTGGGCGGCAAGCGGGCCGGTCAGCACCAGCGACGCGGCGATGGCGACGAAAAGGCGAACGGGGACCATGGCGCACTCCGATTTTGCAGCCGAGCTTTGCCGCGATTTCGCGCCGCCTTCAAGGACGAAGCGACGGCGACCACCCGACCGGGTCGGTGAAACGGCATGCGCGCGCTGGTAGGCCCGGCAGGATTCGAACCTGCAACCAAGCGGTTATGAGCCGCCGGCTCTGACCATTGAGCTACGGGCCCGGCGCGAGAGACATGACATTAGTCGGCCCAACGGCAGGTCGCAACGGAGCCTGCAGCCCTTCTGGCTCGAACCGTTTTCGCGCCCCCGCGCGCTCGGCAACCAGAGGGAAGAACACATTGGATAAAATACGGTTTCAACAGCGGTTCATGCCTTGCCCCGGGCATCGCCGGCGTCGTTGTTTACCAATTCTGCGATTTTTGGCCCAGTTCATCCATGACTTGCGGCCATTTTTTTGCCAAATACCGCCGGCAAAAGCGATCACAGATCATCCGGAGGCTTTTGGAAATCGGATGAATCATCGGAGGTGAGTGAAGGACTTTAATCTTCAACAAGGGGGTACATCTTGAAGAATAATCTCTTGAGCCGCAATCGGCTTTATGCTGCAGCAATTGGCTGCGTCGTGCTTGCCGCGAGTTCGGTCGCCTTGCACGCAGAACCGCAAACCAATGCAAAGCCGGCCGGTGTTGGTGCGGCTTCATTCTATGGGCACAACGACGGCCATCATGGCGGTCGCACCGCCAACGGCGAACGGTTCGATCGCAATTCGATGACCGCCGCCCACCGCTCGTTGCCGTTTGGTGCGCAGGTTCGCGTCACCAACCTTCGCAATGGCCGCGCTGTCGTCGTCCGCATCAACAACCGCGGGCCTTTCATTCGTGGCCGCATTATCGACCTGTCCTATGGCGCCGCACGCGAACTGGGTTTCGTGGATCGCGGCGTGACGCAAGTTCGCATCGAGCGGCTGAGCTGAGGCGCTTCCGGCCAACGGGTTCCAGCGCGTCGACGCGACGCGGAGACCCGCCGTCACCTCTGCCGGGCTTCAGCCCAGCCACCCCCAATTGACAGGAAACTCCGGCCGCATCGGCCGGAGTTTTGCGTTCCGCCGCTGCGCTGCTCCAGTCTGGCGAAACGAGTTCTGATCGATGCGCCGGAGTTTCGTATTCCGGCCGCCGAAATCGCCCCCCGCGAGATCGACACCCGCGCGAGCGCAGCTTGTGCAAGGCGCGCAGGCCGGCGGCGTCCTCGGTCGGTAGGACGGACAGGGTGATGTTCTAGCCGCCGCGTCGGCAGCCCGGTCACGCCGCGCGCGCCACGGTCTGGTGATCGTGAATAAGGCCGAGCACGTCGGCGGCCGGCACCGGCCGGCTGAACAGATAGCCCTGCCCCTCGACGCACCCCAGCTCGCGGAGAGCGTGCATCTGGTCGAGGGTCTCGACGCCCTCGGCGACGGTGGCCATGCCGAGCGTGCGCGCAAGGTCGGCAACAGCCCGCACGATCGCGGTACAGTCGCTGCGGGTCGAGAGTTCGCGCACGAACGATTGGTCGATCTTGATCTTGTCGAACGGGAATTTGCGCAGATAGCTCAGCGACGAGTAGCCGGTGCCGAAGTCGTCGAGCGATACCGACAGGCCGAGCGCGCGCAGCTGGTGCAGTGTCGCCAGCGTCTCGGCGCTCTCGGCCAGCAGCACCGACTCGGTGATCTCCAGCTCCAGCCGGCGGGCCGGCAGTCCCGACGCAGAAAGCGCCTCCGTCACCGCGCCGGCCAGCGCTGCCCCCGATTTGAACTGTTCCGACGACAGGTTGACCGCGACCTTGATGTCGTCAGGCCAAGACGCCGCCTCGCGGCAGGCTTCATGCAGCACCCATTCGCCGAGCGGCAGGATCAGGCCGATCTCCTCGGCGATGGTGATGAAGTCGCCGGGCGGCACCAGGCCACGGCCGGGATGGCGCCAACGGATCAGCGCCTCGAAGCCGCTCAGGCGGCCGCCTGCGAGTTGGACCAGCGGCTGGAAGAACAGCTCGAACTCGTTGTTGCGGAAGGCAATCCGCAGGTCGAGTTCGAGCGCGCGGCGCGTCTGCACCTTGGCGTCCATCTCCCGCTCGAACAGGCGGAAGCAGCCGCCGCCGTCGGCCTTGGCGCGGCGCAACGCGAGATCGGCATTCTTGAGCAAGTGGTCGGGATGGACGCCGTCGGTGGGCGATACCGCAATGCCGGCGCTGACCGAGGGCATGATCAGGCGGCCCTCCAGCGCGAACGGCTCGGCGATGGCCTCGATGATGCGCTTCGCCAGCGCGATGGCATCCTCGGGGTGCTTGCCCTCGCGCACCAGCACGGCGAATTCGTCGCTGCCCAGGCGGGCGATGAGGTCTTCGGCGCGCACGCAGGCGCGCAGCCGCCTTGCGGCTTCACGCAACAGCTCATCGCCGGCGGGATGGCCGAGCGCCTCGTTGACCGCCTTGAAGCGATCGAGGTCGAGCATCAGCAGCGCACAGCCGTCGGTGTGGCGGCGCGTCCGGCTCAGCGCAACCTCGGTCTCCTCGCGCAGGAGCACGCGGTTGGGCAGGTCGGTCAGGAGATCGTGACGGGCGAGGTGCGCGATCTGGGCGTCCGCGCGCCGCTTTTCGGTGATGTCCTCGTGAATGCAGACTAAGCCGCCGTCGGCCATCGTGCGTTGCGAGATGGCGATGATGCGGCCATCCATCAGTTCGCGCGCATAGTCGCGCGGGCCGTGGCCGCGAACGCTCTCGAGCATTTCCGTCAAGCTGTGCTGGGGATCGCCGACGCCGGCGGTATTGTGGGCGATACGGTGCTCCAGCATCGCCCGCAGCGAGGTCCCCGGCCGGACCAGCGCATCCGGCAGTCGGTACATCAGCTGATAGGTTCGGTTGCAGACGATCAGCCGGTGCTGGTCGTCAAACATGCACAGGCCGTGCGACATGTTGGTGAGAGCAAGGTCGAACCGATAGTTCTGGGTGCGCAACTCGACCTCGACCTCCCTGAACTCCTCCTGCTTGCGACGGAGCTGTTGGTTGGCCGTCTCAAGTTCGGCGTTCTTGGCGCGGACGTCGAAATTGGCACGCTCCAATTCGTCGAGCGCGCGGTCCAGCATGCGCTGCGGAAACCGCCGCACCGCGAAATGGATCAGGAACCCGAGCACCACGCCCAGCGCCGTCACCAGTGCGATCTGACGTACCAGCGGCCCCAGCGGAGCCCGCGCCTCGATGAACGCGACGGTCTCGCCCATCGCGCGCACCGGTACCGTCTGCATCATGGTGAAGCGGTTGCCGGTCGCACCGACGTCGGCGACGGGCACCCCGGCGGCGTCGTACACACGGAAGGCGACGTTGGGGGCGCCGCCCTGCGGCATCAGCACGGCGGCGATCGAGGCCGGATGCTGGCGCCACGCGGTGTAGTCGCCAGCATAGACGCCAAGATGATCGGCAGCAACAGCGACCCGGCTGGCCAATATTTCGCTGGCGTGTCTGTAAGACAGCCAACCCAGCCCGAGAGGTAGTGTTATCGCGACGGTAAGTGCCGCGATAACTGCAAGGGTTCCAACAACAGCGCTCGGTCGCGGATGAGTCATGGGGTGGCTTATCCTGCTCGCACCGACGCGAAATCGACCGAACACCAACGGAATCCGGGCGTTATCGCCATACGACGCAGGAACTCTAGGGAACCACGGTAACGAAGCAATTAAGTTCAACAAATAGGGGAAGATACGCCTTACAATAGGTTACCCTGAGCTCAAGAAGTCGACAAACATCAACCAAAGAGTGTATTTTGCTTCCTTTAGTGGCGATAATCTGGCTGGGTCCGGGTTGTAGCGGTTGTCGTCCGCGGCCGCGCCACGCAGTCCATCACGCCGCCGCTGCGCGAACTCCGCAATATCGGCCTTACCTTCGGCCGCCCGCCGCTGCTCAAGGACGCTGATCCGGCGCCAGACCGGCGGCTTGACGGCGGTCAACGCTGACGTTCAGTGCCGGCGTTCAACGTCCTCGCGACAGTTCGTCGAGCCGACGGCCAGCTTCGGCGGAGCCGAGCTCCGCGGCGCGCCTGTACCATTTGCGCGCCTGCTCGACGTCCGGCGCGGTGCCGATCACCTTGAGCGGACGCAGCGTGGTGGGGTCGAAGGTGGAGCCCAGCATCAGCGCAGCCGAGGCGTCGCCGGCGTCGGCCGCCCGCCGCAGCAACAGCCGCGCCGCGGCGATGTCTCCATTGGCAATGAAGCCGCGGCCGCGTGCGAGCAGCGTGGCAATCTCCTCGCGGTCGAGCGGCGGGCCCGGCGGCGCGGCAACAATTGGCTCAGGCGCGGCGTGGTCCGGCACCGGAGTGGCCGATAGCGTCGAAGGCGCCGTCGGATTGGGCGCGACCGCCACCGTCACTGGGGGCGGTGCCGCAGGGGCGGTCACTGGCATCGCCGGTGGGGCCGGTTGTCCCGCGCCCGGCGGCGGAGTCGGCTCGGCCGGGGCAGCGACGCGGGGCGAACTGGCGTCGACCGCCAGTGCCGTGATCACCCCGCGGTCGGATTTCACCGCAGGACGGGCGTCGGCCGCGGGCGCTTTGCCGATTGATGGCGGGGCGACCGCGGACGATGGCTTCAGGAACGTGGACGCCAGCAGATAGGCACCGAAGCCGGAGGCCGCGACGATTGTCGAGACCACGGAGACACGCACGGCCGTGCGCCAGGGCCGCGCCGTTGGGACCCTCAGAGGTGGCCCCGGGATGGCGGCGGGATCGAGCGCCAAGCGCTCCCGCATCTCGCGCAGCGCGACGTCGCCGTCAAAGGCATTCGCGCGGCGGCGATGCTGGTCGAGATCGACCGGATGATCATCGTACGGCTCGGCGGGGGGGCGGGCGGCCGCCTGCCGCGCCCAGGGCGGGGCGTATTTCAGCCGCTCGTCGAAGTCATCGTCGTTGCTCATGGCACTCACGGTTACTCTTCCACAACATCCTGTGCTTCACGGTCATGGCGTGATCCGAATGTCTCCCCGTCTGAGCATTAGCGGCGATGAACAACGGTCTTTCCCTTCCGGTCAGCGGCGTTCGCGCGTCCCGTTCCAGCGCAGGAACTCTTCAAACAGGCGTTCGCGGTCGGTCGGCGCGTCTCCCGAGGCGGCCTTGCGGCTGGCAAGGAAGCGCTCGAACTGCTCGCGCGAGGTATCGCGCGTGAGTTGCGGAGGCGTATTGCGCTGCAGCCAGTCCTCAGCCGCCGGAAAACGCGTCCAACCCGGTACCACCGCGGCGAGGTTGGTCTCGCGCCATTTGGGGTGGCGCGGCGGCTTCTGGAACTCGGCGATCCGCGGGAAGAAGTGCTCGATGAAGCTCTCGATGCGGCGATAGCGGTCGGTGTTCTTCGGCCAGTTGTACGCGAACAGCACCGCGCCCACCGCCACCGTCTCGATCTCGGCGCCTGGCGGGATCATATTGGGATAGTCCTGGCTGGTGAGGGTGGCGGGCAGGTAGTCGGTCTGCAGCGGCTTGCTGAAGGTCACCGGCAAGAAGCGGAAGCCGTCCTCGGCGCGGATTTTGGACATCGATCCAGTCGGCTTGCCGGCGATCAGGATGCTGGCGGCGATCTCGCCAGTCTTCAGCTTCTCGAAGGCGTCGGCCTGACCTGTATTGACCTCGACCGGCTCGATGCCGAGACGCTGGAAAAAATCGCGCGTGGTGAACTGGGTGCCACTGCCGACGTCGCTGAAATTGACCCGCTTGCCGTCAAGCTCGACCAGCGAAGTGATGCCGGAATCGGCCCGCACCACCACGTGCATTTCCTCGTTGAAGAGCTTGGCGAGGTAGCTGACCTTGTCGTCGACGCGGCCGATCTCGTTGGTGCGCTGATAATAGCCGAGCAGGTTCGACTGGGTGATGCCGAGATCGACCCCCTTGAGGAAGCGCACGTCGCGGATGTTCTGGCCGCCGCCCTTTCCGACCATTGGCAGTACGCGGAAGGCGTCGCCGTCATCGAGCACGGCGGAGAGGTCAGAGGCGATCGACAGGTAGGTGGCGTTGAGGTTGCCGGAGATGATGGCGATGGTGTTGGCGTTTATCTGCTCGCTCAGGCTGGCGAGCGAGGCCTCGGAACGGTGACTGCGGCTCTGCCCCGACGCAGGCGCAATGGCGAGGACGGCAGCGGCCAGCGCCGCCGCCAGAATGCCAAACCAACGATATCGTCCGCCTACTCGATGCAAGTCTTCGATCATCGGAATACCCAAGCCCGCAGAGTTGTTCTTGCGGCATCGAACGGGACGCTGAAGACCATTCATCTGCACTATCCCGCTTGAGTTGAATGAGTTTGACCTAAAGTGGCATTTATTTGGGCGTAATGCGGCGAACGGCGACGCTTGCGTCAGGGCTTGGGGCCCGCGGAAATTCAACCATAAGCCCATAGTCTTACGCGTAACCGTAACCCTGGATTCGTATAATGGCGTAAATTTGGCATAAAAATGGGATTTCCATGACAAAAAATAGCTTTTTCTGCGGCGGAGAAGTGGTAGCCGGGCACACGCTTGGCGTGTGCGCTCGGTAAGTCAGTTTCCGCGAAATCACGTCGTGAGGTGAGGAAACCTATTCTTTAAAGTTCATTGTTCGACGCAGGATCTTCGGTGCAATGAAGCCGCTCGACGCCGCTCGACGAGGGGCCAAACGAGAACGTGCCTTTGCGAAATCCTCGCCGGGCCGCTATCACCGCGCGACCAACCACGCTTGCCACCATGCTTGCGAGATGCCTCCCTCGCCATGCTGACTTTCGTTGATGCCGGCGCCGCCACCGCCGGTCGCCGTTACCGCATTAGGGACTGACCCATGGCCCCGCCGCTGCTCCAGCTTCGCAATATCGGCCTCACCTTCGGCCGCACGCCGCTGCTTGAGGACGCCGAGTTGTCGCTCGCGCCCGGCGAGCGGGTGTGCCTGGTCGGCCGCAACGGCTCCGGCAAGTCGACATTGCTGCGCATCGCCGCCGGCCTGATCGAGCCCGACAGCGGCAGCCGTTTCATCCAGCCCGGCGCGACCGTGCGCTATCTGCCGCAGGAGCCCGATTTCGCCGGCGCGCCGACCGTGCTCGCTTATGTCGAGGCCGGGCTTGGGCCGGGCGACGATCCGCACCGTGCCCGCCTGCTGCTGGACCAGCTCGGCCTCCACGGCGAGGAAAACCCCGCCGCGCTGTCCGGCGGGGAGGCGCGCAGAGCCGCCATCGCTCGCACCCTGGCGCCGGATCCCGACCTGCTGCTGCTCGACGAGCCGACCAACCACCTCGACCTTGCCGCCATCGAATGGCTGGAGGCGACGCTGCTCGGCAGCCGCGCCGCCTTGGTGCTGATCAGCCACGATCGCCGCTTCCTCACCAATCTGTCGAACGCCACGGCTTGGCTTGACCGCGGCCGCACCCGCCGCATTGAGCGCGGCTTCGCCGCGTTCGAGGCGTGGCGCGACGAAGCGCTGGCCGAGGAGGAGCGCGATCAGCACAAGCTCGACCGCAAGATCGTCGCCGAGGAGCATTGGCTGCGCTACGGCGTCACCGCGCGGCGCAAGCGCAACGAGCGGCGCCTGGCCAATCTCCACGCGCTGCGCCAGTCGCGCCGCGACTATCGGGCGAGCGCCGGCAAGGCCCAGCTCGCCGCCGTGCAGGCGGACGCCTCCGGCGCGCTGGTGATCGAGGCCGAGCGCATCTCGAAAAGCTATGATGGCCGGCCGATCGTCGCCGACTTCTCCACCCGCATCCGCCGCGGCGACCGCATCGGCATCGTCGGGCCGAACGGCGCCGGCAAGACCACGCTGATCGAGATGCTGACCGGGCTCGCCGCGCCCGATGCCGGCACCGTCAAGCTCGGCGCCGGGCTGGCGATGGCGCGGCTCGACCAGCACCGCGACAGCCTGGATGCCAGCTCGACCGTCGCCGATACCCTCACCGGCGGCCGCGGCGACGCCGTGATGGTCGGCGGCAAGCCGCGCCACGTCATCGGCTACATGAAGGACTTCCTGTTCGCGCCGGAGCAGGCCCGCACCCCGGTCGGGGTGCTGTCGGGTGGCGAGCGCGGCCGGCTGATGCTGGCCCAGGTGCTGGCCAAACCCTCGAACCTCCTCGTGCTCGACGAGCCGACCAACGACCTCGACCTCGAAACCCTCGACGTGCTGGAGGAGATGCTGGCCGACTATACCGGCACCGTGCTCCTGGTCAGCCACGACCGCGATTTCCTCGACCGCGTGGTCAATGGCGTGATCGCCCCGGACGGGGAGGGGCGCTGGGTCGAATACGCCGGCGGCTATTCCGACATGCTGGTCCAGCGTGGCGGCGACCTGTCACGCTCGGCCAAGGCGGTCGCCAAGGATGCCGCGAAGGACGCCCCCAAGGACAAGCCGGCGCGGCCGTCCGCGCCGGCCAAGCGCCGCCTCAACTTCAACGAAAAGCATGCGCTGGAGACGCTTCCGGGCAAGATCGCAAAGCTCCACGACACCATCGCCGTGCTGCAGGCCAAGCTCAACGACCCGGCCCTGTTCACCCGCGACCGCAAAACCTTCGACGACATCTCGCACAAGCTCTCCGCCGCCCACGCCGAACTGGCGAAGGCGGAGGAGACCTGGTTGGAGCTGGAGATCTTGCGCGAGGAGATCGAGGGCGCCTGATCGCCCGGTCCGTTGTCACTGCGCGTTTTCCGCAAAAGCGAAAACCCGATCGAACGAGCTCCGGGACCATCCGCTCGATTCGACCGGATCTGCCGATTTGCTAGAGCATCATCCGACCTGACTGCATCAGGTCAGATGCTCTAGGTCTTTGTAATTTCGCATTTTCTTTCGCACAACCGGAACCCACTTGTGCGGAAAATGCTCTAGGCTCGCTCGGGGCGGAGCAGCAGGCGGCCGGCCACCACCGCGGTGTAGAGCCCGAGGCAGACCGCGACCGTCACCGGGAAGCCCCACGGGTTCCAGGTGTCCATCGCCGCGCCCAGCCCGGGCGGGCCGAGGGTGAAGCCGACCGAATAGAGCATGATGAAGGCGGCGTTGGCGGCGGCGAGGTCGGCGCCGCGATAGCGCGAGCCGAGGTGGGCCAGCCCCACGGTATAGAGCGCGGCGACGATGCCGCCCCACACGAACACCAGCGCCAGGAATGCGGGACCCGGCGGCACCGCCATCATCGCCAGGGCGCCGAGCGTGCCGACCGCGCCGCAGCCGGCCAGCACCAGCCGGCGGTCGGTGCGATCCGATAGCAAGCCGAGCGGGATCTGGAATGCGACATTGCCCAGCATGGCGGTGGAGAGCAGCAGCGCCGCCATGGTCTCGTCCATGCCGAGCCGGAGCCCGAGCAAAGGCAGAAAGCTCATCGAGCCGGTCTCGACCGCGCCGAACACCAGCGCCGCCAGGGTGGCGGTTGGCGCGATCAGGACGAAGCGGCCGATGCCGTGCTCGGAGGTCGCCTCCAGCACCGGCACCAGGCGGGCGGCCGCCACCACCGGCAGCAGCGCCAACAGGATGATGCCGGCGCCGAGCAGGAACGGCAGCCAGCCGGTGGTGCCGATCAGCGCGAGCAGGCCCGGCCCGCCGGCGAAGCCGAACGCCAGCGTGGTGGCGTAGATGCCCATCACCAGCCCACGCCGGCGCTCGGGCGCCACCGCGTTGATCCAGAACTCCGACACCACGAACACCACGCACAGCGCGCCGCCGGCGAGGAAGCGCAGCGGGAACCACAGCCAGAACGGGTCGGCCAGCTTGAACGCCAGCAGCGAGGCCGCGCCCACCACGCCGGCGGCCAGCAGCAGCGTGACGACGCCGAGCTGGCGCAGCAGGCGCGGCACCATCGGCGCCACCAGGATGTTGGCAATGCCGGCGGTGGCGGTGTTGATGCCGATCCAGGTCGAGGAGATGCCGCGGCGCTCCAGCTCGAAGGTGAGCAGCGGAATCGACAGGCTGAGGCCGAAGCCGACCACGGCCACCGCCGCGATGGCGGCTGCGATCGACAGGGTTCGGCCGGAGTCGGTTTCGAGGGTGGACGAGGGGAAAGCGAAGCTGAAAAAGGACATACGAGTATTTAGCCGCCGCACTTGACGACGCGACGACACCTCCACCGACTGGGCAAAACGGCCGGCACTGTGGTCATGCCCGGCTTGGGTGTCCAGCCGCCAAATCGCCATGGCAGCCCGTCGCCGCCACTGGGCCGGGCCAGGCACAGGAAAAGTCGAACCGTCATCGCGCTGCGATCCGGCCGTCAGATTCGCCGTCTACAGGGACCGCGCAGCACAGCCGACAACAACCGGCACGGCCGGCGTGGGGTCACGAGCTTGCGCCGCACCGCGCGGGCCGGCTCGCAACTCGCACGCCGCCAGCCGGCCACCGGATGGGCAGAATGGAAACTGTTTCTTTTGCATCTATCGTGGTGTAACGCCTGAGACCTGGGGTTTTCCTGCTCTTCCGTCAGCCGGCTGCGACTTGGAGACCGTGTCGCGCCGAACCCCTGGAAGCTGCGCTGTGTCGATAACTTTGGTTTGCCGATCTACGCCGTCCAAGCGGCAGGAGCCCTTCATGACCGCCTCCACTGGTGCCTTCGTGATCGAAATCGACGACGAGACGGTCGGAATCGTCGTTCCGGACGAGAACCGGGCGTTCCGGTTCTTTGCGTCGCTCCAGGCCTATGGCGCTCTCGAGCAGCGCTCCTTCGCCAACCCCCGTGCCGCCCAGCAGGCTGCGATGGCCTTGACCCGCGAGCGGCGGGTCGGCCGCCGCCCGGAAGCGGCGTACAACTGAGACGAATCCGGCCGGTCCGGCCGGATTGTTGATAGGCCGCTCAGGCGCCAAACAGGCGCAACCGGGCGAACGCCACCCGGACGGTATCGCCCTTGGCGAGCGCGGCGTCGGGCGGCAGCTCCATCTCCACCAGTGGCAGGCCGCCGCCGAACCGAAGCATTGCCCGCCGGCTCGGCCCCGCCCGCCGCACCGCGGCAACCTCGGCTGGGAGCGTGTTGCTCCCGCCCTCGGCCAGCATTAGGTCGCGCGGCCGCAGATAGAGCGCGGCCGCGCCGTCCGCCACTTGGCCGGGCACCACTTGGCCGGGCGCGAGCGCCAGCCGGTGCGGGCCGATTCGCAGCACCCCGCCGGATGCCGCCACCGGCAGCCGCACCGCCTCGCCGATGAAGCCGGCGACGAACCCGGTCACCGGCTGCTCGTACACCTCGTCCGGCGTGCCGATCTGCTCCAGCCGGCCGTGGTTGAGGATGGCGACGCGGTCGGCGATCTCCAGCGCCTCGTCCTGGTCGTGGGTGACGAATAGCGCGGTGTGCCCGGTCTTTTCTTGGAGGTCGCGCAGCCAGTGGCGGAGGTCCCGCCGCACCTTGGCGTCGAGCGCGCCGAACGGTTCGTCGAGCAGCAGTACCTTGGGCTCGATCGCCAGCGCCCGTGCCAGCGCCACCCGCTGGCGCTGGCCGCCGGAGAGCTGCGAGGGATAGCGCTTCTCGATGCCCGGCAACTGCACCAGTTCGAGCAGTTCCGTCACCCGGGCGCGGATGGCCGCGCGGGAAGGCCGCAGCCGGCGCGGCCGCACCTTGAGGCCATAGGCGATGTTGTCGATCACGGTGAGATGCTGAAACAGCGCGTAGTGCTGGAATACGAAGCCGACGCCGCGAGCCTGCACCGGCACGGCGGTGGCATCCTCGCCGCCGAGAAAGATATGGCCGGCGTCGGCGTGCTCGAGCCCGGCGACGATGCGCAGCAGCGTGGTCTTGCCGGAACCGGACGGCCCCAGCAGTGCCACCAGTTCGCCGGCGCGCACGCTCACGCTAACGTCCGCCAGCGCGGCGGCATCCCCGTAAAATTTGCTGATGCCTTCGGCCCGGATGTCCACGCGAGCAAGCCTATCCAGGGTTAGGGCGCCGGGCGAGGGGGGGCGGGGCCATTTGCCGGCAGGACGAAGCCCGCTAAAACACCGCCATGACCGTCGCCACCGTGCTTGACCTCGAGGGCCTGAAGTGCCCGCTGCCCGTGCTCAAGACCCGCAAGGCGCTCGAGAAGATCGCCCCTGGCGGCGTGCTGGAGGTGCGCTGTACCGACCCGATGTCCGTGATCGACATCCCCCACCTCTGCCACGAAACCGGGCACGCACTCGAAGGCCATCAGCGGGACGGTGCGGTGCATGTCTTCACCATCCGCCACCGTTGAGATCATGCCGGCATTCGGGTTTCGACCAGACGTACCCAGTAGGACGCCCCGGCCGGGATGAGCTGGTCGTTGAAATCGTAGGCGGGGTGGTGGAGGCCGGCGGAGTGCTCGCCATTGCCGGCAAAGATCAGCGCCCCCGGCCGCCGCTCCAGCATGAAGGCGAAATCCTCGCCCCACATCACCGGGGTGAAATTGGCTGCGACCTGATCGGGACCGGCGACCTCGCGCGCGACCGCCACCGCGTATTCGGTCTCGCGGGGATGATTGCGCAGCACCGGATAGTCCCGCCGGTAGTCGGTGCGGGCGGTGGCGCCGTAGATCGTCGCGGTTGCCTCGACGATGTGGCGAATGCGCGTCTCCAGCAGGTCGCGCACCTCGTGGGTGAGGGCGCGGGAGGTGCCGCGCAGATGAGCGGTCTGCGGGATCACGTTGTCGGTGTAGCCGGCCTGGAACATGGTGATCGACACCACGCCCGATTCCAGCGGGTCGAGGTTGCGCGACACCACCGACTGCAGTGTCTGGACGATGGCGGCGCCGACCAGCACGGTGTCGACGGTGGCCTGCGGATGGGCGGCGTGGCCGCCCTTGCCCTCGATGTCGATGAACACCCGGTCGGCGGAGGCCATCAGCGGCCCCGGTCGCGTCGCGAAGCTGCCGAGCGGCAGGCCCGGCATGTTGTGCATGCCATAGACTTCCTGGATGCCGAATCGCTCCAGCAGGCCGTCGTCGATCATCGCCTTGGCGCCGGCGCCGCCTTCCTCGGCCGGCTGGAAGATCACCACCGCAGTGCCGTTGAAATTGCGGGTTTCGGCAAGATACTTCGCAGCGCCGAGCAGCATGGCGGTGTGGCCGTCGTGGCCGCACGCGTGCATCTTGCCGGGCGTGATCGAGGCGTAGGGCAGGCCGGTGAGTTCCTCGATCGGCAACGCATCCATGTCGGCGCGCAGCGCCACCACCCGGCCGGAATCGCGGCGGCGGCCGTGGATGACGCCGACCACGCCGGTGCGACCGATGCCGGGCACCACGTCATCGACCCCGAAGCTGGTCAGCCGGTCGCGCACGCAGGCGGCGGTACGCGGCAGGTCGTACTGTAGCTCGGGGTGCTGGTGAAGGTCGCGGCGCCACGCCGAAATCTCCTCCGTCAGAGCCGCGACGCGATTGACGACCGGCATGGAAACCTCATGGACCGAGGGCACGGGTGGGCCACCGATCGGGTGGCACTGTGGGCGGACCGCTTCAATGAACGCTGGTGCGGCGGCGCGGTCAACATGTTCCGGGCGTGCTGCAGGTGACACGACCTGAAACACGGCTTATCCTTTGATTCCCCCGAAGTGTTGGGTCCAAAGCGTTCAGGTCGAGACGTGCTATCCAATACCATTACTTAAGTGTTCGATTGGGGGCAGGGGAATGCGGCTTGGACCGCTTATTTTTATTGCAGCGCTGGCGATGGTTTGCGCTGCTTCATCCGACACTGACGCGCTCACCCTGCGCTGGGCCCGCTCCCAGGACGCCACCACCCTCGACCCGCACGTCAGCAATACCGGCGCCAACAACGCGCTGCTGCATTCGGTCTACGAGACGCTGGTGATCCGCGACGGCGACGGCGTACTTGTGCCGGCGCTGTCGGTGAGTTGGCAGGTGCTGCCGGACGATCCTACGGTCTGGGAGTTCAAGCTCAGGCCGGATGTCCGGTTCCACGACGGCAGCGCTTTCACCGCCGAGGACGTGGTGTTCTCGCTTGCGCGCGCCCGCGCGCCCGGTTCCGACTGGCGGTCGGTGCTGCTCGGCATCGAAACCGTGATCGCGGTTGACGTTCTCACCGTCCGCATCAAGACCGCGAGCCCGGATGCGCTGCTGATCGACAACCTCTCCACCTTGTTCATGCTCGACCGGGGATGGTCCGAGACCCACGGCGTCGCCGAGCCGCAGAATCCGAAGGATGGCGGCGAGACCTACGCCACCCGACACGCCAATGGCACCGGGCCCTATCTGGTGACGCATCGCGAGCCGGGCGAGCGCACCGTGCTGACGCGCAACGAGGCGTATTGGGGGCGGCGAGAGGTGCCGCTGGCGGTGAGCGAGATCGTCTATCGGCCGATTCCCGAACACACCACCCGCATCGCGGCGCTGCTGTCGAACGAGGTCGATTTCGTGCAGGACGTGCCGGCGCACGACATCGAGCGCCTCAAGGCCGCCAAAGGCATCAAGGTCGACATCGGCGCGGAAAACCGGGTGATCTTCCTCGGCTTCAACCTCGGCCGGCCCGAACTGGCGTCATCCGACGTCAAGGGGCGCAACCCGTTCGGCGACCAGAGGGTCCGCGAGGCGGTCAACCTCGCTATCAACCGCGAGGCGATCCGCCAACTCACCATGCGCGGCCATGCGCTGCCGGTCGGCATCCTCGCCACTCCGTTGACCGTGGGCTGGACGGCCGAACTCGGCGCGCCGCCGCCGTTCGATCCGGCCAAGGCCAAACGTCTTCTCGCCGAGGCGGGATATCAGCGCGGCTTCACCGTCACCCTGCACTGCACCAACGACCGCTACGTCAATGACGAAGGCATTTGCCAGTCGGTGGTTGGCATGCTGCGTCGCATCGGCATCCGCACCCGGCTGGTGACGCAGTCGCACAGTGTCCATTTCCTGGCGCTGCATCGCGGCGAGTGCGACCTGTTCCTGCTCGGCTGGGGCATCATCACCTTTGACAGTTCCTACGTCTTCACCAACCTCTATCGCACTCGCACCGCGACCGACGGTGCCTGGAACGTCGCCGGCTATTCCAATCCCGACATCGATAATCGGATCGCGGCGCTGGGCACCGAGGTCGACCGCGACCGGCGCAAAGCCGCCATGGTCGCGATCTGGCAGCAGTTACGCGAGGACACCGTCTATGTACCGTTGCACGTCCAGAGCATCGCCTACGCCATGCGCAACGGGTTCGACATCAGATACGACGTCACCAACCACCCCAAGATCAAGAATGTGGCCGCACCGAAGCCGTAACGGCGTCATACGCTTGCCTGCGCCGTACGCGTTGCAGGAACTTTCGCGCACTTTGTCGTACGTAGCCCTACGCAAGCTAAACTGGGGAACGAGAACAACCCTACGCCGTTGTCTTGCCAGTATCGATAACTCAAGCGCGGGTGATCCGGACGGGAAATGATCGGGAACAGGTCTCTCCGGATATTAGTTGTCGAGGACGACATTATGGTGGCGCTGGACGCCGCCGAAATCCTCCAGGATGCAGGCTATAACGTGATCGGCGTCGCCGATGACGTTGAAGATGCATTGCGGGTGCATGCGGTGCGCCCGCCGGATCTGGCGTTGGTCGACCTCCATCTCGTCAGCGGCTATGCCGGGGTGTCGGTGGCCGCCACCCTCAAGGCGCGCGGCATTGCCTGCCTGTTCGTCACCGGCGCCGAGCCGGGCACCGACGCGGAGGCATTTGCGCTCGGCTGCCTGGTGAAGCCGTTCACCGCCCGCTCGCTGGCGGAGGCGGTCGGCGTGGCCGAGGACGTGCTGGACGGCCGGCCGCCGCGGCAGCCACCCTGCAACATGCGCCTCTACCACACCCGCGCCATGCCGCGGCCGGATGAGGCGGCAGCGCCGCCACCGCCGTAATACCCGCGGCCTTTGCGCTTGGCCTTCCACCGACGCCAGTTCGCCTCATCCTGGGAGCCCGCGACAGCCGGCGCCTCGAAGCATGAGGCGAATTTAAAGAAGCTGAGGTCGGCCCCATGGTTCGAGACGGCTGTGTTTGCCGCCTCCTCACCAGAGGCCGAGGAAAGGTCAGCCTTCAGGGCCTCGGGTATTAGACACGCCGGCCGTCCGACCAAGCCGCAATACAAAAGCTCCGGCCGCAGGGCCGGAGCTTTCGTTGTTGGTGTCCCGTCGCCGCCGGCCGGCGCTCAGGCCAGGCCGTGGGCTTCCCTGGAGCGCTGCTCCTGCACCTTGAAGGTGCCAAAGCGCGGCAGGAACTTGTCCCAGTCGATGATGTGGCCGTCGATCTCCGGCCCGTCGATGCAGGCGTGCTTGCGCACCAGCTTGCCGTCGATCATCACCGGCACCATGCAGGCGCCGCACATGCCGGTGGCGTCGACCATGATCGAGTTGAGGCTCGCCACCGTCTTCACGCCGTACGGCTTGGTCAGGTCGCACACCGCCCGCATCATCATCGGCGGGCCGATGGTGATGACCTCGGCGATCTTGCGGCCCTTGGAGACCTTGCCGGCCTTGAGCATCTCCTCAAGCGGCCCCGTCACGAAGCCCTTGATGCCGAAGGTGCCGTCGTTCGAGGTATAGATCACGTCGAGCTGGTCGCCGTACTTGGCCTTGAGCAGGCCGACGCGCTCGTCGGCCTCGGTCCAGAACAACAGATTGGCCGAGCGGAAGCCCGAAATCAGCGTGACATGATTGCCGAGCTCGAGGTGGGCACGGGCGATCGGATAGACCGGCGGCAGGCCGACGCCGCCGGCGGTGAACACCACCGTTTCGTCGTCGGCGTACTTGTGCAGCTCGCTGGCCTTGCCGAGCGGGCCGGCGATGCCGGCGAAGGCGTCGCCGATCGCCATCTTGTTCATGAGCAGCGTCGAGGTGCCCATGCCCTGGATGACGAGGTCGATGGTGCCGGCCTCGGCGTCCCAGTCCGCCAGCGTCAGCGGGATCAGTTCGCCGTCGTCCCAGGCGAGAACGCGCACGAACTGGCCGGCCAGGGCGGAGCGCGCCACCATCGGCGCACGCACCTTGAACTCGACGATGCCGCCGGCAAGCTCGACCTTGTCGACGATGGTCTGCTTGACCTGGCCAAGCTCGGTGTAGCGCGCCGCCTTCTCGACCCGGTGCTTGATCTCGGCCGGCGAGAACGGAATCTCGCCGACGATCTGGCGCGCCGCCGCCTGGCCGTCGCCGGCCGCGCGAATGGCGGTGGAGCCGCCGCGGGCGGCGTCACCACCGGAATAGACGTCCGGAATCGAGGTGAGCTGCGTGCCCTGGTCGATCTCGATGGTGCCCCACTTCGAGGTCTTCAGGCTCGGCTCGGCCTCCTTCATGATCGGGTTGGCGGTGTTGCCCAGCGCCATGATCACGAGGTCGACCGGCACCCGCTCGGTCTTGCCGGTCTTGACCGGCGCTCTCCGGCCCGATTTGTCGGCTGGTCCGAGCTCGTTGACGTCGAGCACCGCGTGGGTGACGAAGTGGGTCTTCTCATCGCCGATGAACTCGCTCGGCGCCCGCAGCACGGCAAGGTTGATGCCTTCCTCGAGCGCGTGGTGCAGTTCCTCGACGCGGGCCGGCATTTCCGCCTTGGTGCGGCGATAGACGATGGTGACGTTGGCACCCAGGCGCTTGGCGGTGCGTGCGGCGTCCATCGCGGTGTTGCCGCCGCCGATGACGAACACCTCCTTGCCCTTGGTGTCGGGCACCGGGGTCTCGTACTTGTCGTCGATCGCCCGCATCAAGTTGACGCGGGTGAGGAACTCGTTGGCGGACATCACGCCGAGCAGGTGCTCGCCCGGCACGTTCATGAAGGTCGGCAGGCCCGCGCCGGTGCCGACGAAGATCTTCCAGAAGCCGTTGGTCTTGAGGTCGTCGAGCGTCGCGGTCTTTCCGACCACGAAGTTCTTGACGAAGCGGCCGCCGAGCAGGGTGATCTTCTGGACCACGTCGTCGATCAGCGTGTTGGGCAGGCGGAACTCGGGGATGCCGTAACGCAGCACGCCGCCAAGCTCGTGGAACGCCTCGAACACGGTGACGGGGTAGCCCTCGGCCGCCAGCAGGTAGGCGTTGATGAGGCCCGAGGGCCCCGAGCCCACCACCGCGATCGGCGGCTTGTCGGCCATCGCCCACGGCGACACCACGCCGGCAAAGCGCTCCTCAGGCGACAGGCCGACCAGCTTCTCGTGTTCGGGCAGGAACCACTCCAGCTGGCCGATCTCGATCGGCCGCTTGGTGTGGGTGCACACGCCCTGGCACTGCAGTTCCTGCGGGCAGACGCGGCCGGTGACGTTCGGCAGCGGGTTGCAGCCCTCGATCAGCTCCAGGGCCTGGCGGAATTTGCCCTGGCCGAGCAGATCCAGCATCTCGGGGATGTGGATCTTGACCGGGCAGCCGCCCTTCGGCTCGGACTTGCCGTGGATCAGCACGCCGAGCTCGCACGGCTTGTCCGTACACTGTTTGTCGCGCAGCACCTCCAGCCACACGAACAGCTCGACCTCTCGGGTCGAGTAGCCCAGCGCGCGGTAGCCGAGATAGCCGGTGTTTACCAGCTCGAAGTCGGTCGAGCGCTCCTCCGGCGGGCGGATGTAGGGCGGGATGAAGGTCTCGCCCGGCCAGCCCTCGGAGAGGCCCTTGAACATCGGGTAGCGGTCGGACAGATGGTCGTCGATCGCCTTGATGAACTTGCGCTTGAATTTGAGCGGCATCGCCCAGATGAAGCGCAACAGCACCGTGCTCATCTCGTCGTCGCGAACGAGAAGCTCCCACAGCGTCTTGGTGAACGCCGCACCCAGTTCCTCCTGCTGGAACTCCCAGGCGATGGCTGTCACGCCATCGGCGACGAACGTGGTCCTCAGCGACTTGGGGTCGCTGAGGAGCCGCTTCTTGAGCAGTTCGAGCTGCTTGTTGAACAGCTCGACCGCCTGGGTCTGTTCGAGCTGAGCCAGCTCGCTGCGCGTCGCCGCAAGGGTTGAGGTCGAGCGGGCGTAGCGGATCAGCTCGTCACGGGGCGGCTCTTGAGGGGAGACGGTGCTCATCGAATGATCTCCGCATCACAGTTGGCGGCGACGCGGGCCACGCGGGTCTTGAGGTCCGCGGTGACCGCCACCTTCTCCAAAGCCCCCGGAATAGTGTGGGCGACCTCCTTGGTGCCGCCGTCCGACACGATCACGGTCCTCTCGAACAGCTCCGAGACCTGCTGGTAGCAGGTCTTGCAGTTGGTGCACTTCTCGACATCCTCGTCGTGGATGAACGGGACGCCGGCACCCGAGCCGTTGGTGGCCGCCGCCGGCGCGGCCGCCTGAGTCGGAGCCGCCGCGCCGCCGAACGGCGACAGCGCAGTGGCCAGCGCGCCGTTGGCGGGCGCGTTGGAGGCGGCGGCCAGCTCGCTCATCGCGCGGGCGATGGTGTCGAGCGAGGACTCCTTCTCCGTCATCGCCTGCTCGTAGCGCTGCTGCAGCGCTGCCAGCTCGGTGCGGTGATCGGCGCCGAGCTGGGCAATCTCGCGGCCGGCCAGGTAGCGCAGCGTCCGCCAATACTTGCGGCGCTCTTCGACCAGATGGACGATGGCGTTCGACACCTCGAGCTTGATGAGCTTCTGGCTGTCGTCGGTCGCCCACACGAACGGCGTCTTGCCGGCCCGCTCAGCGTGCGGCAGGTCGACAAAATCATGGATCGCCACCGCATTGGTGTCGTCCTTGAGCTTGCGGAACTGCTTCTGGAAGCGGGTCTCGTCGCGCGCGAAGTCGGCCGGGGTCAGCGGCACCTGCATCAGCTTGGTCACGCCATCCTCGACATAGGTGAGGGTGGTGGTGGTCCAATCCTTGTCGATGTCGAGGTTGCCCTCGAGCGAGAACCGGCTGCGCAGGCCGTCGGTGCGCCGCGGGTCGTGCACGAACACCGGGCTCATCCGGCTTTCGACGGCGAGGCGGGCCCGGCGCGCCGCCGCGGCGTCGGCAATGCCGTGCTCGGCTTGGCAGGGGGTGTAGACGTCGAGCACCGCCGGCGAGGAGGTGTGGTTGAGGTACTCCATCACGCTCTTCAGGAAGTGGCCCTGCACCGCGGTCGAGGTCTGCACCACGAACACGTTGGGGTGGAACGCGGCGATCAGGCCGAGTTCCTTGCGGTCTTCCTGCTTGCCCGAATGGGCGCTGCCGAACCGCGACAGGTCGGAGTCCTGGCCGGTGAGGCTGGCGGTCGAGGTCTGGCCGCCGGTGTTGGAATAGACGCCGGTGTTCAGCACCACCACCTTGATCGGGGTCGAGGTGGCGAGCAGGCGCGACAGCGCGCCGAAGCCGATGTCGTAGGTGGCGCCGTCGCCGCCCATCGAGACGACGGTCGGCAGCAGCGTCATTTCGTCCGGCGTGAAGTCCTTCCAGCTCAGCGTCTTGAACGGCTTGTCGTAGACGCTCGAGTCATAGGCGTCGGCCAGCTCCAGCCGGGCGACGCGCAGCGCCTTGACGTCGTCGACCGCCGATGCGGTCAAGCCCTCGAACAGGCCCTTGGCAACAGCCGGGGTGTCCTGGAACAGGCTGTTCACCCACGGATCGTTGTAGGGGGTGAACGGGAAGGTCGAGGCATAGACGCTCGAGCAGCCGGTGGCGTTGGCCACCACCGCAGAGGCCGGGCCGTTGCCGGTCGGGCCGCTTTCCAGCAGGAACTGCCGCCGTTCCAGCGTCTTGATCGCGGCGGCGATGCGGTCGCGACGGGCGGTATCGGCCTGCACCGAGGCCTGCTTGACCTTGAGCTGATCGATCAGCGCCTCGAGTTCGCGCAGATGATCCTTGCGGCGCTTGGTCTGGATGGCGTGGTTGGACGCCATCACCAGACGGATCGCGGTGACCTCGCCGCAGCCGCGGCAGGCGCCGTGACCGCCGGTGGTCGAGTAGTAGTTGGCGCGGTCGAGCATCAGCCGCTTGATGTCGCCGCCGTCCTTCAGCGCGCCTTCGGTGAAGCGGGCCGGGGTATTGGCGGTGTGGCTGAGGAACTCGAAGCGCGCCTGCAGCGTGTCGAGCAGGGCGGCGTCCTGCTGACGCTCCTTCAGCGCGCCGGGGCCGCAGACGTCGATGCACTCCAGGCAGCCCGAGCACTTCCACGGGTCGACCGCCACCGAGAACAGGCCGCCGCTGCCGACCTTGTCCTTCTCCATGGCGTCGAAGAACGGCCGGGTGCGCGCCACCGGCAACAGCGTCAGCGTCTCGGCAAGGCGGCCGAGATTGCGCTTCAAGGTGGCGTTGTCGGTGTCGATGGTCGCCACCGCCTGTGCCACCACCTCGTGGAACGCCTTGGCGTCCTTGGTGGCGGTGTAGATTTCGCGCACCGCCTCGCTCAAGGGATAGAGCTGGGCGCGCAGCGCCTCGCGCTGGGCCTCCGGCACGTCGAGGTGCGTGATGCCGGTCGCGAGCAGATCCCGGATGTCGTGGACGGTGTTGGGGATCGCCGCGTCCGGACACACCAGTGCGCATTCCATGCAGCCGGTGCAAAGGTCGGGGTTGAAGTCCGGCACGTCGCGGCGGAACAGGCCCTTGTCCTTCCACGCGGCCGAGCCGCCCGGCATGAACATGCCCATGCCCGGCAGCACCGGGGCCTCGGCGATGGTGCCGTCGCGGAACGGCGCCGCCATCACCTCGTCATAGTACTCGCGATCGAAGATGCCCTCGCTCGCCGCCATGCCGTTGGTGCGGCACATCGCGGCCGAGATGGCGACGGTGCGCGCGGCCTTGGCGGTGGTCTCCGCCTCGACGGCAGCGAATTCCGGCTGGGTGTAGTCGAGCCGCTGGGTCGCCTCCAGGCCTTCCTTGATCACCGCCATGTTGCCGTCGACCACGGCCTGGCCCTTGGAGCCGAACTTCTTGGCGATCTGCTGGCGGATCTTGGTCAGCATGGCATCGCGCGAGGCGTCGGCGACGATGCGGTCGACGTGGCCGCACACCGCGCCGATGAAGGCGATGCCCATCATGCGGGTCTCGAGCTCCGGCGTCGGCGCATGGCGCTTGGCCACCGCGAAGCCGTCGACGATGAACATCTTGATGTTCTTGTCGCGGATGGTCTTGCGCGCCTTCGCCGGCAGTTCCTTCCACACCTCGAGCGGGGTGAGGTTCGACTGCATCATGAAGGTGCCGCCTTCGATCAGCCCGCGCAGCGGATTGGCGTGGCTGAACACCTTGTGGTCCGGCGAGATGACGATCTCGACGTCCTCAAGGTCGGCGTTGGTGAGCTTCACATGCTCGGGACTGAGGGTGATGTAATAGTTGGTCGGCGCGCCGCTCTTTTCCGAGCCGTATTTCGGCGCGGCCTTGGAGTGCAGGTCGAGCGCGCCGGCCAGGATGTCGGTGAGCAGCTTGCCGGTGGCGATGGTGCCGTAGCCGCCGACCGAATGGAAGCGCACGCGGAAAGCCGAGGGCGGCAACAGATTCGGGTTGGGCTCGGTCTCGAGCGCCATCAGCTCGGTGTCGGGATAGGCGGCCTTGAGCCGCTCCTGCAACGCGGCGAGCTTGGGCGAGGGGGTCTTCGAATAGAACTGCGAGCCGAGATAGACGAACGGCGCGTTCTTGGTCTCCATGTTCTTGAACGCGGCGACCAGATCGCGCGGCTGCAGATCGTGGGCGCCGAGGCCGAAGATCGCGGTGGTGATCTTGGGCAGGCTCTTGATGGCCGGAATGCCGGGGTGGCGCTCGCCGGAGGCGTTCTCGACGCCCTTGAACAGCGCCTGGGTCACGAAGCTCGCGAGCGCCGTGACGTCGGAGCGCTCCAGCACGGTGACGGCCTTCTTGCCCACCAAGGCTGCGACCAGCTCCGCCTCGGGGAACGGCTGCAAGAGCTTCACCGAAACCACGCCGACCTTCTTGCCCTGGCCGCGCAGATAGGTGGCGACCGCTTCGGCGTCGTCGGTCACCGAGCCGAGGCCGACCACCACATGGTCGGCGTCCTCGCACATGAAGGTGTGGACCGGCTTGTACTCGCGGCCGGTGAGCGCCGAATACTCGGCCATCGCCTCGCGCACCAGGCGCGGCACTTCAGAGACGAAGTGGGTGCGGTGGTCGGCCGAGCCGGCCTGGAAGTCGGGCTGGTTCTGCACCCCGCCGGTGAGGCCGGGATTGTTGATGTCGACCAGCGCCGGCACGCGCTGGCGGGTGCCCTTCTCGTAGGCGTTGACCCACTGGCGGCGCCATTGGCGGTGCAACTCCTCGGGGAGCCAGCGCAGCGTGGCCTCGACCAGACCGCCGTCATTGTCGGCCTCGACCGCCTCGGCATAGGTGTCGAGATATTCCTTGACCTTAAGGAAGCCGTCGGGGTCGAGGTCGCCCTGGCGCTTGGCGAGATACTGCTTGAGCTGGAACACCCGGCCCTTGGCGCCGAACAGGATCTCCTGCGCCACGCTCGGGCACTTGATGCGGCCGGCGGGGTCGCCGAGGTACTCGCGGAGCAGATCGGGCTCCGGCATCAGCGCTTCGCTCATCATGTGCGACGTGGCGAAGCCGTCCATGGCGTTGGTGACCGGGATCAGCGAGGTCGCGCTCACCTTGTAGGAAATGGCGGCGAGGTCGGCGGCCTCCTGCGGGTTGGAGCCGAACAGGATGGTGTAGCCGGACTGGAGGAGGGCGTAGACGTCGTCGTGGCCGGCCATCACGTTCAGCGAGTGCTTGGAGACCACGCGGGCGGCCACCTGCAGCACGAAGCCGCCGACCCGCTTGCCGACGGTGACGTAATGCGACTCCAGGCCGTAGAGGATGCCCTGGCTGGAGGAGGCGTTGGAGACGTACTTGCCGCCGGTCAGCGCTGCGCCGAGCGCGCCCGACTGGGCTGAGTGCTCACCCTCCGGCTCGAAGAAGAACGGGTGCTTGCCCCAGACGTTGCAGCCGCCGGACGCTCGGAACGATTCGTAAAGCTCTGAAATTTCGGTGGAGGGGGTGATCGGATAGCCGATAACTCCGCCGCAGACGTGGCCCATGACCTGGGCAACCGCGCCGTTGCCGTGGATTACGCTGGGAATGCCAGGATACTTTGCGTTCATGTACCGCGTCCGTTGGATTTTCTGGTGGCGCGCGGCCGCTCCTCAGGAGCATCACACTACCGCACGGCTGCCTGCCTTTCCGCCACGGCGCGCTTATAGTGCCACTACCATAGGCATGTCCATGTCCACTTTCGAGCTAGTCCAAACGGAGGCCGGCGCGCCAGGGGATAGTGTGGATCGCGTTCTAGAGTTCTTCCGGCCGTCTGCCGTCGTTTTTAAAGTGAACCTGCCAAAACTGTGGGCGAAGCAGGCGAAATCAACTCGATAGTTCTGTCGCCGCTGCCGATCCGCAAGAATTCGCGTGACACTGCGCCGCGGCGGCCTAAGCTTGAACATGGCTGCAACCATCGTCAATCGGCGCCGGGGAGGGCGCAGCCGCCGCACTGTTGTCAGCCGCGCGACAAAGCCGGTGCGCCATTGTGAAACGGCGGTGACAGAGACCTGCCTGCAACTTGGCAGCACCCTGGCCCGCAAATTGCTTTATATTGGGGGTAGCTGCTGCCCGCGCCCCGTCCCCAGCCCAGATGCCAAGGCCGACGCCGTGACCGATGCTCCTTCGCCCCCGCCGTCCACCGAGGCCGCCGGCTGCCCGTTCCACGCCGGCGATGAGGCCGCGGCGCACCCGCCTCCGCACCACCTCCCCGACGCCGGCAAGACCATGGTGATCACCGGCGCCTCGCGCGGCATCGGCCACGCCACCGTGCGGCGGTTTTCCGATGCGGGCTGGCGCATCATCACCTGCTCGCGCCAGCCCTTCAATCGCCAGCGCTGCCCGTGGGAGGAGGGGCCGGGCGACCACGTCCAGGTCGACCTCGGCGATCGCCGCGCGCTGCAACTCGCCATCCTCGACATCAAGGCCAAGCTTCGCGGCGGGCCGCTCAATGCGCTGGTCAACAATGCTGGCATCTCGCCGAAAACCGAAAGCGGCAAGCGCATGAGTTCGCTGGTCACGCCGGTCGACGCCTGGATGAACGTGCTCCACGTCAACTTTCTCGCGCCGATGCTGCTGGCGCGCGGGTTGTTCGACGAACTCGCCGCCGCGAACGGTAGCGTCGTCAACGTCACCTCGATCGTCGGATCGCGTGTCCATCCGTTCGCCGGCACCGCCTACGCGACATCGAAGGCTGCGCTGGCGTGCCTCACCCGCGAGATGGCGCACGACTTCGCCCCGCACGGCATCCGCGTCAACGCCATCGCGCCGGGCGAGATCAAGACCGAAATCCTGTCGCCCGAAGCCGCGGCCCGGCTGGAGCCCACCATTCCGATGCGGCGGATTGGCACACCGGAAGAAGTTGCGGACGTGATTTATTTTCTGTGCTCGACGTCGGCGAGCTACGTCACCGGCACCGAGATCGAGATCAATGGCGGCCAACATCTGTGAGGCTGGCTGCAACCCACCGGCGCGGCGCGGTCATTAAATTGTTGGAATCGGCCTATATTCAAGCTGGAATAAAGAAAATTCCGCTGTAGCGTCGGCGTCGAATCGATCAAAGGTGTGGCAGAGTTTCAAGCTGTGCCACAACGGCAGGGCGCATCAATACGTGACCGTCCGCACGAGGTTTCGGCAGCGCCGCCAACAAGCTGGGCACGACAAGCCGACGATTTGGATGCATGATGGCATCCAGATTGGGCCACTGGACGTAGCAACGAGGAACCGGAGCGCCGCCCACGACCGACGGGAATAAAACGATGAACCATGGTCCCCTCGACGTTCTTGTTCCGACGTCGCGTGCAATCGCGGGTGGTGCCGTGCCGTTCAGCGAGATCGCGCTTACCGGCGTCTATGAAATCTCCAAGATACTGGCATCGCCCAACCGTCTGGAGACCACGCTGTCGAACGTGATGGGCCTGCTGTGGTCCTTCATGCAGATGCGTCACGGCATCATCTCGCTGCTTGCGGACGACGGCGTGCCCGACATCGTGGTCGGTGCCGGCTGGAGCGAAGGCTCGGATGCGCGCTATCGCGCCCGGCTGCCCGAACTCGCCATCGGCCAGATCGTCGCCACCGGCGTGCCGCTGGTGGCGCAGAACATTGCCGCGCACCCGCTGTTCAGCGAGGCCGACGTCGCCGCGATGCAGGGCGGCGAGGACGCCACGGTCTCGTTCATCGGCGTGCCGATCCGCATCGGCGCGAAGGTTGTCGGCACGCTCACCATCGACCGCATATGGGACGGCAAGGCGGTGTTCCGCTTCGACGTCGACGTGCGCTTCCTCACCATGGTCGCCAACTTGATCGGCCAGACCGTGCAACTGCACCGTGTGGTGGCGCGCGATCGCGACCGGCTGATCGCCGAGACCCATCGCCTGCAGAAGCAGCTCTCCGAATTCAAGGCCGCCGAGCCCACCGGCTCGGGCGTCAAGGTCAGCGGCATCGTCGGCGACAGCCCGGCAATCCGCTCGGTGCTGCGCAAGATCGAGATCGTCGCCAAATCGCAGTCGCCGGTGTTGCTGCGCGGCGAATCCGGCACCGGCAAGGAACTGTTCGCTCGCGCCATCCACGAGATGTCGCCGCGCGCCGACGGGCCGTTCATCAAGGTCAATTGCGCCGCGCTGCCGGAGTCGGTTCTGGAGTCGGAGCTGTTCGGCCACGAGAAGGGCGCCTTCACCGGCGCGCTCAACGCCCGCAAAGGCCGCTTCGAGCTCGCTGACAAGGGAACGCTGTTTCTCGACGAGATCGGCGAGATCTCGCCGGCGTTCCAGGCCAAGCTGCTGCGCGTGCTGCAGGAGAGCGAGTTCGAGCGGGTCGGCGGCACCAAGACCATCAAGGTCGACGTCCGCATCGTCACCGCCACCAATCGCAATCTGGAAGAGGCGGTGGCGCGCAACGATTTCCGCGCCGACCTCTATTACCGCATCAGCGTGGTGCCGCTGCTGCTGCCGCCGTTGCGCGACCGCAAGAGCGACATTCCGTTGCTGGCCGACGCGTTCCTTGTTCGCTTCAACGGCGAGAACGGCCGCGAGTTGGCCTTCGCGCCCGGCGCGCTAGAGGTGCTGTCGAATTGTTATTTCCCTGGCAATGTGCGCGAGCTGGAAAATTGCGTCCGCCGTACGGCGACGCTGGCGCATGGCCCGGTGATCACCCGCGACGATTTCGCCTGCCGGCTCGACCAGTGCCTGTCGTCGGTGCTGTGGAAAGGACAGGCGGCGGCATCGGCGAACCGGCCGCTGCCGGAGATTCCGCTGCCGGTAGCGCCGCCGACGCAGGTCCGTGCGCCCGCGCCCGCGCCCGAACTGCCGCGGCCCCCGCTGGCGCTGGAGACGCCCATGACCGCGGGGTTTCCCGCGGGGTTTCCGCCGTTCGAAGCCCATCGTGGCGCCGCCGAGCGCGAGCGGCTGCTCGATGCGATGGAGCGCTCCGGTTGGGTGCAGGCGAAGGCCGCGCGCATTCTCGGCATCACCCCGCGCCAGATCGGCTACGCGCTGAAGAAGCACGGTATTCCGATCAAGCGGTTCTGATGCGCCATCGAACGAGGCGGAACGGTATTCGCCGCCTGACGGGTTGCCCGGTGCGGCGACCAAATGTCGGCATCGTGAGCGGTGATGCCTCACGGCGCCACCTACTCGGTTGTCATACCCGAGGCCCTGAAGGCGGACCTTTCTTGGCCTCATGGTGAGGAGGCTGCGAAGCAGCCGTCTCGAACCATGAGGCCAACTTCAGCCCTCAAGTCTGCCTCATCCTTCGAGACGCCCGCTTTCGCGGGCTCCTTAGAACGAGGCGAACGGGCGTCGGTGGAAGGTCAAGCTCGAAGACCGCCGCTGTCATGCCATGCTTGGCGTCGCGGCGGTTTGTCCGTTTCGGTACATCTGCGCCAGCGATTTACCGATCACGCCGTTCCGCCCCGACAAACCCGACGCGCGTCTGCAACGCATTGGCAGAATGTCGGCCTGATGCGCGTGCTTTGTCGGAATTCCGACACGATGTCGCGGCCATGACAGTGCGCCGCCGCCGGTAAACCCTTCATCCAGCGTAATTTCCGGCGTGGCACGCGGCTTGAAAGGGGATTTGCACCCGCCCCTGGAGACCCGCCATGGCTTTTGTTCCGCTCAATGCTCTCACTGCGACGACATCGGTCGATGAGATGCGTCAGCAGTTGTCCCAGGGCGGTTGCACCTCGACCTCGTGCGGTTCGGATGCCGGCGCCGGCGATCTGCCGCCGGAGATCTGGGCGCGCATCAAGGACCACCCGTGCTACTCGGAGGAGGCGCATCACTTCTTCGCCCGCATGCATGTCGCGGTTGCGCCGGCCTGCAACATTCAGTGCCACTACTGCAACCGCAAGTTTGACTGCGCCAATGAGAGCCGGCCCGGCGTGGTGTCGGAGCGGCTGACGCCGGAGGAGGCGTTGCGCAAGGTGGTGACGGTGGCGAACGAGGTGCCGCAGCTCTCGGTGCTCGGCATTGCCGGGCCGGGCGATGCGCTGTTCGACTGGACGCGCACCAAGCGCACGTTCGAGATGGTTGCCGCCGCCATTCCCGACATCAAGCTGTGCGTCTCGACCAACGGCCTTGCGCTGCCCGATCACGTCGAGGACCTGGCGGCGATGAGCGTCGACCACGTCACCATCACCATCAACATGGTCGACCCTGCCATCGGCGAAAAAATCTATCCGTGGATCTATTTCAACGGTCGCCGCCACACCGGCCTTGAAGCATCGCGGATCCTGCACGAGCGCCAGATGCTCGGTCTTGAGATGCTGACCAAGCGCGGCGTTCTGGTGAAGGTCAATTCGGTGCTGATCCCCGGCATCAACGACGAGCACCTGGCGGTGGTGAATGCGGAGGTGACCAAGCGCGGCGCCTTCCTGCACAACATCATGCCGCTGATTTCCGACCCCGCCCACGGCACCCATTTCGGACTCACCGGCCAGCGCGGGCCGAGCCATGCCGAGCTTGAGGCGGTGCAGGAAAAATGCGGCGGCGGCGCCAAGCTGATGCGCCATTGCCGGCAGTGTCGTGCCGATGCGGTTGGCCTGCTTGGCGAGGATCGCGGCCAGCAGTTCATGCTCGACAGGATTCCCGAGACGGTCGCCTACGACGCCTCGAAGCGCGAGGCCTATCGCGACGTGGTGGCGCGCGAGCGCGAGGACCGCGCCGCGGCGAAAAAGGCGGCGGACCTTGAAGTCGCAGCGGCGGCGACGCAGCTCACCGTGGCGGTGGCGACGCGCGGCGGCGGCCGCGTCAATCAGCACTTCGGCCACGCCCGCGAGTTCCAGCTCTACCGGGTCTCGCCGGACGGCATTGGCTTCGTCGGCGTGCGCCGACTCGATGACGTCTATTGCAAGGGCGGTGACGGCGAGGAGAAGGCGCTGGATGCGGCTATCGCGGCGCTTGCCGGCGTCGATGTTGTGCTCGTCGCCAAGATCGGCGATTGCCCCAAGCGCAAACTCGAATCGGCCGGCCTCAAGGTCAGTGACACGTATGCTCACGACTATATCGAGACTGCGATTTCAGCCTACTATGCGCAGGCTTTTGGCGCAGCGCCGCGCGCGTTGTCTGCTTGAGGCGAACGGCCGAACACGGGAGCCGGATTGAATCAAATCCGAAGGGCCACGACGGTAACAAATCAATCAGACCTTTCAGATCCAACTTTCAGGATAGGAGTGAATCATGGCTTACAAAATCGTCTCTTCGCAGTGCACCGTGTGTGGGGCTTGTGAATTCGAATGCCCCAATGGGGCCATCCGCATGAAGGGCGACATCTACATCGTCGATGCCGCAAAGTGCACCGAGTGTGACGGTGAAGCGCCGAAGTGCGTGGCGGTGTGCCCGGTTCCGAAGACCTGCGTGCCGGCGAAATGAACGGACGGGCGGTACCGGGGCAGGACACCGTCGACTGGCTCGGCCGGCCGGTGTCCTGCGGTGACTGCCCTCACGACGAGATCCGGCAGGAGGGACGATGCGACCTCGGCCGGGTCTGCGTCCGGGACCGCCGCTCCAAGCGTATCGACGGCTTCTTTTCGACCAATCCCGATCTCGCGTCGCGTTACCTCGACCATCCCTATTTCGAGGTTCGGGTGCTGGCGGCCAAGCACGCCAGCGTGTTCACGCTGACGCCGTTGCTGAACGACCCCGAATCCGACGTGCGGGCGATGGTGGCCTACCGGCTGCCGGTCTCCCGCATTGTTTCCCTGCAGCAGGACCCGGACCGCAAGGTGCGCGCCGTCCTCGCCCAGCGGCTCGAAGGGGCGGCGCTGGTGGCGATGTTCGGCGATGAGGATTACCTTGTCCGCATCATCGCGGTGCGGCGGGCGCCGACCGACGCGCTGCCGATCGCGATGAGTGACCCCGATCCGCAGGTGCGCGGCGAGGTGGCGTTGCGCATCGGCGAGGAATTTCTGCCGGTGATGGCGCTCGACATCGACCCGCTGGTGCGGCTCGCCGTCGCCGAACGGCTGCCGCCGCCGCAGTTGCTGGCGCTGGTGACCGATCGCGATCTGCGGGTGCGCTACGCGGTCGCCGAGCGCGGCGAGGCGGCGGCGCTGGTGAAGCTGATCGACGATCCCGACCCGGAAGTGCGGGACAAGGCCCGTGTGCGCTGGGCCGAGCTTTCGAAAGGAAAGCCGACATGATCACCGACGAGCCGATGGAAGTCTATGATCCGCCGGTCTTTTCTCCTGGCGAGAAGGTGCGCGCTACCAAATACGTCAAGAATGACGGCACCTACCCGCTGAAGGAGATCGGCGAGGTGCTGGTCGCCAAGGGCGACGTCGGCTACGTGCGCGACATCGGCTCCTTTCTCCAGCGCTTCTACGTCTACGCGGTCGAATTCGTCGACCGTGGCACCATCGTCGGCATGCGGGGCAAGGAACTGGTCAGCCTCGACAAGGTCGCTGAACCGGTGACGCCGCCCGCCCGCATCGAACCTGGCCCATAAGCTCAAGGAAAGCAGTCCATGAAGGTGATGATCCGCAAGACCGAGAAGGGCTTGTCCGCCTACGCCCCGAAGAAGGACCTGGAGGAGCCGATCGTCGCCGTCGAGAAGGAAGAGTTATGGGGTGGCTGGATCAAGCTGAAGAACGGCTGGGTGCTCGGGCTGCCCGAAATGCCGGCTGACACCAAGCTGCCGGTGACGGTGGAGGCCAAGAAGCTCGAGAGTTGACCAACTGGCCGTTTTCCCCGCCGCCGGAGTGCCCGGACGGTGTCCGGGATCGCGACGCGACCTCCCGGAGCCGATATTGCCCCGCCTTTTTTTGTCGCCGCCGGGGCGTAGCGGTGACCGTAGGTGGGTAGGGTCTGCTACATTATCTCCTAGGATCGAACGCCCATGCTGACACTGGCGATGCCCGCCTGCGTTTGGATGGACGTGCGAGATCGCCCTCCCGAACCGGGAGGGCGGTCGGTGAGGTCGGCCCGACGGCGTTGAGCGTTGCTCCGGCGGCCGGTATCGCGGCGGGAGATGGCGTATGCGGACGCAAGTCGGGATCGTCGGAGCCGGGCCGGCCGGTTTGTTTCTGGCCCACATGCTACAGCGGGAGGGCATCGAGTCGGTCGTGCTCGAAGCGCAGCCGCAGGCCGCCATCGAGGGCCGGGTCCGGGCGGGCGTGCTGGAGCACGCCATTGCCCGGCTGCTAGTGGAGGCCGGCCTCGGCGATCGCATGGAGCGCGAGGGGCTGGTCCACCACGGCATTGGCCTTCTGTTCGGCGGCGCCGTCCATCGCATCAATTTCGCCGAGTTGCTCGACGGCCGCGGCGTGGTGGTGTGGAGCCAGCACGAGGTGGTGAAGGACCTGATCGCCGCGCGGCGTGCTGCCGGCGGCGACATCCGCTTCGAGGTCTCCGACGTCACCTTGACCGACATCGAGAGCAAGCGGCCGAGCATCCATTTCCGCCACGCCGGCCACCGCCACGTCCTCAGTTGCGACGTCATCGCCGGCTGCGACGGCTTCCACGGCGTGGCGCGGCCGTCGATTCCGCCGGGTGCTCTGCAGGTCTATGAGCGGATTTTGCCGCTGGCCTGGCTAGGTATCCTTGCTGCCGCCCCGCCGCCCGCTGACGAGCTGATCTACGCCCACCATCCCAGCGGGTTCGCCTTGGCCAGCATGCGCTCGCAGCACGTCGCGCGGCTGTTTTTCCAGGTCAATCCGGACGAGAACCTCGGGCACTGGTCGGATGCTCGCATCTGGGACGAGCTCGACCAGCGTCTCGCCGGCGACGATAGCGGCATCGTGCTGACGGAAGGTGCGGTGCTGCAGAAGAGTCTGACCACGCTGCGCGCCTTTGTCGCCGAGCCGATGCGCTATGGCCGGCTGTTCCTCGCAGGGGACGCCGCCCACGTGGTGCCGCCGACCGGAGCCAAGGGCATGAACCTCGCCATCGCCGGCGCACGCGTGCTGGCGCGCGGGTTGACCGAGTTCTTCAAGTCGGGCGACGCCAGCCTGCTGGAGCGCTACTCCGACATCTGCCTGAACCGGGCGTGGGCGGCGCAGCGCTTCTCGTGGTGGATGACCCAGGTGCTGCACCGCAATCCGCGCGACAACGCCTTCGACCTGCGCCGCCAACTCGCTGACCTGGAGCACCTGGTGTCCTCGCGCGCCGCGGCGGCGGCGCTCGCCGAGGTCTATGTCGGCCCGCCGCTGGAGCGGCTTTAGGCAAAGGACCGCCGCGCGCGAATTTTCCGAGACCGCTGCCGGGCAGCCGGATGGCTGCGGCCCGACGCCCCGCCGTTTCGCGCTGGCCGTGGGTCCAGCCGACCGCGCCATCGGCCGAAAGGCCATCCCGTGCAGCCTTTGCAACGTCCCATGGTCGTGTTTACGATGGTTGCAGCCGCACGGATAATGAAGCGGTTCCTCGGGGAGTGACTGCCTATGACAACGCCCATTACGACGACGGAGCCGACCGCCGGGACGGCGGGCCGCGGGCGCGCGCTTGGCCTCGGCCTGTTCGCGCTGGCGGCGCTGGCCGCCACGCCGGCGCTCGCCCATACCGGCCATGGCGACACCTTTTCTCCGCTCGAAGGCTTCCTCCACCCGATCACCGGGCCGGACCATCTGGTCGCCATGCTGTGCGTCGGGCTGTGGTCGGCGCTGGCCGGCGGCCGCAGCGTGTTGTGGTGGCCGCTCGCCTTCGTGGCGGCGATGGTCGTCGGCGCCGTCGTCGCCCACGATGCGGTGGAGGTGCCGGCGGTGGAGATGGTGATCACCGGCTCGCTGATCGCGGTCGGCAGCCTGCTCGCGCTCGGCATTCGCCCGCCGCTGGCGCTCGGCGCGGTGGTGGTGGCGGGCTTCGCCTTTTTTCACGGCTTTGCCCACGGTGCCGAGGCGCCGGACCAAAACTTCTGGTTCTATGTCGCCGGCTTCTCGCTCTCGACCGCGCTGATCCACATCATTGGCATCGGCCTCGGCGTGGGTCTGATCCGCACCGACCGCCGGATTCTCGGCCGGGTGGCGGGCGGCGCGGCCGCCGCGCTCGGCGTGGTGCTGCTGGTGGCGTAGCCCGCCAGCGGCGCGCGATATTGCGGGCCGGCTTAAGCCGGCCCGCCTTGCGCCTCCGCCGTCGGGACGAGCACGCAACGGCGGTATTGCGCGCGGTGCCGCCGGGACGACGGTGCGGCCCCTCCCGCATGCCGGGTCACCGGAACCGCGAGCCCGGCTTCGGCTTTTGTCTGAGGGACGAAGTCCGGCTGATCAGGCCATCGGCGGCGGCAGCCGGCCGTGGTTCCGATCAGGCCGGCGTTTCGTCGTCGCGGCCGTCGAAAAGTCCCTTTTCCGATCAAGGCTTCGTCCGGCGAGGATTGGTTCCCGAGATCAGGAGGGGATCAACCGGACCTCGTATCAAGCGCGATCAACCGCCGCGTGAGGCGTTGTCGCCGGGCCGCTTCCACCTTTGCCCGACGTTCTGTCGAAGTCCGGGCTGTCATATTACTTCCGCGAGGCCGCTTGGTTGCCGAGGATATTCAAGCAGGAGTTCGCCCGATGTCGCTGCGCGCCGCCCACGTCGTCCGCCGTCCTGCCGTAAGGGACGAGCGGGTCGTCGAAACCGTTACCCTGGACCATCGCGCGCGGGTGTGCGGCGATGGGCGCATCAAAACCGACGGCGGCCGCGAGCTGGTGCTGGCGCTCGGCAGGACGGTGCTGCTGGCTGATGGCGACGCGTTGAAGCTGGATGACGGTGGGCTGGTGAAGGTGGTCGCGGCCCCGGAACGGCTGTTCCGCGTCACGGCCAACGCCTCCGCCCGCCTGCTCCGGCTCGCCTGGCAGCTCGGCGGCCGCCACGTCGCGGTCGAGGTCGGCGAGGACGCATTGTTCATTCCGCACGACGCCGCGCTGGCCGAGCTGGTGCGCAGCCAAGGTGGCATGGCCGTCGCGGTCGAGCGGCCGTTCGCCCCCGAGCCGGCGCACCACGACCACCACGGCCACGATCACGACGCCCAGAGCTGCGGCTGCGCCTCCCATGGCGAGGACGCGCCCGGGCATCAGCACGGCCGGCAGCCCGATCATGCGCACCACCATCACGGCGAATGCGGCTGCGGCCACAAGGGTTAAGGAGCACAAACGCCGGCTTGGCCGATCCGACGGATGCGGTAACCGCGCGTTACCCCCAACCGCCAGTGGCATGAATGCAACACGTCCTGGAAATGCGGCGCCAGAACCGGTTGGAAGCGTTCCGAATCGTTGATTGCGAAACAATGCCGGGCCATGTTGGCGTTGCGACGGAGGGGGGAACCCCGCCTCGCCCCGGACCGGACTGCCGAAGCGATCTGAAGAATCGATAGGTTAGTAACGACTGGGCAAGGGGTTTGGGGAACTTCCCAGGTGGCAACACTGCGGACAGCACCCGCTCCATCAGAACGAGAGAGAGAATTCGGAGGTTACCTATGTCTATCGTGAAGAGCCTTCTCCTCGGCTCCGCGGCGGGTCTCGTGGCGGTTGCCAGTGCTCAAGCGGCTGATCTTCCGGCCAAGTCCAAGGCCGTTGAGTACGTCAAGGTTTGCGACGCCTACGGCGCCGGCTTCTACTACATCCCGGGCACCGACGTGTGCTTGAAGGTCGGCGGCTATCTGCGCGCTGACTACTACACTGCCTTTGCGAACGGCGGCACCGCTCCGCTGTACATCGGCCAGAACAACATCACGCAGGACGGCAACGTCTCCTACGATCGCGCGGACGATCTGACCACCACCCGCGCCCGCGTCGCGATCGACCTCGACGCCCGCACCCGTACCGAATATGGCACGCTGCGCTCCTACGGCCGCTTCTATGTGAGCAACGACTCGGCTGGCGGGTCTTCGACCTTGACCAACTCTGTGTCGTCTCGCGCAGTCGATATGGACCGTGCCTTCATCCAGTTCGCCGGCTTCACCTTCGGCTACGTTCAGTCGTTCTTCGACTTTTCGACCGGCCTCGGCACGTTCGTGACCGCGAATGTCGGCTCGAACAAGCTGAACAACGTGTTCGCTTACACCGCCTCGCTCGGCAACGGCCTGTCGGTGACGATCGCGGCTGAAGACGCTGCCAACCGCCGCAGTCAGATCCAGGCCCGGGCTGGTCTCACCACTCCGGACACCTTCGATCTCGACAACGGCACTGGCCACGTTTCCTATACGGACGGCACCCTGGCCCAGGCTGGCTTGGCGATGCCGGAATTCGTCGCCAATATCCGCATCGATCAGTCGTGGGGCTCGGCCCAGCTCTCCGGCGCCATCCACCAGCTCCGGTCCGATACCTCGGATCTTGCTCAGGTTGCCGGCTTCACCCGTGCGGAAGATAACGACACCGACTATGGCTTCGCCATCGGTGCCGGCATCACCTTCAACCTCGACTCTCTCACCAAGGGCGATCAGTTCATCGTTCAGGGCAGCTACGCTGACGGCGCGACCGAGTACACCGGTCTCAGCGGTCAGAACCAGAATGGCGGTCGTCCTGGCCTCGGCATCATCCGCGGCACCTCCGGCGCGGTTGTCGATCTGGCCGATGGCTATGTCGACCCGGTGACCGGCAGCATCGAGAAGGTCTCGGCCTGGACCATCCGCGCCGACTTCCGTCACTTCTGGACGCCCGGTCTGCGGTCGACCCTGTTCGGCGGCTATTCGTCGGTCGACGTTCCGGAAGTCGTCGGTGTGACCAACTACGCCGGTGCTACCGTTGGCACGGGTGGTTACTACTCGACCGCGCGTGACTTCAACCTGTACCAGATCGGCTTCAACACCACGTGGTCGCCGGTTCGCAACCTCGATATCGGTGTCGAACTTCTGTACAGCAAGATCGACGTCGGTGGCGACTTCGATCCGGACGGCAAGGCTTATTACCAGAACGACGAAGACATCTTCTCCGGCATGCTCCGCGTTCAGCGGAACTTCTGATCCGGCGACGCTGTTGTCTTGAGAAGAACCCCGGCGGGCAACCGCCGGGGTTTTTTGTCGTGGCATTCCGGGCCGTGCGCCGACGCGGCCGATCGAGCCAATCCCCGAGCTTTCTGTAATACGGTTTCCGGTTGATCAGCTCGGAACTGCCGTTGGCCGAGGGGCGCGTCTTTTCCCTCTCCCCTTGCGGGAGGGAAGAAAGAGCCGAGCTGATCAAACGGAAACCGGATAATTCCCGCGGCCTTTGAGCTTGACCTTCCTCCGCCGCCAACTCGCTTCATCCTGAGGAGCCTGCGACAGCGGGCGTCTCGAAGGATGAAGCGGACTTAAAAAGCCGAGGTCGGCCCCATGGCCCCATGGTTCGAGACGGCCGCGGAGCCTGTCATCGGGCGCGCCTGCGGCGCGACCCGGTGGCAGCCTCCTCATCATGAGACCGAGAAAGCTCAGCCTTCACGGCCTCGGAATCGTCCATCGTCCGGTTGCCGGAGCGGGATGCTGTCAATCGCGCCAACGCCTTCGTGCGGCACGACGACGGCTTGCGCCGACGATGCCCCGCACGTGGGGATTGCGGCACCGCAACATGCCAAGGTTATCTTCAGCTCGACAACGCCATGCTCAAGGCCGGACGCAGCCTTGGCATATCGGTCAGCTCCGGGATCGCTGTCGAGCGGACGTCGCTCGCCTATTTCAGCAGCGCGTCGAACGGCACGAACGCCGGCGGCTTCGGCGGCTCGACCGCGGTCTTCAGCACTTTGAACACCCGTGCCTCGAGCGGTGTGGTGGTGAGAAACTCCTCATAGGCCCGCTCCAGCACGGCGCGGCAGCGCGCCGCGGCGATCGGCGCGGGCAGGCCGTCGATGTCCTCACCAACGAGGTACTCGCCCATCCGCTTGAGGATGTGCAGGCGGGCGACGTTGAGCACCTTGGGATCGTAGTCGAGCTGGAGCAGGGCGAAGAATTCCTCGGCCGAGCCGGCCGAGCGAAGCTTGGTCATCACGTCGGGTGCCAGGTCGGGGGTGTGGGTGCAGGTCATGGTCACATCCTCACATTAAGCGCAGGCGGCGACGTCGGCGCCGCAGATCTCGCGCCAGATGCCGGCGAGTTCCTCGGCATTGACGGTGTGCTTGGTCATGGCGGCCCGCCGGCGCACCTGGGCCAGGATGGCGCGGATCTGGCTCGCCGAGGCGGCAAGGCCGAGCTCGGCCAGCGCGGCGCCGATGCCGGCGGTGCCGGAATGCTTGCCGACCACGATAACATGGTCGCGGCCGAGCAGCGCCGGGTCCAGCGCCTGATAGGTGCGGCGGTCCTTCATCAGCCCGTCGACGTGGATGCCCGATTCATGGGTGAAGATGTGCTCGCCGACGATCGCCTTGCCCTTGGGAATGGTGCGGCCGGCAGCCTTGGCGACCATCATCGCCAGCGCGCCGAGCCGGGCGAAGTGGATGCCGGTGTCGCAGCCATGGTGCTGGGCGAGCCCCATCGCCACTTCCTCCAGCGCGGCATTGCCGGCGCGCTCGCCGAGCCCGAGCACGGTGACGGAGGCATGCGAGGCGCCGCCGCGCACGGCGGCCAGGGTGTTGGCGGTGGCAAGGCCGAGGTCGTCGTGGGCGTGGATTTCGAGTTCGAGGTCGGTCTCGGCGGCAAGCCGCTGGAACAGCTCGAACGTCGAGAACGGCTCCAGCACGCCGAGGGTGTCGGCGATGCGCAGCCGGCGCGCGCCGGCGGCCTTGGCCGCGCGCGCAAGTTCGATCAGAAAGGCGGGGTCGGCGCGCGAGGCGTCCTCGCAGCCCACCGCCACGTCAAGGCCGCGGCGGCGGGCGTAGGGCACCACCTTCGCGATGGCGGCGAGCGCAAAGGCGCGGCCCGCCTTGAGCTTGGCGGCGAGCTGGATGTCGGAAGCCGGGATCGACACGTTGACCATCGGCACGCCGGTGGCGAGCGCGGCGTCGACGTCGGCTTCGGTCATCCGGCACCAGGCGATCGGCATCAGCGGCAGGTTTTCCGCCACCACGGCGCGGATGGCGGCGATCTCATCGGCGCCCATCGCCGGGGCGCCGATCTCGATCTCGCGCACACCGGCACGGCTCAAGGCGCGGGCGATTGCCAGCTTCTCGGCGGCGGTGAAGGCGACGCCCGGTGCCTGCTCGCCGTCGCGCAGCGTGGTGTCGGCGAGCACCACCGGGCGGGAGGTCGAGAGCTTAGGCATGGAGCTTCTCCGGGGACGGCGAGGGTCGGCGGCAGGGGGGGCGGAGGTCGGCGACGATGGCGGGCACCACCGCGAGCACGCGGTCGATGTCGGCGGCGGTGGTGTCACGGCTGAGCGAGAAGCGGACGGCGCCGCGGGCGAACGTGTCCGGCACCGCCATCGCGCGCAGTACGTGGGAGGGCTCGATCGAGCCCGACGAGCACGCCGCGCCCGACGCGGCGGCAATGCCGGCGCGGTCGAGCCGGTGCAGCACCGCCTCGGCGTCGGCGCCGGCAAAGGCGATGCAGGAGGTGTTGGGCAGCCGCGCGCCGCGGTCGCCGAGCACCATGGCGGCGGTGATCCGCGCCATCAGCTCGGCTTCGAGGCGGTCGCGCAGCGCCTGGACGCCGGACCAATCGGCCGCGGCCGCCAGCTCGGCGGCGACGCCGAGCCCGACGATGGCCGGCACGTTCTCGGTGCCGGCGCGCCGGCCGCGCTCCTGCCGGCCGCCGACGATGAGCGGCGAGAATTTCAGGCCGCGGCGGACATAGAGCGCGCCGATGCCCTTGGGGCCGTGCAGCTTGTGGCCGGAGAACGACAACAGGTCGATCGCGGTGGCGGCGACGTCGATCGTCAGCTTGCCGGCGGCCTGCACCGCGTCGGTGTGGAACAGCGCCCCCACGGCCTTGGCCCGCTCGGCGAGCTCGGCCACCGGAAACAGCGTGCCGGTCTCGTTATTGGCCCACATCGCCGACACCACCGCAACGTCGGGGCCAAGCGCGTCCTCGAACGCGGCGATGTCGAGCGCACCGGTCGACTCCACCGGCACCCGGCGCACGATCACGCCGCGGGTCTCCAGCCGGTCGGCGAGGGTGCGCACCGCAGCGTGCTCGACCGCGGTGGTCACCAGCACCCGCCGCTTGGGGTTGGCCTTCAGCGCGGCGCGAATGGCGGCGTTGGCACCCTCGGTGCCGCCGGAGGTGAAGACGATTTCCGAATCCTCGCCGCCGATCGCGGCGGCGACGCGGGCTCGCGCCTCGGTTACGGCGGCGCGGGCGCGGCCGCCGGCGGCGTAGGGCGAGGAGGGGTTGCCGAACTCGGCCGAGAAGTAGGGCAGCATCGCCGCCAGCACGGCGGGGGCCATCGGCGTCGTGGCGTTGGCGTCGAGATAGACCGGGCCGGCATTGGCATCGGCGTCCTGATCCGCGCCGATCGGCGCGTCGCAGGCCGCCTCGAGAGCCGTCGCGTTCATGACGCCCTCCGGTCAGCCGCGACCCATTCCGACCGGCACCACCCGCACCGGCAGGCTCAACGCTTCCATCAGCTTCATCTGCACGCCGCTGACAGACACGGCCGCCAGCTGGCAGCCGAAGCAGGCGCCGGTCATGCGCACGAACACGGTGTTGGCCTCGACGCGGTCGAACTCGATGTCGCCGCCGTCGCGCTGGAAGCGCGGGCGCATCGCCTCGATTTCCTCGGCGATCAGCGCGATCTGTGCCGCGTCCAGCGTGATTGCCGGCGGCACCGGGCGCGGCGCCGGCGCGCCGGTGCGGCGCGGCAGCTCGAGCGTGGTGCGGCGTGGTTCGGCAGTGGCGAGCATGGCAGCCTCCCTCAGCAGAACGGGCGTTTCAGCAGAACGATTTGCCGCACGAGCATTTCGCCGCGGCATTGGGATTTTCGAAGGTGAAGCCGGAGCCCTCGAAGCTCTCGACGAAGCCGACCTGCAGACCCTCGACCAGTGGCTGCGAGGTCGGGTCGATGAACACCTTGACGCCTGAGGTCTCGATCACGGCGTCGTCCTCGCGCGGGGCGGGATCGAGCCCGATCAGGTATTTGTAGCCGGCGCAACCGCCGGACTCGACCATGATGCGCAGGCCGGCGTCTTCCTTCCCGGTCTTGGCCATCGCCGACTTGACGGCGTTCGCGGCTTCCTGGGTGAGCACGATCATAACTGGCTCCTCGACCGACATTTGTTGCCGGGAACCCAAGCAACATCCGTGCCGGCCGGGCCGATGGCCGCGAACCGTTGTGTTGTCTCGCTTTGCCGGATTGGGCGAAACCCGACACAGGCTGCGCCGTCGCAAAGGCGACGCCGGCGGATTGTCGGGTTTGTCGGGTGGGAGCTGCCGTGGCGCGCCCAAACGCGTCGCCCCGGGCGGCGGAACCATGGTTCCGCCAGACCCGGGGCCGTTCAGCAGGGAGGCGAATACCTGTTGAACGATCCCGGCTCGGCGCGGGCCGCGCCGTCCGGGATGACAAAGGGGACAAGGCTCGCGCTAGATTCGCACGACTTCGCTGGCGCGGCGGATGCGTGCGAGCCGGCTTTCGCCGGTCTCCTCGCCAAAGCAGCTTTCGAAATCGCCGCAGGCCGAGCACACCGGCGTGGTGCACATCACCAAGCCGTCGGCCTCGCACAGCGTGCGATAGAAGAACCGCTTCCAGCGCATGTTGCCGGTGTTCCGCACCGCCAGCGGCTGGAAGTGGCGCTCGAGCAGGCGCGTCAGCTCGGTACGGGCGTTGAGGCCGAGGTCCTCCCACAGATGGTTGGGCTCGACCGCCCGGCGCGCGACGATGGCGGCGAGCCAGAGGGTGTCGCGTCCCGGCTGCGAGCGGTGCGCCACCAGAAGGTCGCGCACCATCGCCGCCTCGTCGTCGTGCGCCGCGTCGCCGGCGGCGCGAAGCGTCAGGCCGCGGACGTGGGGGAAATGGGCTTCCGCCAGCGCTTCGAGCGCCGCTGGCGCCAGGCCGAGCCGGGCGGCGAGATCGCCGCCCTCGCTGAGTGCGACCGCGAGCGTGCACGCAAACACGTGGCGGTCGAACGCGGCGTCGGCGGCGATGTCGGCCGCTGCCGGGTCGACGCCGGTCAGGCGGCGATAAAACGCGGCCGGCGAACCGACGCTGCGTTCGAACCTGTCCTCGACCGGCGTGAACATGACGGTCACGCCGCCGCTGCGAGCGCGCTGGCCTTGGCGTGGCTCTGGCAAGCCTTGGGGCAGACCCGCGAGCAGGCGCCGCAGCCGATGCAGTTGCCGGCGGCGTGCAGCACCATCACCTTGCGGAGAAACTCTTCGTCATCGTCGTCCTCATCCTCGGCGCAGGCGACCAGTTCGCCATCCTCGTTGACGCCCATCAAATGCATGACGTCGCGCGAGCAGACCTTGAAGCAGCGGCCGCAGCCGATACAGGTCTTGGAGTCGATGGCGGTGAGGTATTCCGGCTCCCAGGGGGTGCCGTCGCGGGTGGTGAACATCGGCGTCTTCCAGTGTGAGTGAGTTAGGCCTCGACGACCTCGGGGAAGCGGCGGATCAACTCTGCGCCGGAGCTCACCAGCTCGGCACCGGCGGCGCCGAGCGCGGCCAGGCTGTCGAAGCCGAAGCGGTGAACGTCACGCAGGTGTTTCGAAATCACCACCAGCCGGCCGGCGGTGAGAATGATGCGGCCGAAGCCCTCGTGGTGCATTTTCATCATCGGGCTGGCGACGTGGCCGGTGTCCTGCTCGATGGCGAGCCCGACCGCGGCGTAGAACTGCTCGATCCGCCACAGGATGTCCGGATCGGGGTCACCGATGATGGGAATGGCGCGGCGCTGATCCTTGGTCAGCACGTAGTCGGCGAGCAATTCGCCGTCCGACTTGCGCTCCCACGCGCCGAAGGAATCCTGCGCGCGCAGCAGCCGCACCAGCGTCTGCAGGAACGGCGTCGCCAGCGCTTCGGCGTCTGACATCAGCGCTGCGACCGGATCGGGCTTGGGCATGTCGTCTCCTCTGATGCGATCCTGAGGATCACGTCGTGATCCTGGATCGCACTCTCGCCGACAATTCCGTTTCGAGTCGGAATTCCCGGCGAACGGAATGCGGAACTCCGGCTGAAGGAGCCGGCTTCCGCATCGCTCACTCGTCATCCACGAACGACGGCTTGGCCGGGCCGACGCCGGCCTCCGCCAGCACCTTGCGCAGCCACGGCGGCGGCGTGCCTTCCAGCATCGCGCGGGTCTTCTCCAGCACCGCGTCGATCGGCTGCGGCGCCGGCACCTTGATCGGGTGGATCTTGGCCCGCACCACCCGCGCCGCCGAGGGGCCGCCGATGGCAAGGCAGAACAACAGGTGCACGCCGGCCAGCGCCTCGACCTTGGAGGCGATACGGTCGTCGCCTTCCTTGCCGTCCTTGTTGTGCACGCCCTGCTGGTCGGACACGTCGTCGAAACTGACGGTCTCGACCAGGGTCCAGCCGGTGGTGCGCACTTCGTAGATGGCGAAATGGCGAGCCGAGCCGAAATGCGCGTCGAGCGTCTTCAAATCCTGCGTGGCGATGGCGACGCGGATGGCACCGCCCAAGGTGGGCGCTTCGTCGTTGGAATCAATGAGCCGCAGTCTGCGGACGGCCGACATGGGTGTCTCCGTGGTCACGGAAGGGATCGAGCTCAGCCGGCGTGCGGGGGGCGTGGTGAGCCTGGACGATGTTGGCGACCTCGAACACCAGGTCGCGGGTGCCTTCGTAGAGCGCGGTGTGGCGGTGCTGGGCGCCGAGCCGGTCGAAGATTGGAAAGCCGATGTGCATCAACGGAATGCCAAGCCGCTCGGACGCCTGCCGACCGTGGCTGTGGGTCACAAGGATATCGCAGCCCTCGGCGCGCGTCTCGAAATCGTCGAGGTCGCCGACCACCACCTCCGCCGCCGGCACCGCCTGCAGGATCGGCGAGGACCCGGTCGAGGACACCGCACAGGAAACCTCGGCGCCGAGCCCGGTGAAGAACCGCGCCATGGCGTAGACGAGATCGGGCTCGCCGGCGATGGCGACGCGCTTGCCGCCGAAATGGAAGTGGCCGTCGAGCATGGCGTCTTCGAGCTGGGCGCGGGCGCGCCGCACGCGCGCCGGCACCGGCCGGCCGGACAACTCGGCAAGCAGCGCGACGAAGCGATCGCTGACGGCAAGGCCGGTCAATGTCGGGAACAGCGTGTAGGGCACATTGGTTCGAGCGCGGAGTGCATCGGCGGGCGCCCGCATGTGCTCGCCGATGGCGATGGTGTGGACGGCGCGGCCCATGACGCGAATGTCCTCGACCGGCGTGCCGCCGTCGGTGGTCGGCATCCATCGCTCGGCCACCTTGCCGTCGAGCGAGCCGGAGATGTCGGGCAGGATGGTCGGCTCCAGGCCGAACGCCTCGACGGTGTCGCGGATCGCCTCCAGGTCGGCGACGGTGAGATGGCTGCCGGGCAGGATGTTGATGCGGTTGGGCGCCACCCGCTCAGCCGGGCCGGTGCGCACCACGCCGGTGATGATGGCGGTGACGGCCTTGCTCCAGCCCTGCTCGATCGAGCCGTCGAAATCCGGCGTGTGGGCCAGCACGATCTCGGTGCCGGCAAGGTCCTCGCCGCGCCGCGCCGCGATCAGCTTGATGTCGCCGTCGAAATCCTCGCCGCGGGTCTCGGCCAGAGCGGTGGTGCAGACTGCGATCAGCGCCGGGTTGGTGCGCTTCTTCAGGTTCAGGATCGCCTCTTCGAGATGGTCGGCGCCGCCGAGGATGGCGGCGACCTCGTCCATCGCGGTGGTCTGGATCGGGATCACTTCCTTGTAGTGCCGCCCGATCAGCACCAGCGCGAACGAGGTGCAGCCCTGGGTGCCGTGGAACAGCGGCATGGTGTTATTGACGCCGAGAAAGGCCAGCGCGGCGCCGAGCGGCTGCGAGGATTTCAGCGGGTTGACCGCCGCCGCCTTCTGCGGGTGGATGATCTTGGAGACGGCGTCGGCCATGGCTCAATCGTCCCCGATGTCGTCGGCGTCGCGACCGGCGAACTTCTTGCGGTGGTGGGCGAGATAGTCCGAGTCGGTATTGTCGACCCGCGAGTTGGCGAACTTTTTCCGATGCCGCGCGGTGAAGGTCGGGTCGGTCGCGTCGGCATCATCATCCGCTGGCGCGACCTGGCGGAGGTGCTGATCGGTCAGCCGCCCGTCATTGTCCCACGGCGCGGGCGTGCGCACCTCGTCCCACACCGGGTTGTTGATCGAGATGTCGATCTGGCGCACCAGCTCGATGGTGCCGTCATAACCGGCATAAGGATGGATGCGCTCCTGGTTGATGTCGAGCCATGGCATGCGGGCTTTCAGCGCGATGAACTGGGTGCGCCCGCCCGACAGCATGATGTCGGCGCCGCCGCCCTTGAGCTGAGCGTAGAGGTCGCGCGGCGCCATGCCCTCGAAGGCGTGGGCCTCCTCGCGCATCAGGATCTGCACCCGCATCTTGTCTTCGACGGTCGACTTCTTGACCGAGGTGCCGACGATCTCCATGCCGAGTTCCATCAGCGCCGCGACGATCGACCACGACTTGACGCCGCCGGTGTTGAGCAGCACGCGCTTGCCGGCAAGGCGGGCGCGATAGGTCTCAAGCCGTGCCCAGGCGCGCGCTTCCTCAGCCGCGATCAGGGCTTCGGTGCGCACGGTGAGATCGGCCGGCGCGCCGCGTTCGACCAGCATGCGGGCGAGGCGGCGCAACGATTCGGAGGTGTCGGTGATGCCGTAGAACGAGCCCTCGAAATAGGGGATGCCCCAGCGCTCTTCCATGCGGCGGGCAAGGCCGATCAGCGCGGTGGAGCACACCACCATGGTGACGTTGGCAGTGTGGGCGGCCGCGACATCCAGGTATCGCGCATCGCCGGGAACACAGGTGCGGACGCGGATGCCGAGCTGGTCGAGCAGCGGCTTCACCAGCCAGAACTCGCCGGCGAGGTTGAACTCGCCGAGGATGACGACGTCGGTCGGGCCGACATCGTCCGGCTGGTGCGTGCCGATGACGTGGTCGAGCAGCGCGTTGCCGGCGAGCTTGTTGCCGAGGTTCTTCGAACCGGCGAAGCCCGGCGAATGCACCGGGATCACCGGCAGGCCGTATTTGATTGATGCGTGCTTGCACACCGCGTCGATGTCGTCGCCGATCAGCGCGGTGACGCAGGTGGAATAGACGAACACCGCCGCCGGCTTGAACCGCGTCGAGATTTCGCGGATCGCCTTGTAGAGCTTCTTCTCGCCATTGCCGGTGACGATGTCGAGTTCGGTGAGGTCGGTGGTGAAGGACCGGCGCCACAGGTCGGAGCCGGAGGAGCCCGAGCCGCGATTGTCCCAGGAATTGCCCTCGCAGGCGAGCGGGCCATGGACGATATGGGCGGCGTCGGTGATGGGCTGGAGCGAGATCTTGGCGCCGTCGAACGCACACCCGCCGGCGGCGGCGCCCGGCGTCAGCGGCTTCGAGCAACCCTTGGCGCGCGCGGCCGCGGCCTTGGCCCGGTTGGTCGCGCAGGCCGGTTCGTCGAACGCGGCCTTGATCTTGTCCTTCAGCATGTCAGTCCCCGTTGGGTGGGGCGGCCGGGGGCGGAAAGCCCCAGGCCGGCGTTGATGTTCGGTCGCTCAAAGCCTAGCAAGAGCCGTGCCGGGAGCGCCGGGAAGAGCCTGTCGTCCCGGCCAAGCAGCGAAACTGCGCGAGCCGGGACCGTGTGCAGGACAGCGCTTCCGTCAGGACGATCCCGGGTCTCGGCTTCGCCTCGCCCGGGATGACGAGAGCTCTCTAGAGTTCTGTCGTCCCAGGCTCAGCAAATTCCATGCCCGGGACGACGGGCCTCGATCAGCGCGTCAGGTCGAACGAGACGTCCTTGCCGGGCTTGGAGGCGTCGGCGTCGAGCTTGTCGAACACCTTGTCGAGGATCGACGTCAGCACGCGCAGGGCACCCTGGTAGCCGATGACCGGGAAGCGGTGGTGGTGGTGACGGTCGAAGATCGGGAAGGTGAGGCGCACCAGCGGGATGCCGGTGTCCTTCTCCAGGAACTTGCCGTAGGAGCTGCCGACCAGAAGATCGACCGGCTCGGTGAACAGGATCGAGCGCAGGTGCCACAGATCCTTGCCGGCCCACACCTGGCAGCCCTTGCCGAACGGCGAGGAGGCGAGCAGCTTCTTCATGTCCTCGGCCCAGGCGGTGGTGCCGTTGGTGGCGAGAACATGGGTCGGCTCGCCGCCGGTTTCCAGCACGAAGCGGGCCATGGCATAGACGAAGTCCGGATCGCCGAAGATCGCGTACTTCTTGCCGTGCAGATAGGCCTGGCTGTCGGCGATGGCGTCGACCAGGCGGCCGCGCTCCTTGGTGATCGAGTCCGGGATCGCCTTGCCCGACAGCTCGGAGATCTTCATCAGCAGGTCGTCGGTGGCGCCGACGCCGAGCGGATAGTTGAAGCTCGCGGTCTCCTGGCCGGCGTCGGCGGCGTAGTCGAGCGTCTTGCGGGTGCACCAGTGCTGCAGCGAGATGGTGGCCTTGGCATTGAGCGCGTCCGCCACGTCCGCCAGCTTGGTGCCGCCGTCGTACATGCGGTACTCGCCGTCGGACGGGGTGTCGAACTGCTCGGAGGCGTCCTGGATCAGGGTGTACTCGACGCCCATCACATCAAGGATGCGCTTCAGCTCGCGGTTGTTGCCGACGCAGAAGCCATCGAAGCCCGGAATGATGTTGATCTTGCCGTTGGCGACGCGGGTCTTGCCCTTCCAGAAGTGGTCGAGGACGCCCTTCACCGCCACGTCATAGCCATCGACGTGGCTGCCGACGAAAGCCGGGGTGTGGGCGAACGGCACGGAGAAGTCCTGCGGCACCGAGCCCTTCTGGCGCGCGGTTTCGATGAAGGCGTGCAAATCGTCGCCGATCACTTCCGCCATGCAGGTGGTGGAGACCGCCAGCATCTTCGGCTGATAGAGCTTGTAGGCGTTGGCTAGGCCGTCGATCATGTTGTTGAGGCCGCCGAACACCGCCGCGTCCTCGGTCATTGAGGTGGACACCGCCGAGCACGGCTCCTTGAAGTGACGCGACAGGTGCGAGCGATAGTAGGAGACGCAGCCCTGCGAACCATGCACGACGGACAGCGTGCCCTCGAAGCCGGCGGCAGCGAACACCGCGCCCAGCGGCTGGCAGGCCTTGGCCGGGTTGATCACCGCCGCTTCACGGGCGAGGTTCTTCTCCCGGTATTCCCAGCTCTTCAGGTATGCGGTCTGCTCGGCGACGGCGTCGGCGGAGTTCGGGCACTCGAACTGCTCGCGCTTGCGGGCGAACATCTCCTGATATTCGGGCTCGTGGAATAGCTTTGCGTGGTCGAGCACCTTTTCGGCGGACTGCGGCATGGTCGTGATCCTTGTCTCGGCGGCCGCGCCAAACGGCGGCCCGCGTCGATTGAATTACTTCGGTGTCCGGGCCGGCTGCGGGAGCGAGCGATCCCGCGCCGGCCACTGACGCCAGTTGAGGGGTCGCCGATTACTCGGCGGCCTCGAGGTATTTCTCGTCCGACTTCTTCCACGGCGGGGTGAACAGGCCCCACACCGGGTTGTTGATGGCGAGATCCATGTCGCGGGCGAAGATCGCGAAGCCGTCATAGCCGTGGTACGGGCCGGAATAGTCCCACGAGTGCATCTGGCGGAACGGAATGCCCATCTTTTGGACCGGGTACTTCTCCTTGATGCCGGAGCCGACCAGGTCGGGACGGATCTTCTCGACGAACTTCTCCAGCTCGTAGCCGGTGACGTCGTCATAGATCAGCGTGCCGGCCTTCACGTAATGCCCGGTGCGCTGGTAATCGTCGTTGTGAGCGAATTCATAGCCCGTACCGACGATCTCCATGCCGAGATCGGTGTAGGCATCGACGACGTGGCGCGGGCGCAGGCCGCCGACGTACAGCATCACCGACTTGCCTTCGAGCCGCGGCTTGAACTTGGCGAGCAGCGCGTCGACCATCGGCTGGTACTTGGCGATGACCTTTTCCGCGTTCGCCTCGATTTCGGGGCCGAACTCCTTGGCGATCTTGCGCAAGGAGGCCGCGATCTGGCTCGGGCCGAAGAAGTTGTATTCCAGCCAGTGGACGCCGTGCTTCTCCTCCATGTGCCGGCAGATGTAGTTCATCGACCGGTAGCAGTGGATGAGGTTGAGCTTGGCCTTCGGCGCGCGCTCCATCTCGGCGAGGGTGGCATCGCCCGACCACATGCCGATGACGCGGAGGCCGATCTCCTCGAGCAGACGGCGCGAGGCCCAGGCGTCGCCGCCGATGTTGTAGTCGCCGATGATGTTGACGTCGTAGGGCGTGCCCTCGAACTCGATCGGCTTCTTGTCGAACACCCAGTCGCGGATGGTGTCGTTGGCGATGTGGTGGCCGAGCGACTGCGACACGCCGCGGAAGCCCTCGCACCGCACCGGGATGATCGTCTTGTTGATTTCCTTGTTCTTCTTCTTGGCCACCGCCTCGATGTCGTCGCCGATCAGGCCAACCGGGCATTCCGACTGGATGGTGATGCCGCGGGAGAGCGGAAACATCACTTCCAGCTCGTCGATGATCTTTTCGAGCTTCTTGTCACCGCCGAACACGATGTCGCGTTCCTGGAAGTCGGAGGTGACGTGCAGGGTGACGAAGGCGTCAACGCCGGTGGTGCCGTTGTAGTAGTTGCGGCGCTGGGACCCGGAATAATGGCCGCAGCCGACCGGGCCGTGGCTGATATGGACCAGATCCTTCACCGGGCCCCACACCACGCCCTTGGAACCGGCGTAGGCGCAGCCGCGGATGGTCATCACGCCCGGAATGGACTTGATGTTCGATTTGACGTCGCATTCGCTCAGCGCGCTCTCGCCGTCGGGCGCAGCTTCGGTCGGCGACTTTGAGACCGCGAGATGCTTGCGGCGGCGCTTGGCGAACTTGTCGGGGTAGGCGGACAGCACGTCCTCGATCAGCTTCTCTTTCGAGGCGGCGTCGGTTTCTATGTCGCGGCTCATGTCATTCCCCTCTCGGGATGTCGGCAGGTGCCGGGCCGGCGGAGGCGGCCCGGCAGCGATCGCGTCAGCCGGCAGCGGCGGCCTTGGCGGCTTCCTTGGCCGCGAGTTCGGCGAGCTGCTGCTCCTCGGTCTTCATGATGCCGAAGTCGAGCAGCATCTGCTCCAGTTCGTCCATCGACACCGGGGTCGGGATGGTGCCCTTGCCGCAATTGTCGTGGATCTTCTGCGCGAGGGTGCGGTACTCCTGCGCCTGCTGGGACTGCGGGGCGTACTCGATCACGGTCTGGCGGCGCAGCTCGGCGTGCTGCACGATGTTGGCGCGCGGCACGAAGTGGATCAGCTTGGTGTTGAGCTTCTTGGCCAGGGCCTCGGACAGGTCGATCTCGCGGTCGGTCTGGCGCTCATTGCAGATGAGCCCGCCGAGCCGCACGCCGCCGGAATGGGCGTACTTCAGGATGCCCTTGGAGATGTTGTTGGCGGCGTAGAGCGCCATCATCTCGCCGGACATCACGATGTAGATTTCCTGCGCCTTGTTCTCGCGGATCGGCATGGCGAAGCCGCCGCACACCACGTCGCCGAGCACGTCGTAGGAGACGTAGTCGACGTCGTCATAGGCGCCGTTCTCCTCGAGGAAGTTGATGGCGGTGATGACGCCGCGACCGGCGCAGCCGACGCCGGGCTCAGGACCACCGGCCTCGGTGCACTTGATGCCCTTGTAGCCGATCTTCATCACGTCTTCGAGTTCGAGGTCCTCGACCGAGCCGGCCTCGGCGGCGAGGCTCAGCACCGTGTCCTGCATCTTGGTGTTGAGGATCAGGCGGGTCGAATCCGCCTTGGGATCGCAGCCGACGATCAGGATCTTCTGACCCATCTCGACCAGTGCCGCGAGGGTGTTCTGAGAAGTGGTCGACTTGCCGATGCCACCCTTGCCGTAGAACGCGATCTGTCGAAGTCCCATGGAGACCCCCGTGTCCTTCCTTGTGGCGAGCCAGCGCGTCGCCGTTGAACCTGACGGCCCGATGCCGCCTCGGCGATCCTCGTTACAAGCGCCGTGCCAACTGCGGCCAGCGATCGCGCCAGCGGGGGAAACCACGTGAAATCAACGGTTTCGCGGGCCGTTGCGACAAACGCCCGGCGAACCAAGACGCTGTCGGGTGTCCGACAAATGCGACACGGCTGTCGGGCGCAGGCGGCTGAGGTCGCGATGTCCGACACCGTACACGGCGGAACAACGACAGTGTGTCGGTGGCCCGGGCCTTGCTTGCGGCAGTGTCGCGCGTGGCCGTCACGTCACGCGGCACGGACATCAACACAGGGGACTTCTTGATGCCCAATGTCACGTTTTCATCGCCTAGCCTTCACAAGGACGTCACCATCTATGCAGTCGCCGGCGATCGCGGCACCATCCTGGCGCTCGCCCAAAAGCACAGCATCCCAATCCCGTTCGACTGTCAGAACGGCGAATGCGCGTCCTGCCTGATCGAGGTGGTGCCGCTGTCGGGCAAAGTCATGGGCATGGACCTCACCGAAAAGGAGAAGACCGTACTGAAGTCGCTCGGCAAGATCTCGGCGGAGGAGATCAAGCGCGCCGAGAACGACGACATCCCGCCGCGCTATCGTCTGGCCTGCCAGACCATCATTCGCGACGAGGATATCCTGGTGCGCTTCTCCGGCGAACCCGGCGGCGCGTAAGGCCACGCGGGTCTCGCCGACGCTCGCCCGGGATGACGAAGAGGAAAGATCGTCATCCCGGGCAAACGGCGAAGCCGCGCGGGACATGACCTCAACCTGTCGCCCCGGCCAAGCGAAGCGCGAGCCGGGGCCGTTTGCAGGAAGGGCTGTCTTTTCCTGCAGACGATCCCGGCTCGGCGCTTGGCGCCGTCCGCGATGACAAAGCACGAAGAAGCGGGAAGTTGCCCGCACCGGGGACGCCGTCCTCTCAAGCCAGCGCCGCCAGGGCATCCGCAAGCGGTGCGTCGATCAGGGCGATCGACTGCTCGGCCAGGAACGCGCGTTCGTTGCGGGTGAGGGAGGAGTCCTCGGCGACCCAGATGTGCGGTCCGGCCGAGCGTTTGGCGATCTGGCGGGCGAAGATACGCAGCATCTGGTCGTCGAACCGGCAGCCCAGGAACACAAAGCCGAGCTTCGCGCGGCGCGCCTTCACCACGGCGGGGATCGGCGTCTGGATGTCGATCTCGGTCAGAACCTCGACATAGTCGGAATCCGACACCAGCACGGTGCCGCGCGTGCCGACCGCGCCGTGCGGCTTGTAGAGCACGGTGGTGACGCCGTCGGCGGCCGCTGGGTCGATCTCGTTCCCGGCCGGGTCGAAGGCTCTCGTCCAGATGTCACCGTTCTCGCCGGCGCGGGTGATGCCCTGGATTTCGCACCAGTCGGTGCGGCCGGCCTCGATCAGCGCGGTGCGCATCGCGCTATCGTACCAGGTGTCGACCACCAGCGGCAGCGGCAGCCGTGCAAGGTACCGGTGCAGCGGCAGCGCGGCGATCTCCGGCCGAAAGATCTCGGCCATCAACGCGCTCAGTGTCTTGCGGTGGCGGCGGCTTTCGATGAATTGCGCGGTCTGCCACAGATTGTCGCGAATGCGACCCGACACCGCAACCTTGGCATTGAGCGCGTGAGAGAGCGCGAGCGGCGTGGTCGGCACCGCGCAGTCCGGCCCGAACACGCCGGCGCCGAGATAGGGTGCCAGCCGCCCATCGGCGAAGCCGGCGCGGATGTCGGCGAAGCTCGGCGGAAGCGGGATTTGGGTCATGGCTGGTCTTGTTTCCTTCTGCAGGCGATCCCGGCTCGGCGCGGGATGCTGCGCATCCGGCGCCGTCCGGGATGACGAGACTTCGCCGTCACCTCGTCGTTCCGGCGAGGCACCCAAGTGCGCAAGCTGGAACCGTCAGCAGAACCCGCGCCATTTCGGCGCCAACCGTTCGCTGGCTGCGCGAAACGTTCCGCGTCAGCCGAACTTGAACAACACGCCGTAACCGCCGCGGGGATAGCCCCACTCGATGGCACCGGACGGTTCGGCGATCACCCGGCAGGTGCCGCATTCCATGCAGCCGTCCGGCGTCACCTCGACCTGGCCCTTGGCGTTGAGCTCGTAGCAGCGCGCCGGACAGATCTTGATCAAGGCGAGCAGCTCGGGTGAGGGCTCGAGGTGCGCCTTGATCTTGACGTGCGGGCGGCCGGCATCGACCAAATAGCGGTTCTGGAACAGCTTGTCCTCGACCCGCGGCTCGTCGACTTTCGGGGGTTCCACCATGGTCGGTTCTCCGAGTTCTATGCCGTGGTCCCGGCTATGTCGGTCGCGCTGGCGGGCGCGACCCCGGTTCCCACGTTTGCTGAAAACGCTTTAGCGCCAAGCGCGCGCGAAACGGAAGGCGTCGCCGAGCAAGCCGGTGAGCGAGCGGCCGGCGATGAACGACTTCACCGTCGCCTTTTCCTTCTCGATCTTCGGCACGCCGTCGACGCGGACGTAGGTCTGCATCGCCTTCGCGATCAGCTCCGGATAGGTCAGGAAGAAGTTCCTGGACGAGGTGTGCAGCAGCGCCGGCATGTCCTTGTACTTCTTCAGATCCTTGATGACGAAGGAGTCATCCAGCATCTTCTTGTAGAGCTTGAGGTTGTCGGCGGTGAACGGATCCTTGCGCGATTTGATCTGGAAGATCGCCTCGCCGGCGATTCGCCCGGAGGTCATCGCGAGGTTGGAGCCCTCGCGGTGAACGGCGTTGTTAAGCTGGGCTGCGTCGCCCACCACCACCCAGCCGTCGCCAAAGAGCTGCGGGATGGCGTTGAAGCCGCCTTCCGGGATCAGGTGCGCGGCGTATTCCTTGACTTCGGAACCTTCGATCAGCGGCGCCACCGAGGGGTGGCGCTTGAACGCCTCAAGCAGGCCGTACGGGGTCTGGCCGGAGGTCTTGAGATCGCTGACCAGGCAGCCGAGGCCGATCGAGATGCTCTCCTTGTTGGTGTAGATGAAGCCGACGCCGGTCATGCCCTTGGAGATGGTACCGGCGGCCTCGATCACCACGCCTTCGTCACCGTTGAGGTTGAAGCGCGCCTCGATGGTCTCGCGCGGCAGGAAGTGCATCTCCTTCACCGCCAGCGCCACGTTCTCGGGCTTGGGCACCTCGCGCAGGCCGGCACGCGAGCCGAGCAGGCCGTTGACGCCCTCGGCCAGCACCACCACGTCGGCGTGGATCTCGCCGCCCTTGCGGTCGGTGCGCACGCCCATCACCTTGCCCTGCGGGTTTTGCACCAGCTCGATGGCGGTGGTCTCGCACAGCACCAGGGCGCCGGCCTTCTGGACCTCCTTGGAGAACCACTTGTCGAACTGCGCCCGCACGATGGTGTAGCGGTTCGGCTTCTCCTCGTTGAAGTCGTCGGAGCGATACTGCAGGCCGACGTGCGAGGTGTCGTTCATCATCCAGAAGCGCTGCTCGACGATGTGGCGCTCGAGCGGGGCTTCCTCGCGGAACTCCGGCACCAGCTTCTCCAGCATGTCGGCGTAGAGGATGGCGCCCTGCACGTTCTTGGAGCCGGGATATTCACCACGCTCGAGCTGCAGCACCTTCATTCCGCGCTTGGCCATGGTGAGAGCGGCGGCGTTGCCGGCCATGCCGGCGCCGACGACGATCGCGTCGAACTTTTCTTCGATCATGGCTCTTTCCTTCAGCCGGCAAGCTTGTCGCTGATGTGCGGCGACAGCCGCTTGCGGAATGCCTCGGTAAGCAGGGGCAACAGACGAATCGCATCGGCAACGATGCCGACATGGGCGAAATCGAAGATCGGCGCGTTCTTGTCGGTGTTGATCGCGACGATCAGGTCGGCGCCTTCGACCCCGACGCGATGCTGGATCGCGCCCGAAATGCCGGCGGCGATGTAGAGCTTGGGCCGGATGGTCTTGCCGGTCTGGCCGATCTGGCGGTCGGTCGCCGCCCACCCCTTTTGCACCAGGGGTCGCGAGCAGCCGTATTCGGCGCCGAGCACGTTGGCGAGTTGCTTGACCAGTTGGAAGTTCTCCGCCGAGCCGAGGCCAAGCCCGCCGGACACCACCACGTCGGCAAAGGCGAGGTTCGACTTGGCCGAGTCGCGATCGGGAATGTAGGACAGCACCTTGGTGACGATGTCGTCCTCGACCATGCCGAGCGGGTGGGTGACGATCTTGCCGATCGGCTTCTGCACCCGGTCGGGCATCGGCATCACGCGCGGACGCACCGTCGCCATCTGCGGCCGGAAGTTCAGCGTGTAGATGGTGCACAAAAGCGAGCCGCCGAAGGTCGGGCGGGTTGCGGCAAGCGAGCCGTCGGCGTCGACCTCGAGCTCGGTGCAGTCGGCGGTCAGGCCGGTCAGCAGGGTGGTCGCCACCGAGCCGGCGAGGTCGCGGCCCAGCGTGGTGGCGCCGAGCAGCAGGATCTCGGGCTTGTAGGTGTTGACGAGGTCGGTCAGCGCCTTCGAATACGGCTCGTTGCGGTAGTTCTCCAGCACCGGGTCGGTGACGGTATAGACGACATCGGCGCCGTAGCAGAACGTCTCGGCGACGGCGTGGTCGGTGGCCTCGCCGGGGCCGCCCAGCACCACGCCGGCGAGTTCGACGCCGAGCTTGTCGGCGAGGCGGCGGCCGGCGCCCATCAACTCGAACGACACCGGGTGAACGTGGCCGCGCTCCTGCTCGATGAACACCCAGACGTGCTTGTACGCCTTGAAGTGCTCGGGCAGGTCCTTCTTGGCGGCGGCGCGGCTGTTCGCCGGGGCGGGGGTGGCGGGGTTTTCTGCCATGTGACGTGCTCCCGTTCGGCGTTCAGTATCCGCGCGACAGCTCGGCCAGTTCGGCTTCGAGCTTGGGCGCGCGCTTGAAGATGGCGTTGATCAGGGCATCCGCCGGCGGCTCGCCGGCGGGGTCGACGAATTGCGCTTTCTCGGCGCGCGGGGTCGGCGCGAACACCCGCTTGACGACGGTGGGCGAGCCCCTGAGGCCGCACTTGGTAACGTCGGGAATGCCGGCGTCCTTGGCGCTCCAGCTCACCACATCGGCACGGGCGGCGCGCAGCGCATCCATCATCGAGCCGCGGCGGATCTCGTTGGTGCCCTCCAGCATGGTGATCAGGCACGGCAGCGGCGACTTCAGCACCTGCACGCCGCCTTCGGCTCTACGGTGCACCTCGATCGAGCGGCCGTCGAGATCGAGCTCGGCGACCTTGGCGACGTAGGTGAGCTGGGTGAGGCCGAGACGCTTGGCGATGCCGGGGCCGACCTGGGCGGTGTCGCCGTCGATGGTCTGCTTGCCGGTAAACACGATGTCGACCGCGCCGAACACCTCGCCGATCCTGGTGATGGCCGAGGACAGCGCGAACGAGGTCGCCAGCGTGTCAGAGCCGGCGAAGAAGCGGTCGGTGAGCAGCACTGCGCGGTCGGCGCCGAAAGTCAGCGCCTTGCGCAGCGAATCCGCCGCCATCGGCGGGCCCATGGTGAGGATGGTGACCTCGCCGCCGAACTTGTCGCGCAGCCGGAGGGCCTCCTCCACCGCGAACAGGTCGTACGGATTGATGATGGTGGGCACGCCCTGCCGCATGATGGTGTTGGTGACCGGGTGGACGCGGATCTGCGCCGAATCCGGAACCTGCTTGATGCAGACCACGATATGCATCGTGTCGCTCTCCTCATGAATTCGCTGTGAACGAAGCAAGCGGCGTACCAGTTTCGGTTGCGGCGCCGATTCTATCGATAATATAATTGGTTATCAGGATATCGCGGGCTTGGGCTTATGTTCGGCCGGGCGAATGCGACACGATGCTGTCGGGAACGCGACATCAGGCGACAGAGGGTGAAAGGGGTGGAGGAGGAGTGAAGCACTCTGTCGCGTCCGTCACCGCGGTCGTCCCCGGCGAGCACCGCGAAGCGGGGCGAGGGAAGGGGACCCAGGGACCACGACATCAAATGATAGGCTCCGCTGAGCCAGGACGGGCCGCAGTGTCGACGGTGCATTTGTCTCGATGGGCGTGGTGTTCCATGGGCCCTCTTCCCTCGCATGGCTTCGCCACGCTCGCCGAGGGCGGCAGGTCGAGGTTCACGCGCATCCCGGACGGCGTCGGTGTGCCTCCGGTAACGGCAGGGAACATTGCCTCGATCTTTGTACGAAACAGAACGCCGGCCCGAGGGCCGGCGCCGGCGACCGTCACGATAGAGGTCTGGTTCACCGCCCGGTGCGCAGATCTGCCTCAATCTTGAGCGCCGAGCGGCCGGAGAAGCGCACACGGTAGACCTGCAGGTTCTCCAGGACCCGCTGGACGTAGTTGCGGGTTTCGAAGAACGGGATCATCTCCACCCAGTCGACCGGATCGACCTTGGGATCGCGCGGGTCGCCGAACCGGCCGACCCAATCGCGCACCCGGCCGCGCCCGGCGTTGTAGCCGGCGAACGCCAGGATCATGTTGTTGTCGTAGTCTTGAACCAAGTCGCCGATCTCGGCGGCCCCGACCTGCATATTGTAGACCGGGTCGGACAATAGCCGCTTTTCGTCGAACGGCAGTCCGAACTTCCGGGTGACGTAGCGCCCGGCCTCCGGCGTCACCTGCATGTAGCCGAGCGCGTTCGCGCTCGACACCGTGCGCGGGTTGAAGGCGCTCTCCTGGCGGGCGATGGCGTAGACCACCGGGATTTCCGCGGACGGCCCGACCGGCGGGAACGCCGGCAGCCCGATCGCCGGGAACGCCGCCGCCTCGAACGGCAGGCCCTGGTTAACGGCGCCGCGGCCGACCAGCAGCATGGCACGGGCGTCCTTGCGCTGGGCGGCGAGCTCCGCCAGCGCCGCCAGCTGGTCGGGGTCGCGCATGGTCTCGCCGAGTTCGGCGTACATCGGCACGGTCAGGTCGGTGCGGTTGATGTCGTAAAGCAGCCGCAGCGACCGCCCGAGGTCGGAGGCCTGGAACGCGGCGCGTCCTTGCGGCGATGGCTGCGGCAGCCCCGGGATCGGCAGGTCGGTGAGGCCGAGCTTGGCGCGCGACAGCTGGCCGTAATAGGCGGATACGACGTGGGCGCCGCGCTCATAGGCGGCGCGGGCGCCGGCGCGGTCGCCCGCCGCCTCGGCGGCGCGGCCGAGCCAGTAGTGGCCACGGGCCTGGCTGGTCGGGTTGCCGGTGATCTGCATGATGCGGGAGAAATGGCTGCGGGCGGTGCCAGGGTCGCGCAGGAACCGCAGCGCCACCCAGCCGGCCATGAACTCCCGCTCGATCTTGTAGTTTTCCTTGTCGGGCACGGCGGCGCCGGCGGCCATGCGGTAGGCGGCGCGGGGGTCGCCTTCCTCGATCAGGCGGCGGACCAGCAGCCGGCGCTCGATCCACCACTGGTCGGTGTCGACCAGCGCGCGGGCGTCGTTCGGCGCCCGGAACACCCACTCGGCGGCAAGCTTGCCGTTTTCGTCGCGCCGGTAGAACTGGGAACGGGCATAGATGTAGTTCGGCTCGCTGCGGGCGGCGGGCGGCACCGCCTCGAGCAGCTTTGCCAGCGCCTTGTCCTTCCTGATGGCGGCAATGCGGGCCCGCGCGACCGCCACCATGTCGGGGCCGACCCGAGCGGCATTGCGCATCGCATCCTCGGCGTCCTCGGCATAGAGGAACATGTCGGTACGCGCCTTGTGGTCGGCCCGGCCGAGCAGCGGCCCGAACATCTGCAGCACGTCGTCCTCGCCGTCTCTTGAGAACGGCTCGGTGCGCCAGGCATCGCGCACCAGCGCCTGCGCATTGGCGCGGTCGCCGGCTTCCAGGAAGGTGCGGGCGAGCGCCAGCTTGCCCTTGCCGGAGGTCGGGCGCGAATTGGCGAAGAAGGCGCGGATGGTGGCGCTCGGCGCCCGGTCTTCCCACAGCGCGCCCTCGGCGCGCTTGCGGATCAGGCGCGCACCCGGCCAATAAGGATTTTCACGGACAAAGGCGGCAAAGCGATCGAAGCCGACACCGGTGGTATCGCGGCGAAGGCGCATCCACTCGACGGTCTTGCGGGCGGCCGGATCGCGCAGGCCCGCGGCGATCTGGTCGGATTCCGCACCCCGTCCGCGCTCGATCAGCGAGATCGCCTGGGCGGCGGCGGAAGCCTCGTTGCTGACGGTCGGGGAACCGAGGCCGCCGAACAGGCGGGAGGCTGCGTTAGTAACGACCAACTCATCGTCGCCGGCAACGGCAGGAACGCTCGCAAAGGCAACGATCGCGGCAGTGGCGAGGGTGGCGGCTGTTCGCATAGCTTGCTCCGGATAAGCCACCTTCCGGCGATCTCCTTTAGGAAGTGTTGACCAATTGCGGCGACGACCGGGCCTTTCCGAGGATGCCGGCGGCGACCATGACGGCGCGGTACGGCGAAACAAGGGCGCCGAAAGGCCTTCCTCCGACGTCGGATCACCATTATTTAGGACGGTTACCGGGGGCGTCAGCCCGCACGCCGACCGCGAGGGACTATTGTCATGACGGCCAAGAGCAATTTCCGCGGATCCTTCACCGCCCTCGTGACCCCGTTCAAGAACGGCAAGGTCGACGAGGCGGCGTTCCGGGCGCACGCCGCCTGGCAGGTCGACGAGGGCACCAACGGGCTGGTGCCGATGGGCACCACCGGCGAGTGCCCGACGCTCAGCCACCACGAGCACAAGCAGGTGGTGGAATGGTGCATCCAGGAGGCTGGCGGCAAGGTGCCGGTGATTGCCGGCGCCGGCTCCAACTCCACCTCCGAGGCCATTGAACTGGCCCGCCACGCCGAGCAGGCCGGCGCCGACGGGGTGCTGGTGGTGACGCCCTATTACAACAAGCCGACCCAGGAAGGGCTCTACCAGCACTTCAAGGCGGTCAACGACGCCATCGGCATCCCGATCATCATCTACAACATCCCGGCGCGCTCGGTGATCGACATGTCGGTCGACACCATGAAGCGGTTGTTCGAGTTGCCGAACATCACCGGGGTCAAGGACGCCACTGCCAACGTCGTGCGGGCGTCGTTGCAGCGTCAGGTGCTGGGCCCTGACTTCAACCAGTTGTCCGGCGAGGATGCCACGGCGCTCGGCTTCATGGCCCATGGCGGCCATGGCTGCATCTCGGTCACCTCCAACGTGGCGCCGCGGCTGTGCGCGGCGTTCCAGGCGGCGTGCCTGGCCGGCGACTACGCCAAGGCGCTGGAACTGCAGGACCGCCTGATGCCGCTCCACACCGCGCTGTTCCTGGAGACCAACCCCTCGCCGGCGAAGTATGCGCTGTCGCTGCTCGGCCGCATGTCCGACGATGTCCGCCTGCCGCTGGTGCCGACCTTCGAGCCGACGCGGCGCGCGGTGCGCGAGGCGATGTCCCACGCCGGTCTGCTCAACTAGAGCATTCTCCGCAAAAGTGGGAACCGGTTTTGCGCAAGAGAATGCGACAACTCAAAGACTTAGAGCGTCGGCTTGTTTCAATCAGATCGGCGGGCGCTCTAGCGCAACCGGCGCTCCGATCGAACATGGTGGATTATCTAAGCGTCTGAACTATCGCATTTTATTCCGAAAAACGAGTTCCCACTGTTGCGGAAAATGCTCTAAGATTGGCGTTCGGCCGGGCCGCAGGCGGCTCGGCGACACCTCGCAATCGAACAACAATCTGGAAGATCCGGGCCGGCATCGCCGGAGCCGGATCGTGCTCAAGAGGGGCGGCCCTGGCGGATCATGGTGAAGGGGAAGGATGAGAATACCGGCAAAGTGGTCGCCGACAACCGCAAGGCGCGCTACAATTTCGAGATCGGCGAGACCTTTGAAACCGGCATCGTTCTCACCGGCACAGAGGTGAAGTCGCTGCGCGGCGGCAAGGCCAGCATCGGCGAGAGCTACGCCGACGCCAAGAACGGCGAAATCTGGCTGGTCAACGCCAACATCCCCGAATACCTCGAAGCCAACCGCTTCAACCACGAGCCCAAACGGCCGCGCAAGCTGCTGCTGCACAAGCGGCAGGTGTTCAAGCTGATGAGCGCGGTCGAGCGCGAGGGCATGACGCTGGTGCCTCTCAAAGTGTATTTCAACGACAAGGGCCGCGCCAAGGTGCTGCTCGCGCTGGCCAAGGGCAAGAAGGCCCATGACAAGCGCGAAACCGCCAAGACCCGCGACTGGCAGCGTGAAAAGGGCCGCCTGCTGCGCGACAAGGGGTAACGCAACCCCGGCCGATCAGGTCGGAGCTTGGCGGTCCGGTCGCAAACCCGTTCGGATCAAGGATTTTCGGCGAGTTGAGCCGCGCGGCTAAAGCCGCGCTGCTTGCAGAGCGTGGGCAGCGCGAGTATCGGCGTCATAGACGCCCGGACCGATCGGCCCGAAATCGCCGCGCACCGCCTTTAGGGCGTAGCGTTCGGTATCGATTTCCGCCACCGTGCGAAAGCCCAGCCGCCGCAACACCGGCAGTGGCGGGCACCAGCCCTGTACCGCGTGCTGGAACAGAAAGCCGCCGACCATCAGCGGGAGCACCAGCCAGCCGGTTCGCCGCGTCACTCCCAGCGCTACGCCGGTGACGGTGAGCACGGCGGCGTTGGCTTCCAGCACCCGCTCGATGTCCCACTCACGGTCAAGCTTGGCTAGACGCTGGCCGATGCGCTCGGGGTGCGCGGCGTGGTAGCGTACGCTCCATTCGATGCGACGGGCAATGGCGCGATTGGCGCTCACGCTGGTGTGGAGCGGAACGCGGTCGGACGTGGCGGGCAGCCGTGATCTGGTCAGCATGGAAATCCTCCGACGACAGAACGCGGCGGCGATGGATCGGTTCGGTTGCAGGCAATGGTTGAGACATAGCGAGCGGAAATTGGTGCCGTGAGCCCGATACCGAACCGGGCGTTTGCGGCGCGCCGGTGCTGGCCTGCGGGAACGTAACGTGGGAAAACGTTGGAATCCTTTGCTTTATGGCAGGCGCAATTGGACTCGATTCATCAAACTTTAGCGGTAACGGCGACAATCGCGCCGCTCGCCGCGGTTGAGCTTGCGATTCTTCGCGTCCATAACTTTTCGTAAATCGGCCGGATCTCATGTTGGTCGTGCCCCCGGGTAGCGTGGTGAAACATGCGTTCTGCGTTACGTCCCGCCGATGAAGCCCAGCGTCTTGAGGCTTTGCGGCGCTATGACATTCTGGACTCTGCGCCCGAGGAGTCCTTCGATCGCCTCGTGGGCCTGGTGACGACGTTGGTCGGCGCGTCCGCGGCGGCGATCGGGTTCGTCGATGCCGAGCGCCATTGGCTCAAGGCGCGGATCGGCATTGCGCAGCAGGAGTTCCCGCGCGACGTTGCGTTCTGCGCTCACACCATTCTTGGCCTCGACCCGTTGGTGGTTGAGGACGCGGCGACCGACCCCCGTTTCTTCGATCACCCCGCGGTGTGCGGGCAGATGGGGCTGCGCTTCTACGCCGGTACGCCGATCCGCACCCATGACGGCTTCAGTATCGGCGTGCTGTGTGCGCTGGACCAGCAGCCGCGGCGCGAGCCGCTGTCCGCGGCCCAGATCGCCGGCCTGACCGAACTGGCCGCGCTGGTTGCCGACGAACTCGAACTGCGGCGCACGGTCAATCGCCTCAACGACGAACTCGCTCGCCGCGCCGAAGCCGAGGCGGCACGCGCCCTCAGTGAGCAGCGGCTGAAGGACTATCTCGACACCGCGACCGACTGGCTTTGGGAGACCGACGACCAGCACCGCTTCGTGTTCGATACCAGTTGCGGCGCTGAGCGCTGGGGCCTGCCCGAGGCGATCGGCACCACCCGGATCGAGCGTGCCGGTGGCAATCTCCGCGATCCGGTTTGGGCCGCCCATCTCGACGATCTCAAGGAACGCCGGCCGTTCCGTTCATTCCGCTACGCCATCAGGGCGGCGGACGGCTGCCTGGTCCACATGTCGGTGAGCGGCAAGCCGATCTTCGACGCCGACGGCGTCTTTCGCGGTTATCGCGGCACCGGCCAGGACGTGTCGGCGCGCGTCGAGGTGGAGACCGCGCTTCGCGACATGAACGCCCGATTGTCGCTGCTCTACACGTCCGGCGTCATCGGCGTGGTGACATGGCAAGGCAACCGGCTGGTCGAGGCCAATGACGAGTTTCTACGGATCATCGGCTACGATCGCCTCGACGTTGCGAATGGCCTGATGTGGTCGATGCTGCGGCCGGACGATCAGGCCAAGCTGGATGCCGAAGTGCTCGCCGAGATGCGCGCCAGCGGGCGCAGCCGCCTGTTCGAGACCGAGTGCCTCACCAGGACCGGCCAGCGTGTGCCGGTGTCGATGAGCGCGGTCTCGGTCGATCCCACCCAGAACCTCTGGATGGCGCTGGTGCAGGACATCAGCGAACGCAAGGCGGCCGAGGCGCAGATCCGCGATCTGGCGTTCCGCGACACCCTCACCGGGCTGCTCAATCGGCGCTCGTTCAACGACGAGCTGGGCCGGCGGCTGGCGATCTGCGACGCGCGCTGCTCGACCGGGGCGCTGCTGTTCATCGACCTCGACCACTTCAAGGACGTCAACGACACCATCGGCCATGACGCCGGCGACGCGCTGCTGCAGGAGATCGCCCGCCGCCTCCAGGCCGGCGTGCGGCGTCAGGATCTGGTGGCGCGGCTCGGCGGCGACGAGTTCGCGGTGGTGCTCGGCGAGGTGAGCAGTGCCGAGGATGTGGCGCGGAAGGCGAACAGCCTGCTCGACGCCTGCCGCCAGCCGGTGCGCCACGCCGGGCATATGCTGCACACCAGCGCCTCGATCGGCGTCACCATGTTTCCGACCGACGGGGTTGAGCCGGCGCAATTGCTGAAGAATGCCGACGTCGCGCTCTACCGTTCGAAGTCGGGCGGCCGGCGCACCGTGTCGTTCTTCAACTCGGCGATGATGGCCGAGACGGTGGCGCGCATGGAGCTGATCGCCGAGCTGCGCAAGGCCATCGAGGACCAGCAGTTCCGGCTTGCCTACCAGCCGATCGTCGATATTTCCGGCCGCCGCCGGCTGGCCGGGTTCGAGGCGCTGGTACGCTGGCAGCATCCGACCCGCGGCGTGCTAGGCCCGAGCACATTCCTCAATGTCGCCACCTCCGCCGGCCTCGACGGCGAGCTGTGCGCCTTCACCATCGGCGCCGCCACCCGGCAGATGCGGGCTTGGCTCGACGACGGGCTCGATCCCGGTTATGTCGCGGTCAATCTCTCCGCCACCGAGTTGCGCGATGCCTCGGTGCCGGCGCGGGTGGTGGCGGCGCTGGCGGCCAACCGGCTGCTGCCGCGGCACCTCGAGATCGAGATCACCGAGAACGTCGTGATTTCGCAGGATCCCAAGATCGAGTCGAACCTGGAAGCGCTGCACCGCCTCGGCGTTCGCATCGCGCTCGACGATTTCGGCACGGGCTATTCCTCGCTCGCCCACCTCAAGCGCTTTCCGGTCGATGTGCTCAAGATCGACCAGTCGTTCGTGCGCGACATGGACACCGATCCGGAAGACGCCGTGATCGCCCGCACCATCATCCGCCTTGCTCACAGTCTCGATCTGACGGTGGTGGCGGAGGGTATCGAGACAGAAGTCCAGTTCGCTCACCTGCGGCGGATGGGCTGCGACCGCGGCCAGGGCTTTCTGATCGCCAAGCCGGCGATGGCGGACCAGGCCACCGAGTGGCTGGAATCCCGGCAACGCCGCGTCCAAGGCGCGATGTAGGCCCGGCTCGGGCCTGAGCGTTGCTCACTCGAACGGTCCGGCGTGGATCAGGTTCGCCGAGTGCAGCGCTGCCTCGTTGATCTCGCCCACCGGGGCGACCGGGGCGATGCGCTCGAGCACCGCCTTGAGGCGCGCGGCGTGGTCGCGGGCGCGCTGTTCCGCCGCTGCAACGTCCAACGCGGCGAAACGCACGCTGTCGCCCGGGCGCAGCCGGCCGGCCGCGGCGAGATCCGACGACACCACCGTGGCGATCTTCGGATAGCCGCCGGTGGTCTGGCGGTCGGCCAGAAGGACGATCGGCAGGCCCGAGCCTGGCACCTGGATGGAGCCCGGTGCGATAGCATCGGACACGATGTCGAACGAACCGGCGTGGTCCAGCCTGGCGCCGGCCAGGCGCAGCCCCATGCGGTCGGCGTCGTGGGTCACGGTGTAGCGACCCGACAGGAAGGTCGCGACCGCCGCGGGGGTGAGGGCGTCGGCCTGGGGGCCAAGCACCACGTGCAGCACCTCGGGCCTGACCGGCAGCGCCGAGGCCGGCAGGGCGCGGTCCGGTTCGCGCGGCACGCTGCCGGTGGCGAGCGGCAGGCGATCGCCCGGCTGCAACGCGCGGCCGAGAAATCCGCCGAACCGGCCACGCAGGAAGGTCGAGCGGCTGCCGAGCACGGCCGGCACGTCGATGCCGCCCCGGATTGCGAGATAGGCGGTCGCTCCCGCTTGCGGCGCGGTGACCTCGATCAGATCGCCGCGCATGACCCGCACGCTGCGGCCGGGTGGAATGGTTCGGCCGCAGACCTGCAGCGCCGCGCCGACCGCCGCGACCACCGCGCTGTCGGCATCGAGTTCGAGCGCAGGTCCGGTGAGGCGGATCTCCAGCGCCGCGGCGTCCGGCGGATTGCCGGCCAACTCGTTGGCGATGGCATGGGAGTCGCGATCCAGCGCGCCGGACGGCGGCACACCGATTGCCAGGAACCCGAACCGGCCGCGGTCCTGTACCGTGGTCGCGAGACCTGGGCGATGGACGATGAGGGCGCTCACGCCATCCGCTCCGGTTCCAGCCGGAAGCGGCCGGCCGCGACGGCGTCGGCGATGGCGCCGCAGTCGTCACGGCTGATGGCGGTGAAGCGCACAGCGTCACCCGGCGCCAGCAGCGCCGGCGGGTCGGCCGCGATGTCGAACATCTTCACCGGGGTGTGGCCGATCAGGTGCCAGCCGCCGGGGCTCTCGACCGGGTAGATCGCGGTCATCGCTTGGGCGATCGCCACCGAGCCGGTCGGCAGGCGGGTGCGGGGCGTCGCCCGGCGCGGCAGCCGCAGCGCCGGGTCCAGGTCACCGAGGTAGGCAAATCCGGGTAGAAAACCGAGCATGTAGACGTGGTAGGTCGCGCCGGTGTGGCGTCGCACCACCTCGCTTTCGCTCAATCGTGACGATTTTGCTACCTCTGCGAGATCCGGCGCGCACTCTGCTGCGTAGCAAACTGGCAAGGTCCATCGCCGCGGCGGCTGCGCCGGGGCGGGATCGGACAGGGCCAGCGCCTCGATGTCGGAGATCAGGCGGGCCTGGCAGGTCGCGAGCGGGTCGTAGCAGACCAGAAACGAGCGGAAGGTCGGCACCACCTCGGTGATGCCGTCGAGGTGTTGCGCCGCAACCACGGTGGCGAAGCGCGCCACCCGGATGCCGACGGCAGCATCGATGGCGTCGCCGAGTTCCACCACCAGGGCGCTATCGCCGGCGGGCAGGAAACGCATCTGGCTTGGCTCTCCGTGAATTGACGGGGGCTGCCGGCGGCAGAGATTACCAAATTGTGAAGCTAATATTTCGAATATCCATTTAATTATGGAATTTCTCGAGTAAGGGCGAGCTTAAACATAATCCAAAGCTCGCTGCAATGGAGGGGCTTGGTGGCCGGACGGATCAATCTCAATGCCGACATCGGCGAGGGGTTTGGACTTTACGAGATCGGCAATGACGAGGCGATGATGGAGATTGTCGCCTCCGTCAACGTTGCGTGCGGCATGCATGCCGGCGATCCGACGGTGATGCATCGCGTGGTGGTCAAGGCCAAGGAGCGCGGTGTGTCGATCGGCGCCCATCCCGGTTTCAGTGATTTGGTGGGATTCGGGCGCCGCCGTATCGATATGGCGGCGGCCGATCTTGAGTACCTCATCGCCTACCAGATCGGCGCGCTGTCCGCCGTTGCGGCCTACGCCGGCCTCAAGGTGACGCATGTCAAGCCGCACGGCGCCCTTCACGCTATGGCGGCCGCCAATCCCGATTACGCCATGGCCATCGGCCGCGCCATCAGGGCGGTCGATCGCGACGCGATCTATCTGGTGACGGCGGGGTCGGAGATGGAGGCCGCGGCGCAGCGCCTGGACCTGCCGCTGGCGCGCGAAGCGTTCGTCGACCGCGTGTACGACGACGATGGCGCTCTGCAATCGCGCGCCGTCGCGGGTGCCGTGATCACCGACGCCAAGGTGGCCGCCGAGCGCTGTGTGCGACTGGTCGAAACCGGCGAGATCGTTTCGGCAGGAGGCAAGCGGATCCCGCTTCGTTTCGACTCGTTGTGCGTTCACGGCGACGAGCCGACCGCGGTTGCGGTCGCCGGCGCGTGCCGTAGCGCGCTGGAAGCCGCCGGCATCGCCGTCGTTGCGCTGCCCGACATGCTGTCCTGAGTGGACGCGATATCGCCATGGCGGCGCGCCTCTCTAGCGTTGAGGATTAGATTATGATCAAGCCGGTCGTCATCATCCCGCTCAAGTCGGCGGCTGCGGCGCTGACGCGGCTGTCCGACCGGTTCGACCTCAGGCGGCGCCGCGGCCTGCAGCGGGCCATGGCGCACGACGTGGTGGCGGCGGTACGCTCGCTCCGCCCAGTTCCCGACGTCGCCCTGCTCGCCGAAGACCCACTGTCGGCACGACGGCTGGCGGGCCGGCGCGGGCTGGTGGTGGAGGCGGCGCTCGGCGCCGGCCTCAATCTCCATCTCGCCTGCGCCATCCCCGTGCTCGGGGTCCATCGTCCGGGCGCTACCGCGCTGGTGCTGCCGGCCGACATTCCGCAGGTGCAGCCGCGCGACATCGTGCGCCTGCTCAAGGCGGTGGACGAGCACGATCTGGTGGTGGTGCCGGATCGGCACGGCCGCGATGCCAACGCGCTGGCGTTCAGGCTCGACAAGCCGCCGGCATTCGCGTTTGGCGCCGACAGTTGCCTGCATCACCTCGAAAATGCCGAACGCGCCGGCATGACCGCGCGTGTGCTCGAACTCGCGTCGTTCGCGCTCGACGTCGACACCGCCGCGGACCTTGACCTCGTGCTCGCCGGCTCGGGTGCGCCGCGCACGCGCGCGTTTGTGTGCGGCCCGAACGGTGGCGAGGAGGGCTCGGACGACGACGGCCTGGAGGCTGCGGAATAGGGGTGGGGTACCACCAACTGGCGGCCGTTCGGGCCTGATCGGCCGGATGTCGGATCAGGCTCCGAAGCGATCGCGCCACGCCGGCAGCGCGCCCTCGAACGGCAGCGCGGTGGCCGCGAACACCGCGCGGGCCGAGGCCCGCGCCAGCGCGAGCGCCGCCGCAGAACCGAGCCGGGCGAGGCCGTAGACCGGGTCGCTGAGCGCCCGCCGGCCGGTGGCGGCGGCGAACACGGTGTCGCCGTCAAGCGGGGTATGGATGGGAAAGAGCGCCCGCGCCAGCCCGTCCTGCGCCATCACCGCGAGGTGGCGCGCCTCGGACTTGGTCAGCATGGCATCGGTCGCCACCACGGCGATGGTGGTGTTGGCGCCCGGCGGCGCACCCTTCATCTTCAACCGGTTGGCGTCGGCCGGCCACGGCGCCGGCAGGCCACGCCCTCCGAACTCGCCATTCAACTCGAATGGCGCGGCCCAGAAGTGGCCGCTCGCGCCGATGGTGGCGCTGCCGACCGCGTTGACGGCAACGATGGCGCCGACGATGTCGCCGCTTTCGGTGACGGCGCTGGCGGAGCCGAGGCCGCCTTTGAGGTCGGCGGTGGTGGCACCGTAGCCGGCGCCAACGGTGCCGAGCGCGACGTCGCAGCCGGCCGCGGCCGCCGCGGCATAGCCGAGCTCGCGATAGGGCGGAAAGCGGCCCCACGCCTTGTCGCCGCCATTGATGAGGTCGAACAGCACCGCGCCGGCTACGATCGGCACCCGCGCGGCGCCGATGGCGAACCCGCGGCCCTGTTCGGCCAGCCAGGCCTGCACGCCGGCGGCAGCGTCGAGGCCGAAGGCGGAGCCGCCCGACAGCACCACCGCGTCGATGGCGGCGACAGTTTTCTCCGGCAACAGCAAGTCGGTCTCGCGGGTGCCCGGCCCGCCGCCGCGCACATCGACCGAGGCGACGGCAGGCTGATCGAAAATGACCGCGGTGACGCCGGAGGCGAGGGCGGCGTCACTGGCCTGGCCAATGCGAAGGCCGGGAACGTCGGTGATGAGGTTGCGCATGGCGGAAGTGGAAACCGCCGATGCCACGTCGTCAACCGCAACTCGCCGCGCCGTTGATGACGAATTGCGCTCAGCGCTTCCCGGTCGTTCAGCCGCGCGCCGGCGACAGCCGCAGCAAGGCGCCGTCATCCTCGTCGGTCAGCACCACCACGCGACCGTCGGCGGTTTGGCGGACGTCGCGGATGCGGTGGCCGAGCGGTATGCGCTCCTCGCCGGTTACCCGCTCGCCGTCGAACGTGACCCGCACCACGCCCTTGGCGACCAGACCGCCGATCAGCAGGCTGCCGCGCCAGCGCGGAAAGGCATCGCCGGTGTAGAACGCCATCCCGGACGGCGCGATCACCGGCGTCCATTGATGAATGGCATCGGTGAAATCCGGCCGGGTCGGCGGCTTGGGGATCGGGCTGCCATCGTAATGGGTGCCCCAGCTCACCTCCGGCCAGCCGTAATTCTTGCCGGCCTCGACCACATTGATCTCGTCGCCGCCCTTGGGGCCCATCTCGACCACCCACAGTTTGCCGCTCACCGGGTTGAGCGCGGCGGCCTGGATGTTGCGGTGGCCGACCGAATAGATTTCCGGCCTGGCGCCGCGGCGCCCGACGAACGGATTGTCGTCCGGCACTGCGCCGTCAAGCTTCAGGCGAACCACCTTGCCGAGATGACTGTCAAGATCCTGCGCCGGCTGGAATTTGAAGCGCTCGGCGAGCGCCAGGAACAGCGTGCCGTCGGGGGCGAACACGATGCGCGAGCCGAAATGGTTCGGCCCGGACACCTTGGGCTGCTGGCGGAAGATCACCTCGGTTCCGGTCAAGGCCGAGGCGTCGTCGCTGAGGCGGCCGCGGGCGAGGGCGGTCGAGGCGCCGCCCGGGCCCGGCTCGGCGAAGGTGAAATAGACCAGGCGGCTTTTGGCGAAATCGGGGGCGAGCGCGATATCCAGCAAGCCACCTTGGCCTTGGGCGAACACCTCCGGCACGCCGGCCAACGGCGGCGACAGCTTGCCGTCGGCTGTGACGAGGCGCAGCCGGCCGGGGCGCTCGGTGACAAGGAAGCGGCCATCCGGCAGTTCCGCAACGCCCCAGGGGTGTTCGAGGCCGCGGGCGATGGTCTCGACCCGCACGCGCTCGCCGCCCACCGAGAGGGTCTGGGCGGCGGCGGGGCTGCACAGCGCGGCAATGATGCCGAGCACGGCACAGAGCCGGCGGCGGCGGGCGGCGAACGCCGCGATCATTCTGGAGCCAATCCCGAACATATCCAATTGCGACCTGCCGCGTCGTTGTCAGCGCAAGACGTCAAGGCGAACCTCGGCGAGCGTCTGAGGGCCGGGCGGCTTGAGCGCCACCGCGACGATACCGGTCAACGGCGATGGCGGGGAGGGGTTCCACCGCATTCGCTCGCGCGGCAGAAGCATACCGGCACCGGTAGGGGGCGCTGCGGATGGCCGCGGTCCAGGTTCCCATGTCCGCATAAAATGCTCTAAAAGCGTGGGCCATGACCGATGTCACCTTTCCGGCCGCCTTTCTCGCTGGGCTGATCAGCTTCTTGTCGCCGTGCGTCCTGCCGCTGGTGCCGCCCTATCTCGTCTACCTCACCGGCACCACGCTCGATAAGCTGCAGGCGGAGACCGAACCGGCGGCTGTGCGTCGGGCGGTGGCCGCGGCGTTGTTGTTCGTGCTTGGCTTTTCGACGGTGTTCGTCGCGCTTGGCGCCGGGGCTTCGGTCGCCGGCACGGTGCTGCGTACGTACTCGACGGTGCTGTCGACCATTGCCGGCGTCGCCATCATCGTGATGGGGCTGCATTTCCTCGGCCTGTTCCGCATTCCGCTGCTGATGCGCGAAGCGCGGGCTGAGGTACGTCGGCCGGTGTCGCTTTGGGGCTCCTACGGCATGGGGCTGGCGTTCGCGTTCGGCTGGACGCCGTGCATCGGCCCGGTGCTGGCGACCATCCTGGCGGTGGCGGCGGCGGACGCCACGCTGCAGCGCGGCGCCAGCCTGCTCGCGGTCTATTCGGCCGGGCTCGGCGTGCCGTTCATCGCCGCGGCGCTGTTCGTCGGGCCGTTCCTCAAGACGGCGGGCCGGCTGAAGCGGCACCTCGACCTGATCGAGAAGGCGATGGGTGCGCTTTTGGTCGCAACCGGGGTCGCCTTCCTGTTCGGCTGGGTGGCTGACGCCGCCTTCCTGATTCTGGAGGCATTCCCGGCGCTAGGCCGGCTCGGCTAGGGGCCGGGAGCGCCAGCCGGATCGGGACCGGGCTTGACCTTCCACCAACGCCAGTTCGCCTCATCTGAGCAGCCCGCGACAGCGGGCGTCTCGAAGGATGAGGCGGACTTAAGAAGCTGACGTCGGCCACATGGTTCGAGACGGCTGCTTTCGCAGCCTCCTCACCATGAGGCCGAGAAAGGTCAGCCTTCAAGGCCTTGGGCATCATCCGGAAGCCGTGGCATCGCCACCCAACGAAAACGCCCGCCCTGTGAGGGGCGGGCGTCGGCGTCAGAATTGAACTGCGGCGTCGGCGCGATCAGTCGATCTCGTCGTAGCTGCCGTCGTCCTTCCACTTGTAGAACACATAGCCGACGACGTTGACGTCGCCCTTGGCGTCGAAGCCGATCTTGCCGAGCACGGTGTCCCACTCGCCGGCGCGGATGGTTTCGGCGACGGTCTGTGGATTGGTGGTGCCGGCCTTGGTGACAGCCTGCGCCCAGATCTGCACGGCGGCGTAAGTGTAGAGGGTGTAGCCCTCCGGATCGATGTTCTCGGCCTTGAACTTATCCAGCACCGCGGCGGCGGCCGGCTTCTTGCGGGCGTCGGGGCCGAACGTCATCAGCGAACCGGTGCCAGCCTTGCCGGTGATCTGCCAGAACTCCTTGGTGACCATGGCGTCACCGGAGATGAGCTGAGTCTTCATGCCCTGCTCGCGCATCTGGCGCAGGATCAGGCCGGATTCGGTATGGTACCCGCCCACATAAAGCACGTCGATGCGGGCCGCCTTCATCTTGGAGACCAAGGCGGAAAAGTCCTTGTCGCCCTTGGTGTAGGCTTCGTACAACGTCTCCTGGATGCCCATCTTGTTGAGGGCAGCCTTGGTCGAATCCGCAAGACCCTTGCCGTATGTCGACTTGTCGTGAATGACGGCGATTTTTTTCTTCGGGAAGTTCTTCTCGATATAGGCGGCGGCGACCGCACCCTGCTGGTCGTCGCGGCCGCAGACGCGGAAGGTGTTCCACAGGCCGCGCTCGGTGAACTGCGGGTTGGTCGAGGCCGGGGTGATCTGCAGCACGCCGTTCTCGGCATAGGCGTCCGAGGCCGGGATCGACGACGACGAGCAGAAGTGCCCGGTGACGAACACCACACCCTCGCCGGCGAGCTTCTCGGCGACGGCGCGAGCCTGCTTGGGATCGCAGGCGTCGTCACCCGTTTCCAGCCGGATCTGCTTGCCCAGCACGCCGCCGGCGGCGTTGAGGTCCGCAACCGCCAGTTCGGCGCCGTTCTTCATCTGCAGGCCGAAGGTGGCCTCGCCACCGGTCATCGGCCCGGCGACGGCAATGGCAATGTCATCTGCGGCGGCAGCGCCGCTGAACGCCAGACTGGCGCTCAGCGCCAGACCCGCGAAGGTAAGCGTCTTCATTCGGTTCTCCCATCTTGTCATTGAGCGGGGGCAGCCGCGCGAAACGGCCCGGCCGACGCTTCTGCCGAAACGGACGGACAGGCCAACCTAAAACCGACACCGTGGTACGCGTACGCAAACCAAATCAAGGCAAGCGGTCCGCCGTCATCGCCCAGCTCAAAGGACCGCTTCGCGTGTACAGCCAGCGATATTGCGTGGCCATCTGCCGCGCCCGCGTGGAGCGGTAACCGAGGCTGGCGATGGCGGAGAGGATGACGAGATCGACCGCAAAATAGGACAGCGACAGCAACGTGCCATGGAACAATGCAAAATGCACGAAGCGAACCGCAGCGGCAAGGATCAGCATATAGGCGAGCAACTGGACGTAGGGCCGCCAGGTTTCTGCCACCGCCCGGCCCGACAGCCAGGCCGCGCCGCCGCCGAGCGCCACGGTGACGATGGTGAAGTCGCCGGCGGAGACTTCGATCACCAGCGCCGGATCGACAACGAGCAGCACGACAATGCCCACCAGGGCGAGCAGCGGGCCGACCGACTGCACCACAAAGGATGAGCCGCCGGAAATCGGGTTGTTCGAGGCGTAGTCCATTGTGCTGTTCGTGTCTTGAGTTCGCAAAACGGGACCCGTTTGTGCCGAAATTGATCTAGCGTCGGCCGCCTTCGAGATAGGCTGCCTTGACATCCGGACGCTCCAGCAGCTCGCGCCCTGAGCCGGCCATGGTGATCTTGCCGTTGACCATGACATAGCCGCGGTGGGCGAGCTTGAGCGCGTGATAGGCGTTCTGCTCGACCAGGAACACCGTGAGGCCCCCGGCGCGGTTGAGTTCGGCGATCACCCCGAAGATCTGCTTCACGATCAACGGCGCAAGGCCCAGCGAGGGCTCGTCGAGCAGGAGGAGGCGCGGACGGCTCATCAAGGCGCGGGCGATCGCCAGCATCTGCTGCTCGCCGCCCGACAACGTGCCGCCGCGCTGATAGAGCCGTTCCTTCAGCCGCGGGAACAGCGCGAACATGCGCTCGAGGTCCTCGTCGAAATGGGCGTAGCCGTCGACCGCAGCGCCCATCTGCAGGTTTTCGTAGACCGTCATGCGCGGGAAGATGCGGCGCCCCTCCGGCGACTGGGCGATGCGCAGCATGGCGATGTCGTGGGTCGCCAGCTTGGTGATGTCGACGCCGTCGAAGCGGATGGTGCCCGAGCGCGCCCGCGGCTGGCCGAAGATCGTCATCATCAGCGTCGACTTGCCGGCGCCGTTGGCGCCGATCAGCGTGACGATTTCGCCTTCGTTGACATCGAGGTCGACGCCCTTGAGCGCCATGATCTTGCCGTAGAATGTCTCGACCCCGCGCACCGCGAGCAGCGGCTCGCGCGGGAGTTGGGCAGCGGCAACCGGGGCGGTGGTCACGTCAGTCAAGGCCCACCTCCTCGGCGACTTCGGCAACCTCGGCCTCGTCCTCGACGCCGAGATAGGCGGCGATCACCTTGGCATCGTTCTTCACCTCATCCGGCCGGCCGTCAGCGATCTTGACGCCGTAGTCGAGCACGATGACGTGGTCGGAAATCTCCATCACCACGCTCATGTCGTGTTCGATCAGGAGAATCGAGGTGCCGGTGTCGTGCCGGATCGACAACAGCAGTTCGTTGAGCGCGGCGCTCTCGCGCGGATTGAGCCCGGCGGCAGGCTCGTCGAGGCACAAAAGCACCGGGTCCGAGCACATGGCGCGGGCGATCTCCAACCGGCGTTGGTCGCCATAAGGCAGGTCGCCGGCCGGATCGTCGGCCCGCTGGACCAGGTTGACCTTTTCGAGCCAGTGCACCGCGCGTTCGACCGCAGCCTTCTCGGCATTGCGGAAGCCGGGCAGGCCGATCAGTCCGCCGACGGTGAAGCTCGAGGCGTACATCAGCGGATTGTGCTGGGCGACCAGCAGGTTCTCCAGCACCGTCATGCCCTGGAACAGGCGGATGTTCTGGAAGGTTCGGGCAACGCGGGCGTGGCGGGCGACCAGATGGTCGGGCAACCGCTCCAGCAGGAACACCGCACCGTCCGGGAACTTGGCGAAGCTGCGGTCGTGCGCGGTCACCGGCCCGAGATGGGCCTTGAGGGCTGCGGCATCGCCGTGGACCAGCGCCATGCGTCCCTCGGTCGGCCGGTAAAAGCCGGTGACGCAATTGAATACCGTGGTCTTGCCGGCGCCGTTGGGGCCGATGATGGCGGTGATCTCGCCGCGCCCGGCGCGAAACGACAAATCGTTGACCGCAACCAGACCGCCGAACCGCATCGACAGATGCTCGACCACCAGGATCGGCTCGTTGTCCCAGCTCATCTGCTCTTGAGCCGTCATCCGTGGCCCTCCTTGATGAGGTCGCCGGAGATGGTCTTCTTCTCCTTCAGCGCGATTGAAGGTTGGCGTGTCGCGATCAGCCCGCGCGGTCGCCAGATCATGATCAGCACCATCACCAAGCCGAAGATCAACATGCGGTACTGGGTGGGATCGAACGAACTGCCGAACACCGATTTGAGAAACATAAGATTGCGCAGCATCTCGACGCCGCCGACCATGGCGATGGCCGAGATCACCACGCCGAGCAGGCTGCCGGCGCCGCCCAGCACCACGATCGCCAGGATCATCGCCGATTCCATGAAGTTGAAGGATTCCGGCGAGATGAAGCCCTGGCGGGCAGCGAAGAACGAGCCGGCGAAGCCGCCGAACATCGCCCCCAGCGCAAACGCGGTGAGCTTGGTGTTGGTGGTGTTGATGCCGAGCGAGCGGCAGGCGATCTCGTCCTCGCGCAGCGCCTCCCACGCCCGGCCGATCGGCAGCCGCCGAAGCCGGGTCGAGACGAAGGCCGTGATCAAGGCCAGCCCGAAGATGACGTAATAGAAGAAGATGATGCGGTGGGTGGGGTCGAACGGAAGGCCGAAGGTGGCGGCGAAACCGTCCTTGCCCGGCGTGAACGGCAGGCCGAAGAAGGTCGGGCGCGGGATCGAGGCGATGCCGTTCGGCCCGCCCGAAAAGCTCTGCCAGTTGAGCAGCACGATGCGGATGATCTCGCCGAAGGCGAGGGTGACGATGGCGAGGTAGTCGCCGCGCAGCCGGAGCACCGGGAAGCCGAGCAGGAGGCCCCAGAATGCCGCCAGCAGGCCGGCGATCGGCAGGCAGATCCAGAACGCCCACGGCCCCAGCGCCGGCAGCGTCGCCGGGATGACCTGGGTAGAGATGATGGCGAAGGAATAGGCGCCGACGGCGTAGAAGGCGACGTAGCCGAGGTCGAGCAGGCCGGCGAGACCGACCACGATATTCAGCCCCCAACCCAGCATGATGTAGGTCAGGATCAGAATGCCGAGGTCGAGTTCGTAGCGGCCGGTGAACGGCAGGAACGGGAGCGCCAGCGCGAACATCAGCAGCGCCGGCCCGGCGGTACGTGCGAGGCCGGTGCCGATCGGGCGCAGCCGATCCAGCGCCGGCGCGAGACCGCCGTCCCGTCGCCGGCTGGACAGCAGGGTGAGCAGGAAACGCCCGGCGAACACCAGCACCACCGCCACGCCCAGCAGGTCGTAGCGGGTGGTGAGCATCAACTTGTAGTCGGGACCCTGGTCGGTGCGGAAGGCGAGCAGCGGTCCGGCCACGCCTGCCGCGATCAGGGCGGCGATCGCTGCATCCTTGAGCGCGGCGAGGAGGTCGAAGCGGGCGGCCGCGGGCGAGGAGTCGCTCGTCATCTCACACCTTCTCGACTTCCGGCTTGCCGAGAATGCCTTGCGGCATGAAGATCAGCACGATGGCGAGGATCGAGAATGCCGCGACGTCCTTGTATTCGACCGAGAAATACGCCGACCACATCGTCTCGATCAGGCCGATCAGCAGCCCGCCCAGCACCGCGCCCGGCAGCGAGCCGATGCCGCCCAGCACCGCCGCGGTGAACGCCTTGACGCCGGGCACGAAGCCGTCGGCGAAGCTCACGACGCCGTAGTACATCAGGAACATGGTGCCGGCGACGGCGGCGAGCGCTGCGCCCATCACGAAGGTGAGCGAGATGGTGCGGTCGACATTGACGCCGAGCAGGGCGGCCATCTTGCGGTCCTGCTCGCAGGCACGCTGGGCCCGGCCGAGCGGCGTTTTCTGCACCAGGTACCAAAAGCAGGTCAGGAGCACCGTGGTGACGACGATGATGATGATCTGCTTGTAGGAGATGGTCACCTGATAGCTGCCCTCCTGCATCACCACGATGATGTCGGAGAGCATCGGCGGCACCGGCTTGTTGCGCGGGCCCTGGGTGACCTGGACGAAGTTCATCAGGAAGATCGACATGCCGATTGCCGAGATCAGCGGCGCCAGCCGGAACGAGCCGCGCAGCGGCCGATAGGCCAGGCGCTCGATGGTCCAGCCTACGATCGAGGTGAACAGCATCGAGACCACCAGCACGATCAAGAGCGCCAGCGCCACCGAAGTGACGCCGAGCCAACTGGTCAGGATCAGGAACACGATAAGGGCGATGAACGCCGACACCATGAACACGTCGCCATGGGCGAAGTTCACCATGCCGATGATGCCGAACACCATGGTGTACCCGATGGCGATCAGGCCGTAGATCGAGCCCAGCGTCAGGCCGTTGATGAGCTGTTGAACGAAGACTTCCATCTGGGAGGAATCCTGCACACACCGTGCCAACCGATCGTGTCACCGTTCGGCCGCGACAACATGGCGCTGTCGCGCAATGGGCCCTGGTTTCGTCATAACGCGCCTGATTGCCTACGGCAACGCGACCGTGATGTGTTCAGCCGCCGCCGGGGCCAAAGTCCCCAGGCGCTTGCGGTTTCTGCAACTAAAATAGGCAGATGGCGATCGCGACGGCGGCTGGCCTCTTGCGCGCTGGTCATCCTCGGTGCATGGACATCAGCGTGAATCACGCACCCCACATCATCCCGGTTATCGACCGGCAAGCGTTCCGGGACGGCATGAGCCGGGTTGGAGCCGCTGTCCACATTATTACCACCGCCGGCGTTGCTGGACGGGCAGGCTTCACCGCGACCGCGGTCACTTCGGTCTCGGACGATCCGCCGACCGTCCTGGTCTGCCTCAACCGTACCGGGCGCACCGCCAGCGTGCTGACAGAGAATCAGGTGTTCTGCGTCAACACCCTGGCGGCCGCCCACCAGCCGCTGGCCGACGTGTTCGCCGGGCGCGGCGGCCTCGCCGGCGAGGAACGCTTCGGCCATGGCGAATGGGACAGTCTGGCCACCGGTGCGCCGGCATTGGTCGGAGCGCTGGTCGCATTCGATTGCCGGGTGGTCGATTTCCGGCCGGTGGCCACCCACCAGATCCTGATCGGGCAGGTCGAGGCGGTGCGGCTCGGCCCGTCGCAGCCGGCACTGCTCTATGCCGAGCGCGCCTATCGGCAGCTTTGAGCACCACGATCGTTTGACGCCTCGCCGCCGCCTCGACCGAAGCGATGCCTACTGTCGGGCGCTGCGCACCGGCGCGGCCGATGGCGGCGGCTGGCTCGATCTGCGGCGGCTGGCCGCATGCGCGCCATGCCACGCGACATCACCGGCGCGGTGGTGCTGCCGGCCCAGCCGCATCAGGTATTCCAGGCGCTCAACGACCCCGACGTGCTCAAGGCGTGCGCACCGGTCCAGCCGATGCCGGACGAGGCGGGCGCCTGACCGCCGACGCGGCTCAACCTGGACAATAGGTCGCAGTGCTGGCGCGGCGAGAGGCGGTTCCAGCGGGAGAACGGCGTGGTTTTGCCGCTTGACCCCACACCAACGACCAGTTCAAACTGCAACCAATTCGAAATTGCGCGGAAACGCTTGATTTCGCAATAATCCGCCCGACTGCGAAAACGATGCGGGCGACAGCTTCCGAACAGGAGGCGGCAAGGGAGGACCGGATGGCCACCGTCTCGATGACGGTGAACGGGAAAGCCGTCACCGCTGACATCGACCCGCGCACGCTGTTGGTGCAGTTCCTGCGCGAACAGCTTCGCCTCACCGGCAGCCATGTCGGCTGCGACACCTCGCACTGTGGCGCCTGCGTCGTCCATGTCGATGGCCGTGCGGTCAAGTCGTGCACCATGCTGGCAGCGCAGGCCGACGGTGCCCACGTCCTCACCATCGAGGGGCTCGCCGCCAACGGCGCGCTGCATCCGATGCAGCAGGCGTTTCGCGATCACCACGGCCTGCAGTGCGGCTTCTGCACCCCCGGCATGATCATGTCGGCGATCGACCTGGTGAACCGCCGCGGTCCGAACCTCGACGACAACATCATCCGCGACGAGCTCAAGGGCAATCTGTGCCGCTGTACCGGTTACCATAACGTCGTCAAGGCGGTGGGTGCCGGCGCCCGCGCCATGGCGGCGCAGCGGCAGCAGCGCGCCGCCGAGTGAGCGCGCCGCGGATGACAGATCTCGGGAGGTTCTGATGACCGTCACCAGGATCGGCGAGGCGGTGAAGCGCAAGGAAGACCACCGCTTCATCACCGGCAAGGGCCAGTATACCGACGACATCAACCGGCCCGGCCAGACCTACGCCCATTTCCTGCGCTCGCCGCACGCCCACGCTTTGGTGCGTGGCATCGACGCCACCGCGGCACGCGCGCTGCCCGGCGTCATCGCGGTGTTTACCGGCGCCGACCTCGCCGCTGATAACATTGGCGCGCTGCCGTGCGGCTGGATGATCCATTCCAAGGACGGCTCGCCGATGAAGGCGCCGGGCCACCCCTGCCTCGCCCAGGGCAAGGTGCGCTATGTCGGCGACCCGGTGGCTGTGATCATTGCCGAAACGCTGACCGATGCAAAGGACGCCGCCGCCGCCATCGAGGTCGATTACGAGGTGTTGCCGGCGGTGGTGACGGCCGCCGAGGCGCAGGCGCCCGGCGCGGCGCTGGTGTTCGACGAGGTGCCGCGCAACACCGCGTTCGAGTGGGAGATCGGCAACAAGGAGGCGACCTTGCGCGCCTTCGCCGCCGCCGCGCACGTGACGACGCTCGACATCGTCAACAACCGCCTCGTTCCCAACGCGATGGAGCCGCGCGCGGCCCTCGCCGAATGGGATTCCGGCAACGACGCCTTCACGTTGTGGACCACATCGCAGAACCCGCACGTGGCGCGGCTGGTGCTGTCGGCCTTCGTCGGCATCGCGCCGGAGCACCGCTTGCGCGTCATCGCGCCGGACGTTGGCGGCGGCTTCGGCTCCAAGATTTTCGTCTATCCCGAGGAGACGGTGGCGCTGTGGGCGTCGAAGAGGGTCGGCCGCCCGGTGAAATGGACGTGCGAGCGCATGGAGGCGTTCCAGGCCGATGCGCACGGCCGCGACCACGTCACCCATGCCGAACTCGCCTGCGACGAGCGCGGCCGCATCCTCGGGCTGCGCGTCAAGACGCTGGCCAATGTCGGCGGCTATCTCAGCCTGTTCGCTTCCAGCGTGCCGACCTATCTCTACGCCACGCTGCTGTCGGGCCAGTACGACATCCCGGCGATCTATGCCGAGGTCGACGCGGTCTACACCACCACCACGCCCGTTGACGCCTATCGCGGCGCCGGGCGGCCGGAGGCGACCTTCGTGGTCGAGCGGCTGGTGGAAGTCGCGGCGCGGCAGATGAACATCGATCCCGCGACGTTCAGGAAGCGCAACTTCATCACCAGATTCCCGCACCAGACCCCGGTGATCCTCACGTATGACGTTGGCGGCTATCGCGCCTCGCTGGACAAGGCGATGGAGATGGCCGACGTCAAGGGCTTCGGCAAGCGACGACGCGAGGCGGCCCATCGCGGCAAGCTGCGCGGGCTGGGCTACTCCGCCTATATTGAGGCGTGCGGCATCGCGCCCTCGGCCGCGGTCGGCTCGCTCGGCGCTGGGGTCGGCCTGTGGGAGTCGGCCGAAGTGCGCGTCAACCCGACCGGCACGGTCGAGGTGCTGACCGGCTCGCACAGCCACGGCCAGGGCCACGAGACCACGTTCGCGCAGTTGGTCTCAGCGCGGCTCGGCATTCCGATCGAGCAGGTGGCGGTGATCCACGGCGACACCGACAAGGTGCAGTTCGGCATGGGCACCTACGGCTCGCGGTCGGGCGCGGTCGGCATGTCGGCCTTGGCGAAGGCGCTCGACAAGGTCGAGGCCAAAGCGAAGAAGATCGCCGCTCACCTGATGGAGGCGGCCGAGGCCGATATCGAGTTCAGGGACGGCCGCTTCACCGTCGTCGGCACCGATCGCGGCGTGGCATTCGGCGAGGTGGCGCTGGCGGCCTACGTCGCCCACAAGTTCCCAACCTCGGAAATCGAGCCCGGCCTGAAGGAGGGCGCGTTCTACGACCCCACCAACTTCACCTTTCCCGCCGGCTGCCACATCTGCGAGATCGAAATCGACGAAGACACTGGCCACGCGACCGTGGTGAACTGGACGGCGGTGGACGATATCGGCACCGTCATCAATCCGATGATCGCCGAGGGCCAGATCCATGGTGGCATCGCCCAGGGCATCGGCCAGGCGCTGCTCGAGAACACCCGCTACGATTCCGCCGGCCAACTCATCACCGGCTCGTTCACCGACTACACCATGCCGCGCGCCGACGATCTGCCGGCCTTCACGGTCGGTCTGACCACCACGCCGTGTCCGTCGAACCCGCTCGGCCTCAAGGGCTGCGGCGAGGCCGGCGCCATCGCCGCGCCGGCGGCGGTGATCAACGCCGTTACCGACGCACTTGGCAGCGAAGACGTCGCCATGCCCGCGACATCCGAGGTGATCTGGCGCGCATTGCAGCGGGCGCGGACGGCGGACGCGGCGGAGTGAGCGCGAGGTTGGAACGCCACGCGTGACAGGACATTCCGCGACGGTGACGCGCGCTCCCTCTCCCCCTGCGGGAGAGGGTGGCGAGGATGAGCGAAGCGAGGCCGAGCCGGGCGAGGGGTAACTGCCACGTGCATTGTCACCCCTCACCCGCCCTCGCTGTGCTCGGGCACTCTCTCCCACAAGGGGAGAGGGAAAAGGGCGCGGAGACCATCGACGGGAGACTTGGCATGTACGGCTTCCAGTATCATCGCCCGACCAGCGTGCGGCAGGCCGCGCACCTGCTCCGCAGCGTGCCCGACCCCAAGCTGATCGCCGGCGGCCAGACCTTGCTGCCGACCATGAAGCTGCGGCTGGCGGCGCCTGAGACCATCATCGATCTCGCCAAGGTCGAAGGCCTCACCGGCATTCATCTGGAAGGCCGCTCGCTCACCATCGGCGCCATGACCCGTCACGCCGATGTCGCGGCCTCGGCCATCGTCCGCGGGGCTCTTCCAGCGCTGGCAGGTCTCGCCGGATCGATCGGCGATCCGCATGTTCGCAACCAAGGAACGCTCGGCGGCTCGGTCGCCAACAACGATCCGGCGGCGGATTATCCCGCGGCGGTGCTGGCGTTGGATGCCACCATCGTCACCAACCACCGCCGCATCAACGCCGACACATTCTTCGCCGGTCTGTTCGAGACCGTGCTGGAGCCCGACGAGATCATCACCAAGATCGTGTTCCCGGTGCCTCGCCGGGCCGGCTACGCCAAGTTTTCCAACCCGGCGTCGCGCTATGCCATCGTGGGCGTGTTCGTGGCGCGGTTCTCGACCGGCATCCGTGTCGCCGTCACCGGTGCCGGCGCGTCCGGCGTGTTCCGCCCGGCCGCCATCGAGCAGGCGCTGGCGCGGCGGTTCTCGCCGAAGTCGCTGGACGGCGTGCGTCTTTCATCCGGCAGCCTCAATGACGACATCCACGCCTCGGCAGAGTATCGCGCGCACCTCGTCAATGTGATGGCTCGTCGTGCGGTGGAGGCGGCGCAGGACTCCGGCCAAGACGCCGCGCCGGCGTGAGCGTGCCACTTCCGCTGCCAACCTCGACCGACGCCACGTTGGCGCTGCTTCGCGCCGCCGATTACCTCGCCGACCGGGCGCTGGCGACCGTGCTGTTTCTCGCGCTCAGGCTTGGCCGGCCGCTGTTTTTGGAAGGAGATGCCGGCGTTGGCAACACCGCGTTCGCCAAGGTTCCGGCACGCAAGCTTGGCCGGCGCCTGATCCGCCTGCAATGCTATGAGGGCTCGACGTCTCCAGCGCGGTCTATGAATGGAACGACGCCGCGCAGATGATCGCCATTCGCCTCGGTGAGGCGAGCGGGGCGGCCGACACGCGCGGCTTGCCGGTGTGTTCGATCCCAGACGATGGCTGCAAGCGACCTGATGAAGGCGGGAGAGATGATGCAACCCACCGACGACATCCTGGCCATCGCCGAGCGCTGGCGGGGGGAGGGGCGCGAGGTCGCGCTCGCCACCGTGGTCGAGACCTGGGGTTCGGCGCCGCGCCCGGTCGGCAGCCACCTCGTCGTCGACGGTGCCGGCGCCTTCCTCGGCTCGGTGTCGGGCGGCTGTGTCGAAGGCGAGGTGGTGACGGAGGCGCTCGACGTCATCGCCAGCGGAACGCCGCGGCTGCTTGAATTCGGCGTCACCGATGAGACGGCGTGGCGGGCCGGGCTGTCGTGCGGCGGCCGCATCAAGGTTTATGTCGAGCGGGTGCAGTGATAGCCGTTTCGTAACCCGTAACGTCGCCGCCCGCCTCACCCTTGCCAGCCCGGAGCGCGGTCTCGACGAGCGATGGCCGAATGTGGTGTGTTGGGTCGCTTGAGGGAGTGAGACGCTGGCCTCGCCAACCCGTCGCATGGGGCAGAACAGCAGGTGGTGACCGGCCATGCGACTGAGCCTGCTTGCCGATTTGAATGCCGAGCGCGCCGCTCGCCGGCTAGCAGTGCTGGTCACTGACATCGCCACCGGCGACCAGCGGCTGATCAAAGTGGCGGAGGTTGGCAGCGACCCGCTGGCGCCGCTGTTCGCCGAGGCGCTGGCGGCCGGCGAAAGCAGTCTGGTCGCGGTCGGCGGCCGGCCGCGGCTATTCTTCAATATCGTTATGCCGCCGCCGCGACTGCTCGTCACCGGCGCGGTTCATATTTCCCAGGCCCTGGTGCCGATGGCCCGGCTGCTCGGCTATGACGTCGTCATCATCGATCCGCGCGCGGCGTTCGCCACCGCCGATCGGTTTCCCAACGCCGAACTGGTTGCGGAATGGCCGGATACGGCGCTGGCGCGGCTCGGTCTCGACCGCCGCACCGCGGTGATGGCGCTGACTCACGATCCCAAGATCGACGACCCCTGCCTGATGGCGGCGCTCGCGTCCGGGGTGTTCTATGTCGGCGCGCTCGGCTCGCGGCGAACCCACGCCAAGCGGGTCGAACGCCTGAAGGCGGCAGGCTTCGGCGATGGCGACATCGCCCGCGTCCATGCCCCGATCGGGCTCGACCTCGGCGCACAGTCGCCGGCCGAGATCGCCCTGGCCATCCTGGCCGAGGTCACGGCGACGCTGCGCCGGGCCGGGCGCCGACCTGAGCGCCGCCCAGGCGCGGATGTGGCGGAGCCGGCATCGTGAAGTTGCCGGTGCTTGGCGCGCCGGGCTTTGCCCGCTCACCCAAGGAAAATGGGTTTGACTGGGTGCTGGCGCGACTGGTGGCCGGCCTCAAGGTCACGCGCGCCGACATCATGGGCTTCGGCGTCGGTGGTTTGCTGATGGAGATCGTGACCCGGCCGCAGCCGCGCACCGAGCGGCCGATCCCGGCGCCGCCGCGCGTTGCGGCGGTGGTGCTGGCGGCGGGGCGCTCAACCCGGATGGGCGGGCCGAACAAGCTGCTCGAGAACCTCGGCAGGCGGCCACTGGTGCGCCATGCGGTCGAGGCCGCGCTGGCGTCCCGCGCCGGCCCGGTGGTCGTGGTGGTCGGCCACCAGCGAGACCAGGTGGTGGCGGCGCTTGCGGGGTTGCCGGTAGCGGTGGCCGTGAACGAGGCCCATGCCGAGGGGCTGTCCAGTTCGATCCGGGCCGGCATCGCGGCGGTGCCCGATGCGGCGGAGGCGGCCGTGGTGGTGCTGGCTGACATGCCGGACGTCGACGCCGCCCTGATCAACCGCGTGGTGGCGGCGTTCGATCCCGCCCGCGGTGCGCTGGTGGTGGTGCCGGCCTGTGCGGGCCGTCGCGGCAATCCGGTGTTGTGGGCGCGGCGGTTTTTCGCCGATCTGTGCCGCCTGGAAGGCGATGTCGGCGCCCGCCATCTGATCGCAGCCCACCCGGACAGCGTGGCCGAGGTGGCGGTGGATGGGGAGGGCGCCTTACTCGACGTCGACACGCCGCAGGCACTGGACGCCGCGCGTGCCGCGCGTCAGTCGCCGCGTGGGCGCCTCACCGCAGCCGGAGGGCCACGCCAACACCCCGAGCGCTGACCGGTTCGCACTGCATTCCCACCCGCAATGGCGCCGCGTGGCGGCATTGCTCCGAGCAGAAGTGCGTGTCGTTCCAGACCCGCGCCGATTTCTTGGTCCAGACGAAGGGGCGGTGGCATGCCGCACAGGTCTTCGCTGGTAGTTCGATCTTTTTTCTCATCTCGGTTCTGTCGATTTCCAGCCCCGAACCCAGGTTGGCAGTGTCGAACGACATCGCCATCCCCGGTCGCATAAGCAGGCCTCGAATTTTGGTCCCTGTCGACCTAAACCATCGGATAATGACGTCGTGACCGCCCGTCATCTGGCGTGGTCGACCGTGCCGGGTCAATTGGCCGCCACGGTTAAGCCGGGGCTGATCCAACACGCCAATGTAAAGTATTGCGCAAGTTAGAACCAGTCGCATCAGCGGAAATGCGCTAACCCAAGCACGTACGCGAAATCCAGTTTCAATGCCGTGTTTGCGTTGCTGGCCGCCGGGAAAGCGATTTTGATCCGGCAATATGCCAGCTTTGGCGGCTGCGCGCCCGAACCGCGGTCGCGGGTATCTCGCTGGCGTGGTTAACGAAAGATGACTGGCGATGGCGCGCTGTCGGCGCAAAACTCACATGGGTGGGATATTTCCGACACCGCGGCGGACGATGCCCACGCTCGCGGCACCGCCACGCCATTGTGAACGGGCCCGTCGGTTCAGAACCGTTGCCAAGCCGACAGGTAGCCGTAACAGCCGCGGTCGCCGTCGTTCTTGCGGGCGAGGCCGCCGCCGATTCGCATTTCGAGCGCGCCAAGGGACAGCCCGGCGACGGCGGCGCCCAGCCGCAGCTCGGAGCCGGCCGCGTCGCCGATCGACGCAGCGTCGGCGCCGAGGCACAGCGATCCGATCCGGTGGCAGATGCCGGTGCGAAACGCCCACGATGACCGCGTGGTGGCGACGCCGAGCGACGCGGTGACCTGGACCGCCGGCGAGGGAGTTGCCCACAATTCCGCGCCGAGCGTGGCGCCGAGCCGGGTGCCGCGGTCGCCGGGCGCGGCGCCGGCGACATCGGGGCTGCGGGCGTCGAGGTCGGTGCCGGCGAACACCGCCGCCCGCCAGGTCGGCGCGACCCAGCCGTGCCCGACCGAGAAGGTGGCGAAACGCTTGTCGACGTTGATGTCGGCGGCCGACAGGCTCGGGTGGCCGGTGCGATAGCTGCCGCTGCCGATGACGCCGCGCAGCCGAAGCCCGGATTTGTCGAGCCCATCGGCCGCATATTCGCCGCCGATCCAGCCGGTGGTCGACCGAATGGAGGCGTCGGCGCCGGAAAACAGCAGCCATTGCGGCAGCGGCGCGGACTCCGGCCGGTCGGCGGCCGCCGCCGGCAGGGTTGCTGCCGCGCAGCACAGCATCCCGGCGGCGATCACCCGGCGCCGACCCATGCGCCCTCTCCGAACACGCTCCAACCCGTCGGCGCGACCATGACGGGTAACTCGCCACGATATTTACTGTAACGGGTGCCGGGGCGGGCGCCAGCCTTGGCCGCGTTCGGCGGTCGCGTTCCACAGAACAGTTGCTTCACAGGTGCTCAGGGGCAGTCCGGATTGAATATGACTGACTGGTCAGTCATTATTTATCGATGGCAGAACATTCGGATCGAGTTGCTCGCCCGCGGCCGGCGCCCAAAGCCGGGCGGCCGGCGGGCCGCACCGCGACGGTGGCGCCGATGGCGAATCCCGCCGCTCCCGGCGGCGCCAGGCGCCCAGCCGGGCGCGCCGAACGAAGTGCGGCGCGGCGGGCCGACATCCTCGCTGCGGCGTTGGAGGAATTCGCCGCCTGCGGCTTCGCGGCGGCGCGGCTGGACGACGTCGCCCGCCGCGCCGGCGTGGCCAAGGGCACCATCTATCTCTATTTCCAGGATAAACAGGCCCTGTTCGAGGAGCTGGTCCGCGCCATGCTGGTGCCGCACATTGCCGCGGTCGAGGCGCTGCCGGCGGAGGGGCCGGTGCGGCCGGTGGTCGAGGCGTTCCTCGCTCACATCGTGCATGACGTGCTGTCGACCCGCCTCGCCGACGTTATTCGGCTGGTGATCGCGGAGGGACCGCGCTTTCCGGCGCTCGCCGAGTTCTATTACCGCGAGGTGGTGAGCCGTGCGCTCGCCGTGCTCGACCGGCTGCTGGCGCGGGGCGTCGCCTCTGGCGAGATCGGCAACCCGGCGCTGGTGCACTTCCCGCAGTTGGTGGTGGCGCCGGTGCTGATGGGGCTGATCTGGGGCGGGATGTTCCAGCGGTTCGCGCCGCTCGACGTCGCGGCGCTGATGCGCGCCCACCTCGACATCCTGTTCGCCTCGGGGAGGGCGGCATGAGCCGTATCGCTGCCGTCGTGGTGTGTGCGCTGCTCGCCGGCTGCGGTAACGCCGACGTAACCTATCAGGGCTGGGTCGAGGCCGACATGATCTTTGTCGGGCCGGACGAGTCCGGGCGGGTCGAGACGCTGGCGGTCGAGGAGGGCGGAATCGTCAGCGTCGGCGCCGAGTTGTTCGGGATCGACACCGATCTGCAGCGGTCCGACCTCGCCTCTGCCGAGGCCCAGCAGCTCAACGCAAAGAGCGCGTTCGCCCGCGCCGAGGAATTGCTCAAGACCCGCACCGGCACCCAGCGGACCTTCGACGAGGCGCAGGCCTTGATGCGCGACGCGGCGGCGCGGGTCGATGCCGCGCGCACCCGCCTCGCCCGCCGCAAGGTGGCAAGCCCGGTCGGGGGCACGGTGCAGCAGGTCTATTTCCGCCCTGGCGAGGTGGTCGGCGCCGGCCGCCCGGTGGTGGCGCTGCTGCCGCCCGCCAATCTCAAGATCCGCTTCTTCCTGCCGCAGGGCCGGCTGCCGCTTATCGCGCTCGGCGATAAGGTGACGGTGGCGTGCGACGGCTGTGCGCCGGGCCTTTCGGCCAAGGTCAGCTTCATCTCGCGCCAGGCCGAGTTCACGCCGCCGGTGATCTACTCCCTGGAGGAGCGCGCCAAGCTGGTGTTCATGGTCGAGGCAAAGCCGGACGATCCCGCCGCGTTCCGGGTCGGCCAGCCGGTGCAGGTGCGCACGCCGGAGCCGCCCGCCGCGGCGCCGAGCCCGGCGAGGGCGCGATGACCGGGCAGGCCGCTGACGCCGATATCGCCATCGCGGTCGAGGGCCTGACCAAGGCGTTCGACGGCCACGTCGTGGTGCGCGATCTGTCGATGACGGTGAAGCGCGGCACCATCTACGGTTTTCTCGGCCCCAACGGCTCCGGCAAGACCACCACCATCCGCATGCTGTGCGGGCTGCTGACGCCGGATGCCGGCCGCGGCACCTGCCTTGGCTACGACATCCTGACCGAGGCCGACAAGATCAAGCGGCACGTCGGCTACATGACGCAGCGCTTCAGCCTCTACCAGGACCTGTCGGTGCGCGAGAACCTGGAGTTCGTGGCGCGGCTCTACGGCCTCGCCGATCCGCGCGGGGCGGCGGCCAGCATGATCAAGCGGCTGGGCTTGGAAGGGCGCGGCGAGCAGCTCGCCGGCTCGCTGTCTGGCGGCTGGAAGCAGCGCCTCGCGCTCGGCGCCTGCACGCTGCCCGAGCCGCAACTGCTGTTGCTCGACGAGCCGACCGCCGGCGTCGACCCCAAGGCGCGGCGCGAGTTCTGGAACGAGATCCATCAGCTCGCCGCCGAGGGCCTCACCGTGCTGGTCTCCACCCACTACATGGACGAGGCCGAGCGCTGCCACGAGATCGCCTACATCGCCTATGGCGACCTGCTGGTGCACGGCACCGTCGATGAGGTGATCGGAAAATCGGGCCTGACCACTTTCACCGTCAGCAGCCGAGCCGGTACCGGCAATCTGACGCAGCTCGACCGGACGCTGGCGGCGACGCCCGGCGTCGACATGGTGGCGCCGTTCGGCACCAGCCTGCACGTCTGCGGCCGCGACCGCGCGGCGCTGGAGGCGGCGATCGCGCCGCTCCGTGCCGACCCGGCCTTGGTGTGGGAGCCGTCCGAGCCGACGCTGGAGGATGTCTTCATCGATCTGATGACGCGCTCGAAGGACAATTTTCAATGAGCCTGTGCCTCTTGTCATCCCGGGCAAGCGGCGGACTGCCGAGCATCCGCCGCGCGACCCGGGATCGCATAGCAAGCAAGCACGATCCTGCCGACGATCCCGGGTCCTCGCTGCGCTCGGCCCGGGATGACGAGGCATTGAGGATTATCGTTGTTGGCGTGACGGACACTGTCCAATGACCTCGACCAACACCTCGGACCGGCGTCGCGGCGGCTTCCTGCGCCGGGTGTTCGCCATGGTGGTGAAGGAGCTGCTGCAGCTGCGCCGCGACCGCATCACGCTCGCCACCATGGTGTCGATCCCGCTGCTGCAGCTGGTGCTGTTCGGCTACGCCATCAACACCACGCCGCGCTTTCTGCCGACCGCGGTGCTGATGCAGGAATCGAGCGATGTCGGGCGCTCGATCATCGCGGCGCTGCAGACCACGCGCTATTTCAAGGTCACCCGCATCCTCTCCGACGAGGTCGAGTTCGACCGCGTGCTGGCGTCGGGCGAGGTGCTGTTTGCGGTCGAGATTCCGGCCGGGTTCGAGCGGGCGCTGCGCCGCGGCGAAACCCCGGCGCTGCTGGTCTCGGCCGATGCCACCGATCCCGTCGCCTCCGGCTCCGCGCTCGGCGTGCTCGACAAGCTGGTGACCACGGCGCTGGCCCACAGCCGCGCGGTGCCGGAGGTCTCGGCGCCGGCGTTCGAGTTTCGCCAGCATCGCCGCTACAACCCCGCCGGGCTCACCCAGCTCAACATCGTGCCGGGGCTGCTCGGCACCATCCTCACCATGACCATGCTGATCTTCACCGCGCTGTCGGTGACGCGGGAGACCGAGCGCGGCACCATGGAAAGCCTGCTGTCGCTGCCGATCTCGCCGCTGGAAATCATGCTGGGCAAGATCCTGCCCTATATCCTGATCGGCGCGTTCCAGGCCGGCCTGATCCTCACCGCCGGCGTGGCGCTGTTCGACGTGCCGATCCTCGGCAATCTGGCGCTGCTGGCGGCGCTGACCACGCTGTTCATCGCCACCAACCTCGCCATCGGCTACACCTTCTCCACCATCGCCCAGAATCAGCTTCAGGCGATGCAGATGACGATGATGTTCTTCCTGCCCAACATCCTGATGAGCGGCTTCATGTTCCCGTTCGCGGGGATGCCGCTTTGGGCGCAATGGATCGGCGAGGCGCTGCCGCTCACCCACTTCATCCGCATCGTGCGGGCGCTGATCCTGAAGGGCGCCACCTTCGCCGACCTTCAGTTGGAGGCGGCCGCGCTCGGCGGCCTGATGCTGGTGGCCATGACGATTGCGGTCACCCGCTTCCGGCGCACGCTGGATTGAGGGGGCCGCGCGTATCGCGCTTCGCGCGGGGTGATGGCGTCGAGGTCTCGATGCGCTAGGGGCGATGGCCGCATCGCCCCTAGCTGCGCGGCATCGCTCGCGCTGCCGTTGCCGGAAACGTCGCGGATCATGGGTTCGGAGTCTCAGCTTCGCTTCGCCCGGAACGACCGACGGTTTCATGTTCGGTGGATCGGAATGTCCTGCGCCACCAGCCTGCCAGAATGCAGCGCGGTGATTTTGTCGCAGAAGCGTGCCGCCATGTTGATGTCGTGAAGCACGAGAATGACGCCGATGTTCTTCTCGCGGAACAGCTCTCGGATTCCGTTGCCGGTGCCGCCCTCGGACCCTTTGCCATGCGGGGTGAATGATGCCGAACGCGATAGCGCGTTCGGGGCTGTTGCGGCGAAATGCCGAGCCGTTGGCGACATGCGGTCGAGTGCATGCAGATCGCGGACGGCGCAAACGCTGCCGGCGACCATCGCACTAGCGTCAGCCGAAACGGCGCGTATCCGCCGGCTCGGCGGCTTTCCTTCTTTCGAGCCGCTTCGTTTCAGTTCTGATTGGCGACCGGGTTGGACCGGGTGCCCGACACGGCGAGATGCGGGCCGGTGTTGGTATCGATCACCTCCGGCTTCGACGCGTCGATCGTGCCGCTCCAGCCACCGCCGAGCGCCTTGTTGAGCGCGATGTAATCGGTGGTGATGGCGACCTGGCTGGCGATGAGCGAATCTTCCGCCGAATAGAGCGAGCGCTCCGCTTCGAGCAGGTTGAGGAAGCTCTGCGAGCCGGATTGGTAGAGCGAGCGGCCGAGAGTGGCCGCTTCGCGATATTGCATTACGGAGCTGGCGAGCTTGCCGCTCTTGATGCGTTCCTGCGCCAGGGAGACGATGGCGTTCTCGACATCTTCGAGCGCGGTCAGCACCGACGACCGATAGGCGAGAAAATACTGGTCGCGCTGCGCCTCCGCGACCTCGACGGCCGCCTTGAGCTGCCCGCCGTTGAAGATCGGGACCGTCACCGTCGGGCCGAACGACCAGCTGATCGACGAGCTTTTCCCGAGGTCGCCGACCCCGGTGCCGGAGGTGGCGATGCTCCCGGTCAGGCCGACGCTCGGATAGCGCGCCGCTTCGGCCTGGCCGACCTTGGCGGTGTATTGCGCATATTGCCGCTCGGCGAGGCGCACGTCCGGACGGGTCAGCAGGATGCCGGCCGGGATGCCGGTGGGAACCGGAAGCCTGGGCCGCGGGATGGCCGCCTGTTTGCGGAGGCGATTGGTCAGTGCGGCGGGCGGCCGGCCGGTGAGGATGGAAAGCCGGTGCACCGCCTGGGCATAGGAGGCTTCGCGGTCGGGAATGTTGGCTTCGGTGCTGGCGGCCTGTCCGGCCGCATTGGCGACATCGACGGCCGACGAGGCGCCCGCCTCGAACTTGCGGCGGGTGAGGGCCGCGGTCTCCTGCTGCGAGGTCGCGGTGCGCTGGGCCAGGGCGATGCGGGCCTGATAGCCGCGCGCCTCGACATAGTTGGAGGCGACGTCGCCGATCAGGGTGAGCAGCGTCGAACGCAGCTCCTCCTCGGCGGCATCCATGCCGTAGCGCGCCGCCTCGATGGCTCGCCGGTTGGCGCCGAACAGATCGATTTCCCAGCTTGCATCGAGCCCGGCTTGGAACTGGTTGGCAGTGGTGCCCGATCCGGCGGAGGACGACGCACTCGTGCTGCGCGAGGCCGATTCGGAATTCGTGACGGTCGGAAACAGCGCGCCGACGGCTTGGCGGTGACTGGCGCGTGCCTCGCGGATCCTCGCCTTCGAGGTCGCGACGTCGAGATTGCCCGCCACGGCCTGCTGGATCAGGTCGTTCAGCAACGGATCGTTCAGCCGCCGCCACCATTCGGCGAGTTCGGGTGGCTTCGGCGGCGCGGCCCGCTTGGTGGCTCCCCATGTCGCGGGAAGGGCGAGCGAGGGCTTTTGATAGTCGGGCCCGACCACGCAGCCGGCGAGAGCGATGCTCGCCAACAGAACGGCGAGGCGCTTGAGGGCGGCGCGCCGGCGGCGGTGGCCCTTGTTGCCGTCGGGCTTGGCGAGGGTGTTCCTGCTCCGTGACGCGCTCATTGGCCGGCTCCGGCCGGGCTGGTCGAGACCGGCTCCGGCTGCTGGTCCGACCCGCCCTGCCTTGGCTTTCCCTTGAAGACGCGGCGCACCGCGACGAACAGCAACGGCACGAAGAAGATCCCAAGCACGGTCGCGGCGATCATGCCGCCCATGACGCCGATACCGATGGCGTTTTGCGCGCCCGAGCCCGCGCCGCTGGCGATGGCGAGCGGGGTGACGCCGAGGATGAAGGCGAACGACGTCATCAGGATCGGCCGCAGCCGCTGCTTGGCCGCGTCCAGCGTGGCCTCGACCACGCTCAGGCCGCCCGCCTGCCGCTCGAGCGCAAATTCCACGATAAGGATGGCGTTCTTGGCGGCAAGGCCGATGGTCGTCAGCAGACCGACCTTGAAATAGACATCGTTGGTTTGCCCGAACAGCACTGCGGCCGACAGCGCGCCGAACACTCCGACCGGCACCGACAGCATGACGGCCAAGGGGATCGACCAGCTTTCATAAAGGGCGACCAGGCAAAGGAAGACGACGAGCACCGAGATCGCGTAAAGCGCGGCCGCCTGATTGCCCGACAGCCGCTCCTGATAGGACAGCCCGGTCCATTCATGGGCATAACCGGCGGGCAGTTGCGCGACGAGCGTGTCGACCTCGGTCATGGCGGCGCCGGAACTCACGCCCGCGGCGGCTTCGCCCTGGATCTGGACGGCGGCGGCGCCGTTGTAGCGTTCGAGGCGCGGCGAGCCATAGGTCCAATGGCTGGAGGCGAAGGACGAGAACGGCACCATCGTGCCGGCGGAGTTGCGAACCTGCCACTTGCCGAGATCTTCCGGCTGCATGCGGAAATCGGCATCCGACTGGAGATAGACCGGCTTGATGCGACCGCGATCGATGAAGTCATTGACGTAGTCGCTGCCCCAGGCGGTCGACAGCGTGGTGTTGATGTCGGCCAGGCTGACGCCGAGCGCGCTCGCCTTCTCCTGGTCGATATCGATCGCGAATTGCGGCGAGTCCTCTTGTCCGTTGGGACGGGTGTTGGCGAGCAGCTTGCTCTTGGCGGAAAGGCCCAGCAGCAGGTTGCGGGTCTCGATCAGCTTGGCATGGCCGGCGCCATTGACGTCCTGCAGGTAGAAATCGAAGCCGTTGGAGTTCCCCATGCCCTGGATGGCCGGCGGCGCCAGCGCGAACACCCGTCCGTCCCGGATCTTCGAGAACGCCGCCATCGCACGTCGCGCAACGGCGTTCGCGGACAGATCGGCCGATTTCCGCTGCTCGAAGTCCTTGAGCCGCACGAACGCGATGCCGACATTCTGGCCCTGGCCGCCGAAGCCGAACCCGACCACGGTCATGACGCCCTCGACGGCATCTTTTTCGTTGTTGAGATAATGGTCGGTGACCTGCTTCAGCACCCGCTCGGTGCGGTCCTGCGTGGCGCCGACCGGCAGTTGCGCGCTGGTGATGAGGATACCCTGGTCTTCCTGTGGCAAGAACGAGCTCGGCAGGCGCAGGAACATCACGCCCATCGCGACGACGATGAGGAGGAAGACGACGAGAAAGCGCCTGCTGCGATGGATGACGGCGCTGGCGCCGCGTCGATAGCCAAGGGCGGTGCGGTCGAAGGCGCGATTGAACCAGCCGAACGGGCCCTTCGTTGCCGCGTGGTCCTTGCCTGGCTTCAGAATCGTCGCGCAGAGCGCGGGCGTGAGGATCAGCGCGACCACGACGGACAGGATCATCGCCGAGACGATCGTCACCGAAAACTGCCGATAGATGACGCCGACCGAGCCGCCGAAGAACGCCATCGGGACGAACACCGCCGACAGGACGGTGGCGATGCCGATCAGCGCGCCGGTGATCTCGCGCATCGACTTGCGCGTCGCCTCCTTCGGCGACAGGCCTTCCTCCTGCATGACGCGCTCGACATTCTCGACGACGACGATGGCGTCGTCGACGAGCAGGCCGATGGCGAGCACCATGGCGAACATGGTCAGCGTGTTGATCGAATAGCCGAACAGCGCGAGCACGCCGAACGTGCCGAGCAGGACGACGGGTACCGCGAGTGTCGGGATCAGCGTCGCGCGGATGTTCTGGAGGAACACCAGCATGACGACGAAGACGAGGACGATCGCTTCCGCCAGGGTCTTGACGACCTCTTCGATCGACAACCGAACGAAGGGCGTCGTGTCATAGGGGTAGACGACCTTCACGCCCTGCGGAAACGTGCCTTCCAGCCGCGCGATCGTGTTCTGCACCGCTTCAGCCGTGCTGATGGCGTTCGCACCGGTCGCCAGATTGACGGCGAGGCCGGCTGCCGGCATGCCGTTGTAGCTCGACGTGTTGGTATAGCTCTCGGCGCCCAGTTCGACGCGCGCCACGTCATTGAGACGCACGAGCGAACCGTCGGTCGTGCTCTTGAGGATGATGTTGCGGAACTGCTCGGGCGTCTGCAGCCGGCTCCGCGCGGTGACTGTTGCGTTGAGTTGCTGGCCGTTGCGGGCAGGCTGCGCGCCGAGCTGCCCGGCCGAGACCTGCGTGTTCTGCGCTTCGATCGCCGTGGCGATGTCGCTCGGCATCAGCGCGTATTTGGCGAGCTTGTCGGGATCGAGCCAGATGCGCATGGCATAGCTCGACCCGAAAATCTGCGTGTTGCCGACGCCGGCGACCCGCTTCAGCGTATCGTTGAGCGTGCTGTCGACATAATCGGCCAGGTCCGTCGCGTTCAGCTTGCCATCGGTCGATACGAACCCGATGACCATCAGGAAGCTGTCGGAGGACTTGGTTACGGTGATGCCCGTGCTCTGCACGATCTGGGGAAGCTGCGAGGTGACGAGCTGCAGCTTGTTCTGCACCTGCATCTGCGCCACGTCCGAGTTGGCCGCGCTGGTGAAGGTGAGCGTCAGCGACGACGACCCGGTCGAGGTCGAAGTCGCGGTCATATAGTCGAGATTGTCGATGCCGGTCATGCCCTGCTCGATGACCTTGGTCACCGAATTCTCGACGGTCTCGGCATCGGCGCCGGCGTAGGTGGCGTTGATGCGCACGGTGGTCGGCGCGATCTGCGGATATTGCGAGATCGACAGCGAGTTCAGGGCCAGAAGCCCGCCCAGCATGATTACGATGGCGATGACCCAGGCGAAGTTGGGCCGGTTGATGAAGAACTCCGACATGGCCGCCTCAGTCCTTCGCCGCGGCGGCAGGCCCGTCAGCGGACGGGCCATTCGCGCTGTTGCGGGCCGTCCTCATGTGTTCATGCGCGGGAATGGAGCCCTGCCTGCGTTCGCGCACTTCGCCGGTGGTCTCGTCGATGATGGCCTCGACGGCATCGGCGGCCTGGCCCGGACGCACGAGTTGCGAGCCTTCGACGATGATGCGGTCGTTATCGGCGACCCCGCCGCTGGTGAGCCAGCTGTTGCCGACACTCTGGCCGATGGTGAGGACACGTTCCTCGACCTTGCCGTCGCCATTGACGAAGAGCGCGGTCGGCTCGCCCTTGGTGTTGCGGGAGACGGCCCGCTGCGGCACCAGGAAGCTGTTGTCGGCCACCCCTTCCTCGATCAGGGCGCGCACATACATGCCGGGCAGCAGCAGCCGGTCGGGGTTGGGAAACTCGGCCCTGACCGAATAGGTGCCGGTCGTCTCGCTGACGGACGACTCGGCGAATTCGAGCTTGCCGGCAAGCGGGTAGATCGTGCCGTTCTCGAGCTTCAGCTTGACGCTGATATTCGCGCCCGAGATCTTGATGCGGCCGGCCGCGATCGCCTGGCGCAGATTGAGCAGGTTGGTGCTCGATTGGGTGACGTCCACGTTGATCGGGTCGATCTTGCGGATCGTCGTCAGCGCGGTCTCCTGGCTTGCCGTCACCAGGGCGCCGGGCGTCAAGGTCGATTTGTCCACCCGCCCGGAGATCGGCGCCCGGATCGTGGTGTAATCGAGATTGATCCGGGCGGTCTCGACCGTCGCCTTGGCCGAGGCGACGTCGGCCCGCGCTTGCGCGAGCGAGGCGACGGCATCGTCCAGATCCTGCTTGCTGACGGCGTTCTGCTTGATCAGGCCCTGGTAGCGCTCGACCTTTGCCTGGGCGCTCGGCACGGCGGCCTGCGCCTTCTGCAGGGCGGCCAAGGCGCTGTCGCTGGCGGCCTGATAGCTCGCCGGGTCGATCCGATACAGCGCGTCGCCTTCCTTGACCTCGCCACCCTCCTGGAACAGCCGCGTTTGGATGATGCCGCCGACCTGGGGGCGTACTTCGGCGACGAGCGAAGCGGTGGTGCGTCCCGGCAGCTCCGCAGTAATGGTGACGGATTGCGGATGCAGCGTCACCACGCTCACCTGCGGCCGTCTCGCCGCGGCCCCGCTCGGCCCGGAGCCGTCCTGGCTGTCGCAAGCGGACAGCATGCAAGCCAGGGCCAGGCCGATTGCGGGTCTGGCTCCGGCGGTCATCCAGCGCGGTACTCTCGGCAAAAGCAGGTGGCGAAGGCGGGTACAGGCGGTATAGGGGGGCACGAAAGACACATGGCCTCGCATTTACAGAACGTGGCCGTACCTATATTCAAGAGACCATGTCGGAGTCAATCGTGAAACACCGCGGCGAGGCCGCCGCCGGGCATCCCGGCGGCCAAGGGGAGCGGTGTGCCTCGGCGGCCGGCCCGACTGCGCAACAGCGCGGCCGCGGACGGCCGAAGCGGATGTCGGATGCGGAGCAGGCCGTGGCGATCGCCCGTCAGGCGCGCGATCTGTTTGTGGAAAAAGGGTATGCCCGCACGACGATGGAGGACATCGTCGCGCGCTGCCGCATCTCCAAGAGCACGCTCTACCGGCTGTTTCCCAACAAGACGGAGGTCTTCGGCGCGGTGGTCGACGACCACCGCCAGGACATGCTCGCCTTGCCGGGCGAGTATGACGACCTGGCAATCGACGAGGCGCTGGCCCGGATATTCCGGATCGAGATCGACGACGAGGCCGATCGCGAGCGGATGGCTCTGATCCGCTTCGTTGTCGTCGAGGCGCGGGAGTTCCCCGAACTGCGCGCGCTGCTGCGGGAGCGCGGCGGTGAACGATCGCGCGAGGACCTCGCCAGATGGCTGGAGATGCAGAGGATGCGCGGCCGTATCGATGTGGCCGATGCCAATGTCGCAGCCAAGGCCCTCATGGACCTGATGTTCGGGGCGGTGGCCTTGAAACTTCAAGGCTGCGATCCTGAGTGGCCGGACCGCCAGGAGCGCATCCGCTATCTTCGCAGCTGCATCGGCTTGTTCACGCGCGGAATTCTGCCTCGGTGAAGCAATCCGCTCGCCGGATGAAATCGTCCCGGTGTGGCCGACCACGGTGGCGGCGTCCCGGTGACCGCGCGCCTTGACCAGCAGGACACAGAAGCCGCTCTCGGTCTTGAGGAAGGCGGCGCCATCATGAAACCGTTTGTCGCGAACGGTTGAGAACGCGCTTCGCTGGACATGTTTCGATCCACGCCCCTGCGCGAGGGCGACACGAGCGCCCGCCAGGTGGCGGGCGGCTTCCTGTTTCGATCCACGCCCCTGGCGAGGGGCGACAGGTTCGGGCGGTCGCGGCCCGTGACGGGCTGTCGTTTCGATCCACGCCCCTGCGCGAGGGGCGACGCTCGATCACCCGAGGCGCCGGAGCGCGTGAGGTGTTTCGATCCACGCCCCTGCGCGAGGGGCGACGGTATCGTCGAGGATCCCAAGGCCGTCCGCGACCGGTTTCGATCCACGCCCCTGCGCGAGGGGCGACCGCTTGCTGTTCTTGACCCCCAAATCTCTCTCTAGGGTTTCGATCCACGCCCCTGCGCGAGGGGCGACCAAGCACCCCAGCTGCAAATGCTGGCGAGGACGACGTTTCGATCCACGCCCCTGCGCGAGGGGCGACCCGGCGCGAGAGCGGCGCCTATGTGCTGGCGCTGTTTCGATCCACGCCCCTGCGCGAGGGGCGACCCCAGGCCAGCGCGCGACGACACCATGGCGGCGGTTTCGATCCACGCCCCTGCGCGAGGGGCGACGCTGCCGCGGCGATGACGACGGCGGGCTCGACTTCGTTTCGATCCACGCCCCTGCGCGAGGGGCGACTTGCCCATTATTGTCGGGGCATGTCACGGATCGTTTCGATCCACGCCCCTGCGCGAGGGGCGACTCACGACGCCGAGGCTATCTCGATGCATGCGCGGTTTCGATCCACGCCCCTGCGCGAGGGGCGACCAGAACGCTCTTGAGCGTGCTGAGCCGGTCAGCAGTTTCGATCCACGCCCCTGCGCGAGGGGCGACCTGGCGGCCAAGCGCGGGGTGGCGATCGCAATCAAAGTTTCGATCCACGCCCCTGCGCGAGGGGCGACCCATTTGGCCAGAGCAGCCGCACCGGCTTGTACCGTTTCGATCCACGCCCCTGCGCGAGGGGCGACGGTACAGGTGACCAAGGTGTCGCAGGTCTACGCCGTTTCGATCCACGCCCCTGCGCGAGGGGCGACTTCAAGCGGAGGAGTTTGATTGGCGCGGCGAGGTTTCGATCCACGCCCCTGCGCGAGGGGCGACGCGCGGCGCTGATCGTGCGCAATTGGGAGAACGTGTTTCGATCCACGCCCCTGCGCGAGGGGCGACGGTAGTGTTATCGCACTTGGCGTGCAGTCGCTCATAGTTTCGATCCACGCCCCTGCGCGAGGGGCGACACCGTCTCCACGCCCGGCATACTTCTCGGCAGTCTGTTTCGATCCACGCCCCTGCGCGAGGGGCGACGGCCGGGGGCCACGATGTCGCGCAAATTTGAAACCGTTTCGATCCACGCCCCTGCGCGAGGGGCGACCCGACCGCCACCAGGACGACGACGAATTGACCAGGTTTCGATCCACGCCCCTGCGCGAGGGGCGACGTGGCCGAGCGGGTGACGCGTGACCGCTTCGTGCGGTTTCGATCCACGCCCCTGCGCGAGGGGCGACGATCCGCGTCATCGCCGATGGCGACAGCGACGACGTTTCGATCCACGCCCCTGCGCGAGGGGCGACGCCATGCAAGCCGCTGACCGGGCTGGCGGTCGCCGTTTCGATCCACGCCCCTGCGCGAGGGGCGACTTGGTGACGCCGACCGGGTCAGCGAGCGACACCGGTTTCGATCCACGCCCCTGCGCGAGGGGCGACGCGCGCCGGAAGGCGGCCTGGGCGCCGGCCAAGGGGTTTCGATCCACGCCCCTGCGCGAGGGGCGACCCGACCGCGCGTTGCTGCTGTTCGATTTGCCGTCGTTTCGATCCACGCCCCTGCGCGAGGGGCGACGCGTCGTGCTGCGCCATCTCGGGTGCGGTGAGGAGGTTTCGATCCACGCCCCTGCGCGAGGGGCGACGCCGACGAAATCGATCAGGCCGTGCGGCCGACGCGGTTTCGATCCACGCCCCTGCGCGAGGGGCGACGCACAAAATAGCACCCGCCGATCGGCATCATCGAGTTTCGATCCACGCCCCTGCGCGAGGGGCGACCGGAGCGCGATGCCCACTGGCGGGCGGAGATCGAGTTTCGATCCACGCCCCTGCGCGAGGGGCGACGATCGCAGGTGACCGTGTCAGCGCGTGGTAGATGTTTCGATCCACGCCCCTGCGCGAGGGGCGACATAGGCGGCGCCCTTCGCGAAGGTCTCGGAGGTGTTTCGATCCACGCCCCTGCGCGAGGGGCGACCCCTCGCCGGGGTCAACCTGACCGGCCCTATGCTGGTTTCGATCCACGCCCCTGCGCGAGGGGCGACCATCGCGGATCGGCGATGTCGAGCCGGAGCAACGAGTTTCGATCCACGCCCCTGCGCGAGGGGCGACGCATCTTCACGGGGACCGGCCCCAAGGCCCCCAAGTTTCGATCCACGCCCCTGCGCGAGGGGCGACCTGGCACCGCTTAAGGAACACGATCATGGCAATGTTTCGATCCACGCCCCTGCGCGAGGGGCGACTCGGCGAGGACGGTAAGCTCGATCTGGTCGAGATGTTTCGATCCACGCCCCTGCGCGAGGGGCGACACGACCAAAACCGCCGAGACGGCGAGGCATGGCGTTTCGATCCACGCCCCTGCGCGAGGGGCGACGAGGCCGAGGTCGCCAAGGTCGAGATCGCCGAGGTGTTTCGATCCACGCCCCTGCGCGAGGGGCGACCCTCGACCACGCGAAAAATGTCACCGCGGTTTTTGTTTCGATCCACGCCCCTGCGCGAGGGGCGACGTCGGCGAGGTCGAGCCGGACGAAGTAGTAGCCGGGGTTTCGATCCACGCCCCTGCGCGAGGGGCGACGGCTCGGCTGTGGCCCAGTCGACCGCGCCGAGTCCGTTTCGATCCACGCCCCTGCGCGAGGGGCGACCCGATACCCAGAACGAGAAATTCGGCTGGGGCATGTTTCGATCCACGCCCCTGCGCGAGGGGCGACTGTCGACCAGCACCTCGTGCTGAATGTGCTCCCGGTTTCGATCCACGCCCCTGCGCGAGGGGCGACGCTATGCCACGGTCAAGACCCACGACGCTGTTGTTTCGATCCACGCCCCTGCGCGAGGGGCGACTGGCCGTGCACCACCACCGGCGCGGCGGCAATCGGTTTCGATCCACGCCCCTGCGCGAGGGGCGACCACCGTTGCTGATGGCCTCTTTCATGTACCGGGCGTTTCGATCCACGCCCCTGCGCGAGGGGCGACGAGCTCGTCACGCAACTGCCTGGCGCGGGCGCGGTTTCGATCCACGCCCCTGCGCGAGGGGCGACCCTATCGATGACGCAACAGTCTGACGGCACCGTCGTTTCGATCCACGCCCCTGCGCGAGGGGCGACGCTTTCCGACATCGAGTGCGACATCCGCCGGCTGTTTCGATCCACGCCCCTGCGCGAGGGGCGACGGCCCTACAGATAGCGCACGAACCTGACGTTCGAAACGGTCATGGATGCGCGAACCTCGGTGCGCGAGGTCGCCCGGCGACCGCACGTGTCGCCAATTTCCATGTTTCGATAGCAATTTCAGGTTATTAGGACTGGCGCGAACGTGTCGCCGGGCGCGGTCACGCTTGTGGTTCGCGCACCGTGCCGCCGGGCCGCCGAAACCTCGACGCGCCGCTCAGACGATCAGCGGTCCGTCGAGATCAAGGTTGGGCTTGGCGCCGACATGCTCCACCCGGCGCTGCCCGTTGGCGCCAAGATGATAATAGCGCAGGCTATCATGGGCCGGGTCGATCACCGCCTCCAGCCTCGCGCGGAGCGCTGCCCACTGCGCCGGGTCGACCTCGATCTCGAACACCGAATACTGCACGCGCTGTCCATAGTCGCGGCAGGCCTTCGCCACCCGGCGCAGACGTTTTGTCCCGCCGGCATCGGACGTCCGGACGTCGTAGGTGACCAGAACCAGCATCGGCTCAAATGGCCCGGTTCGAGGCTTGAGGGGAGCATGCTGCCGTCGCAAAATCGAATGTCGCTATGTGCATCATGCTCATTTCCAGAACCAAGGCGGATAGGCGTCGAGGTCGCCGCGCAGATGACGCGCCAGAAGCTGCGCCTGCAGATGCGGCACGAGGCCGAGCGGCGCGACCTCGTCGACGAAGGCATGACGCCGCTCCTCCTTCTTGCGTTCCTGCCAGGCGGTCAGCACGGTTTTCCGCGCCGCGTCGGTGAGCAGCACCGCGCCACCGTCGCGAGTTTCGAAGTCCCGCGTCGAAAGCTGGCGGCGGTTGATCAGCGACAGCGCCAGCCGGTCGGCCAACACCGGGCGCAACTCCTCCATCAGATCGAGCGCGAAGCTCGGCCGGCCCGGCCGATCGCGATGCAGGAACCCCACTGCCGGGTCGAGCCCGTTGGCCTCGGCGGCGGCGCGGCAATCATGGGTGAGCAGCGTGTAGAGGAACGACAACAGCGCGTTGACCGCATCGAGCGGCGGCCGCCGGCTGCGTCCGCGAAAGCGCAACGCGGGGTCGGGCACGCGGATAAGATCATCGAACACCGCGAAATAGAGGTTGGCGGCCTCGCCTTCCGCGCCGCGCAGCACATCGACGCCGCCGGCCTCGAACGCCACCCGCCGCAGGATGCGCGCCAGCCGCTCGACCGCGGCCTCCACTGCCGACCGTCGTTCCGGCGCGAAATCATCGCCGTGGTCGCGCAGCGCGCGCTGCAGCACCGCGCGCTGATTGGCCACCTTGGCGGAAACGATGCTGCGCACGATCTCCTCCGGCTGTTCGGCAGCGCGGTACTGTGCGCGGCGCAGCAGCACATTGCCGCTCACCGGCCCTTCGACGCGCGCCTCGAAGCGGCCCTGGCGGTCGAGCAGCACCAGCGCGATGCCGCCGCGCGCCAGCGCGCCGATCAGGGCCGGCGAGACGTAAACCGCGCCGACCGCCACCACCGAGCCGATGCGATGGAGCGGTAGCCGCGCGCGCTCGGCGCCGTCGACCTCGGCCACCAGGTTCTCGCCGTCCTTGCGCAGGCCGGCACCCTCGGTGGTGACATAGAGCGTGTTGAGCAGCTTCTTCACGGCCCGGCCCCGAGATCATCGTCGAGCAGCGCCTCGATGGCCCGGCGGCGAAACTCGGTCGCCGAGCGCGCGGTGGCTTTCGGCCGGCACACCTCGATCAGCGAGCACGACCGGCAGCGCGCCGCCCGCCAGATGGCCGGCGGCGTGCGCCCCTCCGCCACCAGCGTGCCGAACGCCTGCGCTGTGTCCTCGGTGAGGCGCCGCAAATCCGCATCGAACAGCACGGCGGTGCGGCGCTTCGGCTCGGCGTAATAGAGCGCGCCTTCCGGCACCGGCCGGCCGGTCATCTCTTCGAGGCACAGCGCCTGGGCACAGAGCTGCACCTCGTCGGCGCGATGCAGCTTCGGCTTGCCGCGCTTGTATTCGACCGGAAAGGCGGTTTCGCCATCGCCGTCGCGGCGGAACTCGACAAGGTCGGCGACGCCGGTCAGGTTCAGCCGGGCCGAGGCGAGCGGCAGCGCGGTGACGCGGCGCACGCCCTTGGTCTTGCGCTCGCCCGCGGTGTGGGCGACATCGTGGAGAACGCGGCCCTCGGCGGTGAAACGGTTCTCCTCCCACAGGCGCTCGATGTGGATCAGTGCCGCCTGGCGCAGGCAATAGACCGCGTGCTGCAGCGCCGAGATCGCGATCGGCTCGTCCAGCGCGGCCATGCCCGCCTCCCTCAGAGAACCTCGACGATCTCGACGCCCTCCGGCAGGCCGTCACGATTGATGAGGATCTCGTAATCGGAGAAGCGCCGTGCCGGAGGCTGGTTGTCGAGGCGATCGTCGCCGAGGTCGTAGACGTCGTTCCCGGACCGGCGGCGCACCGCCACGCGCTCGAACAGCGCGTGGGCCGGCGCGTTGCCGAGCACGTTCGCGTGCTTGAACGCGATCACCTTGCGCGAGGCCATCTCGCCGCGGGCGGCCGAGCGGTCGTGCTCGAACATCGCTTTGAGCGCCTCGAACAGATGAGCGAGGTCGTCCTCGGAAAAGCCGGTGCGCTCGGCCAGCTTGGCGTTGACGAAGATGTGGGCGCGATAGAGCCCATAAGGCACGATGTACTTGCGGCCCATGGTGCGATTGTCGGTGCGCTCGTCGCCTTCGCTGCCCTTTTCGCGATCGGCCTTCTCTTTCTCATTGGTGGCGGCCATGCGGGTGATGGAGATTTCGAGCGGCAGGATCTTCTCGACCGACGACGCAAACGTCACCTGCACCGGCCCGCGCACCTGCCCGCAATTGATGCCGGTCGACATCACCGCGCCGAAGGTGCGCACGTCGAAGAAATTGTCGCACATGAAGCCGGTGAGCTTGCGGGCTTCCTCGTCGCTTTGGGGATTGAGCTTGGCACCGTCGGCCTTGCCGTTGCCGTTCCGCACCGCCTTGTAGGCTTCGCGGTGCTTTTCGTTGAGGATCGCGCCTTCCTGGACATAGATGTGCCAGCCCGGCTCCTCGCCCTTGGCGAGTTCGGTGTAGTTGCGGATCTTGCGCTTCAGCGACACGTCGCTGACGAGGCCGACATTGGTCTCGGGGTCGATGCGCGGCAGGTTGCCGGCGTCGGGGTCGCCATTGGGATTGCCGTTGACGACGTCGAACAGGAACACGATGTCGTAGCGGTTGGCGAGCGGGGTCTTGGTCAGCGCTGTCATGTGCGCGGCTCCTCGGCGGCGGGCTTTTCGGCCTTGCGATAGAATTCGTTGCGCTGGTGGTGATAGCCGAGGCCGAACAGCGCCTGGCTCTTGTCCGGCAGGCTGGCCGGGAACGGATCGACGGTGGGCGCCATCGCCTCCATGATCGCGCCGATCTGCTTTTCGAGATTGACCTTGAGCCCCGGCTTTTGCTTGCCGATCTTGGACAGGTGATTGGCCGAGCCGGACTCCAACAGGTGGAACACCTTGCGCGGCTGGGCCGAAGCGGCGCCGTAGAACTTGTCCTTGACGGTGGCGTTGATGTCGCGGCCGAGGGCATGAAGCTGCACCTGCTCATAGACCGCGAACAGGCGCCCGAGCAGATAGCCCGGATCGCCGAAGGTGGGATCGAGCGCCACGGGCACCCTCCTGTTGAAATTGCGGGTCAGCACCGATTTGAGGATGGCGACGCGCATCGCGTTGACGTCGTGGTCGGCGCGCATGCGCATGATGAGCGTCGACAGCAATGTCAGCGGGTAGGGCGCATCAAAGAGGATCGCCCGCATCCAGTCGCCGGCGAGGTTGGGCTGGATGTTCTCGGTTTTGCGCAGGACGGCGGTCTCGATCAGCATCCGCCACATCGAGGGCGCGGTCTCATTGGGGGGCGGCTCGACGCGCAGCCGCTCGACGTGCTCGAGCCAGCGCCGGCCGATCTCGCCGAAATCGTCCTCCAGAAAGAACCGCACCGACAGCCGCGCCGCGTTGGGGGCAAGGCCGAGCACGTAGAAGCGCACGCCCGACGGCAGATCAGGAATGATGTCGGCAACCGGCCGACCGTCATGAATGTTCTGAAGGACGGCGCGGACCTTCTCGCTTTCGGCGTTTTCGTCGACGTCGACGCCGGCGGCCAGCGCGGCGAAAATGTCCTCGGCGTCCGTGGCGGCCTGCTGATCCTCCGCCTCGGCCCAGAACACGGTGGAGGCATCGCCGATCTGGATGCGGTGGCGGCTGCCACGTTCGAGAAAGCGGTTGAGCGCGGTGGTGTAGGCGAACGCCGCGGCTTCCGAGACCGGGGCGTTGTCGCCCTGCTCGTGGCCGTAGGAGGTGAAGGCGTCGAGATTGAACGACACGATCGAGGCGCCGGCGGTCTGCGCGCCCCACACCCCCTTGATGGAAGGATGCAGCCGCGCCACCGGGCCGCGCTCGCCGGTGACGAGGCAGGCGGCGCCCGCCTTCTCCGCCGCACCTGCAAGCTTCGTCCACAGCGCAAGGGCTGCCGGGCGGTCGTGGAGGTAGGTGTTGTTCAGGCGTTCGCGCTCCAGCGCAAAGACGACGTTCTGGTCCTTCATCGCCTCCGGCCAGCCGAGTTCGGCAAAGCGCTCCGGTCGCCACCACTCAAGAAAGCGCAGCAGCGCGAGAAGGCCGTCGTCGGCGGTGCCGGCAAGCCACGTCTGATGGCGCTCGATGAAGGCTGCGTGCTCGTCTGCGGTGCGCTTGCCTTCGCCCGCGGTGACGCCAAGCACATAAGCCGTTTTGTCCCAGAGAAAGTTGGGCGCGATGCCCGAGGTGCGCTTGACCGGCTGTGGCACTGCCAGCGACCGCGCCACCATCTTGCGAGCCTGCATCGACCGCAGATCCGACGGAATGCCGACCGGCAGCCCGTCCGGCGCCAGGGAAATCAAAAAGCCAATCTGCTGGGTGCTGTAGCCGAACGCCGGCACCTCGTTGCGGCTGGCCATCCGCTCATAGGCGCGGACCAGCGATGCGAGCGCGCTCATCGCCGGATCTCCGGTGAGCCGGGCGGCGGCACCATTAAAACGCCATTCTCCAGCCGGGCGCGGAAGAACAGCGAGGCGCGGTCGCCGCCGTGGTCGATGTCCCACAGCATGAAGCCGAGGTCGCGGGTCTCGTCGATGGCGACCGGCGTCGGCTCGCCCGGCTCGATCAGCTCAAAGCGCGCCGGAAATTCGCGGGTGCCGAGGCAGGGCTGGTGGAAGCACTGGCCGCGGCGGGCTCTGCGGTTGAAGATGTCGAGGTGCTTGCCCTCGGTGTCGTCGGGGCCGGCTTTCCCCGTCAGCTCGAAATGCGCGGCGATAACGTATTCGACGTTTGACAGCACGGTGGCGGCGCGCTGCTGCCGGTTGTCCTCGACGACCAAGACGAGGTCCGACACATCGCCGCTTTTCATCGCCGCGCGGATCTTGTTCACCGGCACTTTGGCGCCGACCTCGTTGCGCCGGATCGACTGGAAGCGGATCGGCTCAAGGACGTGGATCTCGTCGATGATCCAGCGGATCGCCGGTTTCCAGTGGATCGCCTCCAGGATGCCGCGCGCCGCCGAAGGCGTCATCACGTCATAGGAGACCCGCTCGACCTTCATCTCCGGCCGCGTGAAGCACGCACGATCACCGGACACATTCAGACGAATTCCGTAGGACATGCCCCTCGCCCGGCTCGCCACTCATCACGAATCGGCGTGCATGGTCACACCTTTTGATTGATATCGTCTATTGTGAATAGCCACTATCAACTAGATGATGAGCAAGGCGCTCGCCTGATCCCCTTCCTCCCACACCAGGCCCTCCTCGACGGTGTAGAGGCCCTCGTTGCGCAGCACCGCGAACTGGCGCTCGGCGTCGGCGAATTCGACCTCGCCATCGTTGATCAGGCGCGCGCGGTCGCGCGGCGGCACCTGGACGAGAAACGTCTGCAGCTTGCGCGCCGCGGCGCCGGGCGTGAGCCAGCCGCCGCGCAATCCGTCGAGGGCGTGCGTGGCGTCGTCCTCGACGGCGATGATCACCGGCGCAAGGCCGCTCTCGATCAGCCGGAAATTGTCGCCCACGGTGCGGTAGGCGAATTGAAGCTGTCCCGCACTGACGGAGAAGCAGTCGAGCACGGCGCGGGTCTCCCTTGAGTCCGGGCCGCCGATGCGAAGGCGATCAAGGCCCTCGCCCTTCTGCCAATAGACTTCCTCGAAGTAGCGTTCGATCGCGTCGAGCGAAGTCAGGTCGGCGTGGTGGAGCGCGGTGCGCGCCGTGGCCTCGGCGAAGGCTTTGATCTCGGGCGGCGGCTCGGCGTCCGCCGGCTTGAACACGGTGACGATGCTGTCTTCGGGCGGGTCACGGCCCTCTCGGTTGCAGCGTCCGGCGGCCTGCAGGATCTGGTCGAGCCCGGCCTCGGCGCGCCACACGCGGGGAAAGCTGATGTCGACGCCGGCCTCGATCAGACTGGTCGCGATCACCCGGCACGGACGCTGCGCCGCCAGTTCCACCCGGACCCTGGCGAGGATGCGCCGGCGGTCGGCCGCAGTCTGGCGCGTCGTCAAATGCACGAGCCCCTCAAGCCCGGCCGCCTTCGCCGCGCGGTAGAGCGCGAGCGCGTGCTTGCGGCTGTTGACGATCACCAGCCCGCGCGCGCAGTCGGTCAATTCCGCGATGAGGTCGCGGTCGCTGCATGGCGCCAAGGCGCGGCGCAGCGTGATGCGCTTCAGTGCCTGTTGCAGACGCGCCGGCTCCGGCGCCAGCTCACGGTCCTGTTCCAGCCGGAAGCCATGTTCGAAGCGCGACGTATCGAGCGCCGGCTGTGTCGCGGTGCACAACACGATGGTGGCGCCGTAATTGCGCGCCAACTCGTCGAGCGCCACGATGGAGGGACGCAGCACGTTGAGCGGAATGGCCTGCGCCTCGTCGAGCACGATCACGGCATTGGCCAGATTGTGCAGCTTGCGGCAGCGCGACGGACGGGCGGCGAACAGGCTCTCCAGCAGCTGCACATTGGTGGTGACGATCACCGGCGCCGCCCAATCCTCCATCGCCAGCCGCATCTTGTCGCGCACGCTGCGCTCGCCATCGTCATCGATCTTCGCCTCTTCGATTGCCGAGTGATGCTCCAGCACCACCTGCTCGCCGAGCACTTGGCGGAAAATATCGGCGGTCTGGTCGATGATCGAGGTGAAGGGAATGGAATAGACGATGCGGCTGAGGCCGTGACGCTTCGCATGGTCGAGCGCAAAGCCGAGCGAGGCCAGCGTCTTGCCGCCGCCGGTCGGCACGGTGAGGGTGAAGACGCCTTTCGGCAGGCTCGCCTTGGCGCGGACATGGGCGAGGATTTCGGCGCGCAAGCTGTTGACCGGCGTTGCCTCCGCGCGCGCCGCGACGTCTGCCATGTGGGCGTCGAAACGGGCGATCAGGCCATCCACGATGTCGGGAAGCGGCGTCCACTCGCGGTCGATGCGCTCGCCGCGCGCCGCCGTATAGAACGTCTCGGTGTCGCGGTAGTCGGCGTCGACCAGGCACGAGAACACCATGCGGCCGAGAAGGGCGAGCTGGAACGCCGCCAGCCGCTTGTCATCGCCGCGAAAACCGCCTGGAAACAGCGTGCCGACCTGCGGCGCAATCTCCTGCCGCCACACCGGATCGAGTGGCGGCAGCGTCTTCTTCACCCGCTGGTCCAATGACGACGCGCTGCCGATCCGGTCCGGCAATCCGGCATGATGGCCGGCGACGCAGAACGCCGCAAGCTGCGCGGCGAGCCTGTCCTTGCCGCCAAAGGCAAGCGCCAGGATCTCGCGCGCGCCGGCGGTGGCATGGTCAGGACTGGGTCCCTGGCCCAAAATGTAGCGCAGGAACTCCGGCGCATATTTGCCAAGGTCATGGAACTGCCCGGCCAGCGCCGCGATCGGCCCGGCGCCGAATGCATCGGCCCGCTTGGCGGCCATCCCGGCCACATTGGCCAGGTGCTGGGCCAGTTCCTGCCAGCGTTCGCGGTCGGGATCGTCGGTGGAATGGGCGAAATACATGAACTGCGCTCGCTATCATCGTGATTTGAGACGAAAAACGGCAGATCATACCAACGGCCCCGGATGCTGGCGCATGGGGCCGTTGAATCTCGCGGATTTTCGTCCGTGAAATCAATGATTTCACGAAAATCCGCGATCGCAACCAACGGCTGGCTGCCGCCGCCGTCGGTATCAGTTTGCCGCCGGAATTCCGACCCGCCGGGGATGAAACCGCCGGTCGTTCGGGGCGAAGCGAAGCTGAGACTCCGAACCCATGATCCGCGACGTTTCCGGCAGCGCGAGCGATGCCGTGCTGCGAGGGGCGATGCGGACGACGGCGAGCCTCGCGGATCATGGGTCCGATCGCGCGGCTTGACCGCTTGTCCGGGACGACGGCGCGAGGTCTCCGCCGCGGCCGGGCGGCATCGGACGCCACGGCGCGGTGGAGCGTAGCGCGCACGGTTTCTGTTCAGGGCGGAGTTTCGTCGTGCGGTCGCCGAAAAACCCTTTTGATCAAGAATTTCTCGGCAACGTTGTTTCCGGAATCACGAAGCGATCATCCGGAAACCGCGTGATATGCTTGGCCAGATCGCCGTCAGGCCGCCTTCAACAGCGAGCCGAGGCTGGTGCTGGAGTTGGTCGAGCTCGACGTCGAGGTGTAGGCCGACACCGCCTGCCCGAGCAGCGCGAACAGGTCGGGCTGCTGCGATGCCGTCGCGGTGCCGGACGACGTCGGCCCGAACGCCGCGGCGAACTCGGTTTGCGACACCACGCCGTCCTCGTTGGTATCGAACCGCGAAAAGCGGGTCTCGGCGTCGTCCGCGCTCGCGGTGTCGCTGCCGGCCGGGGCGTGGGCGGCCAGGTCCGCCTTGAATTCCTCAACGCTCAGCCCGCCGCTGCCATCGGTATCGGCGGCGGCGAAGATGTCGGCGGCCGACGGCGGCTGGTTTTCCTCCTGGAGCTGCAGGAGGTCGCTTTTCGCCACCAGATTGTCGACGAACGACGAGAACTCGGCCTGCGTCACCTTGCCGTCGGCGTCGGCGTCGATGGTCGAGAACAGCGATTCCAGCGACGACGTGCCGGTGTCGTTGGTGCCGGTCGGCAGTTTTTTCTGGGTAGATTTGGAATCGCCGAGACCGAAAATTCCGCTGCCGCTCGCCTGCGTCAGCGCCTGTAGCATCGTGTTGGCTGTCATCGCCGCAATCCTTTGCTCCGGAGGCCACCAACTGCGCGTCTCCGCCAGGCAGAGACGCGCAGTTGGTGGTTCGTGACGGATTGCAGTGCAACCGGCGTGCCGGAGCCGGTCACTTCCAGCCAGCGGCCTCGCTGTCCCAGCGCTGCCCGCCGAACGCGGTGGCGAACGCGTTCAGCAGCGCGTCGGTGTCGATCTGGACGGCGCCGCCTTCGCCCTCGGAATCGTCCGAGCCGGCCAGGGCGAGGCGGGGGCCGCTGTTTTCGTCGGCGGTGGTCAGCGCGGCCGATTCCAGCCACAGGATGGCGTGCTCGCTGGTGGCGCCGGTGGTCTCCGGCGCGATCAGCATCTGCAGGTCGATGATGTCGGTGAGGGCCAGGCTGGGCGCGATCTCGCTGGTGCGCTTCAGCGTCAGCTTCAGTTCGCCGGTGACCGGGTCCCACGCCACGTCGCGGCTGGTGGCGCCGAGCACGCCGGCGGCGATCTCGCCGATGCGTCCGGCGAGGCGGTCACGGTCGAGCCCCTTGGCGTCGCGCCACGATGCCGCCGGGAACCGCACCGTCCAGTCGTTGGCGCCGGCGGCGGTCCAGCCGGCGTCGGTCACGCCGGGCAGGGTGCGCATCTTGTCCACCAGGTTGGCGGCGCGGTCGCTGGCGACCTCGAACTGCACCACCTGCTGGCCGGCGCGCAGCGCGTGGCAAGGCTCGATCAGGGTGCGGAACGTCACCCGCACGTTCTCGCCGCGCAACGTCTGCAGCAGGCCGGGCAGGGCGTCGCGCTTCACCCGCACCGCCAGCCCGATCGGCGACACCTCGCCGAACGCCTTGGGCTCGGCCTCGATGGCGATGTCGGTCGGCTGACCTTCGAGGAACTGCTCCTCGGTCTGCTCGGTGAGGTCGGCGATATCGACCTTGTCTATGGTGCCGCCGCGGGTGATGGTGCCCTCGAAGGCGAGGGTCTTGCCGGTGGCCTTGCGCACGAGCTGCACCGATATCGGCACCTTCTGCTCGGTGCTTTCGCCGCTGCCGGTCAGCCGGGCGCCGTCGGGCTTGAGGGCGATGACGAAGCGGTCCTTGCGCTCGGTGCGCGGGTTGATGGCGTGGCAGACGTCGAGCTCGGCGGCGACCAGCTTGCCGCCCTGACGGATTTCCTTGAGCACGGCGTCGGCCGACAGCGCGCCCAGCAGGTCGCCGTAGAGCGGGATGTAGCTGACCGTTTCGAGCGCCTGGGCCGGCTTGGCCGGCGCCTTGGGTGGGTCTTTGGCCTGGACGGGGAGGGTGGCCGCGGCGAGGACGAGGGCGGCGAGGCGGAAGCGCATGGCGAATCACACGGCAATGACGATGGGATGGGCGACGGCGAACAGTGCGGCGCGATCTCGGCATAACGGCGGCGGCCGCACCGTGACCGGGCGCCGCGTCACGCCGCCCGGTCGGGCCGCACCATCCACCAGATCAAGGCGCCGGCTGGGATGGTCCAGCCCAGGCCGGCCACAATGTAATAGGCCAGCTCGGTGGCCCAGTGGCCAAGGCCGATGCCGGCGTGGGCCACCACCATGGCGCCGAGCGACCATACCACCGCCAGCAGCAGCAGCAGCACCGCGCCGACGGCCTTGCGCACCCGCTGTCGCATGCCCTGTTCTCCCTAAGGTTACGCCAACGCCTGATCGAGGTCGGCGATGATGTCGGCGACGTCCTCCAGCCCGATCGACAGCCGCACGGTGTCCGGCCCGGCGCCGGCCTGGACCTTCTGGGCGTCGGTGAGCTGGCGGTGGGTGGTGGAGGCCGGGTGGATGATCAGCGAGCGGGTGTCGCCGATATTGGCGAGGTGGGAGAACAGCTCGACCTTCGACACCAGCCGGACGCCGGCGTCATAGCCGCCCTTGAGCCCGAAGGTGAACACCGCGCCGGCGCCGCGCGGCGCGTATTTCTTGGCCAGGGTGTGGTAGCGGTCGCCCTTGAGGCCGGGATAGCTGACCCAGCTGACCTGCGGGTGGGCGGAGAGGAATTCGGCCACCGCCAGGGCGTTCTCGCAGTGGCGCTGCATGCGCAGCGGCAGCGTCTCGATGCCGGTCAGCACCATGAAGGCGTTGAACGGCGACAGCGCCGGCCCGAGATCTCGGAGGCCGAGCGCGCGGCAGGCGACCGCGAAGGCGAAGTTGCCGAACGTCTCGTGCAGCACCATGCCCTGGTATTCCGGCCGCGGCTCCGACAGCATCGGGTAGCGGCCTTCCTGCGACCAGTTGAACGAGCCGCCGTCGACGATCAGCCCGGCCATCGAATTGCCGTGGCCGCCCAGGAACTTGGTGGCGGAATGCACCACCACGTCGGCGCCGAACTCGATCGGCCGGCACAGATACGGTGTCGCCAGGGTGTTGTCGACGATCAGCGGCACGCGGGCGCGCCGCGCCACCCCCGCCAGCGCCTCGATGTCGGTGATCACTCCGCCGGGATTGGCGATCGATTCGACGAAGATCGCCTTGGTCTTCACCGACACCGCGTTCTCGAACGAGGAGATGTCGTCGGGGTCGGCCCACTTCACCACCCAGCCGAAATTCTTGAAGGCGTGGTTGAACTGGTTGATCGAGCCGCCATAGAGCTTCTTGGAGGCGATGAACTCATCGCCCGGCTGCAGCAGCGTGTGCAGGGTGATCAACTGGGCGGCGTGGCCGGAGGCGACGCCGAGTGCGGCGGTGCCGCCCTCCAGCGCCGCGATGCGCTCCTCCAGCACCGCGTTGGTGGGGTTGCCGAGCCGGGTGTAGATGTTGCCGAACGCCTTGAGCCCGAACAGCGCCGCGGCGTGGTCGACGTCGTCGAACACGAACGAGGTGGTCTGATAGATCGGGGTCGCCCGCGCGCCGGTGGTGGGGTCCGGCTTGGCGCCGGCGTGGATCGCCAGGGTCGAGAAGCCGGGCGAGGAACCCGGATTATGGTCGGTCATGGAGGTCTCCTGCTCGAGCCGCGCGCGGGCGCCAAGCTTTACGACAGGGCCGGGGCGAAGGGAACCGGCTGGCGGCGGGTGCACTTCCAGCGGCCGGTGCATTGCTGTCGCCCCGAGCGGCCCGTGCTGTCGTCCCGGTCGGCACGAAGCGCCAAGCCGGGACCTCGTCGTCCCGGACAAGGGCCGAAGGCCCGCGATCCGGGACCGTTCTCAGGAAAGGGCGCCTTTTCAGGGGACCGATCCCGGGTCTCGGCTATGCCTCGCCCGGGACGACGACACATATATCAACGGCCCATTGTCAACGGCTCATCAGCCCCAGCCGCGGGATCTCGATCGCCGGGCAGCGCTCCATCACCACCTCAATGCCGACGGCCTCGGCGCGGGCGGCGGCGGCGTCGTGGCGCACGCCGAGCTGCATCCACAGCACCTTCGGCCGCACGGCAAGCGCCAGCATCTCGTCCACCACCTGCGGCGCGTATTCGGCGGCGCGGAACATGTCGACCAGGTCGATCGGCTCGGGGATGTCGGCGAGGCGGGCGTAGACGGGCTGGCCAAGCAGGGTCTGGCCGGCGAGGCCGGGATTGACCGGGTGGACGCGGAAGCCCTGCGCGAGCAGGAATTCCATCACATGATGGCTCGGCCGCGCCGGATTGGCCGAGGCGCCGAGCAGGGCGATGGTCTTGGTCTCCGTCAGGATGCGGCGGATCGCGGCGTCATCGTCGCGGCCGGGCGCGGCGGGTCCGTGCGCCGGCGCCATCACCGGTCCGCCCAGGTGGGGTTGCGCTTTTCGATGAACGCCGCGATGCCCTCCTCGGCGTCGTGCGCCAGCATGTTTTCGGTCATCACCCGCGTGGCGTAGGCATAGGCCTCGCTGAGCGACAGCTCGCGCTGGCGGTAGAACGCCTCCTTGCCGATCTTCACGGCATAGGCCGATTTCGCCGCGATCTGGTTGGCCAGCGCCAGCGCGGTCGCCAGCACCTCGTCCTTCGCCACCACCCGGTTGACCAGGCCCCAGCTTCGCGCCGTCTCGGCGTCGATCATGTCGCCGGTCAGCAGCATTTCGAGCGCGTGCTTGGCGCCGACATTGCGCGACAGCGCCACCATCGGCGTCGAGCAGAACAGGCCGATATTGACGCCGGGGGTGCAAAATTTTGCCTCGCGCGCCGCCACCGCGAGGTCGCAGCTCGCCACCAACTGGCAGCCGGCGGCGGTGGCGGTGCCTGCAACCGCGGCGATCACCGGCTGCGGCAGGTGCACGATCGCCTGCATCACCGCGGCGCAGCGGCCGAGCACGTCGACGAAATAGCCGTGGCCGCGGTCGGGACGGCCGCGCGCCGCCGTCATCTCCTTGAGGTCGTGGCCGGCCGAGAACACCGGGCCGTCCGCCGCCAGCACCACCGCGCGCACCGCGCGGTCGGATTTGATGTCGGCGAGCGCCTCCGCCAACGCCGCCAGCATCGCCTCCGACAGCGAATTGCGGCTCGCCGGGCGCGACAGCGTGAGGACCTCGATCGCGCCGTCGCGGCGGCGGGCGAGGGGCGGGGTGCAGGTCTCGGGAGTGGCAGTGGTCATGGCGAATTCCGGGTGGCCGGCGGCGTGCCGGCGCCCTTGATCGTAACGTTATTCCCCGCCGCTCCAACAGCCCCTCTTGCGGCAGCTTGCTCGCAACGCCAAGCATCGCGCATGGTGACGGCGGCGGCGAGCGCAAGCGCCACCAGCGCTGCAGCATAGAGGTCGGTGGTGGCGACGAGCCCGATCTCGCGGGCGAGGAGGCCGGCGGCGATGGCTGGCAGGCTGTGGGCAAGGTAGCTTACGACATAGAGGGCAGCGAGCAGGCCGGACCGCTCGGCTGGCGAGACTAGCGGCAGCAGGGTGCGCAGGCAGGCCAGGAAGCCGCCGCCGAAGCCGATGCCGGCGACCAGGGTGCCGCCAAAGAGGCCCGCGACCACCCCGGCGTGCAGCGAGGTCATCAGGCCGACGACCCCCAGTACCAGGGCTGCGATGGCGAGGACGGCGATCTCCATGGTCGGCCTGCTGCGCAGCCACAGCACCGCCGCGGCACCGCTTAAGCAGAGGGTGGCGACCACTGAGCCGCCGACCATTGGCGAGGTGATGCCGGTGGCAGCCCGGATCAGCGCCGGCACCAGCGACAGGAACAAGCCGCCGAGCGCCCACACCGCGATGTTGAGCGGCGTGACCCGAAGCAAGGCACGCCGCGCCTGCGCCGGTACGGCGATCGTCGGCTTGAGTGAGACAAGGGCGCCGGGGCGGCCGACCGCGGTCTCCGGCACAAACCACACCAAAATCGCTTGCACCGCGATGGCGGCGAGCAGCAGGGCATACACGAGGCGCAGCGGCAATGGGGCAAAGGCCACCAGCGCGCCCGCGCCGAGAGCGCCGAGCGCAAGCCCGATCAGCGGGGCGACGCTGTTGACCAGCGGCCCGTGGCCGCGATGCGCGTCGATCAGTGCAGCGCCGACTGCGCTCATTGCCGCACCGGTGGCGAGTCCCTGGAGGAAGCGCGCCACGATCAGCATCGGCACCGCCTGCGCGGCGACGAACAGGGCCATCGCGGCGCCTTCGAACAGCAGGGTGGCGAAGATCACTGGCCGCCGCCCGATATGGTCGGAAAGCGCACCGGCAACAAGCAGCGCGGCGAGCACGCTGACCGGATAGGTCCCGAACACGAAGGTGAGTGTCGCCGGGGAGAGGCCCCAGCTTGTTTCGTAGAGTGGGTAGAGTGGCGTCGGGGCGGCCGCGGCAGCGAGGAAGGTCGTGAGCGTTGCGGTATAGAGCGCAAGTGCGGCCGTGGACGTTTCCGCCGCAGGCGCAATGGGTGTCGACATGCGGGCCCTCCGGGCCTAAAGCTAACGTTGTGCATTAAGGAATAAACCACCATCGGCGCTAACGCAAATATTTTGCGTTAGCGCCGATGGTGGTTTCGTTGGTGGAGAGTGGGGCGTGACATGAGTGTGAGAGAGCCGGTGCGTCCCGGCGGGCGTAGTGCCAGGGTCCAGGCCTCTGTGCATGCGGCGGTGCGCGACCTTCTGGCGGAGGTCGGCCGCGCCGAACTGACCATCCCGGTGATCGCGGAGCGCGCCGGGGTGACACCTTCGACGATCTACCGCCGCTGGGGCGACTTGCAGGAGCTGCTCGGCGACGTCGCGGTCGAGCGGCTAAGGCCGGATGCCGAGCCGGCAGACACCGGTACGCTGCGCGGCGATCTCGACGCTTGGCTGGAGCAATATGCCGAGGAGATGTCGTCGGAACCGGGTCAAGCGATGATCCGCGACGTGCTGGCCTGCAACCTCGATCCCACCAAATCCTGCCGCTGTCGGGACTATCTGCGCGACCAGCTCGCGGTGATCGCCGCCCGTGCCGCCACTCGCAGCGAGGTGGCGCCCGACGTTGATGTTCTCATCGATCGCATAGTCGCGCCGGTGCTCTACCGCATTCTGTTCGATATCGAGCCGCCGACGCCAGTCTATTGCCGGCGCCTCGTCGCGGCGGCACTGGAGGCGCGCTGATCCCACGGGGCAGGGAGGATGAACCGTGGCAGAGCCGGATGGCACCTCAGAGGCGCCCCGCATGACCACCACCGAGTTCCATGCCTTCCTGGACCTCGGAATTTCCCCAGGCGTTCGAGCGCCGCCAGCATCGCCTCCGACAGGCTGTTGCGGCTCGCTGGCCGCGACAGCGTGAGGACCTCGATCGCGCCGTCGCGGGTGCGGCTGAGCGGCGGTGCGGGCGGGGCGGAGCGTTCGACATCGGCCATGGCAGGGGATCCTTGAAGCACGCCGCCGGCCCTTGTGCCCGGCGTCCAAACCGTGATTTTAAGCAGAACCCGTGGCGTGGCACGAGTCCGGGCCGGAGGAACGACGATGCAAGCGCTCGGAGTCACCGAGATCGACGAGCCCGCCCGGATGACGACGGCGGAACTCCAGGCCTTCCTGGAACTGGAGTTTCCTCAGGCGTTCGAGCGCGGCGGCGACATCCTGCTCGAAGACAGCGGCTACGGCTACGCCAAGGTCCGGCTCAGGCACGCCGACAAGCATCTGCGGCCGGGCGACACGCTGTCCGGCCCGTCGATGATGCTGCTGGCCGATACCGCGATCTATGTCGCGCTGCTGGCCGCGATCGGCCCGGTGTCGCTGGCGGTCACCATCAATTTCAACATCAACTTCCTGCGGCGGCCGACCCGCCGCGACCTCATCGCCGAATGCCGGCTGATCAAGATCGGCAAGCGCCTCGCCGTCGGCGACATCGGCATCCGCTCGGACGGGCGCGATGAGCTGGTCGCCCACGCCACCGCGACCTATTCGATACCGCCGGCGAAATGAGCACCTTATTCGCGGGTATCTAAGTACCTATTTCGCAAGTCATTATTTTCAAACGGAAATTTGCCGCATTGAAGCGTTGACCGCCGCGCTTGGCTCCTCTACAAGGCGGCCTAGTCGCGGCCCGCGCTCTGCCGGCGGCCCCGCGCCCGTTTTCAACTCGGGACTTGCCATGAAAACCTATTCGGCCAAGGCCGCCGATATCGACAAGAAGTGGGTGGTGATCGACGCCGCCGGGCTCGTTGTCGGCCGGCTCGCCACCATCATCGCGATGCACCTCAAGGGCAAGCATCTGCCGACCTACACCCCGCACATGGACTGCGGCGACAACATCATCGTCGTCAATGCCGAGAAGGTGGTGTTCACCGGTCGCAAGCTCGACCAGAAGGTCTACTACCACCACACCGGTTATCCCGGCGGCATCAAGGAACGCTCGGCCAAGTCGATCATTGCCGGCAAGTTCCCGGAGCGCATCCTGGAAAAGGCGGTCGAGCGCATGCTCGCGCGCGGCCCGCTCGGCCGCAAGCTGATGGGCAACCTGCGCGTCTACAAGGGCCCGAGCCACCCGCACGAGGCCCAGCAGCCGGTGAAGCTGGATATTGCCGCCATGAACCGCAAGAACGTGAGGAGCGCCTGACGATGGCCGAGGTTCTGCAGTCCCTCGAAGACCTCCAGGGCGTGAAGGGCAGCGTCGCCGCTGAGGCGCCGCGCTACGAGAAGAAGGTCGATGCCCAGGGCCGCGCCTATGCCACCGGCAAGCGCAAGAACGCGGTCGCCCGCGTTTGGATCAAGCCCGGCTCCGGCAAGATCGTCGTCAACGACCGCGTGCTCGATGTCTACTTCGCGCGCCCGGTGCTGCGGATGATGATCCAGCAGCCCTTCCAGGTCGCCAGCCGTGCCGACCAGTACGACGTGATGTGCACCGTCTCCGGCGGCGGCCTGTCCGGCCAGGCCGGCGCGCTGCGCCACGGCATCTCCAAGGCGCTGACCTACTTCGAGCCGGAGCTGCGCGCCGTGCTGAAGAAGGGCGGCTTCCTGACCCGCGACTCCCGCGTGGTCGAGCGCAAGAAGTACGGCCGCGCGAAAGCCCGCCGCAGCTTCCAGTTCTCGAAGCGCTGATCTGCGGCCAACCCGCACCGACGTTCAAAGGCCGGGCTCACGCCCGGCCTTTTTGCTGCGCCGTGCCGGCGGCCGGTGCGCTCTCGGTTTCGAGCGTCTCCGCAAACGTCGATAGCGGTTTTGCGGCAGAGAGCTGCGCGCCGGATTGCAGGCCAGATTGCACCGGAGCAATGCCGGGGCCTCGACGCCCGGCTGGATTCTTCACGAATCTACGCCATGTTGTGCAGACGGGAGCGCTCGGCACCTCGACAGCGCTGTGTCGCCTCGGCCGGTCCGGAGAGCATGGTCTTGCTGCGGCCTGAGCACGGCAGTTGTTCCGACACATGTCCGGGCGTCGTCATCTTGGGCGGCGCCCACGGCACCTTGGCGCTCGCCCGCAGCCTTGGCAGCCGCGGCGTGCCGGTGTTTTACGTCAGCAACGACTCGCCGCTGCCGGGATGGTCGCGCTTCGTCCGGCGCCGCTTCCGCTGGCCCGGCGCCGCCAGCGAGCGGGCGGTTGACGCTCTGCTGGAGCTGGCCCGGCGCGAAGGCTTGGCGGGCGCGCTGCTGGTTGCCGGCGGCGACGCCGAGGTTCGGCTGGTGTCGCGGGCGCTGCCGGAGCTGTCGGCGGCCTACCGGATCATGCTGCCATCGTGGGACGCGCTGAAATGGGTGTGCGACAAGCCCTTCCTCTATCGCCGCGCCCGCGAGCTCGGCCTTGCCATTCCGCAGACCTATGAGATTGCCTCGCTTGGCCATGCGGAGGCGCTGGAGCTGACGTTTCCGGTGGTGCTGAAGCCGCATATGGGCGGCGTTGGTGGCGCGTTCGTGGCGGCCAAGGTGGTGCGCGCCGACGACCGGGCGGCGTTTCTGGCCGCCTATGCGACGGCGGCCGGCGAGATCGGCGGCGACAACGTCGTGGTCCAGGAGATGATTCCGGGTGGCGGGGAGAGCCAGTTCTCCTACGCCGCGCTGTGGCGCGACGGCGAGCCGGTCGCCGAGTTCACCGCCCGCCGCGCCCGCCAGTATCCGGTGGAATTCGGCTTCACCAGCACGCTGGTGGAGGTGGTCGAGGAGCCGCAGGTGGTCGCTGCCGCTCGCGGCGTGCTCGGCTCGGTCCGCTTCAGCGGGCTGGTCGAGGTCGAGTTCAAGCGCGACCGTCGCGACGGCTCGCTCAAGCTGCTCGACGTCAATCCGCGGCCGTGGTCATGGTTCGGCCTCGCCGCTGCGGCCGGTGTCGACCTCGGCGCGATGCTGTGGGCGGCGGCCAACGGCCGCGAGGCGGCGGCGGCGGTGGCGCGGCCGGGCACCGCCTGGGTGTTTCTGGTGCGCGACGTCGTCGCGGCGTTCCAGACCATCGCGAGCGGCCGGCTGCGGGTCGCCGACTATGTCGCGTCGCTCGCCAGGGTGCGCGCGGAGGCGACCTTCGCCGTCCGCGATCCGGTGCCGGCGCTGTTCGACGTGCCGGTGACGGCGTGGCGGGTGCTGGCCCGGCGGGTGCTCCCGCGCCTTTCAACATGGTTCAAGAAAAGCCCGGTTCCGGACGTGTCGTCGCGATGAGTGCTCTTCAATCGGCCAAACGCGTCCTGAAATACCAGATCATCCGCGTCGGGCTCGAGGCGGTTGCGCTGTCCCGCCTCGGCCGGCTGATGCCGGCGGCGGCCGGCCGGGGCGTGGTGTTCACGCTCCACCACGTGCGGCCGGAAACGCCGTCCAGGTTCGACCCCAACGCCATTCTCGCGGTGACGCCGGCGTTTCTCGAACAGGCGATCGGCGTGGCGCTGACGCATGGCCTGACGGCGGTTCATCTCCACGACCTGCCGGCGCTGCTGGCCGATCCCGCCGAGACGCGCAAGTTCGTCGCCTTCACGCTCGATGACGGCTACCGCAACAATGCCGAGTTCGCCGCGCCGGTGTTCCGGAAATTCGGCGTGCCCTACACCATCTTCGTCACCTCCGGCTTCACCGCCCGCATCCGCACCATCTGGTGGGAGACCGCCGCCGCGCTGGCCGGCAACGGCCGGTCGTTCCGGTTCGATTTCGGCGCCGGCGCCGAGGTGGTGACCACCGCCACCGTGGCCGAGAGGTTTGCCGCGTTCGAGCGGTTGGCGCGCTTGGTCCAGTCGATCGACGAGGACGAGGCGGTGCGGCGCCTCGACCGGGCCGCCGCCGCCCACGGCATTGATGCCGACGCCATCGTTGCGGATCTGGTGATGGCGGAGGACGAGCTGCGCGCGCTTGCCGCCGACCCGCTGGTGCATTTCGGCGCCCATACCGTGACGCACGTCAATCTGAAGCGCGTCACCGCGGCGCGCCTAGAGGAGGAGATCGCGGACTCGACGCGCGCGGTCGAGGCGATGGTCGGCCGCCGGCCGCGGTCGTTCTCCTATCCCTATGGCTGGTCCAGCGCGGTCGGCGACCGCGAAATCGCCGCGACCGCCAGTGCCGGCTTCGCGGTGGCGGTGACCACCCAGCCCGGCGTGCTGCCGCTGGGCCCGCTCGAGCGGCCGACCGGTCTCCACCGCGTCTCGCTCAACGGCTATTACCAGAAGCCGCGTTATGTCGAGGCGCTGATCTCCGGCATTCCGTTCCGGCTGATGGCGTAGCGGCTGAGGACGCCGGGGCCGGCGGCATGGCCGGGCCAAGGCCCGGCCATGGATGGTTCGGCGAGGTTGTTTCCGATCACGGCGTGATCATCGGGAAACCGGATCAGGCCGCCCGCACCATGGCGAGGAACTTGGTGACCTCGGCCTTGAGCACGCCGGACTGCATCGCCAGCTCGCCCGCCGACGCCAGCACCTGGGTGGAGGCCGCCGACGATTCCGACGCCGCCCGCGTCACCCCGACGATGTTGCTCGACACCTCGGCGGTGCCGCTCGACGCCTGCTGGACGTTGCGGGCAATTTCGGTCGTCGCGGCACCCTGCTGCTCCACCGCGGAAGCGATGGTGGTGGCGATCTCGTTCATCTGGCGGATGATCTCGGTGATCTGGCCGATGGCGGTGGCCGATTCCGCGGTCGAGGACTGGATCTCCTCGATCTGCGCCGAGATTTCCGCGGTCGCCTTGGCGGTCTGGTCGGCCAGCGACTTGACCTCCGAGGCCACCACCGCAAAGCCGCGGCCGGCGTCGCCCGCCCGTGCCGCCTCGATGGTGGCGTTGAGGGCGAGCAGGTTGGTCTGGCCGGCGATGGTCGAAATCAGCCCGACGATGTCGCCGATCTTCTGCGCCGCCTGCGACAGCCGGGCGACCTTGCCGGCGGTGGCGTCGGCGTCCTTGGCCGCCTCGGCGGCGATGCGGGCGGATTCGTTGACCCGCCGGCCGATCTCCGACACCGACGCCGACAGCTCCTCGGCCGCCGAGGCCACGGTCTGGACGTTGGAGGTGGCTTCCTCCGACGCCGCCGCGACCGCGCTCGACTGGTGGTTGGTCTCATCGGCGGCCGCCGACATGGTCTGCGCTGCGCCCTGCAACTGGGTCGCCGCGCTCGACACCGCGCCGATGATGCCGCCGACCGCGCTCTCGAACGAGGTGGCGAGCTCGTGCATCGCCTGCTTCTTCTCGGCCTCGGCGCGGGCTTCGGCTTCCAGGCGCTCGGCGTCGAGCAGGTCCATCCGCACCAGATTGTCCTTGAACACCTGGGCGGCACGGGCGGTGTCGCCGACCTCGTCGCCGCGCCGGGTGAAGGGGATGTCGACGGTCTTGTCGCCGTTCGCCAGCCGTTCGAGCACGGCGGCGATGCGGCGAACCGGATTGCCGACGCCGACGAAGCCGAACACTGCCGCGCCGAGCATCGCCGCAACGGCGAGGGCGCCGAGGGTGAGGCCGCTGGTCTCGGCTTTGGCGATGGCGGTCTCGACGCCGTCGGTCAGGGCGACATTCTGGCGGTTGGCGGTGTCGGTGAACTCGGCGAGCAGCTTGCCAAGCTCCGCCCGCACCGGCTCGGCGCTGCCATTGGCGGAGTTGCGCGCCGCCACCGCGTCCATGGCGCTGCTCATGGCGGTGGGAAAGCGGGTGACGAGGCCGGCAAGCTTGGTGATGAGGGCGGAGGCGTTCGACACGCTGTCGCCGAGTTCCTTCAGGATCGGCGAGGAGTCCGCCACCACCCGCGCCACCTTGGCCTTCTGCTGGACGTCCTCGCTGGCGTGGAACGCCCAGATCGCCGCGCGCGCCTCGGAGGCGTGGCCGTCCAGCCGCTCGACCAGCACCAGAAGGTCGGCCGAGCGCTCCTGAACCGCCGCGCGCAGCTTGGCGATGGTTTCGTCCCAGTTCGCGCCGAGTTCGACCAGGCGCTGGCGGGCCTGCTGGCGGCGGCCTTCGGCCTGCAGCGCCTCGTTCAGGTACAAGGCGTAGGAGGCGGCGAGGTCGCGCGCCTTGGTGGCCTTGGCCTTGTCGGCGTCGTTCGAGGTCTGCGCGGCGATGACCTCGAACCGGCCGGTGAGGGCCTTGCCGGTGTCGTCGCCGGCTTTGATGGCGCGGTCGAGCGCCTCGGGCGTGGTCGCCAGCCGGGCGTCGCGGAAGGCGATGCGGGCGTCGCGCCAGTCCATCTGCGCCCGCAGCGCCGCCTCGAACATGGCGGTGTTGCCGGTGAGCGACACCGCGGCGTGGTGGATCGAGTCGGTCGCGAACCGCGACAACGCCACCAGCGCCAGCACCAGCACGATGCCGAGCCCGGCGCTGACGCTGAGCTTCTGCCCGATCTTCAGATTGAGTTTCATGACCTGTCGTGTCCCTCGCGGCGTGCGCCGTCGCCGGAGAGCCGCAAGGTACCGGCCCGGTCCGTGACGAAGGCGACAATCGTCGCTGAGGCTAGCCGACCGGACGTAACGGGAATGTGTATCGCGATGGTTAAGCGATGGTTAATCCTAACGATTTGCTCAGAGCGCGAGGAATTCGGCCAGTCGGGGACGGGTTTCGACAGTGGAGATGGCTGCCGGTTATTTCATCGCAATTTGGCTGCCTCTTAGGCAGCCTGAACGCGCCGTCGTCCCGGACAAGCGGCGAAGCCGCGCGATCGGACCCATGATCCGCGAGGCTCGCCGTCGTCCGCATTGCCCCTAGTTGCGCGGCATCGCTCGCGCTGCCGTTGCCGGAAACGTCGCGGATCATGGGTTCGGAGTCTCAGCTTCGCTTCGCCCGGAACCACCGGCGGTTTCATGTTCGGCGGGTCGATTGTTCCGGTGGCCAACTGATACGAAATCCGGCCGATCAGGCCGCGCCCTTTGGGTCAAAGCGGCGTGGCCGGCGCCGGTGCGAGCGGGCCAAATGACAATGGCCGGGACGATGCCCGGCCATTGCGAACGTCGGTAGAGAGCCGCGCGCCGGCGTCAGCTCACCCGGAAGGTGGTGTCGCGGACCAGGCCAGGCTGGACGGTGAGGTCGGCGATCGGGGTCTCGCCGGCCGTGGTGGTCTGGCCCTCGCCGATCAGCACGCGGGCGCCCGGCGGCAGGTAGACGTCGACGCGCGAGCCGAACCGGATCATGCCGAAGCGCTCGCCGGTGCCGATCTGCTCGCCTTCCTTGACCCAGCACACGATGCGTCGCGCCACCAGCCCGGCGATCTGCACCACGCCGATGATGGCGCCGCTCGGGGTCTTGACCACGATGCCGTTGCGCTCGTTGTCCTCGCTGGCCTTGTCGAGGTCGGCGTTGAGGAAGGCGCCGGGTTTGTAGGCGACACGCTCGATGCGCCCTGAGATCGGCGCTCGGTTCACGTGGCAGTTGAACACGTTCATGAAGATGGCGACGCGGGTGCGCGGTGCGTCGCCGATGTCGAGCTCGCGCGGCGGCACCGCATTGACGATGCGCTGCACCACGCCGTCGGCCGGCGCCACCAGCAGGCCCTCGCGCACTGGCGTCACCCGCTTGGGGTCGCGGAAGAAGGCAAAGCACCAGATGGTGAGGCCGAAGCCGATCCAGCCCAGGCTGGTCGACATCCAGAACAGACCGAGCGTGACGATACCGAACACCGCGACGAACGGAATACCTTCGCGATTGATGCCGGGGATGGATTTGCGCAGCGAGGCGACGACGGACATGAGCGAGGCGGGCTCCGGCAATGTGACCATGGTGCGTCTTGTTCGCGATCCGTCAAAGCACCGCAAGAGGCTTCGCAGCGGATCGAGGCATCCGGAGGGCCGGACGATCATGAAATGACCGAACGCCCCTTTCGTTGCGCACCTTCTAGCGGGATTCGGCGACGGCGGCGACCGGATCGCCGCGAACGCCCGCGACGCCGCAGGTTACATCGCAGCGGGCTGGACGCCGGGCTTGGAGATCAGCCCCTCGGCGGCGGCGTGGGCGAGGGTCTCGCGGGCGGCGGCGGCCTCCTTCTGGCGGTTCCACATGCCGGCGTAGAAGCCGCTCCTGGCCAGCAGCTCGACGTGGGTGCCGCGCTCGATGATGCGGCCCTCACTCAGCACGATGATCTCGTCGGCGGCGACCACCGTCGACAGCCGGTGGGCGATGACGATGGTGGTGCGGTTCTTGGACACCCGCTCGAGCGCCTCCTGGATTTCGCTCTCGGTGTAGCTGTCGAGTGCGGAGGTCGCCTCGTCCAGCACCAGGATCGGCGGCGCCTTCAGGATGGTGCGGGCGATGGCGACGCGCTGCTTCTCGCCGCCGGACAGCTTGAGGCCGCGCTCGCCGACCTCGGTGTCGTAGCCGTCCGGGGTCGAGCGGATGAAGTCGTCGATCTGCGCCAGCGCCGCCGCCGCCTCGATCTCGGCGTCGCTGGCCTCCCAGCGGCCGTAACGGATATTGTAACGCACGGTGTCGTTGAACAGCACGGTGTCCTGCGGAACCATGCCGATGGCGGCGCGCAGGCTGGTCTGGCTGACGGAGCGGATGTCCTGGCCGTCGATGGTGATGCGGCCGCCCGAGACGTCGTAGAACCGGAACAGCAGCCGCGACAGCGTCGACTTGCCGGCACCGGACGGGCCGACCACCGCCACGGTGCGGCCGGCCGGCACGGTGAAGTCGACGCCCTTGAGGATCGGCCGCTCCGGATCGTAGGCGAACACCACGTTCTCGAACCGCACCGTGCCCTCGCTCACCTCGAGCGCCTTGGCGTCGGGCTGGTCGACGATCTCGGCCGGCCGGTCGAGAATGCCGAACATGGTCTCGATGTCGATCACCGCCTGCTTGATCTCGCGATAGACCATGCCCATGAAGTTGAGCGGCTGGTAGAGCTGGATCATGATGGCGTTGATCATCACGAAATCGCCGACCGAGTTGCGCCCGGCTTTGATGTCCAGCGCACACAGCGCCATCATCGCCGTCAGGCCCATGGTGAAGATCACGGCCTGGCCTGAATTGAGCACGGCGAGCGAGGTATAGGTCTGGATGCTGGCGGTCTCGTAGCGCTCCATCGAGCGGTCGTAACGCTGGGTCTCGCGCCCCTCGGCGCAAAAATACTTCACCGTCTCGTAGTTGAGCAGCGAATCGACCGCCTTGGTGTTGGCCTCGGTGTCGCTCTGGTTCATCCGGGCGCGGATGGCGATGCGCCATTCGGTGGCGACGAAGGTGAACCACATGTAGAGCACCACCGTGACCAGGATGATCGCCACGTAGCGCCAGTCGAACTGCCACAGCATCACCACGAGGATCAGCATGAGCTCGATCACGGTCGGGGCGAGCTGCAGCATCACCATGCGAACGATGGTCTCGATGCCTTCGCGGCCGCGCTCCAGCACGCGGGTCAGGCCGCCGGTCTTGCGCTCGAGGTGGAAGCGCAGCGACAGCGCGTGCATATGCTGGAAGGTGATCAGCGCCAGCCGCCGCACCGCGTTCATGGCGACCTTGGCGAACAGGCCGTCGCGCCATTGCGTCAGCAGCGCCATCACGATGCGGCTGAGGCCGTACGCCAGCGTCAGCGCCAGCGGCGCCGCCAGCACCCAGGCCAGCCACGATTCGTCCTTCGGCCCGGCAGCGGTGAGCGCGTCGGTCGCCCACTTGAAGGTGAACGGCACCACCAGCGTCACCAGCTTGGCCGCGGTCAGCAGCACCAGGGCGTAGAGCACCCGGCGCTTCAGGTCGTCGCGGTCGGATGGCCAGATGTAGGGCCACAGATTGACCACGGTCGCGAGCAGCGCCCCGCGCTCCGCCGAAACGGTCGGCCGCCCGTTCGGCGGCCGATGTGGCGATTGCGGCCCCGAAGCGGGCGGCGCGGCATAGTCGGCAGGTCGCATCATCAATCCGTCAGCGCCGGTCCCGGGTCCGGCTGGTTTGCGGCGGTGGCCGCGGCGGGGAGGGAGAGCGGGCCGTCCGCAGCGCCGAGTTCGGCGAACAGATCGGCGAGGGCGGCGGCGAGATCGGCGATGGCGTCGGGGTCGAGGCCGTAGCAGGAGCGCGGCCCGTCGATTCGGCCCCGCACCAGCCCGGCTTCCTTCAGCACCTTGAGGTGCTGCGACACCGTCGATTGTGCCAGCGGCGTCAACTCGACCAACTCGCCGCACAGGCAGGTGCCGCGCTTGGCCAGCGCCCGCAGGATCGCCAGTCGAGTCGGATGGGCGAGCGCGCGCAACTGGTCGGCGCGGCGGCAATCGTCGTGCTTCAGCATGGCCGACTTGGGAGCAAGGTCCTTTGAGGGGCGCTGCCGGCGCCTTTATCGTCAAATGACGATATAGAGCCCGCGCCGCCGCGGGGCAATACGCCGTTGCCGCAGCGCTGTCCCGGCTGGCGCGCAGGGCGCAATCGGGGGTCGGGCGTCTGGCGTTCGCGAAGGGGCCGGCCTATGGTCCGGCCATGCCGCGCTTCTTTCGTTCGTTCGATTCCAAACGCCGGCAGGCGCCGCTCGACCGCCTTCGCCGCATTCCGCTTCGCCTGCTCGCGCCCAATCTGGTGACGCTGTTCACGGTTGGGCTGGGGCTCACCGCCATTCGCATGGCGGCCGACGGCCGCTTCGAGTGGGCGACCGGCGCCATCGTCGCAGCAGCGGTGCTCGACGGGGTCGACGGCCGGCTCGCCCGCTGGCTCAAGGGCACCTCGCGGTTCGGCGCCGAGCTCGACAGCCTGGCCGACTTCGTCAATTTCGGCGTGGCGCCGGCGCTGATCCTCTATTTCTGGGGGCTGCACGACCTCAAGAACGTCGGCTGGATCGCCGGCCTGCTGTTCGCCATCGCCGCGGCGCTGCGCCTTGCGCGCTTCAACGTCATGCTGGAGGATCCCAACCGGCCGGCGTGGCAGGGCGACTTCTTCATCGGCGTGCCGGCCCCGGCCGGCGCCATCGTGGTGATGCTGCCGATGTATTTCGCCTTCCTCGGCCTGCCGCACGGCATCGTGGTCCACACGCTGGCGATGGTGCTCACCGTGGCGGTCGGCATCTTGATGGTGTCGCAGGTGCCGACGCTGTCCGGCAAGAAGGCAACCGCCAAGGTCCCGCGGGAATGGGTGCTGCCGCTGCTGGTCGCGCTGGTGCTGATCGTGGCGCTGCTGGTCAGCTTCCCGTGGGAGGTGCTGATCGTGGTGACGCTCGGCTATCTCGCCATGCTGCCCTACGGCTTCAAGCTCTACCACCGGCTGGAAGCCAAGCACGGCGCCCATGCCGACGGCGCCCATTCCGATGTCGCCCATGCCGACGGCAGTCAGGCCGCCGCCGGCGCCGAGGTGCTGCCGCCGACCGCGGGCGGCGTCGAGAATGGCCGGGCGACCCGGCTGAACTGACCGCGACATCGACCCGGAACGATGTCCCGGGTCTCGCCGTGCGCGGGACGGAGCCAGGGCTTCGCCGGTGCCCAATTGGTGGCGTCAGGTTTCGTCCGCCAACCCCGCCGCCTCGAACAGCGCGGTGACGCGGGCGAAGGCGGCGAACGCGCCGGCGGTGACGCGGGCGTCCTCCTCCGGCGTCAGCGTTGCGGCGTCGAGCGCGTCGGTGAAGCGGTGCCAGTGCTTGCCGCGGCCCTCCGGGTGGCCGCGCATGTGGCGGGCGCCGAAGCTGTCGTCGAACCCGATCTTGGCGGTTTCCTTGAGCAGGAATGGCGAGCCGAGGTCGGCACCTTCGGCAACGTAGAGCCAGCCCAGCGCGGTGGGCGGGTCGATGGCGCCGGCGAACACCGGCGCCTCGGCCGCCGGCAGCGCGATGTTGAGGTCGCGGACGTCCTGCTCGGCCAGTGCCAGCCGGCGGCGCTCGGCGAGATCGGGCACCACGGCGCCAAGCGCGCCATCGCCATAGAGCGCGTCGATGTCGCGGAAGAACCCGAGCTGCATCCGCAGAAAGCGGCCGTAGCGCCCGGCATCCCGGAACGGCGCGCCTGCCATGATGCGAGCGTCGAGCGCGCGGTGAACGGCGTCGGTCTCGGCCTGCAGCCGGCGCCAGCGCGACAGGGGGGTGGGCGATGTCATGGTTCAGTTCCCTTGCGGATGCTGCCGTCATAGCCGGTGGGCGGGCGGCGGAAAACCCGGCCGGTGCCGGGCCGGGCGAGGGAACCGGCCGCCGTTGCAGAAATTGAACGCATCCATGGCCGATCCGGCGCAACCCCGCTCGGGCGCGCGGCAACTAGAAAGGACCGATGGTGCGACCATGCTCTGACCAAGCCCGCGAATTGACGCGATCGGCTGTCACGATCAACTCGGTGAAGATTTTCTCGATGCAGACGGCCGGTGCCGGGCGGCGCCCGCCGCGGAGACCTTGATGCCCCTTTTGCCGGACCATTCCGAACCGTCAGGACCCGTTCGCCGCCGCAGCGACCGCGGCAATCGTCCCGATCGCGCCCGCCCGCTCGGCACCCCGCCGGCGCACGATTTCAATCGGCCGCACGCCTATAAGCCCGAGGCCGAGCCCGAGCTGTTCGCCGGCGTGCTGCAACGCCGGTTCGGCGCCTTTCTGGTCGACGCCTGCATCATTATTGCCCCCATTGTCGCGCTGTCGCTGGTGTTCACCGTGTTCGGCGTGTTGACGTTGGGGCTCGGCTTCGTGCTGCTGTGGCTGCTCGGCCCGATCGCGGTGGGATGGGCGCTGTTTTATACCGCGATGACGCTGGGCGGGCCGTTTTCCGCCACTGTCGGCATGCGGATGAACGGGCTGGAGATGCGCACCTGGTATGGCGCCAAGGTCTATCCGCTGCTCGCCTGCGTTCATCTGATCGCGCTCTATATTTCGGTGTCGGCGCTGACGCCGCTGGTGCTGGCGGTGGGTCTGTTCAACGGCCGCCGGCGGCTGCTGCACGATTTCATCTGCGGCATGGTGATGATCAATACGGTGCCGCGCTCGATGGAACTGGTGATCCGCCGTTGAGCTGCCGTAAAGTCGCTGCGGCCGGCGGCGCGATGAAGCGTTTGACCTCGCCAAACTCTCAGGCATGCTAACGAATCTTCAGCGATGCGAAGTTCGGACGATCGCGTCGCGATCCCGGACCAGATTTCGCCGAACACCCGTGTTCGAAGGCGGGGTTTTCGGCAACCGGACGACGACGCGCCGGCCTTGATGCCGGTTTCGGATGCGTCCAATTCGCCGACGCCGTGCCGCCTGCCGCGCTTCTGGCGCAAATCGACGTCGTGTTGCGACCCTTGCTTGTGGTTCGATCGGTGAGCCTCCGTGACTCAGCAGCCCCGCGATACCCCGCAATTCTATCTGACCGCGCCGACCACCTGCCCCTATCTGCCGGGCAAGGAGGAACGCAAGGTGTTCACGCATCTGGTCGGAGACCGCGCCGCCGCGCTCAATGACATGCTGACCCACGGCGGCTTCCGCCGCTCGCAGTCGATCGCCTACCGCCCGGCCTGCGAGCTGTGCCGCGCCTGCGTGTCGGTGCGGGTGGTGGTGGACGACTTCGTGCCCACCGCCAGCCAGAAGCGGGCGATGCGCCGCAATGCCGACGTGGTGGGAGACGTGCGGGGGGCGGTGCCGACGGCGGAGCAGTATTCGCTGTTTCGCAGCTACCTCGACGCCCGCCACCCCAATGGCGGCATGGCCGACATGAGCGTGCTCGACTACGCCATGATGATCGAGGACAGCCACGTCCGCACCCGGCTGATCGAATACCGCCGCCGCGGCCCCGACACCGCCATCAATGGCCGCGGCACCGGCCAGCTGCTTGGCGTCTGCCTCACCGACGTGCTCTCCGACGGGCTGTCGATGGTCTATTCGTTCTACGATCCCGGCGAGAGCCAGCGCTCGCTCGGCGGCTTCATCATCCTCGACCACATCGCCAAGGCCCGCCGCCTCAGCCTGCCTTACGTCTATCTCGGCTATTGGGTCGATGGCTCGCGCAAGATGGACTACAAGCGCCACTTCAACCCGCAGCAGCGGCTGGGGCCGGAGGGTTGGGAGGGCGTGGAGACGGCGTGACCGCGCCGTTCCGGGCACCTGATCGGACGCAAGCAGCGCCGCGTGTTGCGCCCTGCGCGTTCTTCCTGCGGACGTCCCGGCACTGGGCGTGCGCCTTGACCGGGATGACGAAGCTCAGGTCGTCGTCCCGGGCAAGCACCGCAGGTGCGCGACCCGGGACCGTTTTCCGCAAGGGGTACCTTTTCCTGAAGACGATCCCGGAACTCGCTGACGCTCGCCCGGGATGACGATGCCCAGGTCGTCGAAACTGCTCACTCCGCCGCGATGCGGCGCGGCTTGTCCTCCGCCTCGACCGGGTGCGGGCTGTCCTTGCCCGGCCGCCGCTTCGACAGCCGGTCGAACGCCAGGAACACCACCGGCGTGATGTAGAGCGTCAAGAGCTGCGACAGGCACAGCCCGCCGACCACCGCGATGCCGAGCGGCTGGCGCAGCTCGGCGCCGGCGCCGATGCCGAGCGAGATCGGCAGCGTGCCGAACACCGCGGCGAACGTCGTCATCATGATCGGGCGAAAGCGCAGCGCCGCCGCCTCGACGATGGCGTCCTCGGCCGAGGCGCCGGCCTGCTGCCGGGTGCTGGCGAAGTCGACCAGCATGATGGCGTTCTTCTTGACGATGCCGATCAGCATCACAAGGCCGATCATCGCGATCACCGAGAGGTCCATCCCGGCGAGTTCCAGCGCGATCAGCGCGCCGATGCCGGCGGTCGGCAGGCCGGACAAAATCGTCAGCGGGTGGATGAAGCTCTCGTAGAGGATGCCGAGCACGATGTAGATGACGATGACGGCGGCGAACAGCAGCAGGCCCTGGTTGGCGAGCGCGTCCTGGAACAGCTGCGCCGTGCCCTGGAAGGTGGTCGAGATCGTCGCCGGCAGGCCGATGTCGCGCGTCACCTGCTCGATGCGGCTCACCGCGTCGCCGAGCGACACGCCGGGCTGGAGGTTGAACGAGATCGTCACCGCCGGCAGCTGGCCGAGGTGGGAGGCGGTGAGGGCAGTGGGCTGCTGGTCGAGCTTGGCCACCGCATCGAGCGGGATCGCCGCCCCGCTCGCCGTGCGCACGGTGAGGCGGCGCAGCAGTTCGCCGGGGTCGGTGTATTTGGGGTCGGCTTCCAGGATCACCTGATAGGTGTCGTCCGGCGCGTAGATGGTCGACACCTGCCGCGAGCCGTAGGCCGAATAGAACAGGTTGCGGATCTGATCGACATTGAGTCCGAGCCGGGCGGCGAGGTCGCGGTCGATGGTGACGTAGCCGGCGCGCGCCTTGATCTGCAGATCGGAATTGACGTCGAGCACGCCGGGGATCTGCCGCATGCGGCTTTCGATCTGCGGCGCGAATGCGCGCAGCGCCTTGAGGTCGGTCGATTGCAGCGTGTACTGGTACTGGCTGCGCGAGGACACCGCGCCGACCGAGATCGACTGCACCGGCTGGAAGAAGGTGTTGATGCCGGGCACCTCGGCGACCTCGCGCCGCAGCCGCTGGATCACCTGCTGGACGTCGTCCTTGCGCTCTGGCTTGTCGCGCAGGCCGATGAACAGCCGGCCGGCGTTCTGGGTGTTGGCGCCGGGGCCGGAGCCGACCGTGGACATCACCGTGACGACGTCGGGGTCCTTGCCGATGATCTCGGCCACCACCTTCTGGCGCTCCACCATCGCCTCGAACGAGGCGTCGTCCGGCCCCACCGTCGAGCCGGAGATCAGGCCGTTGTCCTCGCTGGGGAAGAACCCCTTCGGAATGTCGCGGTAGAGCTCGAAGGTGACGACGAAGGTCGCCAGCGTCACCGCCAGCATCACCAGCTTGTGGGCGATCACCTTGCGCAGCGACCACGCATAGCCGGCCGCCACCGCCTCGAAGCCGCGCTCGAAGCCGCGCAGCATGAAATTGTGCCGCGGCTCCTCGATCTGCGGCCGGAGCAGCCGCGAGCACAGCATCGGCGTCAGCGTCAGCGACACGATGCCGGAGATGATGATCGACATCGAGATGACGAGGCCGAACTCGTTGAACATCCGACCCACCACCCCGCCCATGAACAGCACCGGGATGAACACCGCCACCAGCGAAACCGTCATCGAGATGATGGTGAAGCCGACCTCGCGCGAGCCCTTCAGCGCCGCGTCGTAAGGGTTCTCGCCCTTCTCGACGTGGCGCATGATGTTCTCGAGCATGACGATGGCATCGTCGACCACGAAGCCGACCGACAGCGTCAGCGCCAGCAGCGAGATGTTGTCGATGGAATGGCCGAACAGATACATGCCGGCGAAGGTGCCGATCAGCGAGATCGGCAGCGCAATCGCCGGGATCAGCGTCGCCCGCGCGCTGCGCAGGAAGAAGTAGATGACGATGATCACCAGCACCATGGCGATGCCGAGCGTAATCTCGACGTCCTCGATGGCGGCACGGATCGGCTTGGAGCGATCCATCATCACGTCGATGCTGACGCCGGACGGCAGCTCGGCGCGGATCTGCGGCATCATCTGCTGAATGCGGTCGACCACCTCGACGGTGTTGGCGTCGGGCTGCCTCTGCACCGCCAGCACGATGGCGCGGTCGCCGTTGAACCAGCTCGCCACCTTGTCGTTCTCGATCGAGTCGATGGCGGTGCCAATGTCCTCGACCCGCACCGGCGCGCCGTTCTGCCAAGCCACCACCACCGGCATGAAGTCGGCAGCACGCATGATCGGGCCGGTCGAATCCAAAATGACGTTGCGGTTGCTCTGGGTGACCGAGCCCACCGGCGTCAGCGAATTGGCGTTGGCGAGCGCGGTCTGGACTTCGGCGAGGCTGAGGCCGCGCGCTGCCAGCTGGTCGAGGTCGGCGCGCACCCGGACCGCATATTTCTGCGAGCCGAACACCATCACCTGGGCGACGCCGGGCAGCGTCGACAGCCTGGGCACGATCGAGGATTGGGCGAAGGCGTCGACATCCGACAGCCGGGCTTGGGTCGACGACAGCGCCAGGAACAGCACCGGCGCGTCGGCCGGGTTCACCTTCCGAAAGCTTGGCGGCGTCGTCATGTCGGTCGGCAGCTTGCGCTGCGCGGTCGAGATCGCCGACTGCACGTCGAGCGCGGCGCCGTCGATGTTGCGGTTCAGGTCGAACTGCAGAACGATCGAGGTCTGGCCCAGCGTCGAGGTCGAGGCCATCGAGGTGACGCCGGCGATGGTGGAGAACTGCCGCTCCAGGATCGAGGCAACCGATGCCGCCATCGTCTCCGGGCTGGCGCCGGGCAGCGAGCCCGACACCTGGATGGTGGGAAAGTCGACGCGCGGCACCGCCGCCACCGGAAGCTGGCGGTAGGCAAACAGGCCCGCCACGACGAACGACACCATCAGCAGGATGGTCATCACCGGGCGGCGGATGCACAGCGCAGACAGCATGGGCTCAGCTTCCGTTGGCGAGGGCGGGTGCGGCGGTGGTGGCGCGCGCTGGATTGCGGTTGATCGGGGCGCCGTTGACGAGGCGGAGCTGGCCGTCGATCACCACGTCCTCGCCCGGCTCGACGCCGGAGGCGAGCACGGTGACATCGCCCTGGGTGCGCTCGACCGCGACGCGCTTGAGCTCAGCCTTGCCGTCCTTGACGACGAACACGAACGCCCCGTCCTGGCCGATTTGCACCGCCGCCGACGGCACCACGGTGGCGCCGGCCTGTTCGCCGAGGATGACCTGGACCGACGCGAACGCACCCGGCCACAGCAACTCATCGCTATTGGGCATGGTCGCCTTGACCAGCACCGTTCCGGTGGCGGGATCGACCGCGTTCTCGACGAAGGTCACGGTGCCGCGCACCGGCTTGCGCGGCGTGCTCACCTCGGCGCTGACCGGACGTTCGGCCATCGCCTGGCGCAGCGGCACCAGCGCCGACTGCGGGATCGAGAACGCCACATAGATCGGGTCGAACTGGTTGATGGTGGCGATCACGCCGGAATCGGCGGCGCGCACCACGGCGCCGACCTTGGCGGTGATCGAGCCGATCCGGCCGGACACCGGCGCGACAATCTTGGTGTAGCTGAGCGAGGCGAGCAGGCTGTCGCGCTGGGCGCGGTCGGAGGCAAGCTGCGCCTCGTTGACGCGGACCAGCGTCGCGGCGATGTCGCGCTGCACCTGGGTCGAGATCTTGCGCCGCAGCAGGTCCTCGGCGCGGTCGAGGTCGCGCTTGGCCTGTTCGAGCTGGGCCTCGTCCTTGTGGGCCTGGGCCTCGACCTGGGCAAGTTGGGCCTGCAGCACCCGGTCGTCGAGCGTGAACAGAAGCTCGCCGGCCTTGACCTTGGCGCCTTCCTCGACGTGGATCGCGGTGATCTCGCTGTCGGTGCGCGGTCGGATCAGGATCGAGGCGATCGACTGGACGGTGCCGACCGCGTCCAGCGTCCGCGGCACGTCCTTGCGCTCGACCTTGTCGGTCACCACCGGCACGCCGCGCGGTGCGGCGGCTGGTCGGGCGGCGTCGCCTTGGTGTTCGGCCAAGCTCGATAGGCCGGGGACCATCGCCACCAGCGGCTTGAGCTGTGGCCAGAACAGCCATCCGAGCCCGGCCAGCACGACCAGGGTGGCAATCGGCAGGGAGCGAAAACGCGACATGTCCGGTCCAACGTGTTCGAAAATGGCCGACGGGCGATGCGGGAGCGCACCGCTCGGCGGAGCGTTTCGGTGCGCAACGGTCCCGCACGGCCGGGATACGCTAAAATGGCTTACGCCAAATGTAGATACAGACTCTTTTACGTTTAGCCCGGCGCGCCGATCCGGCCACCTTAATTTTTAGCAAACGTTGCGACCCCGCCGTCCACCTGCACTCGGGTCCGATCAAACAATTGCGAGCGGATGGCAGTCGAACTTGGATCGCGGCGGCAGGCTCGCAACTTCGGATGTGGCAATATCTGCATGAAATGCCTCTCCGGCTGACGACTTTTCGGAGAAGGACATTCTGGGTCTCGGCAGAATGGTAGGAGCGCGGCGCAGCACGACGGTGGTGAAACAATACAATGATGGTCCAGGATCACGGCGACAGCATGTCGGCGCCCGTCCGGAGCCGGCACCCAGGGAGGCATTCGCATGAGCCAGGACGTGAATGTCGAATACGCCCGGCTGCGGGCGGCAGGCGCGGCCGGCTGGGGTGGCGCCGCCGCCACCCGCCGTCGCGACGGTTGGATGCAGACGCTGGCGTGGCTGCGGCGGCATGCGGACTTTCCGCCGCCACCGGCGCACCTCCTCGAACTCGGCTGCGGCAATGGGTTGGTGTCGGCGCTTTTCGCCGAGCAGGGCTACCGCGTCGAGGGCATCGAGCAATCCGGCGACGCCGTTGCCTGGGCGCATGCGGCGTTCGAGGCGCGTGGCCTCGCCGGCACGTTCCGCCGGGGCGACGTGCGGGCCATGCCAGCCTGTTCAGACGGCTGCTTCGACGCCGTGATCGATGGCAATTGCCTGCACTGCCTCATCGGCTGCGATCGCGCCGCCTGTCTCGCCGAGGTTCGGCGGGTGACGAAAGCGGACGGCGTGTTCGTCGTCAGCACCATGTGCGGCGAGCCGAAATCGGCGACTGCGCGTGCCCGGTTCGACCCTGCCGCGCGCTGCCTGATGGAGGACGGCAAGCCCACCCGCGCCCTGCTTGAAGCTGCCGCCATCGTGGCGGAGGTGGAGGTGGCCGGCTTCCGGGTGGTGTCGCAGCACGTTCGCCCCAATTCGTGGTGGGACCACCTGACGCTGCTAGCGGTGGTGGCGTGAGGGGGGTGTCAATGCCGAAGGTGCGGTGGCACCCTTCCGCTCCCGCCCTGGCCGAGTACCCGCGAGTCTCCGCAATAATTGCCCGCTCCGGGCCATATCTTGGGTCCGGTCGCCTTGGCGACCCCTGTCGGTCGTGGTAAGCGACCGCTTCGGCCGTACGGCGTGGCTTCGGCCCGCGCCGCGACCGGATCAACGCAACCGTGAGTCAAGAGGGGGCGTGGCCATGTCGGTTTCCGACGTCGAGCGCAGCCGGCCGCTATTCGACAGTTTCTTCACCGCCTCGCTGGCCGAGAGCGATCCCGAGATCGCCTCCACCATCGCCAAGGAGCTGACGCGGCTCCAGGACCATATCGAACTGATCGCCTCGGAGAACATCGTCTCGCGCGCCGTGCTCGAGGCCCAAGGCTCGATCATGACCAACAAGTACGCCGAGGGTTATCCCGGCCGGCGCTACTATGGCGGCTGTGAGTTCGTCGATATCGCCGAGAACATCGCGATCGACCGCGCCAAGACGCTGTTCGGCTGCGCCTTCGCCAACGTTCAGGCCAATTCCGGCAGCCAGGCCAACCAGGCGGTGTTCCTGGCGCTGCTGAAGCCCGGCGATACCTTCATGGGCCTCGACCTCTCCGCCGGCGGCCACCTGACCCACGGCAGCTCGGTCAACATGTCCGGCAAGTGGTTCAACGTGGTGCCGTACAATGTGCGCCCGGATGACCAGCGCATCGACATGGACGCGGTGGAGAAGCTCGCCCGCGAGCACAAGCCGAAGCTGATCCTGGCCGGCGGCTCGGCCTATGCCCGCCATTGGGACTTCGCCCGCTTCCGCGCCATCTGCGACGAGGTCGGCGCCTATTTCATGGTCGACATCGCCCACTTCGCCGGGCTGGTGGCGGGCGGCGCGCATCCCTCGCCGTTCCCGCACGCCCACGTCGTCACCTCGACCACCCACAAGACCCTGCGCGGCCCGCGCGGCGGCCTGATCCTCACCAACGACGAGGGGCTCGCCAAGAAGATCAACTCGGCGATCTTCCCCGGCCTTCAGGGCGGCCCGCTGATGCACGTGATCGCCGCCAAGGCGGTGGCGTTCGGCGAGGCGCTGCGGCCGGAGTTCCGCGCCTACGCTGCCCAGGTGGTGGCCAACGCCAAGGTGCTGGCCGACACCCTGCTGAAGGCCGGCTTCGCGCTGGTCACCGGCGGCACCGACAACCACCTGCTGCTGGTCGATCTGCGGCCGAAGTCGCTGACCGGCAAGGCGGCGGAAGCCGCGCTCGGGCGCGCGCACCTCACCTGCAACAAGAACGGCATCCCGTTCGACCCCGAAAAGCCGATGGTGACCTCCGGCATCCGGCTCGGCACCCCGGCTGCGACCAGCCGCGGCTTCGGCGCCCCGGAGTTCGCCCAGGTCGGCGCGTTCATCGCCGAGGCGCTCGACGGGCTGTCGAGCAACGGCGAGGCCGGCAATGCGGCGGCGGAGGCCGCGGTGGCGGCCAAGGTCGGCGAGCTGACCCGGCGCTTTCCGGTCTACGGCCAGTGATGACAAAGTCTCGCGGGATGGCATCCCGCGGGACATGATCCCACCAGAGGATCCGATGAGAGGGCGGCGCGGGTCATGAAGTGTCCCTTCTGTTCCAACCTGGACACCCAGGTGAAGGACTCGCGCCCCTCCGAGGACGGCACGGCGGTGCGGCGGCGGCGGGTGTGCCCCGACTGCGGCGCCCGCTTCACCACCTTCGAGCGGGTGCAGCTGCGCGAATTGACGGTGCTCAAGCGCTCCGGCCGGCGGGTGCCGTTCGACCGCGAGAAGCTGCGTCGCTCGATCGCGGTCGCGGTGCGCAAGCGACCGGTCGACGAGGAGAGCATCGACCGGCTGGTGTCGGAGATCGTGCGCCAGCTGGAGCGCCAGGGTGAGAGCGAGGTCGGCTCCGAGGCGATCGGCCAGCTCGTGCTGCAGCGGCTGCGTGACATCGACACCGTGGCCTATGTCCGGTTCGCCTCGGTTTACCAGAATTTCCGCGATCCCAAGGACTTCGAGAACCTGCTGGGCGAGATTGCCCACGCGACGGTCGGCGTCGAGCGGCCATGACCGCAGGCTCGGCCGCGGCGCTGGTTGCGGATGACGTTCGGCTGATGGCGGCGGCAATCGCGCTCGGCGACGCGGCGCGCGGCACCACCTGGCCCAACCCTGCGGTCGGTGCGCTGGTGGTGCGCGTCGAGGACGGCCGGCCGGTGATCGTCGGTCGCGGCTGGACTCAGGCCGGCGGCCGCCCCCACGCCGAGCCGGGGGCGCTGGCCATGGCGGGCGCGGCGGCGCGCGGCGCCACGCTCTACGTGTCGCTGGAGCCCTGCGCCCATTTCGGCAAAACCCCGCCCTGCACGGAGGCCATCATCCAGGCCGGCATCGCCCGCGTGGTGGCCGCGGTCGGCGATCCCGACCCGCGCACGGCGGGCGCCGGCTTCGCGAAACTTGAGGCGGCGGGCATCGAGGTGGTGCGCGACGTGCTGCGGGCGGAGGGCGAGCGCTCGCACGCCGGCCACATCCGCCGGGTGCGCGACGGCCGGCCGCACGTCATGCTGAAGCTCGCGGTGTCCGCCGACGGCAAGGCCGGGCTGGCCGGGCCGCACCCGGCGGCGATCACCAGCGAGGCTGCCCGCGCTCGCGTCCACATGCTGCGGGCGCTGAACGATGCCATCATGGTCGGCATCGGCACCGCGCTCGCCGACGATCCCGAACTGACCTGCCGGCTGCCCGGCCTCGCCGCGCGCTCGCCGGTGCGGGTGGTGCTCGACCCTGCGCTCAAGCTGCCGCTGTCGTCGCGTCTGGTCGCTACCGCCGGCACCGTGCCGCTGTGGCTGATCGCCGGCGCCGACGCCGACGTCGATCGCGATCGCGCGCTGACAATGGCCGGCGCCGAGGTGATGCGGGTCGGCCGCGGTGCCGACGGCCGGCTCGATCTCGCCGAGGTGTTGCGGTTGCTGGCGCTGCGCGGCATCACCCGGCTGATGGTCGAGGGCGGGCCGACGCTGGCGGCGGCGCTGCTGGGGGCCGATCTGGTCGACGAGGCGGTGGTGTTCGGCAGCAACGTCGTGCTTGGCGACGACGCGCTGCCGGCGCTCGCCGGGCTGCCGCTGACGGCGCTGACCGCCGCGCCGGCGCTGAAAACCATCGAGCGGGTGGCGGTCGGCGCCGACACCATGACGGTTTCGAGGAGGATTTGACATGTTCACCGGCATCGTCACCGATATCGGCGAGGTGGTTGCAGTTGCCGAGCGCGACAATCTGCGGCGGCTCTCGGTCGCCTGCCGCTACCCGGCCGATTCGATCGCGCTCGGCGCCTCGATCTGCCATTCCGGCATCTGCATGACGGTGATCGAGGTCGCCGAGACGGCCGGCCGCACCGTCTATGCCATCGACGCCGCCGCCGAGACGCTGAAGCTCACCACCGCCGGCGGTTGGCAGGTCGGCAGCCGCATCAACCTCGAACGCTCGCTGAAGATCGGCGACGAGCTCGGCGGCCATATCGTCACCGGCCATGTCGACGGCCTCGCCGAGATCGTCACGCGCACCGACGGCGCCGACCAGGCCACCTTCGTGCTGCGCGTGCCGCACCAGCTCGCGCGCTTCATCGCCGCCAAGGGCTCGGTGGCGCTGGACGGCACCTCGCTCACCGTCAATGAGGTGTCCGGCGATGCGTTCACCGTTCACATCATTCCGCACACCCTGGCGGTGACCACCTGGGGCACGCTGACGGCGGGCTCGCGGCTCAATCTCGAAGTCGATCTGATGGCCCGCTACGCCGCGCGCCTTGCCGAGGCGCGCTGATCCGCGTATCTCCGGGCGCAAACCCGGAACCTTCAGATGATTGTGTCTTCGTCCCGCCCGGCCGCCGAGGCCGAGCAACCCATTGCCGACGCGCGCGTCCTGCTGGTCGAGGCGCGGTTTTACGACGCGCTGGCCGACCTTCTGCTCGACGGTGCGCTGCGCCGGCTTCGCGCCGCTGGCGTGACCGTTGATTGCATCACCGTGCCCGGCTCGCTGGAAATTCCACCCGCGGTGGCGATTGCGCTCGCCACCGCGGCCGCGAACGGCACGCCCTATGATGGCGTGGTGGCGCTCGGCTGCGTCATTCGCGGCGAAACCTCGCACTACGACATTGTGGCGAGCGAATCGGCCCGCGCCTTGATGAATCTTGCGGTCAGCCGCGCGCTTCCGCTCGCCAACGGCATCCTGACCGTCGACAATGAGGCCCAGGCGTTCGAACGTGCCGACCCGCAGCGCCTCGACAAGGGCGGCCACGCCGCGAGTGCGGTGCTGACGCTGCTGCGCCTGAAGCGTCGCCTGGATGGACGGGAGTGTTTGTGATGAAGCCGCAGCAAGCGTCGTCCCGCCGCGTCGCGAGGGCCGGTGCCCGCCTCAATGCGGTGCAGGCGCTCTACCAGATGGACGTCGCCGCGACCCCGACCGCCGATGTGTTCGCGGAATTCGAAAGCCACTGGATCGGCCGCGAGGTCGAGGGCGTTGCCCATCCGGAAGCGGAGGTCGCGTTCTTCCGCGATCTGGTCGAAGGCGTGGTGCGCGAGCAGCGCCAGATCGATCCGTTGATCGACGCCACCTTGAGCGGCGGCTGGCCGCTCAAGCGGGTCGAGGCGGTGCTGCGCGCGCTGCTGCGGGCCGGCTGCTACGAACTGCTGTCCCGGCCGGATATTCCTGCGCGGGTGGTTGTGTCGCAGTATGTCGACGTTGCCAGCGCCTTCCTCGAAGGGGACGAGACCTCGATGGCCAATGCCGTGCTCGACGGATTGGCGCGCAAGCTGCGCGCCGGCGAGTTCGCCGGGGAGGGTGCCCGCTGACATGGCGACTGAGCCGAAGCCGGCCCCAGACCTTGCTGCGGAGCCGACCAGCCTTGGTCCGGCCGCCACCAAGCACGGCATGCCCCGGCTCGGGGTCGAGCGCATCGATCTTGCGTCCGCCGCGGCCAAGGCGTCGGTGACGGCCAAGTCCCCGGTGACGGCCAAGTCCCCGACCCCCGCGGCTGCACCCGAGCCGGTCGCTCCGGCAACTCCCAAGGTTTCGTTGGAAGACTCGGTTTTGCCGGCGCCTTCGGCCTCATCGCCGGCCCATGTGTCCTTGGACCCGGCGCCGGCCGAGCCCGAGCCGCCCGCTGCCAACGGTCCCGCTGCCAACGGTAAGGACGATCCCGCGGCGTTCCAGTTCGCTCTGGGCGCGTTCGACCTCGGCCCGCTCGATTTCGGCTCGGCGATGGCGCCGGTGGGCACGCCGCCGGTGCCGGCGGCCGAGCTCGAGCTTATCGCGCCGGCCCCGGCCGAACCCGCCGCCGCCGAGCCCGCCGCGTCGGACCTCACCGCGTCCGAACCCGCGACATCCGAATCCACCGCGTCTGAGTCTTTTCCGCCCGAGTCTTTTCCGCCCGAGTCTTGGCCATCCGAGTCTTGGCCATCCGAGTCTTGGCCACCCGAGCCTTGTCCGGCTGACCCGCCGCCGGCCCCGCGTCTGGCCGAGACGGTGCCGGGTGCCGGTGCGCGGGGCTACCAGCCGTTCGTGCTCGACGTGCCGCCGCCGCGGCTGGGGAAGCCGTCGGCCTCGCCCGAAGCCGGCCTGGCCGAGGATGCCGCGGCCGCCGGGCCCGAGCGGCCGTTCGCGCCGAAATGGACCGCGTTCGAGCCGGCCGATGCGAGCTGGACCGAGATCGCGGCGCCCCACCCGCCGGCCGAGCCGGCGCCGCCCCGACCGGACGCCGCCGAGATTGCGCTTGAGGCGAAGCTGCTCAACGCCGAGCTGTTCGGTCCCGAGGCCGAGGCGGCGGCGCCGGCCGCGCCGCCCGACCCCTCGCCGGCACCGGCGGCAGGGCCGCGCGAGCCGCCAGCGGCGGCCGCGCCGCCGCCGGCCAGGGTGCGGCCGCGCCCGGTGGTCCATGCCGTCCCGGCCGGCAGGCTGTCGGCCGAGGACGCGTTGATCCACCGTGTGTTTGCCCCGATCGCCACCCACGAGGGCGCGTTCGGTCTGACCGACGACGCCGCCGCGGTGGCGCCGCCGCCGGGTTGCGAACTGGTCATCACCACCGACACCCTGGTGGCGGGGGTGCATTTCTTCGCCGACGATCCCGCCGACGCCATCGCCAGGAAGGCGCTGCGGGTCAATCTGTCGGACCTTGCCGCCAAGGCCGCCGATCCGCTTGGCTTCGTCATTTCGACGGCATTTCCCGAGGGCATCAAGCCGGAGTGGCTGGACGCCTTCGCCCGCGGCCTCGGCGAGGACGCCGCAGCCTACGGGTGTCCGCTGTTCGGCGGCGATACCGTGCGCACGCCCGGTCCGCTGACCCTCACCGTCACCGCGTTCGGCTCCGTGCCGGCCGGCGGCATGGTTCGCCGCGCCGGCGCCGCGCCCGGCGACTGGGTGGTGGTCACCGGCACCATCGGCGATGCCGCGCTCGGGCTGTTGCAGCGCCGCCACCTCGTGCCGCGCGGGCTGGGCCGACTCAACCTTCGCGACAAGGCCCACCTTGCCGACCGTTACCTGTTGCCGCAGCCGCGCACCAAGCTGGTCGCGGCGCTGCGCGACCACGTTCGCGCGGCGATGGACGTGTCGGACGGCCTCGCCGGCGACCTCGCCAAGATGTGCGCGCTGTCGGGCGTCGGCGCCCGCATCGAGACCGCGCTGCTGCCGCTGTCGAGTGCCGCTGCGACCGCTTTGCTCGGCGATCCCAACCTGCTGGAGCGGATCGTGACCGGGGGCGACGACTACGAGATCCTGATGGCGGTGGCGCCGGACGAGCTGGACGCCCTCATGTCGGCGGCGGCGCGGGTCGGGGTTGCGGTCACCGCGATCGGCGAGATCACCGCCGAGCCCGGCCCTCCGGTGTTCTACGGCCCGCAGGGGCCGATGAGGCTGAAGCAGCTGAGCTTCAGCCATTTCTGACACGGACGGTTTATGCGAAATCGGGCTATTCGCGCCAAAAGTCCTGTTCGAGAACGGGATTTTCGCCGCCCAGAGCACGAAGCTTCCACCCTGCTGTCCCTTTGCGCGGCGGTGCTCAGGTGCGTCCACCGGAATCCGCGGCGTCCGCCATCATCCTTTAGTTGGATTGCCGCCTAATTTCGCGGCGACAGGACGGCCGGACCCGCCCGCTTTCACCGGTAGCGCGCTGTATTGGCGTGGTTTTGTGCGCAATCATTTGTTGCGGCGCACACTGGGGTCCGCAGTGGGCGACGACAGCGCGGCCATTGCGCGGAGTGGCTTATTTGCTAGAAAGCCGACGCTTCTCGGCGGCAGCCGCGAGAATGGTCCAGCGGGCGCGAACGTCGTCCCCGCCGTGTCGGTTGCGGCATGCGGCCCGGCCACTGACGAAACCAAGGTGGGGTGGATGACTGCTCTCGTACTCATAATCATCGGCGGCCTGCTGTCGATCGCCTACGGCATCTGGGCGACAAAGTCGCTGATGGCGGCCGACTCCGGCTCCCAGCGCATGCAGGAAATCGCGGCCGCGATCCGTGAAGGCGCAACGGCCTATCTGAAGCGCCAGTACATCACCATTGCCATCGTCGGCGTGGTGATCTTCGCGCTGGTCGCCTGGCTGCTGTCGCCGACCGTCGCGTTCGGCTTCGCCATCGGCGCGGTGCTGTCCGGCGCGGCCGGCTTCATCGGCATGAACGTGTCGGTGCGGGCCAACGTGCGCACCGCTCAGGCTGCCACCAAGTCGCTGGCGGGCGGTCTGGAACTCGCCTTCAAGGCGGGCGCGGTCACCGGCCTTCTCGTCGCCGGCCTCGCGCTGCTCGGCGTCGCGGTCTACTTCACCGTGCTGACCCAGTTCATGGGCCTTGCCGCCAATGACCGCGTCGTGGTCGACGCGCTGGTCGCGCTCGGCTTCGGCGCCTCGCTGATCTCCATCTTCGCCCGTCTCGGCGGCGGCATCTTCACCAAGGGCGCCGACGTCGGCGGTGACCTGGTCGGCAAGGTCGAGGCCGGCATTCCGGAAGACGATCCGCGCAACCCGGCCACCATCGCCGACAACGTCGGCGACAATGTCGGCGACTGCGCCGGCATGGCGGCCGACCTGTTCGAGACCTATGCGGTGACCGCGGTCGCCACCATGGTCCTGGCGGCGATCTTCTTCGCCGGCCAGCCGATCCTGGACACCATCATCATCTACCCGCTGGCAATCGGCGCGGTGTGCGTGGCGACCTCGATCGCCGGCACCTTCTTCGTCAAGCTCGGCCCCAGCCAGTCGATCATGGGCGCGCTCTACAAGGGCCTGATCGCCACCGGCGTGCTGTCGATCGCGGCGATCGCGCTGGTCAATCTGGTGCTGTTCGGCGGCTTCGGCACCGAGTTCAAGACCAATGGCGGCGTCGCCTTCACCTCCGGCGACCTGTTCGCCTGCGCGGTGCTGGGCTTCGTGGTGACGGCGCTGATCGTGGTGATCACCGAATACTACACCGGCACCGGCAAGCGCCCGGTGGTGTCGATCGCCCAGGCTTCGGTCACCGGCCACGGCACCAACATCATCCAGGGCCTTGCGGTCTCGCTCGAATCGACCGCGCTGCCGACGCTGGTGATCATCGCCGGCATTCTCTCGACCTACAGCCTGGCCGGTCTGTTCGGCATCGCGGTGGCGGTCACCGCCATGCTGTCGCTGGCCGGCATCATCGTCGCGCTCGATGCGTTCGGCCCGGTCACCGACAATGCCGGCGGCATTGCCGAGATGAGCGGCCTGCCCAAGGAAGTCCGCAAGGCCACCGACGCGCTGGACGCGGTCGGCAACACCACCAAGGCGGTCACCAAGGGCTACGCCATCGGCTCGGCCGGCCTCGGCGCGCTGGTGCTGTTTGCCGCCTATAGCGAAGACCTCAAGTTCTTCAGCGCCAACCCGACCGAATTCCCGTACTTCAAGGACGTGGTGATCGACTTCTCGCTGTCGAATCCCTACGTCGTGGTCGGCCTGTTGTTCGGCGGCCTGCTGCCGTACCTGTTCGGCGCCATGGGCATGATGGCGGTCGGCCGCGCGGCCTCCGCCATCGTCGAGGAGGTGCGCCGGCAGTTCCGCGAGAATCCGGGCATCATGGACTACAAGGTGAAGCCCGATTACGGCCGGGCTGTCGACATGCTGACCAAGGCGGCGATCAAGGAGATGATCATCCCCTCGCTGCTGCCGGTGCTGTCGCCCGTGGTGGTCTATTTCGTGATTTATTTCGTCGCCGGCGGCGGTGCCGCGGGCAAGTCGGCGGCGTTCTCGTCGGTCGGTGCACTTCTGCTTGGCGTCATCGTCACCGGCGTGTTCGTCGCCATCTCGATGACCTCGGGCGGCGGCGCGTGGGACAATGCCAAGAAGTCGTTCGAGGACGGCTTCACCGACAAGGACGGCAAGGTCCATCAGAAGGGCTCCGAGGCGCACAAGGCCTCGGTGACCGGCGACACCGTCGGCGATCCCTACAAGGACACCGCCGGCCCGGCCGTGAACCCGATGATCAAGATCACCAACATCGTCGCGCTGTTGCTGCTCGCCATCCTGGCGCACCACTGAGCCTGACGGCTGCCTGAATCGAAAGCGCCCGGCGGGAAACCGCCGGGCGCTTGTCGTTTGGCGGTCAACGCGCCGGTGGCGGCGAGCGCAATCGATCTCGCCGGGAAGGCCCTCACGCCAGTGGCTGAGGAGCGACCTTTCTCGGCCTCATGCTGAGGAGGCTGCCACCGGGTCGCGCCGCAGGCGCGCCCGATGCCAGGCTCCGCAGCCGTCTCGAAGCATGGGCCGAAGGCCGACGCCCGCTCGCCTCACCCTTCGAGACGCCCGCTGTCGCGGGCTCCTCAGGACGAGGCGAGCGGGCGTCGGTGGAAGGTCAAGCTCAAAGGCCGCGGGTATTACGAGCTCTTGTTGGCGCTCAGCACCTGGCGCAGGAACGACAGTTCCTCGCCGCCGGCCGAGGTCGAGCGGCCGATGAAGTCGAACACCTTGCCGTCCTGCAGGCCGTAATTGGCGACCCGCGTCACCCGCCGCGCCTTCGGCTCGAAATAGACCGCCAGCACGCGCTGGTCGACGATCTTGGGATCGAGGAACGCGGTCTGCTTGGTAGTCTGCGAGATGTAGTAGAACACTTCGCCGTTGAGGGTGGCGACGGTGGAGGGCGTGCCGAGTACGATCAGCACCTGCTCCTGGGTGGAGCCGATCGGCACCTGCTCCAGCGCGTTTTCCGGCATCACGTAGCCGCGCTGCATGGTCTGGGTGAAGCAGCCGCCGAGCGGCAACGCTGCCAGCGCCCCGGCGACCAACGCCCGTCGCCCGATCATGAATTCGCTCATCGCACCTCTATCCTGAACGCAAACGCCGGCCGCGGTTTCAACTACCGTGCGACGGCGTTCGTGGCAAACCGTTCGCTCGGAAGCGATGGCCCGCACGACCATCGTGCGGCTCTGTGGCGTGATCGTGGCACGCAAGCGCCAATGGTGGCGGCGTTGGGGCGCGATGCACAGCCTCAGTCGAGGTCGAGGCCGGCGAACGGGTCCTGGTCGGGATCGTCGGGCGCCGCCGGTGCAGCCCCTGGCTCGGCGGCCCCTGGCTCGGCGGTCGGCGCTGCCGTGCTCAAGCTTTCGGCCACCGTCTCGAAGGTGGCGACATCGCCGGCACTCGCGCCGGCCGCCGTCAGCGTCAGGCTCGCCCGGGCGCCGTCGGCGTCAGGCTCATCGAAGATGTAGACCACGGCCTGGCTATCGGCGTTGCGCACCATAAGCCGGGTCGCCGGCTGCCCGGCGGTGACGGTGTGGTCGACGTCCTCCACCCCCTCGCTCGGCATCGGCTGGCCGTCCGCCAGCAGCGACAGCTCGATTCGGCCGACGCCGTCCGGCCGCGTCAGGCGGACGGCGTCACGGTCGACGGTCGCGCTCCAGCCGGGCGGCGGCGCGATCGAGACCCGGCCGAGCCACACCCGCCCGGCCGGCGCCGCCGGGGCGGCTGCCGCGGATGGGGCAGGGGCGGGTGACGACGGTGGGGCCGCCTCGCTGCGACGGGGGTCGGCGGACGGCGCGCCGTCCAGCGTCACCCGCGACAGGATGTCGTCGAGCACCGCGTCGCCCTGGCCGAGGTCGCCGGCGCCCTCGAACAGCAGGTGCAGCCGCCGCTTGTCCTGGCGGCCCTTGTCCAGCGTCACCGTTATGGTGTCGCGCCCGCCGCTGCGGGTGTGGATATAGAGCGCGCTGCGGCCGGCCAGCGTGACCTTGCGGTGCGAAACGATGTCGGGATAGCCGAGCAGCGGCTCATCCGGGAACCACCACCACACCATCAGCCGGCGCTGGCCGTCCGGCGAGGCCAATTCGAGGTCCTTGCCGCCGTTGGTCCGGTTCGCCGTCCAGTCCGCCGGCACGGCGACAGTGGCGGCGTCGAGCCGGTGGCTCTGCCACTGCGCCGGGTCCGCGCTGGCGTTGGCAAGGCCGAGCAGCAGCCCGGCCGCGACCGCCAGCGCAGCCTGCCACCATGTTGTCGTGACGCGTGGGCATGGCCGGTCGGTCATGGCGCTCTTCCCCCTCTGCCGAAACCGCGAGCGCGAGGCTACGCTGACGCTGCGGCGAGCGTCAAACCGCGCCGGCGGCGGCTTGCCGCGCCGTGGGCGTTTCCCTTCGGCGCCGATGTGCGTTAGTCAGCCGCCATGTTCGGCTTGTTCAGGACAACCCGCCGCGGCGCGGCCGTGCGCCGGCTCTACGGTGCGATCGTGGCGCAGGCGCGCACGCCGCACTTCTATGCGGCGTGCGGCGTGCCGGACACCGTGGCGGGCCGGCTCGACCTGCTGATGCTGCACCTTGCGCTGTTCCTGCGCCGTCTGGCCGGCGAGCCGGACGAGATGCGGCCGCTGGGGCAGGCGGTGTTCGACGGCTTCGCGCGCGACATTGAGAACCAGTTGCGCGAATTCGGCCTCGGCGACCACACCGTGCCGAAGCAGATGCGGGCGGTGGTCGAGTCGTTCTATGGCCGGCTGAAAGCCTATGATTCGGCGCTGGAGGAAGCCGGCAACGGCGCCCTCGAGGCGGCGCTCGCCCGCAATTTGTTCGCCGGCGAGGTCGCCGACCCGGCGCGGCTGCCCCATCTGGCCAGCTATGTCCGCGCCGTCGTGGCGCACCTTGCCGCGCAGCCCGCCACGGCGTTCGCCGCCGGCGAGCTGGCGTTTCCCGATCCCGGAGGCCCCTTTGACTGATACTCCGCCCAAGACTCCACCCAAGGCTCCGTCGCAGACCCCGCCCAAAGCGCCCTGGAGCCACGTCATCGCCGTGGCGCAGTTGCCCTCGGAGTCCAAGCTGACGCTGGAGCCGGGTGCCGATACCCGCGAGGCGCTGGCCCGCCACGTCGGCGCCCTTTCGGTGCCGGCGCTCAAGGTAACGCTGACGCTGGCGGTCGACCGCAACGGCGACGTCGACGTCGAGGGCCGGCTCACCGGCCGGGTCGTTCAGCCCTGCGTGGTAACGCTGGAGCCGATCGAGGCCGAGCTCGACGAAGACGTGGCGGTGCGGTTCTCCGCTGACGCCCGCCCGCTCGAGGTCGAGCCCGGCACCGAGATCGAATTCTCCGCCGAGGAGGCCGACCCGCCCGAGCCGATCGTCGACGGCCGTTTCGACCTCGGCGCCATCCTCACCGAGTTCTTCAGCCTCAGTGTTGAGCCCTATCCGCGCAAGCCCGACGTGGCCTGGCAGTCCCCGGCCGATGATGAGGGCAACAACTCGCCGTTCGCGGCGTTGGTGAAATTGAAGCCGTCGGGGCCGTCATAATTCTGTCTCACAGTTGCCAGGACGGCGTGAAACTGTATGTTCGCGCCGTCAGGCCGTCTGCCACACTCTTTTGCTGCCAGTTCTCACTGAACCATGACCGCACCTGTCCGCATCGCGCTCGACGCAATGGGCGGAGATCACGGACCTTCGGTCGTGATTCCCGGCGCCGAGCTGTCGCTTGTTCGCCATCCGGATACGCATTTCGTGGTGTTCGGGCGCGAATCCGAAGTCCGGCCGATTCTCGACCAACATCCCAAGCTGGCAGCCGCCTCCGAATTCCACCACACCGAGGTGGCGATCCGGATGGACGACAAGCCGAGCCAGGCGCTACGCGCCGGTCGCCGCGTCTCATCGATGTGGCGGGCGATCGAGGCGGTGAAGCGCGGCGAGGCCGACGTTGCCGTTTCCGCCGGTAACACCGGCGCGCTGATGGCGATGTCCAAGATTTGCCTGCACACCATGGCGGGTATCGAGCGGCCGGCGATCGCCGGCATCTGGCCGACCACCCGCGGCGAGTCGCTGGTGCTCGACGTTGGCGCCTCGATTGGCGCCGACGCCCAGCATCTGGTCGACCTCGCGGTGATGGGCAGCGCGATGGCGCGCATCGTGTTCGACGTCGAGCGGCCCACCGTCGGCCTGCTCAATGTCGGCGTCGAGGAGATCAAGGGCGTCGAGGCGGTGCGCGATGCCGGCCAGCGGCTGCGCGGGCTCGACATGCCCGGTCTCGACTATCACGGCTTCGTCGAGGGCGACGATATCGGCCGCGGCACCGTCGACGTGGTGGTGACGGAGGGCTTCTCCGGCAACATCGCGCTGAAGACCGCGGAAGGCACCGCAAAGCAGCTCGCCGAATATCTCCGCGCCGCGTTCGGCCGGACGATATGGACGCGGCTCGGCTTCCTTCTGGCGCGCAGCGCCTTTCGCGCCCTGAAGGAAAAGATGGACCCGCGCCGCTCCAACGGCGGCGTTTTTCTCGGGTTGAACGGCGTGGTGATCAAGAGCCACGGCGGCACCGACAAGCTCGGTTTCGCGTCCGCCGTCGATATCGGTTACGACATGGTGCGTTACGGCCTCCTTAGCCGTATCAGCGACGACCTGTCCCGTTACCAGCGCGGAATGCCGTCTCCTCCCACCGTTCCGGCGGAGGCAGCCGCATCGTGATCATGCGTTCCGTGGTGCTCGGGGTCGGCGGCTATCTGCCCGAGCGTGTCTTGACCAACGCCGAGCTGGCGGCGACGGTCGACACCTCCGACGAGTGGATCCAGCAGCGCACCGGCATTCGGCAGCGCCACATCGCCGCCAAGGGCGAGGTGACGTCCGATCTCGGCATCGCCGCGGCCAAGGCCGCGCTCGCCGACGCCAAGATCGACGCCCACGGCATCGACCTGATCGTGGTTGCCACCGCGACGCCGGACAACACCTTCCCGGCAACGGCGGTGACCATCCAGGCGGCGCTCGGCATCACCCGCGGCGCGGCGTTCGACCTGCAGGCGGTGTGCTCCGGCTTCATCTTCGCGCTCGCCACCGCCGACGCGATGCTGGCCAGCGGCCGCTTCCACCGCGCGCTGGTGATCGGCGCCGAGACCTTCTCGCGCATCCTCGACTGGACCGACCGCACCACCTGCGTGCTGTTCGGCGATGGCGCCGGCGCCGTGGTGCTGGAGCGCCAGGAGCAGCCCGGCACCCGCGAGGACCGCGGCATCATCACCGCGCACCTGCGCTCCGACGGCCGCCACAAGTCGAAGCTCTATGTCGACGGCGGTCCGTCCTCGACCCAGACCGTGGGCCACGTGCGCATGGAAGGGCGGGAGGTGTTCCGCCACGCCGTCGGCATGATCACCGACGTCATCGAGGACGCCTTCCTCGCCACCGGCTACGGCCCCGGCGACATCGACTGGTTCATCCCCCACCAGGCCAACCGCCGCATCATCGACGCCTCGGCCCAGAAGCTCGGTATCGCGCCGAACAAGGTGATCACCACCGTCGATCGCCACGGCAACACCTCGGCGGCCTCGATCCCGCTGGCGCTGTCGGTGGCGGCCGGAGAGGGCCGCCTGAAGCCTGGCGACCTGCTTCTTCTTGAGGCGATGGGCGGCGGGTTCACCTGGGGATCGGTGTTGTTGCGGTGGTGATTTCGTTCGAGCTTCCGGTTGACCCCCGGCCCTTGTCTGATTAACGTTCAAAATCAGAGGGATACTCGGCCCGATTCCGAGTTCGGGGGCTTGATATGGCGGGTCGGACTATCACGCGTGCGGATTTGAGCGAGGCGGTCTACCAGAAAGTCGGCCTGTCGCGGACCGAATCGACGGCACTGGTGGAGTTGGTCCTGAAGGAAATTTCCGACTGTCTGGCGCGCGGCGAGACGGTGAAGCTGTCCTCGTTCGGTTCCTTCGTCGTCCGCCACAAGGGCCAGCGGGTCGGCCGCAACCCCAAGACCGGCGTCGAAGTGCCGATTCCGCCGCGCCAGGTGATGGTGTTCAAGCCCTCCAACATCCTCAAGAGCCGCATCAACGGCGGAACCGGAAACGGTGTCGAGGACGACGAGTGACGGGGCCGGCCGCGCGTCGGTGGTGACGGCCGTTCCGGGATTCGCCTTGTGGGGCAACACCTTGGAAGCGGAGCCGGATTCACTTTCCCAGCGCCGCCGCGCGCGCCTTGCCCACCCCGGCGCCGGCTGCGCGCAAGGCCGCCGCGACCGGCGAGAGCGGGAAATGTCCCGGCTGAACAGGCAGTTCGCCCCGAAACCGGAATCGGGATCACAACAAGCGCAAAATCCGTATGATGGACTGTCTGCGGCGAGCGGCAGGTCGATGATTCCCTCGAACCGCGTGACGAGGGGGTGACGTGGACAAGGAACCGGGCGCCTTCCGAACCATCAGCGAGGTGGCCGACGACCTCGACCTGCCGCAGCACGTGCTGCGGTTCTGGGAAACGCGCTTTTCGCAGATCAAGCCGCTCAAGCGCGGCGGCGGCCGGCGCTATTACCGTCCCGACGACGTCGAGTTGCTGCGCGGCATCCGCCACCTGCTTTACGGCGAGGGCTACACCATCCGCGGCGTCCAGCGCATCCTCAAGGAGGAGGGGGTGCGCTTCGTGCAGACGGTGTGGCGGGAGCCGGCGCCCGCGGCGGAGCCGGACCCCGCCCTGTCCGAACCTCGCGTGATGACCCCGATCGCGGACGACGCGCCGCCGCGGCACGAGCCGGCGGTGGGACAAGCGCCACGGCCGGCCGCCGAGCCGGCCCACGGCCGCGCCGGACTGCTTGGCCTGTTGCCCAAGCTCAGCCGCGACAGCGAGCCGCCGGCGCTGCCCAGGGTCGTCGAGGTGCCGATCCCGTCCCGAAAGGAGCCGGAGCCGGACGACGCCGCTTCGCCGCCGTTCCACCGCCCGGACGATGGGGCGGAGGCGCCGGCCGCCCGGCCGCCTTTCGAACCGGCGTTGCCGCGCCCGGCCGCCGAGCCGGCGCCACATGTCCTGCCGCTGAACGCGCAGCCCGAGGCCGCGCCCGGCCAGCGCCGGCTGGCGCGCGACACCGTGCGCCGTCTCCAGACCACGCTGCGCGAATTGCAGGAGTGCCGCCGTATCCTCGACGATGCGCTCGTCGCCGGGCGCGAGCCGTGAAACCGGCATCGACCCGATAGGCGCGCAACACTCTGCGGCGCAGGTCCGCTGTCGCGGCCGCGTGGGCGTCTCGCCAATGACCGCCGGCACCGCAGCGAGTGCAGGAGAAGCCGGCGAGCGCCGTGTTGGCGGCGGTGGACACGGCTTTGCGGTTGCCGAACAATGGGTTCGCGCGACGTCGGGTGGTTGGGCCGCGAAATGACCCTGCGGAAACAGCATCAAGGGTGTGGCTTGTTGGCGGGCGCCTCTTGCACCGGGGCGCCTGGCAGCGTAGAGCTGTCGCCCTTCGGAGCGTAGCGCAGCCCGGTTAGCGCACCAGTCTGGGGGACTGGGGGTCCCGAGTTCAAATCTCGGCGCTCCGACCATTAAATTCAACAGGTTAGCCGAGTTCCCCCTTCTCTCGTTGGCTATCTGTTGGAAGCTTGTTGGGACACATCTGGATACCGCCGGTTCGCGGCCTGTTTCTGAACAGAGGTCGTGGTGGCGTCTTCGCTCCACCGCACCCCTTTGCCGGCGTTCAGGGCCGATCGAACACGACGTTGGCAACGCGTCGCGCAACCGCGCCATACGATGCTTTCGAGCAAAATCCATAACTGCGCATCATCTCGCCCACGGCGTCGACCAGATCGGGTCGTGCCGGATCAAGCTCGATGATTGCGCTGCGCAGGCGCGGATCACGGAAGAATGCCGGCCCACCCTCGACAATGTCTTTCTCGATTCCGTCGACATCGATCTTGATGTGAGACGGGAAGGGGAGCTGCGACTTTGCAAGATCGTCGAGACTGAACGACACCATGCCTTGGCGGAACGCCGGTTGGAACTCAGCTCCGAACGAATCCGTCGTGGTGCCGAATGCCGAGAGGGCGCCGCCGAAATCGGTGGTGATCATGTTCAGGGTGTCGATGCCAGGGTGGCGCGCCACCGCCAAGCAGAGTGCGCGCACGCGTCCGTCAAGCGCGTTCAGTTCGATGTTTCGGTTCAGCAGGTAATAATTCGCCGCCGACGGCTCGAAGGCGATGACCTCGGCACCTCTGGCGACGGCGGCGTACAGCGTGAACACACCGACGTTCGCGCCGATATCCCAAAGCACGGCGCCATCCGGGATGCTGTTGAGCCAATTGACAGTATCAGGCTCGCGCAATGCGGTCTTCTTCGCGCGATTGAATGTTTTCTTGTTGCGAGCGACCATCCTGAAATTGCAGGCACCGATGGTGCAGTCGACGGTCGCCTCAAACGGCCGCTGGGTCACCCGGTTTGCCACGGACTCAAGAAACCCAGCAATGCGCCCGGACATCCGATCGCCGGTGGCTCGGATGAGACGCCCGGTGCCGCGAACGAGTAATGAGGGCGTGGCCATGGCTTCTCCTATTCTCGACCATCCGCAGATTGCCACCACAGCTTGATCTTCACAACGATGCTGCAACCTCGTCGGGTAGATTTCTGATGAGGACCGTGGCCGTCAGGCTGGGCGCCCGGTCGCGGTCGAACCGTACGCGCTGCGCGCCACGGCGCCGTGCCGTCCGACGTCAAAGGCAGGCCGCTGCGGCGGAGACCTCGCGCCGTCGTCCCGGACAAGCGGCCAAGCCGCGCGATCCGGGACCCATGATCCGCGAAGCTTGCCGTCGTCCGCATCGCCCCTAGCTGCGCGGCATCGCTCGTGCTGCCGTTGCCGGAAACGGCGCGGATCATGGGTTCGGAGTCTCAGCTTCGCTTCGCCCGGAACGACCGGCGGTTTCATCCCCGGCGGGTCGGATCCGGGGGCCGGCTCACACCAACGGCCCCGGATGCTGACGCATGGCGCCGTTGAAACCGGCAGATTTTCGTCCCTGAAATCAATGACTTCAGGAAATTCTGCGATCGGAACCAACGGCCGGCTGCTGCTGCCGTTGGTCTAAGCCTATTCAAGTAAAAAATACGGTTCCCAGGAATTTTTGTCGTTATTCGGAAACTGAAGGTCGGAACCGGGGCAGATTTCAAACTCCGGTTCGCCGACCATTGAAGGCAATGGACCGTCAACGCTCCGCTGCCGTCCGGTTGGAGATCTGTCGACCGGGCGTCGGAGCGCCGCGAGTGCCGTAAAGTTGTGGCCACCGCCGAGCTGGGCGCATTGGCGCCATTTTTTATTCGCTACGGGGTACTTGCGCGTCAGCGTCCGGACCGTTCGCCGTCAGCGCCGCTCGATTGCACCGGGGGAGGATGATGACGAAACGTCAAATGGAACGATGCCGGACAGTGGGTTCCTCGCGCGCCCGCCCGAGCCGGCGCGTCGCCGGCCGGGCGTCTCCGACCCCGCCGGCATGTTTGCGTTACTGCTTCAAGGTAACCGCTACCGCCGCCTCGTTCCGGCGCAGGAAGGGCAGGGTGAACGGGCCATCGTAATAGAGCGCGAACGGCACGCCGGCCTGCTGCCATTTCGACCGCGCCAACTGCCCGGCAAGTTCGGCCTGACGGGCGGCGAGTTCCTTGCCCATGCCGAGGCCGGAGAAGCGGAGGACGGCGACGGTTTCTTCCGGCACGGTGACGATCTTGACCCGGTCATTGTCGGGCTTCGGCGCGGTTTCCCGCCGCACGGTGGCCGGCAGGAAGAAGCGCAGCCGGCCGACGCCGCCGTCCTGCACCGTTTCCACCGGCGTGGTCATGGCGATGCGCTGCGGCTCGCGCATCTCCACCGGCACCGTCATCGCGATCTTGTTGTCGTCAGGCGTGCCGCCATTGGCGCCGGCGATGTAGTTGAACAGCAGCATGAAGGCGTCGTTGCCACGCGCCCCGGCATGCTGCGGATATTCGACCTCGGCGGCGAGCCGCGGCGGGTATTTGCGGATCTCGACGTCGCCGATGCGGTCGACCACCATATAAGGTGGCTCCTCGTAAAGGCGCACGCCGAAGGCGCCGACGGCGGTTTCAAGCACGAGCGCGGCATAGTAGGTCAGGTTGTTAAGCATCGGCGAACCCCCTCGGTATGATGTGCGCCAAGCGGTGGCGCCGATTGACGCCATGTTTGCTCCGTCCCGCGGCACGCGGGGTCCGCGCTGGCGCAGACGTCTTTAGGTTGATACGCAATCGCGCGTAGATGGATTGGAGCGTCCGATCACGGCTGCGTGAACGCAGTTGAGGTGACGGCACCGAAACAGAGGAACACCGCATGCGCATCCGTTGCCTCGGACCCGAACTGACCGTTTCCGCCATCGGTCTTGGCTGCATGGGCATGAGCCACGCCTATGGCGGCCAGGACGAGGCGGCGTCGATTGCCACCCTGCGCCGTGCCATCGACATCGGCGTCACCTTCCTCGACACCGCCGAGGTATATGGGCCGTTCGCCAATGAGGCGCTGATCGGCAAGGCCATCGCCGGCCTGCGCGATCGGGTCACCATCGCCACCAAGTTCGGCTTCAAGATCGCGCCCGAAGGCGCCCCCGGCATCGACCGCATGATCGGCCTCGACGGCCGGCCCGAAAACGCCCGGCAGGTCGCGGACGCCAGCCTGAAGCGGCTCGGCATCGAGGCGATCGATCTTTATTATCTTCATCGCGTCGACCCCAACGTGGCGGTCGAGGAGAGCGTCGGCGCCATGGGCGAGCTCGTGCGTGCCGGCAAGGTGCGCTTTATCGGCCTGTCGGAGGCCGACCCCGCCACCATCCGCCGCGCCCACAAGGAATTTCCGATCACCGCGCTGCAAAGCGAGTATTCGCTGTGGACGCGCGGCGTCGAGGCCGAGATCCTGCCGACCGTCCGCGAGCTCAACATCGGCTTCGTGCCGTTCTCGCCGCTGGGCCGCGGCTTCCTCGCCGGCAGCGTCAATCGTCCCGAGGACCTCGCCGACACCGATTTCCGCCGCCGCCTGCCGCGCTTCCAGGCCGAGGCGCTGGCCGCCAATGCCCGTTTCCTGGAGACGCTGGAGCGCATCGCGCAGACTCACGGCATCACCAAGGCCCAGTTGGCGCTGGCCTGGGTGCTGGCGAAGGGCGACGACATCGTGCCGATCCCCGGCACCCGCCGCATCGACCGGCTGGAGGAGAACGCGGCGAGCGTCGAGGTGGCGCTGTCGCCGCGCGACATCGCCGACATCGAGGCGGCGATCCCGCCCGAGGAGGTGGTCGGCGACCGCTACGGTGCGGTCCCGGATCGCTTCGGCAAAGTGTCGGCCTTCGTACCCAAGAGCTGACGTATGCTTGGCGCGTCCGCGCGTTTGATCGGGGTCGGCGCGCAACCAAGCGCGCTACCGGTCGGGCGCGCCGCCGTGCTGCCGGCGTCGCAGCGGTGCCGTCTCCGCTGGATTTCCCCGGACGACCCCTTCCCGTTGCTGCCATGCTCGCGTAGCGTTGAGCCCAAAGGGCCGCGGTTATGCTGTCGGCGTCAATGGGAGGGGGCGATGGGTTCAACCGCACGGAGAGCGGGCGGGCGGCTCGGCTGTGCCGCGGTCGTGGTCCTCGGCGGCTTGGCCGCCGGCTGCGCCAATCTCGGCGAGGGCGAGTTGCATGGACCGGGTGGGCCGGCGGTGCCGCCGCCGTTTCCGCAGGACATGCTGATCGGCAATTGGGGCATCGCGTCCTACCGCCAGGAGAAGGATCGCAAGCGCACCGAGGTGCAGGCGCGCGCCCAGTGCAAGCTGCCCTACACCATTACCAAGGGGCCGACCGACGGCATCATGATGCACGTCGCCGACGACCCCCAGCTCCACGAGCTGAAGCTGAAGGGTGCGCCGGGTGGCAAGGCCTTTATCGGCTTCGAGGGGCCGCCGGGCGACCCGCAGGACCGCGAGGTGCTGTCGTTTTCCGATGGCGTGATCACCATGCGCTTCGTCGACCCCGACGCTTTTGCGCGCTACGGCATCTTCGTCTTCGTCCGCTGCTCGGGCTGACGCCGCAGGGCCAGACCGGCACCGCCCGGCGGCGCCATTAGAGGGACACTCATGAAACCTGCTTGGAAGGCCGGCCTCGGCCTGATCCTGATCGCGGCGCTGGTCGGGGCGTGGCCGTCGCGGCCGGGCGGCGCCCAGCCGATTCCGCTGGCGCCCGGCGGCATGCTCGACATCGGCGATGAGCCTGGCCGGGTCTCGACCGAGGAGACAGTGATCGCGGAGGGGCCCTACGCCCGCCAGATGGTGTTCTTCCGCTCGAACGAGACGCCGGGCACCGTCGTCATCCACACCGCCGAGCGCTTTCTCTACGTCGTCCAACCCAACAACCGCGCGCTGCGCTACGGCATCGGGGTCGGGCGCGAGGGGTTCCAGTGGTCGGGCCTGGTCAAGATTTCGCGCAAGGCGGAATGGCCGGACTGGACGCCGCCGCCGGAGATGATCGCCCGCCAGCCCTACCTGCCGCGCTTCATGGCCGGCGGCCCGGGCAATCCGATGGGCGCGCGCGCGCTCTATCTCGGCTCGACCGAGTTCCGCATCCACGGCACCAACCAGCCCGAGACCATCGGCAGCGCGGTGTCGTCCGGCTGCTTCCGGCTCGCCAATGGCGACGTGATCGATCTTTTCGACCGGGTGCCGGTCGGCACCAAGGTCATCATCCGCCAGGGCGCCAACATCTGAGGTCGGCCCATCGCGCTGAGGAGCGAACCCATGTGGAGAGAATCCATGTTAGGCACGACCCGTCATTTCGGGGGATTTCTGCTGGCGCTGGCGGCGCTGGCGCTGCCGACCGCGCTCAGCGCCGGCACGCTGGAAAACGTACGCCAGCGCGGCACCTTGGTGTGCGGCGTCGGCCAGAACCTGGTCGGCTTCTCGCAGCGGGACGAAGCCGGCCGGTGGTCGGGCTTCGACGTCGACTTCTGCCGGGCGGTGGCGGCGGCCGTGCTGGGTGACGCGGATAAGGTCAGCTTCGTGTCGCTGTCCGCCACCGAGCGGTTTGACGCGCTGCGGGCGGGCAAGGTCGATCTGTTGTCGCGCAACTCGACCTGGACGCTGGAGCGCGAAGGCGGACTCGGGCTGCTGTTTGCCGCCATCACCTATCACGACGGCCAGGGCTTCCTGGTGATACGCAAGCCGGCGGAGACCTCCGCGCTCGAACTCGGCGACAGCAAGGTCTGCGTCCAGACCGGCACCACCAGCCAGGCCAACCTCGCCGATTTCTTCCGTGCCAACTCGATGAGCTATTCCGAGGTCCCGGTGGCAACGCAGGATGAGGCGGCGAAAGCGCTCATCGAGGGCCGCTGCGACGTCATGACCACCGACCACTCCGCGCTCTACGCGCTGCGGCTCGATCTGCCGAACCGCGCTGGCGTCACCATCCTGCCCGACGTCATCTCCAAGGAGTCGCTGGGGCCGGTGACCCGTGCCGACGACGTCGCCTGGTTCAACGTGGCGAAATGGGTCCATTTCGCGCTGGTCAATGCCGAGGAGCTCGGGGTGACGTCGCAGAACGCCGACGCGGCGCTGACGTCCAGCAGGCCGGCGGTGCGCCGGCTGGTCGGCGCCGAGGGCGGGCTCGGCAAGGTGCTCGGCCTCGACGACGCCTGGGCGCTGCGAGCGGTGAAGGCGGCCGGCAACTACGGCGAAATCTACGAGCGCAATGTCGGCCTCAAGTCGCGCCTCGGCATTCCGCGCGGGCTGAACCAACTGTGGTCGATGGGCGGTATCCTCTACGCGCCGCCGCTGCAGTGATGGCGCAGGCCGCGCCGCATCCGCGCGGCAGTTGGCTGATCCCCTCGACCCTGGCGGTCGAGGACGAGGCGGTCGTGCTGGCGCGCGCCGCCGAGCGGGACGTGGTGTTCCTGGGCGAGAGCCACGACGATGCTTTGGTGCATCGTTGGCAGTTGCGCGTCGCTGCGGCGTTGCGCCGGTCGCGGCCGGACGTTGCGCTCGGCTTCGAGATGTTCCCGCGTCAGGTGCAGCCGGTGCTCGACCGCTGGGTGGCCGGCGAATTCAACGCCGAGCAGTTCCTTGCGGCGGTCGATTGGCCGACGGTGTGGGGCTTCGACGCCGCGCTTTACCTGCCGCTGTTCGAGTTCTGCCGGGACCACCATCTGCCGATGGTCGCGCTCAACTGCCGCCGCGAGCTGGTGGGCGCGGTCGGCCGCGCCGGCTGGGACGCGGTGCCGCCCGAGCACCGCGACGGCCTGACGCCGCCGGCCCCGGTGAGCGCGGCCTACCGCCGCTATCTGTTCGCCGCCACCAAGGGCGGCGCGATGGGCGGACGCCCCGGCGCGGCCTCGCCAATCGATCCGGCGTTCGACCGCGTCGTGCGGGCGCAAGCCTGCTGGGACCGTGCCTTCGCCTGCAACATCGCCGCGTTCCAATCGCGGTTCGCGCGCCCGCCGCTTGTCGTCGGCATCGTCGGCCGCGGCCACGTCGAATATGGCTTCGGCGTGCCGCACCAGCTCGCGGACCTCGGCCTCACCCGCACCGCCGTGCTGCTGCCGACGCGGGATGCCGAGCATGACCCGTCGGCGATCGCCGGCGTGGCCGACGCGCTGTTCCGGCTGGAGGAGGGGTAGACGCTTCAGTCAAAAGCCAGCACCCCGCTGGTTTCACGCCCGAGGCTGTAAACTTGGTTCGTCATGCCCGCACTCGTTGCGGGCATCCACGTCTTAAAACCATTTTAAATCAAAGGTTTGGCTGGCCGGGCCAAGCCCGGCCATGACGGCGGTAGTGTCAAAGGCCGCTGATGTTACGGGCACACCGCCCACAGCGCCGCGCCGAGCAGCGCGGTCGCCGGCAGCGTGACCACCCAGGCCACCACGATGTCGGAGGCGACGCTCCACCGCACCGCCGAGGCACGCCGCGCCGCGCCGACGCCGATAATGGCGCCGGTGATGGTGTGGGTGGTCGATACCGGCACGCCGAGCCATGTCGCCATGAACAGGGTGATGGCGCCGCCGGTCTCGGCGCAGAAGCCCTGCATCGGGCTGATGCGGGTGATCTTGGAGCCCATGGTGTGGACGATGCGCCAGCCGCCGAACAGCGTGCCGAGCGCCATTGCTGCCTGGCACGACAGCACCACCCACAGCGGCACGTGGAACTCGCTGCCGAGGTAACCTTGCGAGAACAGCAGCACGGCGATGATGCCCATGGTCTTCTGGGCGTCGTTGCCGCCGTGGCCGAGCGAATAGAGCGAGGCCGACACGAATTGCAGCGAGCGGAACAGGTGGTCGACCGCGTAAGGCGTCGAGCGCACCGCCAGCCACGACACCACCAGCACCAACAGCAACGCGAGCAGGAAGCCGACCAGCGGCGACAGCACGATGGCGGCGATGGTCTTGCCGAGGCCGGACCACACCGCCACGCCGAAGCCGCCCTTCGCCACGCCGGCGCCGACCAGCCCGCCGACCAGCGCGTGCGAGCTCGACGACGGGATGCCGAGCCACCAGGTGACCAGGTTCCACAGGATCGCGGCCATCACCGCGCCGAAGATGACGCGAGCGTCGACGATGGCGGGGTCGATGATGCCGGTGCCGAGGGTGTTGGCGACGTGCAGGCCGAACACGGTGAAGGCGATGAAGTTGAAGAACGCCGCCCACGCCACCGCATAATGCGGGCGCAGCACGCGGGTCGACACGATGGTCGCGATCGAGTTCGCCGCGTCGTGCAGGCCGTTGAGAAAATCGAACAGCAGCGCGATGGCGATCAGCGCGATCAGCGCCGTGAAGGGAAGGGCAGCGTCCATGACCACTCTAGGGCATTTTCCGCTTGAGGCATGTTCCGCACGTGCAAACGCCGCGTTGTGAACGGGCATGCGTCAAGCCGAAGAAACCCGGCGCCCGGCTCGATGACGTTGCAGCGGCAGGATCTTTAGACATGCTCGATCAAAATGGCGCTGATCTCGTCGGTGACGTCCTCGAAGCTGTCGACCACCTTCTCCAGTCGGCTGTAGACCTCGCTGCCGATGATGTAGGCCATCGGGTTCGAGCTGCCGTAGGTGCGGTAAAGCTGGCGCAGGCCTTCCTCGTGGAGTTCGTCCGAGCGGCCTTCCAGGCGCGTGACTGCCTCGGCCAGCGTGCCGAGCCGGCCGGCGTGCGGCCCGAGCTTGCGCAGCAGCGGCACCGCCTCGGCGGTAAGCTCGGCGGCCTTGATGATGATGTCGCCCATCTCCCGCATCAGCGGATCGAACTCGCGCACCTCGAACAGCATGATGGTGCGGCCGGCCTGGTTCATCTGGTCGATGGCATCGTCCATCGACTGGATCAGGTCCTTGATGTCGCCGCGGTCGAACGGGGTGATGAAGCTGCGCCGCACCGCCAGCATCACCTCGCGCGTCACCTCGTCGGCGGCGGCCTCGCGGGCCGCGATCTCGCGGCAGTGGTGCGCGACCTGATCGCCGCCGTCGAGGACCGCGCGCATGGCGATCGCCCCGGCGACGAGTTCGCGGGAATGCTTCTCGAACAGCGGAAAGAACCGCTCTTCCTTGGGCATCATCGCCCGAAACCAACCGAGCATCGTCTCAACCTGCGGCGCCGGCCATGGCGCGCTGCTCTATACGCGACGGCGCCGGCCATGGTCCATATGTGACGCTGCGATGACGGACGGCGTCCCCCGGAACGTGCGCCGATACCGGCCGCGCTTGAACCGGCGGCGCGATTTGGTCACTGTTGCTGCGGGCGGACGATCGGGGGGCAAAGCCGATCGGGTGCCGCATGGCGTGTGGCGGACGGACGTGGATCCTCGCCGGTGTCGTTGCCGCCGGGCTGGCAGGCGTGCCGCCGTGCCTTGCGGGCGAGGGCGAGACCGTCGACCAGGCGGTGTGCCGGCTGATCGAGGCGGCGGCGCGCACCCACGCGGTGCCGGTGGGCTTCTTCGCCCGGCTGATCTGGAAGGAAAGCACGTTCCGCGCCGACGCAGTCAGCCACAAGGGTGCGCAGGGCATCGCCCAGTTCATGCCGGGCACCGCGGCCGAGCGCGGCCTGGCCGATCCGTTCGACCCCGAAACCGCGCTGCCGGCGGCGGCCCGCCTGATCGCCGACCACGCCCGCCGCTTCGGCAATCTCGGCCTGGCCGCGGCGGCCTATAATGCCGGCCCGGCGCGGGTCGACGCCTTCCTTGCCGGCCGCTCCCGGCTGCCGGCCGAGACGCGCGGGTACATCCTCGCCATCACCGGCCGCAGCGCCGACGATTGGGCCGCGGCCGGGGCTCGCGGCGGTGAGCCGCCGGCTTCGGCGGAGGAACCGTGCCTGACGGTGGTGGCCTCTCTGCGCCGGGGCAGGCCGGGGCCGGCGGCGGCGCCCGACGCCGGGTTCGCTGCCGAACTGTCGCCGTGGGGCATCCAGGTTGCCGGTGCACCCTCCAAGGCGGTGGCGCTCGCGGCCTATCGCCGCCAGCTCGCGCGGATCGCCGCGGTGTTCGGCGACGCCAACCCGATGATCGTCGGCACCCGCCTGGCCGGGCGCGGCCGGGCGGCGTTCTACCGGGTGCGGATGCCGGCGCAAACCCGCGAGGAGGCCAACGCCGGCTGCGCGCGGCTGCGCAAATCCGGCGGCGCCTGCATCGTGCTGGCCAATTGAACGCCATGCGATTTGAATCGGCCGCCGATCCGCGCTATGGCGCAACCAAAGCGACAGGCGGGCTCCCGTGCCAGGGGGCCGGTGCGCGAGCGCGGAGGCGACATGCCGATCTATCGTTACCAATGCCAGGCGTGCGGCGCCGATTTCGAGACGCTGGTGCGGTCGTCGGACACGCCGGCGTGCCCGTCGTGCGGCAGCGCCGAGCTTGAGCAGCAGCTGTCGCTGATCGCCTCGCCCGCCAAGGGCGGGGCGGACGATGCCAAGCTGCCGCCCTGCGCCGGCGGCACTGGAAGCTGCGCGCAGTGCTGCCCGGGCGCCTCAGGCTAGGGCTGAACAGAAACCAGCGCGCTGCGCGCACGGTGCCGTGGCGTCCGACGCCCATGGCCGGACGCGGCCGAGATCTCGCGCCGTCGTTCATCCAGTCACGACGTGACCCGCGAGAATACCGTTGGCGGTGCCCGCATTGGCGAGTCGCGGCGGCACCGCCATAACAGTAACGACGCCGTAATTGACAGCGGCAACGCTGCCGTTGAACCGTCGTCCGCCCGCCGGAGCCGCGGTTTCGACCACCGGGTCCCGGCGCCGCCAGAGCACTCCGGTCGCCATGGATCGTTGGCTCAGGCAACACCGGACGTTTCGCCGCAGCCCGTCAAGTCGCTTGGGTGTGATTCCCCGAATGTCGTTCGCTGCGGCGACGGCGCGGGTGCGAGCTTTGCTGCACCGCAGCAACGACATCCTGAAGCTGAATCGCGATGATTTTGCCGGCGGGTCAGTGCATCTGCCGCAGTGCACCCGCGATCATCGCCGTATTTGGACGGGCGCGGTCGCGAACACCCAGCCAAGATCGCCGTGGGTCGGCATTGACCTCGCCGGGCGGCGTATCCGTGCGCCTTATCCCAATGCCTCCATTGGCGTCGCTTGTGGGTTGCGTTAAGATAGCGTAAGCGATTGGGTATTGACGTAAACGTCAATGAAAATGGCAAAATTGCGCGCGGCCCAGAGTTGCGGACGCCCAAGGGAGAACACGATGAGCGACGCTGAAGACCGCCTGCGCGAGGCCTTGCCGCGTCTCGGCCGGCTGGGGGCGGTGGTGCGATTCGATCTCGGCAGCGACGGGATGTGGGTTGTCGACGCCCGCTCGTCCGCGCCGGTGCTGGCCCAGGTCGACGGCGACGACGACGCGGCCTGCACCATCAAAATTTCAGCGGATAATTTGATCCGCCTTATGGACGGCAGCCTCGACCCGATGCTCGGCTACACGCTGGGCAAGATCAAGGTCAGCGGCTCCAAGGGCGTTGCGATGAAGCTGGTCAGCGCAATCGCCTGAGGCAACCGCGGCCGATGTCCGGTCCGGGGCCCGCAGCCGTTGCGAGCCGTCGGTCGCGGGTTTCGTAACGCCGAACGGCACCGGCCACGTCCGGGATAACAAAAAGGGGAGGGGCAGCGCTAAGTTAACGTTCACGTCAACGTAATCACGTTGACGTTCATGGGGAGAATCCGTAGATTGGCCAAAAATCGACGATGAGCGGAACGCCTCGTCGGGGGGAGGAAACGAATGGTCGGTAGCGCGTATCGCAAGGCATGTCTGGGGGTGCCAGCGGCGCTGGTGCTGCTGGGTGGGGTGGAGCAGGCCCTGGCGGCGGGTTTCCAGTTGCGCGAGCAGAGTTCGGAAGGGCTGGGCAACGCCTTCGCCGGATCGGCGGCCAAGGCCTACAATCTGTCGACGATCTTCTACAATCCGGCCGGCATGACCCGCCTGCAGGGCAACCAGGTCGGCGGCTCAACCACCTGGATCGCGCCGGTGGCGAAGTTCAGCGGCCAGGCCACCAGAAACGGCGCCACGATCAGCGGCGGGATGGGCGGCGACGGCATCGACGATGCCGCGGTTGGCGCCACCTACATGTTCTGGGATTACGCCCAGGACCTGAAATTCGGGCTGGCGTTCACCGCGCCGTTCGGCCTCCGCTCCAACTATGATCATGACTGGGTGGGGCGCTACATCAACCGCAAGAGCTCCATCACCAATCTCAACCTGTCGCCGTCGGTCGCCTACCGCATCAATGACAAGCTGTCGATCGGCGGTGCCGTTCAGATCGGCTACGCCTCGGCCACGCTGTCGCAGGCGATCGACTTCAGTGGCATCCCCGCCTTCCTCGGCGGGCCGCGCTCCGATGGTCTGGGCACCGTCAACGGCAATGACTGGGGGATCGGCGGCGACATCGGCTTCCTCTACGAGCTGAGTCCGACCACCCGCATTGGCGTCAACTGGCGCTCGCAAATCAGCTACAAGCTGTCGGGCACCGCAAAATTCGAGGTGCCGAGCGGTCTTCCGGCGGTGTTGGCGGCCTCACCCAGTCTTCGCTTCGCCAACGCCTCGGCCGAGTTCACCTCGCCGGATACGGTGGCGATCGGGCTCTATCACGAGTTGACGCCGCAGTGGGCGTTTGTGGCGGACGTCGACTGGACCAACTGGTCGACCTTCAAGGAAATCCGCATCCAGTATGCCGACGGCCGCGCCGACAAGGTGACGCCGATGAACTGGCACGACACTTGGTTCTTCTCGGCTGGCCTGATCTACAAGGTGGACGACAGGCAAAGCATCCAGATCGGCGCCGCCTACGACCAGAGCGCGACCGACGACGAGGACCGCACTGCCGGTATTCCGGAAACCAGCCGCCTGTGGCTGGCGGGCGGTTATTCCTACAATCTGGGTCCCAACCAGAGCCTTAGTCTCGGCTATGCCCATCTATTCGCCGAAAAGGCGCCGATCGACCAGACCGTTGTCTCAGGCACGACGACCTATACGCTGACCGGCGAGTACGAAGGTCACGTCGATATCTTCAGCGCCAGCTTCGTGATGAAGTTCTGACGCAAACGCAATGGGCCGGAGGTCGCCGCGATCTCCGGGCCTGGCACGCACTGTCCGCGAGGGTCGGCCTCGCGGCCGCCACTGCGGCGGGCTGCTCGGCACCCGGCGCGGCCGCGGGCCGGCTGCCTTGGATACGGGCAAATCGGCCGGGACAACCTCGGCGACAGAAAGGCAACTCTGGCCCTTGAAAGAAAGGATGTCTGCCCAAGCTCAAATTCAAGCCTGTCGTTGGCCGGTCCTGACGACCGCAACGCCGCCGTGGGCGTAACCGCCCGCACCTGGTGCCGGCCCGGCACCGGCTGGCCGCCGGCGGCATGACATAAGGACCGATCGCCGGACCCGGCATTGCCGCCCGGCGTCGGCGGTGGTCCGCGCCGGTGGTGCGGGCGCCCTGACAACTGACGCTTCCCGGCCAGTGCTGCGGGCGGCGTCCACGACCAAGAACATTTTCGCCGGGCGAGAGCCCGCGCAAGAAAATGCGAAAAAGCCAGTAAGGAGCCGGCAGACCGCGCAGGTTTGTTCGGTTCTTCAAAACAACAAATGCTGGTCGGGAAGATACGCTATGGACACCTTAAGCAAACCGGCTTCCTCAATATGTCTGCGTCCGGTGGCTGACATCCTCGATCGGACGGTGGAGGGGCACCCTGGTCAGAATGCGGTCGATTTCCTGGGAAAACGCTACACGTACCAGGAGATTGGCGATCTGGTCGACCGCGCCGCCCGCGGCTTCCAGCAACTGGGTGTGCGCAAGGGTGTGCGGGTCGGAATTTGCCTCCCGAACACGCCATATTACATCATCTGTTACTACGCAATATTGAAAATTGGCGGCGTTGTCGTCAATTATAACCCGCTTTATGTCGAGCGGGAGCTGAAATACCAGATCCAGGATTCCGGCACCACCTTGATGGTGACGCTGGATCTGCGCCAAATCTACCCGAAGGTCGCAGCTCTGCTGGAGGAGACCTGCCTGGAGCGGATCGTCGTCTGTCCGATGAGCGACATCCTGCCCAAGATGATGGGGCTGTTGTTCTCGGTGTTCAAGCGCTCGGAGATGGCGGACATCCCCAGCGACCTGCGCCACGTCACCTTCGAGCGGCTGATCGCCAATGACGGCCACCCGCGCCATGTCGACATCGATCCCCATACCGACGTCGCGGTGCTGCAATACACCGGCGGCACCACCGGCGTGCCCAAGGGCGCCATGCTGACCCACGGCAACCTGACCGCCAACGTCGAGCAGTTGCGGCGGTGGGTGCCCGACGCCGACGAAGGGCACGAGCGCATGCTCGGGGTGCTGCCGTTCTTCCATGTCTTCGCGATGACGGTGGTGCTGAACCTCGGGGTGCGGCTCGGCTGCGAGCTGATCTTGGTGCCGCGGTTCGACCTCGACCAGGTGCTGAAGCTGATCGCCAAGAAGCGGCCGACGCTGTTCCCCGGCGTGCCGACCCTCTACACCGCCCTCAACGCCGCGGCGGCGAAAACCGGCGTCGACATGTCGTCGCTGAAGGTTTGCATCTCCGGCGGCGCGGCGCTGCCGATGGAGGTGCGAACCCGGTTTGAAACCGTTACCGGGTGCCGGCTGGTCGAAGGCTACGGCTTGTCGGAGGCCTCGCCGGTGGTGACCTGCAACCCGCTCAACGAGGCGCCGCGCGCCGGCTCGATCGGCGTGCCGTTGCCGGAAACGGTGGTCGAGATCCGCGACCCGGCCGACCCCTCGCGCCTGCTCGGCGTGGGCGAGAAAGGCGAGCTGTGCGTGCGCGGCCCGCAGGTGATGGCGGGCTACTGGCAGCGGCCGGGCGACACCACCGACGTTTTCGTCGGCGGCGCGCTGCGCACCGGCGACATCGGCTATCGCGACTCCGACGGCTATTTGTTCCTGGTCGACCGCATCAAGGACGTCATCCTGTGCGGCGGCTACAACGTCTACCCCCGCGTCATCGAGGAGGCGCTCTACCGCCATTCCTCGGTGGCCGAGGCGGTGGTGATCGGCGTTGCCGACCCCTATCGCGGCCAGGCCCCCAAGGCCTTCGTCACCTTGCGCGAGGGCGAAACCACCACGCCCGCCGACCTCCGCGCCTTCCTGGCCGGCGAGGTGTCGCGGATCGAGATGCCAAAGGCGATCGAAATCCGCGCCAGCCTGCCGAAGACCATGGTCGGCAAGCTGTCGAAGAAGGAACTGGTGGCGGAGGAGGAGGCCGCCACCGCCCCCACGGCGAGCTGAGCTGCCTTGAGCGCGCTGGCAGCGCGCGCAGTCTTTAAACCAACCGGAGTTTGCCAACGATGGCTAGGTCGGCGGCCCTGTCTTGTGGTATCAAACTTACGTTTAGGGAAGTTTTCTCTCGTAGACGTAAGTTTCAGCCCCGCAGGAAAAAGCTCTGTCATGGACAAGATTTACTCAATAACCGAGATGGCGAAGGAGCTGGAAATCACGCCCCGCACGATTCGGTTTTACGAGGACCAGGGTCTGATTTCGCCGCAGCGCGTGGGCAATACCCGCATCTACTCGCACCGCGACCGCGCCCGCATGATCCTGATCCTGCGAGGCAAGCGGCTTGGCTTTTCGCTGAAGGATATCAAGGAATTTCTCGATCTGTATGTCGTCGACACCACGCAGGTCGAGCAGCTCAAGGTGCTGGTCGGCAAGGTGCGCGAGCGCATCGCCCAGCTCGAGGAGCAACTGGACACCGTTCAGATCAGCCTGAAGGAATTGCGCGACATCGAGCGGGTCAGCATCGGTGTGCTGCAAAGCAAAGGCATAGACACCATCGCCGTTTAGGGCTCGGGGGCGCCGCCAGTTCGACGCTCCCGCTCTGGACGGCGGCATCCTAAGACATCCAATTGCTGGAGACGCGTCGATGAAGAAGGTCGTCATCGCGGGCTATCTGCGCTCGCCATTTACCCAGGCCAAGAAGGGCGACCTCGCTTTGGTCCGCTCCGACGATCTCGCCGCCCAGGTGGTGCGGGCGCTGGTCGAGACTACGGGCGTCAAGCCCGCGGACGTCGAGGACGTGCTGCTCGGCTGCGCCTTTCCGGAGGGCGAGCAGGGCCTCAACGTCGCGCGCCTCGTCGGCCTGATGTCCGGCCTGCCCCAGTCGACCGGTGCCGCCACCCTCAACCGCTTCTGCGGCTCGTCGATGACCTCGGTGCACGTCGCCGCCGGCGCGATCGCGCTCGGTGCCGGCGAGGCGTTCGTGTGCGCCGGCGTCGAGAGCATGAGCCGGGTGCCGATGATGGGTTTCAACCCGCTGCCGAACCCCGCCTTCGCCAAGGAGATGCCCTCGGCCTACATGAGCATGGGCGACACCGCCGAGGCGGTGGCGTCGCGCTGGTCGATTCCGCGCGATCAGCAGGAGGCGTTTGCGGTGGCCTCGCACCGCAAGGCCGCGAGCGCGCGCGACGCCGGCCGCTTCAAGGACGAAATCGCGCCGATCGCCGTGCGCAACCGGACCGTCGACGCCGATGGCTGCATCCGCGCCGAAACCACGGCGGAGGGGCTGGCCGGCCTCAAGCCCGCCTTCAGCGAGCACGGCACGGTGACGGCGGGCACCTCCTCGCCGCTCACCGACGGCGCCAGCGCGGTGCTGGTGTGCTCGGAGGACTACGCCAAGGCCCACGATCTGCCGATCCTGGCCGCCATCAAGGCGGTGGCGGTGTGCGGCTGCGACCCCGAGATCATGGGCATCGGCCCGGTCGGCGCCACCCGCAAGGCGTTGGCGCGCGCCGGCATCACGGTCGAGCAGCTCGACGTCGTCGAGCTCAACGAGGCGTTCGCCAGCCAGGCCATCGCCTGCATACGCGAGTTGAAGCTGTCGGAGGCGCAGGTCAATCCGGACGGCGGCGCCATTGCCCTCGGCCACCCCCTTGGCGCCACCGGCGCGCGCATCGTCGGCAAGGCGGCGAGCCTGCTGAAACGCGAGAACGGCCGTTACGCGCTGGCAACCCAATGCATCGGCGGCGGCCAGGGCATCGCCACCATCCTGGAGGCGGTGTGATGGCCGAGATCAACAAGGTCGTGGTGATCGGCGCCGGCGTGATGGGTGCCGGCATCGCCGCCCACGTTGCCAATGCCGGCTTGCCGGTGGCGCTGCTCGACATCGTGCCCTCCGATGCGAAAAGCCGCAGCGCGCTGGCCGAAGGCGCAATCGAGCGCATGCTCAAGGCGGAACCCGCGCCGTTCATGAGCAAGGCGGCGGCGAAGCTGGTCACCCCCGGCAACATCGAGGACCATTTCGCCGTGGTCGGCGACGCCGACTGGATCGTCGAGGCGGTGACGGAACGGCTCGACGTCAAGCAGGCGCTCTACGCCCGCATCGAGGCGACGCGCAAAGATGGCAGCGTGGTGTCGTCCAACACCTCGACGCTGCCGCTGGCTAAGCTCACCGAAGGGCTGCCGCCGCGCTTTGCCGCCGACTTCCTGATCACCCACTTCTTCAATCCGCCGCGCTACATGCGGCTGCTGGAGGTGGTAGCCGGCCCGCAGACCAAGCCCGCCGCGGTGGACGATGTCGTGCGCTTCGCCGATCTCCGCCTCGGCAAGAGCGTGGTGCGCTGCAAGGATCGCCCCGGCTTCATCGCCAACCGCCTCGGCGTCTACTGGCTACAGGCGGCGGTGGTGGAGGCATTCGACCGCGGCCTCGCGGTCGAGGATGTCGACGCCATCATCGGCAAGCCGATGGGCATTCCGAAAACCGGCGTGTTCGGCCTGCTCGATCTGGTCGGGCTCGACCTGATGCCGCACGTCAATGCCTCGCTCGCCGCGGCGCTGCCGAAGGACGATCCGTTCCACGGCTACAACCGGCCGCTGCCGGTGGTGGAGAAGCTGATCGCCACCGGCTACACCGGGCGCAAGGGCAAGGGCGGCTTCTACCGCATCAATCGCGAGGCGGGAAAGCGCAAGGAAGCGCTCGACCTTTTGAGCGGCGAATATCGGCTCGCGCGCAAGGCCGACGTTGCGGCGATCGCTGACGGCGGGCGCTCGCTCAATAAGCTCATCACCCACGACAGCGCACACGGCGCCTATGCGTGGCGAGTGCTGAGCGCGACTCTCGCTTATGCCGCCAGCCTCGTAGGCGACGCCGCCGACGACATCGAATCCATCGATGAAGCAATGCGGCTCGGCTACAATTGGAAATTCGGCCCGTTCGAGCTGATCGACCGGCTTGGCGCCGGCTGGTTCTCCGATCGCCTCAAAGCGGAGGGCCGGGCGGTGCCGGACGCGCTGGCGCGCGCGGTCGGCCACGGTTTCTACCGCGTCGAGAATGGCCGCCGGCAGGCGTTGGGCCAGGACGGCCTCTATCACGACATCGTCCGGCCGGCAGGCGTGTTGCTGCTGGAGGACATCAAGCTGAACAGCCAGCCGGTGCTGAACAACGGCTCCGCCGCGCTGTGGGACATCGGCGACGGCGTCGCCTGCTTCGAGTTCACCTCGAAAATGAACTCGCTCGACGCCGACGTGATGGAGATGCTGGCCAAATCCATCCGCCGGGTGAAGAAGGACTTCAAGGCGCTGGTGATCTACAACGAGGGCTCCAACTTCTCGGTCGGCGCCAATCTGGGGCTCGCGCTGTTCGCCGGCAACATCGCAGCGTGGAGCGAGATCGAGTCTTTGGTGTCGGCCGGGCAGGACACCTACCGCGCCATGAAGTACGCGCCGTTTCCGGTGGTGGGTGCGCCGTCCGGCATGGCGCTCGGCGGCGGCTGCGAGATTCTGCTGCACTGCGACGCCGTGCAAGCCCACGCCGAGACCTATATGGGGCTGGTCGAAGTCGGCGTCGGGCTGGTGCCGGCGTGGGGCGGCTGCAAGGAGATGCTGCACCGCTGGCAGGCCAATCCCAAGCTGCCGAAGGGTCCGATGCCGGCGATCGCGAAAGTGTTCGAGACCGTCAGCGTCGCCACCGTCGCCAAGTCGGCGGCCGACGCCAAGGAGTTGCTCTATCTGCGCCCCGGTGACGGCATCACCATGAACCGCAACCGCCTGCTGGCCGACGCCAAGGCCCGCGCCCTCGCAATGGTCGAGAATTATAAGCCGCCCGAGCCGCCGACCTTCGCGCTGCCGGGCCCGGCCGCGCGAGTCGCCATGGACATGGCGGTCGCGGGCTTCCGCCGGCTCGGCAAGGCGACGCCATACGACGAGGTGGTGTCCGGCGCGCTCGCCGAGGTGCTGTCGGGCGGCGACACCGACATCCTCAAGACGCTCGACGAGGACGCCCTGCTCGAACTCGAACGCACCTCTTTCATGCGGCTGGTGCGCCAGCCTGGCACGCTGGCGCGGGTCGAATCCATGCTGCTCACCGGCAAGCCGCTGCGCAATTGAGGCGGCGCCAGAAGGAAACGGGCGGCGTGCGCCACGTCGTCATGGCCGGGCTTGTCCCGGCCATCCACGACTTGACACGGAGTGAAGACGTGGATGCCCGCGCCAAGCGCGGGCATGACGAATGGATCGGAACGACGAGATCAGGAACGCAACGATGGTCGACTACCGGGCTCCCCTGCGCGACATGCGCTTCGTGCTCTACGAGCTGATGGACGGCGCCGAGCTTTCCAAGCTGCCGGGCTATGAGGACTTCACTCCCGACCTCATCGACCCGGTGCTGGAGGAAGCCGCGAAAGTCTGCGAAGGCGTGCTGCATCCGCTCAACCGCTCCGGCGACGAGGAAGGCTGCACCTTCGAGAACGGCGTGGTGCGCACGCCGAACGGCTTCATCGAGGCCTACCAGACCTTCCGCGAAGGCGGCTGGACCTCGATCGCCTGCGATCCCGCCTATGGTGGCCAAGGCCTGCCGAAAATGGTCAATGTGCTGGTCGAGGAGATGATCTGCTCGGCCAATTTGTCGTTCGGCATGTATCCCGGCCTCAGCCACGGCGCCTATGTCGCGCTGCACGGCCACGGCAGCGACGAGCTGAAGCAGACGTACCTGCCCAAGTTGGTCGATGGCACCTGGGCCGGCACCATGTGCCTCACCGAGCCGCATTGCGGCACCGACCTCGGCCTGCTGCGCACCAAGGCGGTGCCGCGCGGCGACGGCTCCTATGCGCTCTCCGGCACCAAGATCTTCATCTCCGCCGGCGAGCACGACCTCACCGAAAATATCATTCATCTCGTGCTGGCGCGCCTGCCGGATGCGCCGAAGGGCACCAAGGGCATCAGCCTGTTCGTGGTGCCGAAATTCCTGGTGAAGGACGACGGCACGCTTGGGCCGCGCAACGGCGTCAGCTGCGGCGCCATCGAGCACAAGATGGGCATCAAGGCGTCGGCAACCTGCGTGCTCAATTTCGACGACGCCACCGGCTGGCTGGTCGGCGAGCCGCACAAGGGCATGCGCGCGATGTTCGCGATGATGAATGCCGAGCGGCTGTCGGTCGGCATTCAGGGCCTCGGCCTTGCCGCGGCGTCCTATCAGGGCGCGGTGGCCTATGCCCGCGACCGGTTGCAGGGCAGGGCGCTGACCGGCGCCAAATATCCCGACAAATCGGCCGATCCGATCATCGTCCACCCCGACGTGCGGCGCATGCTGTTGACGCATCGTGCCTATGTCGAGGGCTGCCGGGCGCTGGCGGCGTGGACGGCCAACCAGCTCGACGTGCAGACCCATCACCCCGACCCTGTGGTGCGCGAGGAGGCCGAGGAGTTCGTGGCGCTGATGACGCCGATCGTCAAGGCGCTGTTCACCGACCTCGGCTTTGACGCCACCAATCTCGGCATGCAGGTGTTCGGCGGCCACGGCTACATTCGCGAGCACGGCATGGAGCAGTACGTGCGCGACTGCCGCATCGCCCAGATTTACGAGGGCACCAACGGCATCCAGGCGCTCGACCTGGTCGGCCGCAAGCTGCCGGCCAATGCCGGCCGCTCGCTGCGGCGGTTCTTCCACCCGGTCGCGGCCTATATCGAGGCCAAGATCGAGGACGAGACGCTGGGCGAGTTCGTGCAGCCGCTCGCAAAGGCGTTCGTGCGGCTGCAGCAGGCGACGGCTCAAGTGGCGCGCACCGGGCTTGCCAATCCCGACGAGGCGGGCGCGGCGGCGACCGACTATCTCCGCCTGTTCGGCCTCACCGCGCTTGGCTTCATGTGGGCGCGCATGGCCGAGGCGGCGCTGGCCAAGCAGGGCGAGGATTCCGACGGCTTCTACAAGGCCAAGATCGCCACCGCGCGCTTCTTCGCCGACCGCGTGCTGCCCGAAACCGGAGCGCGGTTCTCGGCCATCATGGCGGGCGGAAAATCGATGATGGCATTCGACGATGCCGCATTCTGACGCGAGGTTTGGGCGGCTTGTTTGCCGCTCACCCGCTCGCGTTGCTCGCGACCTCTCGGCTGCGTCGCGGAAAAGGAAGACAGGCCATGCTCTGGCTGCGAATGATCCGGGTGCTGGTCGCGGCCTGTTTCCGCTCCCGGCTGGCGTTGGTCGACCGGTCGGTGCTGCGCTTTCGCGTGCTGCCGACCGATCTCGACCTCAACGTCCACATGAACAACGCGCGCTACCTCGCGCTGATGGACCTCGGGCGGCTCGACCTCATCATCCGCACCGGGATGTGGCGGCAGGTGCTGCACCAGCGCTGGCAGCCGGTGCTGGGCGGCTGCATGGTGCGGTTCCGCCGCTCGCTCAAGCCGTTTCAGCCGTTCACGCTCACCAGCAGGCTGCTCGCCTGGGACGACAAGTGGCTCTACATCGAACACGCCATCGAGGTGGGCGGCGTCCTGGCCTGCCAGGCGGTGGTGCGCGGTGCCTTCGTCGCCAGCGACGGCGTCGTTGCGCCGGCCGAGATCGCCGCCGCGGCGGGCTTTGCCGGCGAGGTGCCGGCGCTGCCGGCCTGGGTGGCGGCCTCGGTGTCGTCCTGGCGCGAGATGGAGGCGCGGTGAGGCGTATCTTCAACGTTCGATGCGGTCGTTCCCGACAAGCGCCGCAGGCGCGCGATCGGGAACCCATGATCCGCGACGTCAAAGGACGCGGATCGTGGCGGGGGACTGCGGATCATGGGTCCTTGGGTTGCGGCGAATGCCGCGCCCAAGGACGACGCGTAGATGAGGCATCAAGGTCATGCGCAGCTTGAGTGGAAAGACCCTGTTCATCACCGGCGCCAGCCGCGGCATCGGCAAGGCGATCGCGCTGCGCGCGGCGCGCGACGGTGCCAATGTCGTGATCGCCGCCAAGACCGCCGAGCCGCATCCCAGGCTGCCCGGCACCATCTTCAGCGCTGCCGCCGAGATCGAGGCGGCGGGCGGCAAGGCGCTGCCTCTGGCGGTCGACATTCGCGACGAGGTGTCGGTTGCTGACGCGGTCGACCGCGTCGACGAGGTGTTCGGCGTCATCGACATCGTCGTCAACAACGCCAGCGCCATCAGCCTGACCGGCACGCCGGACACGCCGATGAAGCGGTTCGACCTGATGATGTCGGTGAACCTGCGCGGCACCTTTGCGGTGACGCAGGCCTGTCTGCCGCTGCTGCGCAGGGCTCAGAACCCGCACATCCTGACGCTGTCGCCGCCGCCCTCGCTTGATCCGGAGTGGTACGGCGGCCACGTCGCCTACACCATCGCCAAGATGAGCATGAGCCTGTGCGTGCTGGGCTGGGCGGAAGAGTTCCGCGACAGCGGCATCGCGGCGAATGCGCTGTGGCCGCGCACCGTCATCGACACCGCGGCGCTGGCCATGCTGGGCGGCCTGATCGAGCCGGGGCGCTGCCGCACCCCCGCCATCGTGGCCGACGCCGCCCACGCCATCCTCACCCGTCCGGCGCGCGAGTGCTCTGGAAACTTCTTCCTCGACGAAGGGGTGCTGGCGCAGGAGGGCGTCACCGACTTCTCCGCCTATGCGGTCGATCCCGCCCAGTCGCTGCTGCCGGACCTGTTCGTGCGCTGACCGGTGCCCGCGGCGCGGGCCGGCCGGACGCGGCATATCAACGGCCGGCCCCGCTGCCGTTGGTTCAGTTTCCGCGAGCGATGCCGCAAAGCGAGGGGCGATGCGGACAACGGCGAGCCTCGCGGATCATGGCTCCGATTGCGCGGCTTGCCCGCTTGTCCGGGACGACGGCGCCAGGTCTCCGCCGCGGCCGGCCGGCCTTGGACGTCGGTCGGCGCGGCGCCGTGGACCGCAGTGCGCACGGTTTCTGTTCAGGCGACCGCGTCCTCGACCTTCGTCGGATGGCGGTATCGTGACGCCGGCAAAAAGTTGACGTGGCAATCGAATATTCGATGATGTGCGGGCAGGCCCGACGCCGCGGCGTGAAAACCGCGCCATTTGGCGGCGATTGCGACGACACTGCGAGCGCGCGGCTGAGCCGACGCCAAGAACAGGAACCGGAGGAAGGACCATGGCACTCGCCACCATTGTGGTGCATCTCGACTCGAGCCCGCGGACGGCCGTCCGCCTCGCGCTGGCGGTTCGCCTGGCGACGCGGTTCGGGGCGCGGCTGACCGGCCTGTTCGCCGAGATGTCGGAAGCCTATCGCGTCGGCCTCGTCGCCACCTGGCCGAGCGCCGAGCACGTTGCCGCCACCGCGGCGGCGCGGACGGTGTTCGAGGCGGCCACCGCTGAACTCGGCGACCGCGCGACGTTTCTTGAGATCAATCGCGGCGGCGAGCAGGAGATCCTCGCCCGCATCACCGACATCGCCCGCACCTTCGACCTTGTGGTGCTTGGCCAGTCGGAACACGGGGTGCGGGTGCCGATCGATCTGCCGGAGCAGGTCATCCTGGAAAGTGGCCGGCCGGTGCTCATGGTGCCTTTCGCCGGCGTTTACGACGATGTCGGCCAGCGGCCGCTGTTTGCCTGGCACCATTCGCGCGGCGCCACCCGCGCGCTGCACGATGCGCTGCCGCTGATCGCCCATGGCGCGGTCGCGCTGGTGGTCGGGGCGCGGCGCCCCAACGAGCCGGTCGACGAGTTCGCCGACATGGTTCTCGCCCAGCTGTCCGCCCGCGGCGTCGCCGCCCGCTTCCAGAGCGTCGTCGTCGACGAGATCAGGCTGATGGACACGCTGCTCAACCAGGCCGCCGACCACGCCGCCGACCTGCTGGTGATCGGCGCGTTCGACAACACCGGCTTCTCGTTCACCGGCCGCGGCTCGGGCACCCGTTACGTGCTGCGCCACATGACGTTGCCGGTGCTGTTCTCGCACTGATCGGTGGCGCCGGCGGTTCCGTATGCCGGAGCCGCCGGCGTCATCGGAAATCTGGCCGCTCAGGCCGGAGTTTCGTATTCCGGCCGCCGCATCACGGCAGCTCTTCGAGTGCCGAAATGCCGAAATAGAGGTGGTAGAGCGTGCTGGCCGGCATGATCGTGCTGATCGGCCGGTCGTCGGCGTCGACGTGGTCGATCCAGCCGCCTTTGAGATCCGGCCGGCAATGGACCGTCATCAGCCGATGGCCGATCGGAGCGATCAACTGGCGGTGGAACAGGTTGCCGCGGCCTGCCTCGGCGGCCAGCGCCTTGAGCGCCTCGGTGTGCGGCCACGAGCGGCTGGAGCGGGCGCGGAGTTCGCCGCTCTCGCCGATCTCGTCGACGATGCGGCCGCGGCCGGCGTCGAGCCCGGCCCGGATCGCGAAGTCGAGCATCGCCGTCACCGGCGCGGTCTGGTCCTCACCGCTGGCGTGCTCGTAGCGGCGCAGCAGCCACGCCCACTCAAACAGGTGGCCCGGCTCGACGGCGCCCTGGCCGGGGGCGGGGTGCACCGTCCAGCGATCGTCGAACTGCTCGCGCAGCGCGCCGCGGTCGGGGTCGAGGAAGCGCCGCAGCGCCAGCTGCTGCAGGCGGCGGCAGCGTGCCAGCATGTCGTCGCGCTGCGTGGTCTGCCACAACGCCAGGAACGCCTCGAACAGGTGCATGTGCGGGTTCTGGCGGCGCAGCCGGTCCTGCCGCGGCAGGCAGTCCCAGTAGCCGCTGGCGGCAGGATCGGCGAAGGCGCCGTCGACGATGTCGAGCGTGGCCGCCAGCGCGTCGTCGAACGCGCGGTCGCGCTGGAGCCGCATCACCAATGCCAGCGCGAACAGGGCGAAGGCATGGGCGTAGAGGTCGCGGCGGCCGTCGACCACGCCGCCGTCGCGGTCGACCGAGAACACCCACCCCGGCCGGCCGTCGCTGGCGAGATGGGCGCGCACCCAGCGCTGCGCCGCCCGCAGTGCGAGGTTGGCGCCAGGAAAGCGGCCGGACAGCGCGGCGGCGGCGAACACCGCGATCTGGCGGGCCTGCACCATGGTCCGCCGCGGCACGCCCGCAACTGGCTCGCCGGTGAAATGAAGCTGTTCTTCGAATGCGTCGCGGTGGGGGTCGAAGCCGCGGCTGGCCCACAGCGGCAGCGCCGCTTCGCGCAGCCAGCGGCCCGCCTGCCGCGTTGCCGCGGCGAGGGCGGGATCGGCAGGGCGGTCGTTGCGGACCGGTTGCGTCAAGGCCATCGCTCAGCGCTCGCGGTTGAAGGGAATCTGCGGTGGCTGGCTGCTGCCGCCGATGCTATCAGGCCGCCCGCCGGCGCGCGAAGTGGCCGATGGCGCGCTGCGCGGCGTCGAGGAAATCAGGCGCGGCCCCCGGCCCGATGCGGATGCCCTCGATGCCGGCGGCAGCCGCCGCAGCCATGTCGCCGCAGCTGTCGCCGATCATCACTGCCTCGTCCGGCGCAAAGCCGAGGTCGCGCATCGCTGCGGTCAGTAGGCCCGGCGCCGGCTTTCGGCAGGCGCAGCCATCGTCCGGGCCGTGCGGGCAGTGGTAGACCGCGCCGAGGTGCAGTCCCTCGGCCGCCAGCAGGGCTTCGAGGCGGCGGTGGATCGCCGCCAGCGTCGCCTCGTCGAAATAGCCGCGGGCGATGCCGGATTGGTTGGTGACCAGCGCCAGCGTGAAGCCGGCGTCGCGCAAAAGGCGGAGGCCGGCCAGCGCTCCGGGGGCGAACGCGATGCCGGAAGGGTCGGCGAGGTAGCCGCGGTCGATGATGATGGTGCCGTCGCGGTCGAGCAGCGCGAGGCGCGGTTGGGCTGGCGCGGTCATGCCGCCGCCCCGACGTTGGCGCGGCTGATGATCGAGGTGGTGCTGTGGCCATCCTCCAGCGGCACCAGCAGCACCTGGCCGCCGTAGGTGCGGACGAAATCGGCGCCCACCACATTGTCGATGGTGTAGTCGGCGCCTTTGATCAGGCAGTCCGGCTTCAGGCTCTGGATCAGCTCCAGCGGGGTGTCCTCGTCGAACAGCGTGACGAGGTCGACGTGGTTGATCGCGGCCATCACCACCGAGCGCGCCCACTCGCGCTGGACCGGGCGGCTGCTGCCCTTGAGGCGGCGCACCGAGGCGTCGGTGTTGAGCGCGACCACCAGCCGGTCGCAAGCCGCGCGGGCGCGCCACAGCAACTCGATGTGGCCGGGGTGGATCAGGTCGAAGCAGCCATTGGTGAAGCCGACCCGCAGGCCGTGCGCCTTCCAGTCGGCGACGGTGACGGCGGCCTCCGTGTTCGACACGATCTTCAGATCGCTGCCGCTGATGCCCTTGAGCGCCTTGGCCAACTCGCGTGCGCGCACCACCGCGGTGCCGCGCTTGCCGACGGCGATGCCGGCCGCGACATTGGCGATGCTAGCGCTGTCGGTCACCGAGGCGCCGTTGGCGAGCGCCAGTGCCAGCGCGGCGACCACGGTATCGCCGGCGCCGGACACGTCGAACACCTCCGAGGCGGCGGTGGCGATGGTGGTCGGCCCGGCCGGCCGGTTGGCGGGGTCCCAGATCGTCATGCCCTGGGCGCCGCGGGTGACGACCACGGTCTCGACCGCGGCCAGTTCGCACAGCCGCCGGGCGGCAATGCCGGCACTGTCGTCCTGTCGGCAGTCGAGTCCGGTGATCATGGCGGCCTCGGCGGCGTTCGGCGTCAGCACCGTGGCGCCGGCATAGCGGTCGATGTCGCGCACCTTGGGGTCGACCACGATCGGAACGCCCCGGCTGCGCGCCAGGCCGACGATGCGGCGGATCACCTCGCGCGACAGCACGCCCTTGTCGTAGTCGGACAGCACCACCGCGTCGGCATCGCCGACCACGGCGGCGAACCGGGCGCAGATGTCGTCGGCCGTCGCGATATCGAGCGCCAGCCGGCGCTCGACGTCGAGCCGCATGATCTGGTGGATGCCGGAGACGTAGCGGGTCTTGAGCGTGGTGGGGTGGCCGGCGATGCGCACGAAGCTGCCGTCGATGCCCTCCTGCACCGTGAGCTTGTTGGCGATCAGGTCGCCGCCGTCGTCCTGGCCGAGTGCGCCGATCAGCACCGCGCGGCCGCCCAGCGCGACGACATTGCGCGCGACGTTGGCGGCGCCGCCGAGCATCGCCTTCTCGGACTGGAAATGGAGGATCGGGATCGGCGCCTCGGGCGAAATCCGTTCGACCTGACCGTAGATGAACCGGTCGAGCATGACATCGCCCACAACGACGACGCGCAGCCCCTGCCATTTCTCAACGAACGATGCGTCCATCTTCCGGCTCATCTTTCATGTCTGTCATCCGGCTTCCGGCGTGTTGCCGCGCCGCGGCCGCTTGCGGCGTAGCGCGACGGATCGTCAGGCGGCGGATGCGACCTCCATGCCTGCGGGCGCGTCGGGCGGCGCGTAACGGACGAATGGCGGCACCGCGCCTTGACGCGCCGCCGCGTGCAGCGCCGCGCCGGCCTTCGCCAGCACATCCGACCAGTCGCCCGCCGCATGCTGGCGGAACAGCCGAACGGTGGGGTACCACGGGCTGTCGGCGCGCTCGCGCAGCCAGCGCCAGTCGAGCGCGTAGGGCAGCAGCACCCAGGTCGGCCGTGCCAGCGCGCCGGCGAGGTGCGCGACCGCGCTGTCGACCGAGATCACCAGGTCGAGTGCGGACACCGCCGCGGCGGTGTCGGAGAAGTCGCCCAGCAGCGGCGCCAGGTCGGTGACAGGGCCGCCGAAGGCGGCGAGCGCCGCCTCGTCGCCGGGCCGGCAGTCCTTCTGCAGGCTGAACAGCGACACGCCCGCGCGCGGCAGGTGCGGCAGCAGCGCGGCGGCGGCCAGCGAGCGCTGGCGGTCGTGCTTGGTCTTCGCGTTTCCCGCCCACACCAGCCCGACCTTGAGGCCGTCGGCGCCGCTCAGCCGTGCCTGCCACGCCGCGCGCTTGGCCGGATCGACGGCGAGGTAGGGCACCTCGGCCGGAACGGTGTCGAGCGTGGTGCCGAACCGCCAGGCCAGGCTCATCAGCGGGAAGTGGCAGTCGAACGGCGGCAGCGGCTCGCCATTGGCGACGACGACGGCGGCCGGGAAGGCGGCCGCAACCAGCGAAACCAGCCCGGCGTGAACCTGCAGCACGATGCGCGCTCCCAGCGCTTCGACCATCGGCACGTAGCGGCAGAACTGGATGGTGTCGCCGAGCCCCTGCTCGGCGTAAAGCAGGATGGTGCGGCCGGCGAGCGCTTCGCCCTGCCATTCCTGCGTCGCGAAGCTCCGTTTGACGAAGGCCGGCTGGCCGCCGTTGCGCCGCCATTCGTACTCGGCAAAGCCGCGCGCGAGGTCGCCGTCGAGCATGATCAGCAGGGCGCGGTTGAAGCGCGCCAGCGCATGCTTGGGGTGGTCCGGACGGCAGGAAATCGCCCTGTCCAGCAGCGCGCGGGCGTCGTCGATCCGTCCGAGCCCCTGCATGACATTGGCGAGATTGCCGTAGCCTTCCATCCCGTCCGGCGCGAGTTCGATGGCGCGGTGCAGCACGGCCATCGCCTCTTCGGGCCGCCCGGCCTCGCGAAGCGCGGAGCCGAGGTTGGAATGGGCGATGACGTGGCAAGGATCGAGCTCGATTGCGCGACGGTAGCAGCGGATCGCCTCGTCGAGGCGCTCGTCCGCCCGGTAGACGAGGCCGAGATTGCAGTGCGCGTCGGGCCAGTCCGGGCGCAGCGCCAGCGCCTGTTCGATGGCGGCGGCGGCGGCCTGGAATTGGCCGCGGCTGCGCAGCACCAGCGCCATCTCGTGATTGGCCTCGGCGAGCCATTCCACGGCGCGGGCCGGGGCGAGTGTCGCGGCGGTTCCGTAGGTCGCGATCGCCTCGTCCAGCTCGCCGTTCTTCATCAGCGCAAGGCCGAGGCCGGCATAAAGCTGCGGCGCTTGCGGCATACGCTGGAGCGCCGACCGGAACACCGCGACGGCGTCGCGGGCGTGCTCCTGGTAGATCGCCGCCAAGCCGAGCGACACGAACAGGTTGGGGTTGTCAGGCCACAGTGTGGCCACCGTGCCGACGGTCGCCGCCGCGAGTTCCGGCGTTGCCGCAGCGGCAACGTGCGCGGCCATACTAGCGAACGCTGCGGCGTCGGCCGGGTTCGCCACGCAGGCACGGGCGAGGGCGGCGAGGTCCGCGCCCGAGGCGGCAGACGGCTGGGGGAGGGTGCCTGTGCGATCGTTGTTCGGTGTCATTCCCAGCCGCCATCCGCGATTGCGGGGCGTCCCCCGACTTCAGCCGCCGTCGCTTCGAGCATCGAGCACACAGGCCCCGATCGGCCGGCCGGCTGCGCAGCTCGATGACTCCTGCTTCGGCGCACGTTTCTGATACGGAGCACCGGGCCAGTTCAGGCGCCAAAACACCGCCTCGCCTGGGCGGCGCGGCCAGGACCGCGCCAGTTTGAGCGGCCGGGAACGGCCAGTTTGAAACGAATTTTCTATCAAACCGCCTGAACCTGACCGGTTTCACGTATAACTTCCGCACGAGCGAACCGACCGGCCGCCGCCGCCCGAGCGTCTGCGAGGCGGTTCCGGCCGCAGACCTTTCACCGCAACACCGTCGGTTGTGCATCATGTCGCCGTTCCCGCAGCGCCCGATCGCCTTCGTGGCCGTCTCCACCAATCACGGCACCATGCTGGTGAACCGACACGACTATCGGATCACCAACGCCGGTGGTTACGGCGTCGGCTTTCAACTGCTCAATCGCTCGGCGTTCGATCCCGACGAGGTCGACCTCGCGCTGCAGCTGCTGCGCACCCGCCGCGAGAATTTCGGCGATGGCGTGGTGGCCATCGACTGCGGTGCCAATGTCGGCGTCCACACCATCGAGTGGGCCCGCGCCATGTACGGCTGGGGCGAGGTGATCGCGTTCGAGGCCCAGGAGCGTGTGTTCTACGCGCTGGCGGGCAATATTGCCCTCAACAATTGCTTCAACGCCCGCGCGCTGTGGGCGGCGGTGGGCGAGAACATCGGCACGATCCGCGTGCCCAAGCCCAACTATCTGGTGGCCTCGAGCTTCGGCAGCCTGGAAATCCGCAAGACCGACACCAACGAGTTCATCGGCCAGAACATCGACTATTCCGACAGTGGCACGATCGAGACGCGGATGATGCCGATCGATGCGCTGGGATTGCAGCGGCTCGACTTCATCAAAATCGACATCGAGGGCATGGAACTGGAGGCGCTGAAGGGCGCCCGCAAATCCCTCGAGGCGTTCAAGCCTCAACTCATCATCGAGAAGATCAAGGCCAACGAGGGCGAGCTTGCCGCGTTCGTCAGCGAGTTTGGCTACAACGTCTACCCGCTTGGGATCAACCTGCTCGCGCTTCACGCCTCCGATCCGGCCACCAAGCTGATCAAGTAATGCCAACGGCGCCGGCCGAGGCGTCCGCCCTTGGGCCGCGGCACCGCGCCGTTATGCGTCCGACCGGTGTTCCGGCTGATCGCGTCCGCAAGGCGGATGGCCGGCCATCCCGTGTCGCTCGATTTCCGCGCGGTCCCGCGGCTTGCCGGACATTGACCGAAACTCCGGCCTGGGCGGCCGGATTTCAGATGACCTCCGAATCCGTCGTTTTGAACTATTGTAAGATGTCGCTTCCGGTGTCGGAGGCGACGCGCCGGTCTCCGCCGAAATTTCTGCCGGCGTGACAGACATTCGCCGCCGCGGTGAGGCGTGACAACGGGCGCTTGCGTGCCGGAACGTTCCACGCTTGGCTGGGGCCGCTCGATCTACATTTGAAATATTATACAAAGAAAGTGCGTTGGACGAAATTTACTCAGGTCGCCGCTTTTTTGAAATTGAAACGCAATCGCAACAGCAATAGGGTTAGCCCGCTGCGGTTTCACCTGGGACACGGGCGGGCCAACCTCCGAGCGAGTCTCTTTTTCCTCCTCATGGACGATTGAAAACCTCGACAGATGAGCGTGAACGTAATTTTCGGCTCCGATGGCGGAGCAACCAAGGCGGTCGCCTCGCGGATCGCAAAGCACACGCATGGCCGGGCGATCGACATCAAGTCGGCGACGGCCGCTGACTTCGAGAATTGCACCCTGCTCATCCTCGGCGCGCCGACTTACGGCGCCGGCGATCTGCAGGTGGATTGGGAAGCCAATATCGACAAGTTGGCCAAAGCGAGCCTCGCCGGCAAGAAGGTGGCGCTGTTCGGTACCGGCGACCAGATCGGCTACCCCGAGAGCTTCGTCGACGCCATGGGCATTCTCTATGAGCACGTCGTCGAGCGCGGTGCGATCGTGGTCGGCTTCACCGACACCGCCGGCTACGACTATACCGCCTCCAAGGCCGAACGCGATGGCCGTTTCGTCGGCCTTGCCCTCGACCAGGACACCCAGTCCTCCAAGACCGAGAAGAGGATCACCGAATGGGTCAGCCGGCTGGTCTGAGCAGCGCGGCGCTGCAGATCTTCAATCACCACCTCTATGAGCTCTCGAAGGGGCTGCGGCCGCTGGCGATGATGACCATGACCGCCGACGCGGCGGGGGCGGTGATCGCGCGCCTTGCCGCGGCGGGCATCGCCCATCACGTTCATGAGGCGTGCCCGGACCGGGTCAATGTGGTGTTCGGCTGCCAGCCGGCGGTGATGGCGGTGCGGCGCTTTATGGCCGGGCCGCTATGCCAGTTGTCGGCCGAGCACGATTTCATGCTCGGCGTCCTGCTCGGCTATGACCGCGAGAGGCAGTGCGTGCGTTATCTGGCGCGCGCCGAGAACACGGCCGCCGCCGCCGAGCCGATGGTGCTGGCAGACGCCGCGACGTCGGTCGTCATGCACTGATACGATTTCCGGGAGATCGAGCGAAATCCAGCCGATCATACGGTTTCCGGCTGATCGGCTCGGAATGGCCGTTGGTCGGGGGCGCGTCTTTTCCCTCTCCCCTTGCGGGAGAGGGTGGCGAGGATGAGCGAAGCGAAATCCGAGCCGGGTGAGGGGTATGTCAGCCTTCTGCGCGCAGGCCCCCTCACCCGCCTCGCGATCTTTACGATCGCTCGGCACCCTCTCCCGCAAGGGGAGAGGGAAGGAAGAGCCGAGCTGATCAAACGGAAATCGTATCAGGCCGGAGAACCGTATTCCAGTCGCCGAAAATCCCCTTCTTTGCAAAGGGATTTTCGCGAACTTGTTTCCGGGATCCCGAAGGGATCTCCCGGAAACCGGATCATAGGTCCCGGATCGCGCGGCTTCGCCGCTTGTCCGGGACGACGGCGCGAGGTCTCCGCCGCGGCCTGCCTGCCTTGGACGTCGGACGGCCCGGCGCCGTGGCGCGCTGCGCGCGCGGCTTCTGTTTAGAGCCGGGCAAGCTGCCTTGCATCAGGCACCACCTTGTCGAGAATTTTCGCCGAGGCGAGCACCGCTGGCAGACCTGCGCCGGGATGAGTGCCGGCTCCGACGAGATAGAGGCCGTCAATATCTTCGCTGCAATTGTGCGGCCTGAAATACACACTTTGCGTCAGCACCGGCTCGAGCCCGAAACCGGCGCCGTGCGGCGACAGCAAGGTGTCGCGGAAATGCAGCGGCGTCACCACGCGCGAGGTTACCACCGACCCTTTCAGCCCGGGCAGCAGCATGGTGTCGAGCTTGTCCTCGATGGCGCGACGGTAGGGCTCGGCGACTTTTGTCCAATCGGCGTCGCCCTGCAGATTGGGCACCGGCGACAGGACATAGAAGCTGTCGCATCCGGCGGGCGCCATCGAGGGGTCAGTGGCGGTGGGCCGATGGAGATAGAGGCTGAAGTCGGGCGCTAGCACCTTCTTCACGAAAATGTCCCGGATCAGCTCGCGATAGCGCGGCCCCATCAGGATCGTATGATGCGGCACCTCGGGCCATTGGCGGCTCGTTCCGAAATACCAGAGGAACACGCTCATCGAGTAGCGCGCGCGGTCGAGCTTCCTGGCGTTCCAGCGCCGGCAGGCGTGGGAGGGCAAGAGGCGGCCATAGGTGAAGGCGGAATCGGCGTTGGACACCACGACGTCGGCGGCGATGGTCTCGCCCGAGGCGAGTTTGACGCCGGT